>WOUR01000011.1 GCA_009772935.1 Rhodospirillaceae bacterium
CGACGCCACCTCGGTCTACTTCCGCTACGAGGGCGACATCTCCAGCCAGGATTCCAACCAGGCCCTCACCGCCGGATTCCGCATGACCTGGTAGGCGAGTGGGCGGTCCGCCTTCCCAGCTATAGGGGCGCAAGCGCCTGCCGCAGCGGACCGCTTGGAACTTGCATGAGGCCGTCGAACGGTTGTCCCAGTTCGATAATGAGATAGATTGCGCTGGCAGCCGACAACGCGCAGAAGAACAGGACGCTCAGCATCGTCGCATTGGCGTCCGACGACATGGCGAAGGTGCAGAAAATAAAGCAGAGCCACAGCACAAGCACGAACACGAACGGCTTGGCGAGAGAGTCGGATGGATGTGCATAGAGGGTGAGTTGAATCTGCGCCAGCGAGTTGCTGACGGTCGAGGCCCGCGCCTGAAGCGAAGTCTGCAGCGAATCGCTCTGCACGAGATGGCGAAGCTTCGCGATGACCTCGGCTTCGGTTGCAGAAGCCTGCTCCGGGGTCAGGACCGTGCCCTGGTCGTCACGCCAGATCGCATTCACCATGGCGGAGACGTCCCGGCGCAGGGCCTGCCGCAGCGCCACGCCTTGGTCACCGTAGTCCCTGAGCAGCCGATCTAGCTCGATGACATTGGCCGTGAGCTGGCCGACTTGGCCATGAGTCGTCTCGTACGAGGCGCGGGTCGCGGCGAAGAGAAGCGCCGTAACCAGCGCCGCCATGGTGGCGACCAGGGCCGTCGCCAGCTTGATGACATCCTTGGAATCGCCGCTCAAATGTGTTTCGGGCAACTTTCGGCGAAGACGGACACCGGCGGCGGTACTGATCAGTATCAGTCCGAGAACGATCAACGCGCTTTCGACGGCACTCAACCCATCCACCTCGTGCGGATCCGACCTTCGCCGGTAACATAAGTGAAATGGGTCTATCGCGAATGCCTTACCAGACTGTTACAGCCGACTACTTCGCCCGACGCGGGCTGCGCCGCTATGCCGGCGTCTTCTCGCTCTGGGCCCTGGGTGTCGGAGCGGTCGTTTCGGGTCACTATTCCGGCTGGAACCTCGGCCTGCTGGCCGGCGGCTGGGGTGGTTACGCGCTGGCCGCCTGCTTCATCGCCATCATGTATCTCGGCCTGGTCTTCTGCATCGCCGAGATGGCGTCCGCCCTGCCCCACACCGGCGGTGCCTATTCCTTCGCCCGCGCCTCGATGGGCCCGTGGGGCGGCTTCGTCACCGGACTCTGCGAGAACGTCGAATATGTGCTGACGCCGGCGGTCATCGTGTCCTTCCTGGCGACCTATCTCGCCGCGGTGTTCGAGACGCCTCCCGCGTGGCTGCCGGCCTACTGGGTGGCCGGGTATGCGGTATTCGCCGCGCTGAATGTCCGGGGCGTCGAACTCTCCTTCAAGGTGACCGTCCTCGTGACGCTTGCGTCCCTCGCGTGCCTCGCCGTGTTCTGGGTCTCGGCGTTCCCCGTTGCGGAGTTCGGGCGATACGCGCTCAACATCGGCGCCGGCCCCGACGGCAAGCCGGTCGAGCTGGCGCACGGCGGCGGCCCGCTGCTGCCGTTCGGGCTGCACGGCGCGCTGGCGGCGCTCCCCTTCGCCGTCTGGCTGTTCCTCGCCATCGAGCAGCTTCCCCTCGCAGCCGAGGAATCGATGGAACCGTCGCGCGACATCCCGCGTGGCATCGTGGCCGGGTTGCTGACGCTCTTCGTGTCGGCGGGTCTCATCGTCTGGCTCAACCCGTCGGTGGCCCCGGGCAGCTTCCAGCTGGCCAGTTCGGGCGAACCGCTGCTCGACGGCTTCCGCGCCACGTTTGGCGGCGGGTTGGCGAAGGCGCTGGCGCTGGTCGCCTGCACCGGCCTGGTCGCCAGCTTCCACACCATCCTCTTTGCCAAGGGCCGGCAGATCTACTCCCTGTCGCGCGCGGGCTATTTCCCGCGCTTCCTGTCAATCACCCATCCGCGCCACAAGACGCCCCATGTGGCCCTTCTGGCCGGGTCGGCCGTGGCCCTGGCAATCATGTTCGCGCTATGGTTCGGCATGGGCGCCGAGCGGGGCGCCGCTGTCATCCAGGGCATGCTGCTCAATATGGCGGTCGCCGGCGCCATGCTCTCCTACCTGCTGCAGGCCGTGAGCTTTCTCGTGCTGCGCGCGCGGTTGCCGGCCCTTGTGCGGCCCTATCGTTCCCCGATGGGCGTGGCGGGCGCAATGGTCACCATCGTGATCGCCGCCGTCACGCTGGTCCATCAGCTGCTCGATCCGGTGTTCGTGTCCGGGGTGCTGGGCGTCGGCGCGTGGTTCGCCGTGGGGATCGCCTGGTTCGCGCTCGTCGGGCGACACCGGCTGGTCCTTTCGCCGGAAGAAGCGTTCGCGCTGAAGGCCCGCGAGACGACCGGTCGATCAGTCGCCGACTGAAACGGCCGGCGGCCTGGCCTCGCGTTCGCGCTCGACGAGGCTGGCGGCCACCTGCTTGCGGAATCGCTCGAATTCGGGACCACGCAGCTGCGCGCGCTTCAGCTCGGGGTGGGTGATCGGGTTGACCGGCTTGCCGTCGACCTGAAGTTCGAAATGAAGATGCGCGCCGGTCGAACGTCCGGTGCTGCCGACGTAACCGATCACGTCGCCGCGTGACACCATCTTGCCCGGCTGGAGACCGGCCGCGAAAGCGGAGAGGTGGCCATAGACCGAGGCCAGCTTGCCGCCATGCTCGATGCGGATCCAGTTGCCGTAACGGCCGTTCGGCGCGGCTCCGACGACGAGGCCGTCGGCCGCCGCGACGACCGGCGTGCCAGCCGGCGCCACGAGGTCGACCCCTTCATGCATGAACAGCGAGCGCGACGACGAGGGTCGGGCCGACAGCGCATAGGCCGGCGGCGCCCGGAAGCCGCCATAGGAGGAGCTGCCATAGCCGGAAGCACCCGGCGATGCGGCAAAGCCTGCTCCGATGCCGGAGCGAGGCATGTCGGTGGCGCCTCCCGTCGGCAGGCCGGGCGGGAGACCCGGCGGACGATTCGGGCCGCCGGCGCCCTGGGGCTTCCCGCCGTAGGGTGGCGGCGGCTGGTCGAACGGATCGGCACGCAGGCCGAAGCCCGACGAGATCGAAACGGTGTCGAGCGGCAGCCGGAACGACGGCGGCATCGCGGCCTGCCCGCTCGCCATCCAGAAGCGCTCGGTATTGTCGCGCGTGCGAAAGCGATGGATCGCCATCACGCCCTTGGGCGTCCGCAGCTCCATCCACAGCACACGGCCGACGTCGAGCGGCGCACCCGCCTGAGTGAAGGTCTGCTGGTAGCGGACATAGAACCTGTCCCCGTCGCGCATCTCCTTCTTGAGATCGACCGACATGGCCATTGCCTGCATGGCTTCGAGCATGGCCGGCGCGGGAACGCCGGCGGCGACCGCGGAGGCTTCGAGCGAACCGCCCGCAATCACGCCCGCGACGCCCAGCTGGCGCGCATATGGCAGGTACGCCTGCAGGCGTTCGTCATCCAGGCCGTCGTCCAGCATCCTGTCTTCGACACTTCGGCCATGGGCCAACACGGCTTCAGGGACCGGCCCGTGCGCGACCGGCGGCGGAACGTTGTCTGCGATCGCGATGAGCGGCTGGGGCGGCGTGATCTCGATGGCAACGCTCCGCTCGAGAAGCCTGTCGATCGACGCGAGTTCCATGAAATGAAGATGGTCGCCAAGACCAGCCGTGGCCGAGGGCTGATCGTGCAGCGGCGGCAAGTCCACCCCCAGCAGCCGAAGTTCGGCCATGAGGCCGGCATCCCTCGTATGCGCCTGTTCGCCCCACGGCAGATCGCGCGCGATGCCCTGGGACATCCCGGCGAAAAGCAATGAGGCGGCAAAAGCCGCAGCGACCGAGGGTCGGTTCATTCAGTCCTTCTTATAGGGCCGACGTCGGGGCATCGCTCGTGACCGCCGCGTGGTCGCGCAGACTACCGCACCTTCGGGGCCGGTTTCCATGCCCGAACGCGCCTTTCCGCCTCGGCGATTTGCGCAGGGTTCATGCGAGCCGCGAGGGTCGCCAGGTCCTTTCGGGCCTGGTCGAGCCGGTCTTGGTTCTTCGCCGTGTACCGGTCGATGGAGAGCCTTATCCACTTGTAGGCCTCGATGTCGTCGCGTGGCGGGATGCCCTCGCCGAACCCCAGCATGAAGCCGATATTGTTCTGCGCGCGCGCGTAGCCCTGCTGGGCAGCGGCAAGGTAGAGCCTGGCCGCTTCGTTCAGGTTGCGCGGCACGCCCTCCCCGCTCCAGTACATGGCGCCAAGCAGGGTCTGCGCCTCGGCCTCGCCCTTGCCGGCCCACACTTTCCAGATGCGGACGGCGGTCGCCATGTCCTTGCGTTCATAGGCGCCCGCGGCCTGGCGCATCTGGTCTTCGTAGGATTGCGCCGTCGCGGGTGTCGCCAGGGCCGCGACGAGGAGCACGAGCAGTGCCGACAGGAGCGATTTCATGGCCAGAAGATATGGCTTCAAGTCAAACCCGCTGCAAGCGACGACGCGGACGCCCTGGTGGTCGCCTCGCCCTCACCTGCTAGCGCGCCGGGGCGGGATCGTCGCAGCGCGAGCCATAGACATGCGTCCACGCCCGCGTGAATTCTGCGCCCAGCAGGAAGATCAGGCTCGAGTAGAAGATCCAGAGCAGGAGCACGATGAGTGCGCCGGCGGCCCCGAAGCTCGAGGCTATGTCGGTCTGTCCGATGTAGAGTGCTATCAAATACTTGCCGCCCTCGAACAGTCCGGTGGCCATCAGGGCTCCGATCGCGACGTCGCGCCAGCGGATCGGGGTGTCGGGCAGCACCTTGTACATGATCGCGAACAGGCCCGAGATCAGGACGACGGAGATCACGAGATCGGTCGCCTGCACGGCAACCTCGGCGGCCGGAAACCTGTGCTTCAGGAAGTTTGCGAGCGCCGTCAGCGCCGCGCTGACGGCCAGCGAAACCATGAGCACGAACCCCAGCGTGATCACCAGGCCGAAGCTGGCGAGACGTGCCCGCAGCAGGCGCGACAGGGTCGAACGCTGCGACTTCGCCTTCCAGATTGCGTTCAGCGCGGACTGGACCTCGCCGAAGACGCCGCTGGCGGCGACGAAGATGGTGACCATGCCGACCACCGTGGCCACCAGGCCGGACATGCGGTCGCTGGCGCTGCGGATCATGGCCTGCGTGGCCTCCGCAGTGTCGCGGCCCATCAGGCCGCTCAGCTGATCCACGATGGCGCCTTGTGCCGCCTCCGGGCCGAAGGCGAGGCCCGCGACGGCAATGACGAGAAGCAGGACGGGGGCCAGTGAGAAAAGCGTGAAATACGCAATCGACGCACCCCGGCTGAAGGCGTCGTCGTCGATGAACCCTTCGACGGTGTCGGTCAGAAGCCGCCTGATGCGGGAGGAGTAAGCGAGCCTGTCCATCGGCGGGAAACGCCGGCGGGTGAAATTCGCTCCCCCATCCGGACGCGTTTGTGACATGTTCCGCCCTTACCTTCCGGCCGCCGACTGATCCAGGAACCTTCATGATCCCTTCCCGCCGAATGGTAGTCGCCGCCGCCCTGGCCTCGCTGTTTCCGGCGCCGGCGATCGCACAGCCCGTCCCCGACGTCTCCCAGAAGGTCGAGATCCTGCTCGACTGGAAGGCGCTGCCGACCTTTGCTGGGTTCTACCTGGCCCGGGAGATGGGCGCCTTCGAGCGCCGCGGACTCGAGGTCACCTTCGCGGAGACCCAGGGCGCGATCTCATCGGCGGAGATGATCGGCGTGGGCACGCCATACTGGATCGGCTCGTCGAGCGGCATCGCTACTGCCATCGGCCGTTCCAAGGGACAGCCCATCAAGAGCCTTGCCGTCTACTATGCGAAGACTCCGACCGTGATCTATACCCGCGGCGAGGACCGCATCGCCCACCCGCGCGATCTCTACGGCAAGACGCTGGGACTCGTGCCGGGCAGCATCACCAACGAGGAATTCCGCGCCCTGATCGCCGCCAACAGGCTCGACCGCAGCAGGATCAAGGAGATCACGGTCGGCTGGAGTGCCTATGACCTGGTCGAGAAGAAAGTCGACGCGCTGATCGACTATGACGAGATGGCGCCGTCCATGCTGATCGCCGAGGGACGCCGCATCACCATGATCCGCCTGAGCGATTTCGGCGTGAAGGCCTACAGCCTCAACCTCATCGTCAACGACGATGCCTGGGCCGATCCGGTCAGGCGCGAGATCGCCAGGAACGTCCAGGAGGCCGTACAGGAAGGCTACAACATGGTGAGGGAGCGACCGGCCGACGCTGCGTCGCATTTCTCCCGACTCTTCCCACGGCTCGCGCCGCGTTACGTCGACCGCAGCACGGCAACGGTCTCCCAGCAGCTCTCGGGCCCGCCCACCGGCCAGCAGACCCGCGCCGGCTGGGAAGCGACGATAAGCACGCTGGAAGCGCTGGGACTGCTTGCCAAGCCGATCACCGTCGACGAGGTGGCAATACTCGACTGAGGATCGGAAGGGCCGGACCTACCACCCCCAGAGCAGTCTCCGCGAGATCCAGCCTCGCAGCCCGCCGTCGCGTTGCACCTTGACCCAGCCGCTCTTGCGCTCGAGCGTCCTGAGTGCGTCGCCGTAGGAGACCTTGCCGAGAATCCGGCTGCTCGTGGTCGGCTGGCTGCGCACGTTGGCGGTCTTGACCTTCACGATGTGATACGGCGTGCTGCTGGTCAGCGTTCGCAGGATCCAGCCCTTGTCGTTCTCGAAATCCTGCACCTGTAGCCAGTCGCCTCGTCGTCCGACGACTTTCAAGGGGAAGCCTCTGCTCAGGATCCATTCGGCGGAATGGCGGGTTCCCGGACCGGACCGCAGATTCACTTCCTCCCGTGCCACGCTGACCATTTGCTGGGCGGAAGCCTGTGGCATATCCACCGCCAGCGTTCCCGCAAGAAGGACGATCAGGAAATATCGCGCGACGAGCATTCGTGGGATTTCCTTCCAGAGTGGAGGTGAGGTGCCGTTCGGGCGATTACGCCTTCTCATCGCCGGCTTCGCAAGCCGCCATCAGGCCGGTCGACTCTGGGGCCGTGCATGAAGCCGATTGGCCGCGGCGATCACGACGGTGGTGATGGCGACCATCGTCAGGCTGAGCACCGCAATGGCGCCGACGTCGCCGCTCTCCTTCAGGTCGAAGATCAGCACCGACAGCACCTTCGTCTCCGACGTGAACAGGATCACCGCCGCGGACAGTTCGCGGATCGTCGCGACGAAGATGAAGCACCATGTCGCAATCACGGCCGACCGCAAGAGCGGCGCCGTGATGTCGGCCAATGTCCTGAGCCGGGTCGCCCCGAGCATGCGCCCGGCCTCCTCCAGTTCGGGATGCACGGCATGGAAGGCCGAGCCGAGCTGCTGATAGGCCGCCGGCAGTTCGATGGTGACGAAGGCGATCAGCAGGATCCACAGCGTGCCGTAGAGGGCGAGCGGCGGGCGCGTATAGGCGAGGAAAAGCCCGACACCCAGCACGATGCCCGGGATCGCGAGCGGCGCGGTGGCGAGGAAGCCCAGCGCGCGATAGCCGCGCACCGCCTTGCGCGCGACGATGTACGCGATCATCAGCGCCAGCAGCGCGCCCAGGGTTGCCGAGGCCGTCGCCAGCAGGAACGTGTTCTTCAGCGCCGGCATGGTCGAGCTGAGCTCGAGGAAGGTGAACTTCACATTGTGCAGCGTGATCGTCTCGGGGCCGACGATGCGCGAGGCGACCCTCGAGAAGGCCGAGTTGAACAGCGCCGCGTAGGGCAGGAAGAGCGGCATGGCGAGGACGAACAGCGCCAGCGCCACGGCCGGCACGCGTAGCAAGCCGAGGCGGATGGGCCGCGGCGCACCGTACTTGCCGCCCAGCACCGCATAGCCGCGCCGGCCGAGCGCCATCGCCTGGGCGCGCAGCAGAACCACCGTCAGCACCAGCAACGGCACCGAGGCCGCCGCCGCGAGTTCGGGCTTCGGCGGGAACTGGAACAGGCTCCAGATGCGCGTGGTGAGCGTATGGAATCCCGCCGGGATGGCCAGGATGGCGGGCGAGCCGAACAGGTTCAGCGCCTGCAGGAAGGCAACGAGCGCGCCCGCCAGCAGGGTCGGCAGCGCCAGCGGCACGGTGATCAGGCGCGCGGTCTGCCATGTCCTGGCGCCCAGCATCGAGGAGGCGTCTTCCAGTTCGCCGGGCATGCGGTCGAGCGCATTGGCGACCAGGATGAAGACGTAGGGGAACGTGTAGCAGGAAATCACGAAGATCAGCCCGCCGAGGCTGTAGATGTCGAACAAGGCCTCGTCGGGTGGCATGCCGCTGAGCAGCCGCCAGAGCTGGTTCAGCAGCCCCGAGTTGGGCGCCGCCAGCATTTCCCAGGCGATGGCCCCGACGAAGGGCGGCGTCACCAGCGAGGCCATGACCAGCATGCGGATCGTGCGGGCAAACGGCATGTCGGTTCGCGCCACCAGCCAGCCCAGCGGCGCCGCGACGAGGCAGCAGATCGCGCTCACCGAGCAGGCGATGATCAGGGTGGTGATCAGGGGATCGACGAAGGTGGGATCGGTGAACAGCGCCACAAAGTTGGCGAGCGTGACCCCGCCATCCTTCGCCGTCAGACTCACGACCAGCAGCCAGCCCACCGGCAGCGCGATCATCGCCGCCAACAGGGCGGCGACGGCTGCGAGAACGGTCCGCGAGAGATCGAAGCTGCGCGTCATACCTTGAAGTATCGCTGGTACCGCGTCTTGATCTCGTCCGCCGTCTTCTCGACCTCGCTCGGGTCCTCCGGCAGCGTCTTGATCGATGCGAGCGCCGGGCGACCAGCCTTGGCCTTCACGAGCTTGTTGGCGGGATACTGGCCGCTCACGTTGACGATGAATTCCTGGCCCTCAGGCGACATGATCCAACCGACCAGCAGGCGTGCGGCGTTGGGATTGGGCGACGCCCTGAAGACCGCCATGGGGTTGGAGATCTGCGGCGTCCCCTCGACGGCATGCACGACCTCGATCGGCGCGCCGCGTTCCTTGGCCATCCAGAAGAGATAGTCGCTGCCGTCGACGGCGATGGCGCGCTCGCCGGCCTCGATGCGCTTGGGCGGCTCCGTGGCCGACTGTACCTGCAACACCTTCTGCCTCGAGAGCTTCTCGAAATACTCCCAGCCCAGCGCCTTCGCGAGCTGCTGGGTCGCCGTCATGATCGTGCCGGAGTAGCCGGGATGCCCCTTCACCAGCTTGCCCGAGTACTTCGGATCGAGCAGATCGACGAAGCCCCTGGGCACGTCTTCGGGCTTCACCAGCTTCGTGTTGTAGGCGATGGCTGACAGGTGCGTTCGCTGGTTGACGAAGGTCCCATCGGGGTCGCGCTGATCGGCCGGCAGGTTCTCCGCCATGTCCGGCGTCAGGAACGGCTCCAGCCATCCCTGCCGTTTCCAGACGATGAAATGCGCTGCATCGGAACTGTTGGCCACGTCGACGCGACGGATATTGCTTCCGACTTCCTGGCCAATGCGGTTGAACAGCCGCTCCGCGCCGGTGCGCTCGACCGCGACCTTGATGCCGGGATACTTCGCCTCGAACGCCTTGGCCATCGGCTCGGCGACCGAGAGGTCCATCGCCGTGTAATAGGTGACCTTGCCTTCCTTCTTCGCCGCCTCGATCAGCGTCGGTGTGATGGCCTGCGGCGGAGGCGCGGCGGACAGGACCCGCGCGCCGAGCGGCGCGAGGACGGTGGACGCCGCGGCGGCGACGAATTGACGACGGCGCATGGGCTACACCTTGAAGTATTTGACGTACTGAGCCTTGATCGCGTCGGCCTGATCGGCAACGACGTTCGCTTCTTCCTTCAGCATCTTGATGTCGGAGAACTTCTTCATGTCGGCGCGATCCACGGCCTGGGGATGCGCCGAGCGCAGGGCGCCGACGTCGATATTCAGCTGCTGCGCCTCGCGCGTCATCGACCAGGCCTGGAACAGCCTCGCCGCATTGCGATTCGGCGCGTTGGCCATCACCGCGGATGGCCCGGTGATCAGCGGCGTGCCCTCGCTGGCGTAGACGATCTCGACGGGTTCGCCCCGCGCCTTCAACTCAGCAGCAACGTATTCGCCGCCATCGGCCATCACCGCACGCTCGCCCTGCGCCAGCTTCTTGGGCGGCTCGGTCGCCGACTGGACCTGCATGACTTTCTGCTTCGCCAGTTTCTCGAACCACGCCCAGCCGAGGTCACGGCTGAGCTGCTGGGTTGCCGTCATGATGGTGCCGCTGTAGCCCGGATGCGCCTTGACGATCTTGCCCGACCATTTCGGGTCGAGCAGATCGGCATAGGATTTCGGCGCATCCTCGGCCTTCACCAGCCTGGTGTTGTAGGCGATCGGGCAGAGCGTGATCCGCCACGAGGCGAACATGCCGTCCGGGTCCTTGTGCGCCGCCGGGAAATATTGCGCGACATCCTCAGGGACGAAGGGCGCCAGCATCCTGGCCCGTTTCCACACGATGAGATGCGCAGCGTCGGAGCTGTTCACGACATCGCAGTTGTAGATCCTGTTCTGGAACTCCTGCCCGATGCGCTGGAAGTTGCGCTCCGCGCCCGAGCGCTCCACCTTCATCGTGATCCCGGGATACCTAGCCTCGAAGGCCTTGGCGACCTTCTCGGCGAGTGCCAGGTCGACCGACGTGTACCAGGAGAACTTGCCTTCCTTCTTCGCCGCCTCGATCAGCGCCGGCGTGATCTTGGTGGGCTCCGGCGGCGCGGCGCGCACTGGCGTGATGAACGACCCGGCGGCCGTCGCCGTCGAGGCGGCAAGCACATGGCGTCGCGTCAGCTTCCTCGTCATGGTCACTCCTCCGCCAATGCCCGGCACTGTTCCGCCGGCAAGTGCAGCCAGACCGACTGGCCCGGCGTGATGTTCTGGCCGGGCGGTGTCGTCACGCGCAGCTCGGTCCCATCGTCCAGCGTCACCGTGTAGTCGCGCGTCGCGCCCAGGAAGACCTGCCGGGTGACCACGCCGCGGAGGCGATTCTCCGTCTCCGCGGATGGCGATTGGAGTCCCAAGCCGATCTCGTGCTGGCGCACGGAAACGGCAACGGACCGGCCGGCGACCAGCGTCCGCCCGGTCGTCCGCAACACGCCGCCGGCGACCGAGACGCGGCTCTCATCGAGCGCCGTCGCGCCGAGCACGTTCGATCCGCCGATGAAGCGCGCGACGAATTCCGAGCGCGGTCGCCCATAGATCTCTTCGGGCGGTCCCAACTGCTCCACCCGGCCCTTGTTCATGACGGCGATCAGGTCGGCCGTGGTCATGGCCTCGGCCTGGTCGTGGGTCACATAGACCGTCGTGTAGCGATACTGGTCATGCAGACGACGGATCTCGAACCGCATCTCCTCACGCAGGTTGGCGTCGAGGTTGGACAGCGGTTCGTCGAGCAGCAGCGTCTCGGGCTCCACGACCAGCGCCCGCGCCAGCGACACGCGCTGCTGCTGGCCGCCCGACAGTTCCCCGGGATAGCGCTCGGCCAGCGCCTCGAGGCGCGCGGTCGAGAGGATGGCCTTCAGCTTGCTTTCGATGGTGGCGCGGTCGAGCTTCCGGATCT
Source organism: Rhodospirillaceae bacterium (assembly GCA_009772935.1). Lineage (GTDB taxonomy): Bacteria > Pseudomonadota > Alphaproteobacteria > Reyranellales > Reyranellaceae > Reyranella. Next base: position 11,587 of record WOUR01000011.1, read on the forward strand.
TGAGCCCGTAGGCCACGTTTTCCGCCACGGTCATGTGCGGCCACAGCGCGTAGCTCTGGAAGATCATCGACATCTTGCGGCCTTCGGGCGGCACGGTGCGCGACGATGAGGACAGGACCTTGCCGCCCACTTGGATTTCGCCAGACGAAGGCTCGATGAAGCCGGCGATCAGGCGCAGCGTGGTGGTCTTCCCACACCCCGACGGGCCCAGCAGGCAGACGAGCTGGCCATGTTCCACGCGCAGCGAAACGTCGTCGACAGCGACGGCAGCGCCGTAGTGCTTGGAAAGGCCCTTCAGTTCGACTGAGGCCACGGTTCCTCCCGGTTGGTTCGCACCTTATTCAAATCGGTCGACGCAGGCTATATTCCCCGCCTCATTGGAAGGATTGCCGGTATGCAGGAACAGAAAATCATTGGTCGCCGCGACGGCGCCGTGGGCCATGTCGTCTTCAACAACCCGGCGAAGCTCAATGCAGTCTCGCTCGACATGTGGGACGGCTTCGTCGGCATCCTGAAGGACTTCGCCCAGGACCCGGAAATCCGTTGCCTCGTCGTCAGCGGCTCGGGCGGCAAGGCCTTCGTGTCCGGCGCCGACATCTCGAAGTTCGAAAGCGAACGCGCCAACGCCGAGGCGCAGGTCCGCTACGACGCCATCTCCAAGGAAGGCTACGAGGCGCTCTACGACTTCCCCAAGCCGACCATCGCCAAGATCACCGGCTACTGCATCGGCGGCGGCATGAACCTCGCGGCCTGCTGCGACCTGCGCTACTGCAACGAAGGCGCCCGCTTCGGCGTGCCGGCCGCCAAGCTCGGCCTCGGCTACGGCTTCCTCCGCATCGAGCGCTTCTCGCGCATCGTCGGACTGCCGCGCGCCATGGAATTCCTGTTCACCGCCAAGCAGTATTCCTCGAAGGAAGCCTACGACATGGGCCTGGTGCACGGCGTCGCCGCGGATGCCGAGCTGGACGCCATGGTCGACGGCATCACCGGCGCCATCGCGCAGAACGCGCCGCTGACGATCGCGCTCGCCAAGGCCGCGGCGCGCGAGATCGCCAAGCCCGAATCGAAGCAGGACCACGCCAGGCTCGACCGGATGGCCGAGGCCTGTTTCGACAGCGAAGACTTCAAGGAAGGCCGCCGCGCCTTCATGGAGAAGCGTAAGCCGGTCTTCAAGGGCCGCTGAGCAAAAGGGAGGAAACGCCGATGACCGCCCTGCCCCTCTCCCACCTCACCGTCCTCGATCTCACGGCGCACCGCGCCGGCCCGACTGCCGTGCGCCAGCTCGCCGACTGGGGCGCGCACGTCATCAAAATCGAGCCGCCCCCGCCGCCGTCCGAGGGCGGCAAGAACAACGATTCGATGGGCGGGGCGCGCCACGGCTTCGACTTCCAGAATCTGCACCGCAACAAGAAGTCGATGACGCTCAACCTCAAGAGCCCCGTGGGCCATGCGATCTTCATGAAGCTCGCGGAAAAGGCCGACGTCATCGTCGAGAACTACCGCTCCGACGTGAAGCATCGCCTCAAGGTCGACTACGACACGGTGGCGAAGATCAACCCGCGCATCATCTACGGCTCGATCGCGGGCTTCGGCCAGAGCGGCCCGGATGCCGCGCGCCCCGGCGTCGACCAGATCGCCCAGGGCATGGGCGGGCTGATGTCGATCACCGGCGAGCCCGGCCGCGGCCCGATGCGGGTCGGCATTCCCATCGCCGACCTCACCTCGGGTCTCCTGCTCGCCCAGGCGATCATGCTGGCGCTGTACACGCGCGAGCGCACCGGCAAGGGCCAATGGGTCCATACCTCGCTGATCGAGGCGCAGATCTTCATGCTCGACTTCCAGGCCTCGCGCTGGCTGATGAAAGGCGAGGTGCCGAAGCAGGCCGGCAACGACCATCCGACCAGCATCCCGACCGGCGTCTTCCCGACCAGCGACGGCTACATCAACATCGCCGCCGCCGGCGACAAGATGTGGAAGCGCGCGGCGCTGGCGCTGGGCGCCCAGGCGCTGATCGAGCATCCCGAGCACGCCACGCCGGCGCTGCGGTCACAGAACCGCAAGGCGCTGAACGAGCGGCTGGCCGAGGTGACCAAGACCAACACCAGCGCCCACTGGATCGAATCCCTGAACAAGGCCGGCGTCCCCTGCGGCCCGATCAACACGATCGACAAGACTTTCGCCGAACCGCAGGTCCAGCATCTCGGCATCGCCCGCCCGGTCAACCACCCCATGCTGGGCGAGATCAAGGTGGTCGGCCAGCCCATCAACCTCTCGGACTACCCGCAACCCAAGGCGCTCAACCCGACGCCCGACCTCGGCCAGCACACGGACGAAGTGCTGACCGGTCTCGGCTACGACGCGAAGGCCATCGCCGGCTTCAAATCGGGCGGCGCAGTCTAGCGCCTCAGGAACCCGCGCAGCGCCCGGAGGAAATCTTCCGGGCGCTCGATCTGCGGCAGGTGGCCGGCTTCCGGGATCGTCACCAACCGCGATTGCTCCAGGGACAGCCGCATCTTTCGCGCACCGTTCTTGTCGAGCACCGGCGAGCGGTCGGCTTCCCCAAAGATCAGCAGGACCGATCCCTTCGGTGGTGGTGCGGCTTCCTCGCCGGACAGCAGGAAGTCCAGGACGCGGTCGGCGTCGGAGACGGTGAAATTCTCCAGTGTCCGGGCGATCTCCAGCGGCACCTTGGAGCGATCATGGAACGCGAGCGGCAGGACCTCGGGTCCGAAATGCAGGCGCTGCAGGTTGTCGCGGGCCAACCGACGGATCGGTGTCCTGCCGGCGAGCCAGCGCAGCATCTTCGAATAGACCGGCGGCTGGTAGCCGTTCACCAGCACGAGGCGCGTGCAGCGTTCGCGGTACCGGCCGGCGAAGCACCAGGCAACGGTCGCGCCAAACGAGTTGCCGACGAGGGTAGCGCGTTCGATGCCCATTGCGGTGAGCAGCTCGGCGAGCCACTCGGCATAGGTGCCGAAGCTCGGCAGACCCTCGGGCGAATGCACGAGCGGCAATTCCGGCGCGACGACGAGATGCGTGCGTTCGAGGTCGTCGGTCACGGTCGACCAGTAGGCTTCCGCGCCCGCCCAGCCGCCGTGGAGCAGCACGATTGCCTCACCGGTGCCGCCGGTCCAGACTCGCGCCGGGCGCTGTCCGAGCAAGATTGTCTTCAGCTCCACGTCACGCCCTCTGAACATATGACGCGGGAGATATAGAATGGCCACGACGCGGAGAACAGCTTTGGTGACCGGTGCCGGCCGCAACATCGGCCGGGCCTGTGTGCTGCAGCTTGCCCGCATGGGCTACGACGTCGTGATCAACGGCTCGTCCGACCGCAAGGCCTGCGAGTCCGTGGCGAAGGAAGCCGCCGCTCTCGGCGTCGAGGCGCTGGTCGTCATGGCCGATGTCGGCAGCCCGGCGGAATGCCGGCGCATGGCCCAGGAGGCGATCGCCAAGTTCGGATCGGTCGACGTGCTGGTGAACAATGCGGCGCTGCGGCCGGCCAAACCCTTCCTCGAGATGAGCGAGGCCGACTGGCGGCGCGTCATCTCGGTCGATCTCGACGCCGCCGTGTGGCTGTCGCAGGCCTGCCTGCCCGGCATGGTGAAGAAGGGCTGGGGCCGCATCGTCAACTTCACCGGCATGAATGCGATGCACGGCTATGCCGGCCGCGCCCCGGTCTCGGTCGCCAAGCACGGTGTCTGGGGACTCACCAAGGCGCTGGGCAAGGAATTCGGGCCCAAGGGCATCACCGTCAACGCCATCTCGCCCGGCCCGATCTCGGCCGATGTCGAGGATGACGATGAGTCGAACCACCACCGCCTCGAGACCATGGCCAAGGTCCCGCTCGGCCGCATGGGCACGCCCGCCGAGATCGGCTCGGTGCTCGGCCTGCTGGTCTCCGATGGCGGTGCCTACGTGAACTGCCAGATGCTGCAGGTGAACGGCGGCGGTCAGACCTGACTCAATTTCAGGCTCCTCTCCCCCTAACGGGGGCGAGGAACATGAGGGATGTCTACTCCATCGGAAGGCCGGTGGTGCGGGCGATGGCGCTCCAGCGTTCGACCTCGGCCTTCACGAAATCGCCGAAGGCCTGGCGGCTTTCGAGGTCGATGCGGGCGCCCTGCTCGGCCCAGATCCGCTTGATGTCGGGTTCGGCGAGCGCCGACTGCACTGCGGCGTGCAGGGCGTCGAGCGCGACGGCAGGCGTCTTCATGGGCGCAAACAGGCCGTACCAGGTGCTGACGTCGAAATCCTTCACGCCCGCTTCGGCGAAGGTCGGCACCTCGGGCAGCACGCCCTCGCGCTGAGTGGTCGCGACGGCGAGCGCGCGAAGCTTGCCGGACTGCACGTAAGACGCAACGGTGCTCAGCGGCTGGAAGGTGGCGTCGAGCTGGCCGGCCAGCAGGTCCTGGAGCGCCGGGCCGCCGCCGCGATAGGGCACGTGCGTCAGCCTGATGCCGGTGCGCCGTTGCAGCAGCTCGATGGCGAGATGCGGCATGGTGCCGAGGCCCGAGGAGCCGATGTTGATCGAGTCGGGCGCCTTGCGCGCCGCGGCGAGGAAGGCCCCGAGATCCTTGACGTCGAGCTTGGCCGGATTGACCACCAGTCCGACGGGGACCCTGGCGATGTTGCTCACCGGTGCGAAGTCGCGCAGCAGGTCGAAGCCCGACTCGGGGTAGACGACCGTGGCGAAGGACTGGGCGCTGTTGGCGACCAGGAGGGTGCAGCCGTCGGGACGCGCCCGCGCCACCACCATGCCGCCCAATGTGCCGCCCGCGCCGCTGCGATTCTCAACCACGACTGGCTGGCCGAAGCGCTGGCTGACATGGGCCGCGACGGGACGCGCGAAAGTGTCGTTCGAACCGCCGGGCGGGAATGGCACGATCCAGTTCATGGCCCGTGGCGGACGCCATTGCTGGGCATGGACCGATCCTGACGCGCCTACGGCCAGCAGGCCGCCCAGGGCGGCCCGGCGAGAAAGAGACCGCAAGACCGTCATCGGTTCACTCCATCTGGACGTTGGCGGCCTTGGCGATGCGGGTCCACCGCTCGACCTCGCGGCCGATGAAGTTCGCGAAGTCGGCGCGGCTTTCGAGCTCGACCTTGGCCCCATGCTGCGCCCACAGCCGCTTCACCTCGTCGGAGCCCAGCGCGCGCTGTACGGCGGCATGGACGCGATCGAGCACGACATCGGGTGTGCGGATCGGCGCGAACAGGCCGAACCAGGTGGTCATGCGGAAGTCGGCCAAGCCGGCCTCGTGAGCCGTCGGCACGTCGGGCAGCTGCGTGTCGCGGCGCCGGTTGATGACGGCGAGCGCGCGCAGCTTTCCCGACCGGACAGCGCCCGCCACCGCGCTGACCAGCACGAAGGCGGCGGCGATCTGGCCGGCCAGCAGATCCTGCAGCATCGGCGCCCCGCCGCGATAGGGAATGTGTGTGAGCTTGACGTCGGCGCGGCCCTCGAACAGCCCGATGGCGAGATGGGTCACGGTGCCCAGGCCGGCCGAGCCGATGTCGATGCTGCCCGGCTTCTTCCGTGCCATCTCGATGAAGGCTTCGAGATTGGCGGCATCGATGCGCGCCGGATTGATCACCAGCGCATAGGGCACGCGACCGAAGGCGGCGATCGGCGCGAAGTCGCGCAGGAAGTCGAAACCGGCGCGCGGATAGATGGTCGGCGCATAGACGAGGCCGGTGTCGCCCACCAGCATCGTGTAGCCGTCCGGTGCGGCTCGCGCCGCGACGGCGGTGCCGACGGTGCCACCGGCGCCGCTGCGATTGTCGATCACCACGGATTCGCCGATCGCCTCGGCGACCCGCGCCGCGATGGGGCGCGAAAACATGTCGGAGCCGCCACCGGCCGGGAACGGCACGATCCAGGATACGGTGCGGGTGGGCCAGTCGCTGGCCCGCGCCGGGACCATCGGCCCGGCGCCGGCCGCCATCAATCCCCCCAGCAAGCTCCGCCGCGCGATCCCGCTCATTCGGCCGGGAGCTTAGCGTCCGGCCGCGGCGGCGCAATACCGCGTCTTACTGCGGCTCGATCTTCGCGAGCTTGATGTACCTGGTCCAATCCTCGCGCTCCTTGGCCACGAAGGCATCACACTGGGCGATGGTCCAGTCCCTGGGCGGCGGGATGAAGCCGAGCTGCTTCACGCGCTCCAGAGTCGCCGGCTCATAGATCGCGTCCATGATCAGGCGGTTCAGCTTCTTCTTGATGTCATCCGGGGTCTCCTTGCGCACCGAGAAGCAGGAGAAGGCGATGATCACATAGTCCGGATAGGTCTCGGCAATGGCCGGAACGTCGGGAAACAGCGGCGAGCGCTCCTTCGACGTGACCGCGAGCGCGCGCACATAGCCCGAACGGACGTAGCTTTCGCCCACCACCTGGTCGGGAAACACGCAATCGACGCGACCAGCGTTGAGATCCTGGATCGAGGCGACGGCGTCGCGATAGGCGACTTCCTCGAACTTCACACCGGTCGTGACCTCGAACAGCGCCGCCGGCACCCGCGAGGAGGCGTTGCCGTAACCCGAGAAGAGCGGCTTCGGCTGCTTCTTGGCATACTCGACGAACTCCTTCACCGTCTTGTACGGCGCATCCGGCTTCACCAGCATGAAGTTGCCGGTGGCGCCGTTGACGGCAACCGTCGTGAAGTCGGTCGGGTCGTAGGTCATCTGCTTGTAGAGGCTTGGATTGGCCGCCAGGGTGCTGGTCGAGCCGAGCAGGAGCGTGTAGCCGTCAGCCGGGGAATTCTTGACCTGCGTCGTGCCGATCATGCCGGTGGCGCCGGGCTTGTTCTCGATGACGAACGGCTTGCCCGTCATGGTCTCGAGTTGCTTGCCGATCAGGCGCGAGATGATGTCGGTGGAGCCGCCCGGACCGAACGGCACGAGGATCTTCACGAGCCTGGCGGGATAGGCTTCCTGCGCCCGGGCACCAGAGCCCAGCGCGGCGGCGACCGGAAGGCCGCCCAGGGCGGCCAGAACATTTCTACGCTTCATGCACATGCTCCTCGATCGGGACGAGACCGGTATAGATCGGTGCGGCCAAAAGGCGAGACAGTGTTTGCCCTCCGTTCCGAGGGGCGACAGGTTTCGCACATGAAAAAGCCCTCCCCCGACGAATCGGAGGAGGGCCGGATTTTTTGAGCCTGCGCCGGCTACATGCCGAGCTGGCTGATGAACTTGGTGTTCAGATAGGCCTCGAGCGCCTCGATGCCGCCCTCCGAGCCGTAGCCCGAGTCCTTCATGCCGCCGAACGGCACTTCCGGCAGCGCGAGACCATGGTGGTTGATCGACACCATGCCGCTTTCGAAGGCGGCGCCGACCTGGGTCATGGTCTTGCTGTTCGTGGTGTAGGCGTAGGCCGCAAGGCCCCACGGCAGGCGGTTGGCTTCCTTCATCACGCCGTCGAAGTCCTTGAACGACGAGATCGGGGCCAGCGGGCCGAACGGCTCCTCGTTCATGATGCGGGCATCGAGCGGCACGTCGGTGAGGACGGTCGGCTCGTAGAAGTAGCCCTTGTTGCCCTTGCGCTGGCCGCCGGTCTGGACCTTGGCGCCCTTGCCGATGGCATCGCTCACGAAGCCATCGATCGCATGCAGGCGACGCTCGGCGACGAGCGGGCCCATGCGCGTGTCCTTGTCGAGGCCGTTACCGACCTTGATGTTCTTCGCGTAGGCCGTGAACTTCTCGACGAACTCCGGATAGACCTTCTCGTGCACCAGGAAGCGGGTCGGCGCGACGCAGACCTGTCCGGCATTTCGGAACTTGTTGGCGCCCAGGATGTTCACCGCCTGGTCGATGTCGGCATCCTCGAACACGATGGCCGGCGAATGGCCGCCCAGCTCCATGGTGACGCGCTTCATGTGCGCGCCGGCCAGGGCCGCCAGCTGCTTGCCGACCGGCGTCGAGCCGGTGAAGGTCACCTTCTTGATGATCGGATGCGGGATCAGATATTCGCTGATCTCCGACGGCACGCCGTAGACGAGCTGGATGACGCCCGCCGGCACGCCGGCATCGACGAAGGCCTTGATGAGCTGGGCGCAGGAGCCGGGCGTGTCTTCCGGTCCCTTGACGATGATCGAGCAGCCCGTGGCCAGCGCCGCCGAAGCCTTGCGCACCACCTGGTTGATCGGGAAGTTCCACGGCGTGAAGGCGGCGACCGGACCAACCGGCTCCTTGGTCACGAGCTGGTACACGTTCTCGAAGCGCGCCGGGACGATGCGGCCGTATGTGCGACGGCCTTCCTCGGCCATCCAGTCGATGATGTCGCCGGCGAGCAGGGTCTCGCCCTTGGCCTCGATCACCGGCTTGCCCTGCTCCATCGTCATGATGGTCGCGATCTCATCGGCGCGCTGGCGCATCAGCTCGGCGGCCTTGCGCATGATCTTGTAACGGTCGAAGGGCGAGACCTTCCGCCACTGCTGGAAGCCCTTCTCCGCGGCCTCCAGGGCGCGATCGAGGTCGGCCTTCTCGGCATGCGCCACATGGCCGATCACTTCTTCCGTGGCCGGATTGATGACCGGGATCGTGCGGCCATTGGCGCCCTTGGTCCAGGCACCGTCGATCATCAGGGATACGTCGCTATAGCTCGTCATTGGTTCTCCTCCGTTGTCTCTAACTTCCGCGATACGTCGAATAGCTCCACGGCGTGCAGAGCAGCGGGACGTGATAATGCCCCTCCGGCTCGGCAATGGAAAAGCGTAAAGGCACGATGTCGAGAAAGGGTGGATCGCCCTGTTCGATGCCCCTGATGCGGAAATGGTCACCCACGGCAAAGCGCAGCTCGTAGCGGCCGATCGGCAGCGGTCGGCCGCCGATCAGCGGCGCGTCGGTGCGACCATCGGCGTTGGTCGTGGCGGTTGCAATGCGATGCGCGCGGTCGCCTGCGAACTCGTAGAGTTCGACGGCGATCCCGACCGCCGGCCGCCCGGCATGGGTATCGAGTACATGCGTGCTGAGCCGCCCGTTCACCCGCGGCATTCCCTCCCCGGTCATCCTCGCCGCCAATCTCAGCCGCGTGATGAAGAAGATTTCCTGCAGGGCAGCGGCGAATTCGGTGGCCGGGTCGTGACGCAGCCGGCGCTCGAACTGCGCCAGGATAGAATCGCGCGTGTGCCGGCGGACGCAGACGATGAATGGAAATCCGAACTTCGCCTTGTAGGCATCGTTAAGGCGATGGAAGCGCTCGAACTCCTCCTCGGAGAGCGTATCGAGCCCGACGCTCGCCTGCTCGTGCCGTGAATCCTCGGTGAGCGCTCCCGCTCGCGCCGCCTTGCCGGCGAGATCGGGATGGCCACAGACGAAGGCAAGCTGCCGTTCGCGCGGCGCGGCCCGCACCGCGCCCATCATCGCTTCGTGCAGTGCGCCGACCGTCGCGAAGGGTCGCCTGGCGGCCGCGGCTTCGGCGACCCACGGCGCCAGTTCGAAGGTATCGCCCACGGCAGCCGCAAACTCGCCGGCGGTCGCTCGATTGAGGTCGTCGAGGCTATGGATCATGCCGGCCGACCTAGCACGCGCAGAAGTCAGCCTCTATAGTCCCGGCCAGCAAAAACCTTGGGAGGAGCCGCAATGACCGGCCGCAAGACCTTCACCCGTCGTCGCCTGGGCCACACTGCTTTCGGGGGAGCCGCTCTCGCCGGCGCCGCCCTGCTGGGCGCGCCCCTGCCGCTGCGCGAGGCGTTCGCCCAGGGCGCGCCGGCCAATCTCAAGGTCGGCCTGCTGCTGCCGACCTCGGGCCTGCAGGCGCAGATCGGCCAGGCTTGCCGCCGCGGCGCCGACGTGGCCAACGACGTGTTCGCCGACATGAAAATGCCGGTGAAGCTCGAGATCGTGAACTACGACACCGAGACCAAGCCCGATGTCGCCCGCACCCAGGCCGAGAAGGCGATCGACGCGGGCTGCCACATCCTGGTCGGGGCCTTCGATTCCGGCCAGACCATCGCCATCGCCCAGGTCTGCGAGCAGCGCGGCGTGCCGCTGGTCGTGAACATCGCGGCCGCCCCGCAGATCACCGAGCAGGGCTACAAGTTCGTCGTGCGCAACTTCCCGACGGCACCGATGCTGATCACCGGCGCGCTGTCGCTGCACAAGGAGATCTTCAAGATCTCGGGCAAGACACCGAAGACGGCCGTGCTGATGAGCGTGAACGACACGTTCGGCACCGCGATGATCAACGGCATCAAGGCGCTGTTCCCCAAGCTCGACATGCCCTACGAGCTGGTCGACACGATCAGCTACGACGTCGCCGCCAAGGACCTCTCGGTCGAGGTCGCCAAGGCCAAGGCCACCAAGGCCGAGCTGCTGCTGCCGGTCAGCCGCCTGAACGACGCCAAGCTGCTCGTCCAGGAGATGGTGAAGCAGCGCTGGGAACCGATGGGCGTCCTCAATCCGGGTGCGCCCGGCCTCTACGAGCAGGACTTCCTCAAGACCATGGGCAAGTACGGCGAGTACATGATCTCCAACGTACCATGGCTCGATCCGAAGTCGGCGATGACCCAGGCGCTCGAGAAGCGTCACGCCGCCAAGTTCCCCAACGACCAGCTCGACCTCAACGGCGGCTTCACCTTCGAGGGCGTCCTGATCGCGGCCCAGGCCTGGCTGGCCGCCAAGTCGACCAAGCCCGGCGACCTCATGGAGGCGCTGCGCAAGATCAAGATCGACCAGCATGTGATGGTTGGTGGCCCGATCCAGTTCGACTCCAAGGGCCAGAACGTCAACATCAAGGCCGCGGCCGTCGAGAACCTGAAGCGCAAGCCCACGGTCGTGCTGCCGCTCGAATCGGCCGCCGCGCCGCTCGTCTTCCCGATGCCGCCGTGGAACGACAAGCGCCGCACCTGATGCTGCTTTTTCTGTGAAGTGAAGGATCCCTCGCTTCGTTCGGAATGACACCATTGTCGATGTTGGCTCAGTGCGCCGATGCAAACACAGTGTCATCCCGAACAGAGTGAGGGATCCTTGAATCTTATGGGAATTGCCCCATCCGCCGCGCAGGCCGAGAGCTTGAGCACATGACCGCCGACTTCCTTCTCTCGCTCGCCCAGGCCATCACCAAGGGCCTGTTGACCGGCATGGTCTACGGGCTGATGGCGCTCGGCCTGTCGGTGATCTTCGGCGTGATGCGCGTGGTCAACTTCGCGCACGGCGAGATCATGGTCGTCGGCATGTATCTCGCCTGGATGGGCTTCGAATACCTGCAGGTCTCGCCGATGCTGAGCCTGCCGGTGATCGCGCTGATCTTCTTCGGCGCGGGCTATGCGCTGCAGCGCGCGGTGATCTCCCCCTTCATCGGCCGACCCGAGCACCAGCAGTTCCTGCTGCTGCTGGCGATCGCCATCCTGCTGGTCAATGCCTACCTCGTCGTCGCCGGCCCCGACTCGCGCGGCGTGCAGATGGAGTCGCAGTTCGATTCGTACGAACTGGGTCCCTTCGTCTTCGACGCGGTTCGCGTTCACGCCGCCCTCACTGCAGTGGTGATCGCGGGCCTGCTGTGGCTCTTCTTCACCCGGACCCGCACCGGCAAGTCGATCCGCGCCGCCGCCGACAACAATCTCGGCGCGCTGGTCGTGGGCCTCGACGTCCGCCGACTCTACGCCTTCACCTTCGGCGTCGGTGCGGCCTGCGTGGGCGCCGCCGGCGCGCTGATGATCACGATCATTCCGGTGACCCCCTTCCTCGCCGCCGAATACACGCTGCTCGCCTTCGTCATCGTGATCGTGGGCGGCCTCGGCAGCATGACCGGTGCACTGGCCGGCGGCCTGCTGATCGGCGTCAGCGAGGCGGTGGCCGGGCTCCTGCTGCAGCCGTCGCTGAAGAGCATGGTGAGCTTCGGCATCCTCATCCTGGTGCTGCTGTTGCGGCCGCAGGGCCTGTTCGGCAAGAGCGGACCATGAGCTTGCTCGCGCGACTGATCGGGGGCGTGCCGGCCCGTTCCCTATGGTGCCTCGGCGTGCTGCTCGTGCTCCTGCTGGTGGCGCCGACGCTGCTCGGGAAATACGGCCTCTCCGTCCTGATCCTGGTCCTCTACTTCGCCTTCGTTGGCCAGGCCTGGAACATCATGATGGGCTTCGCCGGCCAGCTCTCGCTCGGTCATGCGCTCTATGCCGGGGTCGGCGGCTACATCGCCGCTGGGCTTTTCTTCCACTACGGCATCGGCCCGTGGGCCGGCGTCTTCGTCGCCGTGGCGGCTGCCGTAGCCGCCGGATCGATCGTCGGCTATCTGGGGTTCCGCTTCTCGCTGGCCGGCGTCTATTTCGCGCTGCTCACCATCGCCTTCAGCGAGTTCACGCGCATCGCCTTCGATCACTGGGGCTGGGCCGGCGGCTCGGGCGGCCTTTTCCTCAAGGTCGACGCCACCTCGGACATCCTGAACCTGCGCGGCGGGCCGCTTCTCTTCTATTACGTGATCCTGGCGCTGGCCGCCGGCACGTTCGTCCTCTGCCGTGCCCTGCTGGAAAGCCGGCTCGGCCGCTACTGGCTGGCCATCCGCGAGGACCCGGAAGCGGCCCAGGCCGTGGGCGTGCCGGTCCTGCGCTGCAAGATGATCGCGATCATGATCTCCGCGGCGCTGACGGCGCTGGCCGGCGTCTGGAACGCCTTCTACTACAACAACCTCTTCCCCGAGACGGCCTTCGCGATGGGTCGCTCCATCGAATTCACCCTGGCGCCGATCATCGGCGGCCTGGGCACGCTGTTCGGGCCGATCGTCGGCGCCGTCGTGCTGACCGGCCTCGGCGAGATCTTCACGGACCTCAGCGAGGTCTTCCACATCTCCGGCCTGAAGCAGATCTTCTACGGCCTCGCCCTGCTGGTGATCGTGATGTACCGCCCGGCCGGCGTCTGGCCATGGATCGCCGACCGCTTCGGCTTCGGGGAGAAGCGGCGATGAGCGGCGCCCGCCTCGAACTCGACGGGATCGGCAAGAGCTTCCGCGGCCTTCGCGCCGTGCACGACGTCTCGTTCGACGTGCCGGCCGGTGCCATCAATGCCCTGATCGGGCCCAACGGCGCCGGCAAGACCACGATCTTCAACATGATCGCCGGCGTCTACCGGCCCGACGCCGGCAGCGTGCGTCTCGACGGGCGCCAGGTCTCCGGCCTGCGGCCCGACCTGGTCTGCGATGCGGGCGTCGGCCGCACCTTCCAGATCGTGAAGCCCTTCAAGGGGCTGAGCGTGCTGGAGAACGTCACGGTGGGCGCCCTGCATCGCCGGCCGGCGCTTCCCGATGCGCGCGCCTACGCCGCCGACATCCTGATGCAGCTCGGCCTGCACGATCGCCGGCACCAGGCGGCCGAGAGCCTCACCCTGCCCGACCGCAAGCGCCTCGAGGTCGCGCGCGCGCTCGCCACCGAGCCCAAGCTGCTGCTGCTCGACGAGGTGATGGCCGGGCTGCGGCCGACCGAGATCGACGTCATGGTGACGTTCCTGCAGGAGCTGAACAGCCGCACCGGCCTCACCATCCTGCTGATCGAGCATGTGATGCGGGCCGTCATGGCGCTGGCCTCCAACATCGTGGTGGTGAGTTACGGCGAGAAGATCGCCGAGGGCACACCGGCCGAGATCGCGCGCCATCAGGCGGTGCTCGACGTCTATCTGGGCGAGGCGGAGCCGGCATGAGCACGCCCCTTCTGACGGTCGAGACCCTCGACCTCTTCTATGGCGACGCCCAGGCGCTGGCCGGCGTGTCGCTCGAGATCGCACCGGGCGAGATCGTGGCCATCGTCGGCGCCAACGGTGCGGGCAAGAGCTCGCTGATCCGCTCGATCCATGGGATCGAGAAGCCGGCGCGCGGCCATGTCCGCTTCGACGGCAGCGACATCACCGGCTGGCCTTCCTACCGTGTATGCGAGGCCGGCATCGGCCACGTTGCCGAAGGCCGCCAGGTCTTCCCCAATCTCTCGGTCCTGGAAAACCTCGAGATGGGTGCGACGCCCAAACGCGCGCGGGCGCTGGAGAAGCAGACCCTGGAACGCGTGTTCGCGATGTTTCCGCGCCTCGCCGAGCGGCGGCGCCAGGCCGCCGGCACGCTTTCGGGCGGCGAGCAGCAGATGGTGGCCATCGGCCGCTGCCTGATGGGCCAGCCGCGGCTCATCATGTTCGACGAGCCCTCGCTCGGCCTCGCCCCCACCATCGTGCAGGAAGTCTTCCGCATCGTGCGCCGGCTGAACGAAGAGGGCCTCACCATCCTGCTGGTCGAACAGAACGTGATGGCCTCGCTTCGCATCGCGGACCGAGGCTACGTGCTGGAGAACGGTCGCATCGAACTCGAGGGCGCGGGCACCGACCTGCTGACCAACGACCGCGTCCGGCAGGCCTATCTCGGCCTCTGAGGCGTTGACGCAAGGCGCCACTCGCTGCAATTCTGGACGCTTCCGGTACTGACGCTGTCGCGTGCGACGCGGATCGGTCCGGGATGGCGCAGGCTCCTCCCGACGACGGGACGGCCGCCCTCCCCGGCAGACCTTGCCCATGGGGAGAAACACCAGAATGAATCGTCGTGACATTCTCAAGACCGGCTTCGCGGTCGGCGCAATCGGTCTCGCGCCGCGCTTTGCATCTGCGCAGTCCGCAACATACGCCCCCGTGCCGAAGGGCTGGCGCACCTACGTGCTGACGACCCGCGTCGAGCCGACGGCCGGCGCGACGAAGGCGTGGATCCCGCTGCCGACCTTCGAGGCACCGGACTGGCAGCGTCCCGGCGCCGTCACCTGGACCGGCAATACGCGCGTCGCCGAACGCGTCCGCGATCCGAAGTATGGCGCCGAGATGCTCCGGGTCGAATGGGCCGCAGACCAGCAGGCGCCGGTGATCGAGATCGTGGCGCAGGTCCAGGCGCAGAACCGCTCGGTCGTGCCGGGCCAGGGCAATGCCGCGCCGCTCAGCGACGCCGAGCGCAAGCTCAACCTGATGCCGACCACGTTCCTGCCGACCGACGGCATCGTGAAGGAAACGGCCGACGGGATCGTGCGCGGCAAGCAGGGCGACGTCGCCAAGGCGCGCGCGATCTACGACTGGGTCGTCGAGAACACCTTCCGCAATCCGAAGACGCTGGGCTGCGGCGTCGGCGACATCACAACGATGATCCGGACCGGCAACCTGAACGGCAAGTGTGCCGACCTGAACGCGCTCTATGTCGGCCTCGCCCGCTCGGCCGGGCTGCCGGCGCGCGACGTCTACGGCATTCGCGTGATGCCGTCGGAGTTCGGCTTCAAGGCTCTGGGCGCCGGTTCGGAGGTCGTTTCCAAGGCACAGCATTGCCGCGCCGAGGTCTGGCTCAGCGGCTCGGGCTGGACGCCGGTCGATCCCGCCGACGTGCGCAAGGTCGTACTGGAGGAACCGCCGGCCAATCTCGCGATGACCGACCCCAAGGTCGTCGCCGCCCGCGCGGCGCTGTTCGGCTCCTGGGAGGGCAACTGGCTTGCCTACAATGTCGCGCACGATGTGAAGCTGCCGGGGTCGAAGGAGGATCCGATCGCCTTCCTGATGTATCCGCAGGCCGAGAACCGGTCGGGCTTCCTCGACTCGCTCGATCCGGACAAATTCAAGTACCGCATCACGGCGCGTCAACTGACGGCCTAAGCCGCGTTGCGGCGACGGGCGGGGCATTCCGCTCCGCCCCAATCCCCTTTATATCCGGCGGATGAACGCACCCACCGACGCGGCGGCACGCCAGTCGCCCGCCAGACTCGTGCATCGCTATTACCTTGCGATGTCGGTGCCGTTCCTGATCGACGTCGTCTCGGTGCTCGTCTATTCGGCGCTCAACGGCGCGCCGGAGGTCGTCCTTCCGTCGCTGGCTGTAACGACCTTCTTCCTGGCCTTCGGCGTCGGTCTCGGCGCCTGGCTCCTCATGCGGCCGATCCGGAAATTCATCGAGGGGCGTGCAGCCTTCGGAGAGATCGAGAACTCGTTGGCGCGGCTGCCCCGCCATTCCGCGACCGTCGTGGGGGTATTGTACGCCCCGATGGTCGGGCTGCGCCTGCTCTCGCATCGCCTCGACATCACCTTCGGCGCCACCCTCCAGCAGGTGGCCTGGCCGGACGTCTTCGCCAACCTCACGGTCGGAACCGGCTTCAACGTCGTCCTCACCTTCTTCGTCGTCGCGGCGTATCTCGATCGCCTGTGCGAAGAGCTGTTTCGAACGAGGGGTGTGAACATCGGGACCTTCGACGGTCGCTTCCGGCGCAAGGTCGCCCTCGCCCTGCTGTTCGTGTCCTTCGCGACCATGGTCCTGATCGTCGCCGACATGCTGAGCTACAGCGGCGACCGGCTGGTGCGCGAAGCCTCGTCCGACATCACGACGTCGGCCATCGGCACGGCCTTCATGTACTACTGGATATCGAGCGCACTGACCCGACCGATCACACGGCTGGACGGCGGCCTGCGCCGCGTCGCCGACGACGATTATACGGTGCGGCTGCCCGTCACCTCGAACGACGAGTTGGGTCACGCCGCCAGCCGCTTCAACCAGATGGTCGAGGGCCTCGCCGAGAAAGCCTACCTTCGCGACACTTTCGGCAAGTACGTGAGCGAGACGGTCGCCGCCTCGATCCTGTCCAACCGCGGCAATACCGGCCGCAGCATCGATACCACGGCGGAAGCGACCTTGATGTTCACCGACATCGAGGGCTTCACGGGCCTTTCCGAGAGCACGACGCCGGGCGACGTCGCCGCGCTCCTGAACGCCTATCTTCACACCGTCGTCCCGGTCATCCAGCGCCACGGCGGTATCGTGAACAGCTTCATCGGTGACGGACTCTTCGCGAGCTTCGGCCTGCCGCGGCCGCTGGAGGATCACGCCCGTGCTGCCATCGCGGCCGCGATCGAGATCCAGGAGGCCCTCTCCGCGGCCCGGTTCGCGCGCGGCTTCGAACTCCCGACGCGCATCGGCCTCAACACCGGGCCTGTCATCGGCGTCACCATCGGCACGGACAACCGGCTCAGCTATACGTTGCTGGGCGACGCGGTGAACGTCGCGGCGCGGATCGAGCAGCTCAACAAGAAGTTCGGCACGCGCATCCTTGCCGCCGAGAGCACCGTGGCGGCCGCGGGCGCGCAGTCCTTCTGCGAACGGCTGGGCACGACCGACGTGCGCGGGCACCACGACGGCGTCGTGGTCTATCGCGTGGGGCAGCCCCTGTGACCGAGGCGGGACAGATGCACCCCGTCGCCACGGCGTCCGAGATCGCCGGCCTGCGGCGGCGCTATCTGCTGCGAGCCGTCTCGGCGGCCGGAGTCGATGTCGCCTTCACCGGCATCTTCGTCGCCTTCGCGGATGCCTGGGCCTATGCGCCACGGTCGGTCGCGGTCGGGTTGTTCCTGCTGCTGGGCGTCAACGCCCTGGTCTGTTGGCGGCTGTTCCGGCCCATCGAAGAGTATCTGTCGGGGCGGCGCTCGTTCGAGGATGTGGAGCGCCGGATCACGCAGCTCCCGCTCCTGACGGCCTCGCGCGTGGCGCTGCTCGCGCTGGCGATGGTGGGCTTTCGGGTGTCGGCACCATACTTCTGGCCGGATGCCACCTTCGAAACCCTGCCCACCCAGACGCTGGCCGATACCGCGGCGCTCCTGGTCATGCTGCCGCTGTTCTACTTTACCTATATCTACTTCGTCATAAGCGACTATCTCGGCCATCTCTGCGGATTCATCTTCGAGCGCACCGGCCGGAACCTGTCGCTGTTCTTCGGGCGCTACCGCCTCAAGCTCGGCATCGCCCTGCTCGTCATCTCGCTCGCGCCCATGACGGCCGTCGTCGTCGACCTCCTCAGTTATGACGGGGCGAAGTTGCGGTACGAGATCGCCACCGACGTCGCCATCGCGCTGATGGGCGTCGTCGTCTCGGTCTACTTCATCTGGCGATCCCTGCTGCGTCCCATACGCATCCTGTCCCGTGCCATGTCGACCGTCGCCGGCGGCGATATGTCTGTAAGGATTCCCGTGACCTCGAACGACGAGGTCGGCGAGCTGACGAGCCAGTTCAACACCATGGTCGAGGGGCTGCGCGAACGCGAGCAGATCCGCGAGACGTTCGGCCGGTACGTCGACGAAAGCGTGGCCTCGACCATTCTGCAGCGCGGCGGCAACGGCGTGCTGGCCGGAGAAACGCGCGAGGCGACCATCCTGTTCACCGACGTGTCGGGCTTCACGACCATCGCCGAGAAAATACCGCCGGATCAGCTCTTCGGCGCCCTCAACGAATATCTCGAGACCGTCCTCGCTCCCATCCGCGCCCATGGCGGCGTGGTGCACACCTTCATCGGTGACGGGCTCTTCGCCTCCTTCAACATGCCGCTCAGCTGTCCCCAACATGCTCCGGCCGCCGTCCGCGCGGCCATCGACATCCAGCGCGCCGTCGCGGGCCGCTGCTTTGGCGAAGCCAGGGTCCCCTTCGTCACCCGCATCGGCATCAGCACCGGCGCGGTCATCGGCGGATCGGTCGGCGCCGGCCAGCGGCTCAGTTTCACATTGCTAGGCGACACGGTGAA
The DNA here is from genome assembly GCA_009772935.1 of Rhodospirillaceae bacterium. Classification (GTDB taxonomy): domain Bacteria; phylum Pseudomonadota; class Alphaproteobacteria; order Reyranellales; family Reyranellaceae; genus Reyranella. The sequence goes on from WOUR01000011.1 coordinate 30,075, forward strand.
CCTCGCCGCGCGCCTGGAAAAGTTGAACAAGGATCACGGCACGAGCATTCTCGTTGCGGAGACGACGCGCGACGGGTGCGGTACGGAATTCGTGTTCAAGCCGCTCGGCAGCACGGCCGTGCGCGGCCGAAGCGGGTCAATCGCCATCTTCACCATCGATACTGTCTGAGGTCCGCCGCCCATGAACCCGTCCGCCCTGTCACCGGATCAGATCGAACTGCAGGCCCGGGCCCGCGAACTCGCGGCCGGCCCCGTAACCGAACGCGCGGCCGAGGTCGACCGGACCGAGCAATATCCCTGGGACAATGTCGAGCTGCTGAAGGACGCCAGGCTGATCGGCATGACGATCCCGAAGCAGTATGGCGGCCAGGGCAAGGGCTGGCTCGACGCCGTGCTCGCCATCGAGGCGCTGTCCTCTGCCTGCGCCGTCACCGGCCGGATCGCCGTCGAGACCAACATGGGCGCCATCAGCGCGGTCATGGCCTATGGCTCCGAAGAGCAGAAGAAGATGGCGGCCGACATGGTGCTGGCCGGCGACAAGCCCGCCATCTGCATCACCGAGCCCGATGCCGGCTCCGACGCCAACGGCATGACCACGCGCGCCGACAAGAAGGGCAACCGCTACGTCCTGAACGGCCGCAAGCACTGGATCACCGGCGGCGGCGTCTCGCGCCTGCACCTGATCTTCGCCAAGGTCTACGACGAGAAGGGCACGTTCGAGGGCATCGGCGGCTTCCTCGCGATCCGCGACGAGACCAAGGGCCTCAAGATCACCAAGCGCGAGCCGACCATGGGCCTGCGCGGCATCCCCGAGGCGGTGATCGACCTCGAGGACATGGACGTGCCGCCGTCGGCCCTGGTGATCCCGCCGCGCGGCCTGAAGAAGGGCTTCGCCGACCTGATGACCGCCTACAACAGCCAGCGGGTCGGTGCCGCCACCGTGGCGCTCGGCATCGCCGAGGGCGCCTACCGGCTCGCCCTCGACTGGTCCGAGAAGCGCCACCAGTTCGGTCGCCCGATCAACGAGTTCCAGGGCCTGCAATGGAAGCTCGCGGACATGTCGATCAGGCTCTCAGCCTCGCGCGCGCTGGTCTACAACGCGGCGCGCTCGGGCGAAGGCGGCTTCCCCGACATGCTGATGGCGGCGCAGGCCAAGGTCTTCACCTCCGAGAGCGCCATCCAGATCGTCAACGAGGCGCTGCAGTTCTTCGGCGCCCGCGGCTACAGCCGCGAACTGCCGCTCGAACGCATGGCCCGCGACGTCCGCATGTTCACCATCGGCGGCGGCACCGCGGAAGTCCTGCGCAACGTCGTGGCCGGCGCGCTGCTCAAGAAGAAGCTGCCGCAGACACGAGATGGCTGGGACAAGGCCTAGCGGAACGTAGCAACGGAGCGCGCAATTCCCGTTGCGCTCATGTCAGGCGTATCGACAACATATGAGCGTCGCTGGAGTGGCGCGCTCCAATGACTACCGCCCGAACCGGTTCCATTTGCCGTTGGTGCCGCGCATCAGAACGAATTCCTTGCCCTTCTTCGCAGGATCTTCGCGCGGCGTGCAGGCGATAGAGACCCACGCTTCAAAGTCCCAGCGCGCCGAGCAGCTCTCGGTCGCGCAAGGCAGCTCGAATTCGGCCTCGGTCGCGAGCCCGTCGCCCGACGGCGCGAGGATCGAGAGCGTGCCGCGCGCCGGCTGCAGCGAGCAGGCGACCGTCAGGAACCGCGCCTTGTCGGTGGCCCAGACCGGCGCACCGTGGACAATGAACAGCCTGCCCGTGCGCTTCATCACCAGAGTCCAGGCGAAATCCTCCGGTCCAGGCGTGCGCACGACATAGAAGCGACCAGGGTCGTCGAAGCGCTCGTAGAGATACCGGTAGCCGGCATCGCCGTAGGGACAGTCCTGCAGCTCGACGGCCGTGCCGCCGTCGATCGCCAGCCGCAGCCGGTCGCCGTGGCGTGAGACGTTGGGCACGTCCGCTCTGAGGCGCCGGGCCTCCTGCGGCCAGTCCTCGGCGCGGCTCGTCCGTTCATACTCTTCGGTCATCGGCGACCGGACGCCCGGGACACAGGCTTCGGCTGCCGTGCCCGCCGGCTGCGCGCCGACCGGCAACGCAAGCAGGTTCGCGGCAATCAGGGTCCACAAGGCGAGGCCTCTACGCATCGCGTCACCGGTCCGACGTCGTCGCAGTCCAGCTTTCTCCGCGGCGTGCGAGCCGCATCACCTTGTGTTCGTTGCCCTGCTCACCGGCCTTCGGGCACGTGGCTGCGACGGTCTCGTTGCTCTCCCAGGTGATTGTGCAGTCGCCGAGGCCGCAGGGCATGTGGCCTTCGATCTCCGTCTTCAGCCCCTCCGGCGATGTCCGCGAGATCGCGATCTCGTCCTGGCTGTTCATCAGGCTACAGACGCCATAGGCGAAACGCGTGCGGTCCGGCGACCAGACCGGAAGCCCGGGAATGGCAAAGATCTGGCCGGTCTTTTTGATCACCAGCACGTAGAACCGGTCTTCATAGAAATGGACGCTGACGATGTGAAAACCACCGTTCTCGTCGTATTTCTCATAGAGATTGCGATAGAGACCATCGGTGAACGGGCAGTCGACCAGCGACACGACACGACCACCGTCGACCTCGAGATAGAGTCTCTCCAGCCAGCGCCAGACACCACCGTTGGCGGGCCAGCGGCCCTGTTCCTTGGCCCACTGCAGCTCGTTGTCGGGCGGCGCATGGATGAGCCAGTCGCGGAACATCTCGACCTCTTTCCAGTCCTTCGCGACGCAGCCCGCCGGCGGCGTCCACGGTTCCTGGGCACGCGCGGCACCGGGAAATGCAAGCAAGGCGAGAAGAAAGAACAGACGCGCGAGCATGCGTCCCCCTAGTTCGGTCTTCTCAGCATAGTCTCGAGACTGACGGAACGCAGCGTCGCCTCGGCGATTTCGTCGATTTCCGTCAGGACGCGCTGCAGCGCCGAACCGATCTCCGTGTCCTCGCCCGGCTCCTTGGCGCGTCGGCCCGGCGCGGGTTCGAACAGCGCCACGATGTCCATCAGGGTGATGCGGCGGCGGTTGCCGGTGAAGCGATAGCCGCCCGACGCGCCTCGGCCGCCTTGCACGAATCCGGCGGCGGAAAGAGTGCCCAGCACCTTGGCCAGCGAATGGGTCGAGACCCCGAAGCGTTCGCCGAGTTCGGCGGCCGAGAGCGTACGGTTGGGATCGCGCGCCAACTCCAGGATCGCATAGAGACCGAGCCGCGTGGCGGTCTGCAGCTTCACGTCACAGCACCTTGTCGAGCTGCAGCGACGGGCCGGCCGTCATGCCCTGGGCCCGGAAGAATGACAGGATCAAATGATCCTTGCGATCGATGAGGGTGCGCACATGGGTGACGCCCTGGGCCTTGAAGCGCGCGGCCAGCGCGTCGAACAGCGCACTGCCTGCCCCCTTGAGGCGCTGCCTGGGATCGACCTGGATGGCGAACACCCAACCAGCCGGCGGTTGTCCGAATTCCCAGGCACGTACCTCGCCGGCGACGAACCCGACCAGCACGCCCCTGGACGTCTCGGCCACGAGGAAGTGCCGTTCCGGTGGACCGCCGGCGTAGCGGGCCAGCATGTCCTGCCAGTACACCGCCTTCGCCTGCCCGGTCAGGCGGGCATCGAGGGCGGCTATTGCCGACAGGTCGGCCGGCTCGGCGGGGCGGATCTCGATCATTCGGAGCGACAGAATGAGCTTGCGCCGGGAAAAGTAAATAGGTAATTCAGTACCGAATTACAGAAATAGGAACGCCAATGGACCCCGCCGCCGCGCCCATCGACTTCCGCACCGATCCGAGCCGTTACAAGCACTGGAAGCTCGCCTTCGAAAACGGCGTCGCCTACCTCACGATGGACGTGAACGAGGAGGGCGGGCTGAAGCCCGGCTACAAGCTGAAGCTCAACTCCTACGACCTCGGCGTCGACATCGAGCTGGCCGATGCCGTGCAGCGCCTGCGCTTCGAGCATCCCGAGATCGGCGCCGTGGTGATCCGCAGCCAGCGCGATCGCATCTTCTGCTCCGGCGCCAACATCAACATGCTTGGCCTCTCGACCCACGATCACAAGGTCAACTTCTGCAAGTTCACCAACGAGACGCGGCTGGCCATCGAAGACGCCAGCACGCAGTCCGGCCAGACCTACATCTGCTCGATCAACGGCATCGCCGCCGGCGGCGGCTACGAGCTGGCGCTGGCCTGCGAGCAGATCCTGTTGGCCGACGACGGATCGAGTGCGGTGTCGCTGCCCGAGCTGCCGCTGCTGGCCGTGCTGCCCGGCACCGGCGGTCTGACCCGCCTGGTCGACAAGCGCATGGTGCGGCGCGACCATGCCGACTTCTTCTGCACCACCGCCGAGGGCCTGCGCGGCAAGCGGGCGCGCGAGTGGCGGCTGGTCGACCAGCTCATCCCGCCCTCGAAGCTGGTGGAGCAGACCCAGAAGATCGCCGAGGAGGTCGCGGCGAAGTCGTCGCGCCCGAAGGATGCTAGGGGCATCGCGCTGCCGACGGTGGAGCGCCAGATCGAGGGCGACACGCTTCGCTACGCCAATCTCACCGTCGAGATCGACCGCGAGGGCCGTTCGGCGAAGTTCCGCCTCAACGGCCCCTCCTCCGCACCGCCTGACGACGTGCACGCGGCCGGCGCCGCCTTCTGGCCGCTGGCGCTCGCCCGCGAATTCGACGATGCGATGATGCATCTGCGGCTCAACGAAACCGAGATCGGCACCTGGGTGCTGACCAGCCAGGGTGATGCGGCCCTCGTCGAAGCCTACGACGCAGTGCTCGCGAAGAATGCCGACGACTGGCTGGTCCGCGAGATCGTGCTCTACTGGAAGCGCACCCTGAAGCGTCTGGATGTGAGCTCGCGCAGCCTGATCGCACTGATCGAACCCGGCTCGTGCTTCACCGGCACCCTGCTCGAAGTCGCGCTGGCGGCTGACCGCTCCTACATGCTGGACGGCGTGTTCGAGGGCTCCAACCTGCCGGCCGCGTCCATCCGGCTCACCGGCATGAATTTCGGCCCCTACCCGATGGGCAACGGTCTCACCCGGCTTGCGACGCGCTTCCTGCACAATCCGTCGCGGGTCGATGCGCTGAAGGGCGAGATCGGCGAGCCGCTGGACGCCGCTGCGGCCGACGAGGCCGGCCTCGTCACCTTCGCGCCGGACGACATCGACTGGGAGGACGAGGTGCGCCTCGCCATCGAGGAACGCGCAGGCTTCTCGCCCGACGGGCTGATCGGCATGGAGGCGAACCTGCGCTTCCCCGGTCCCGAGACGATGGAGACCAAGATCTTCGCGCGCCTGTCGGCCTGGCAGAACTGGATCTTCCAGCGCCCCAACGCGACCGGCCCGGAGGGCGCGCTGAAGCTTTACGGCACGGGCAAGCAGAGCAAGTACGACCGCAAGCGGGCTTAACCCTCGTCCGTCATCCTGAGCGAAGCCGTCCGCAGGACGGCGCAGTCGAAGGATCTTTTTTCGCCGACGCACGCGAAAAGAGGTCCCTCCACTCCGCACCTTCGGTGCTCCGGTCGGGACGACGGGATTGAAACAACGGAGGCAAACATGGCCATCGACTACAGCCAGCTCATCCCCAACAACGTCGATCTCTCGTCGGACCGCCGGCTGCAGCGCGCGCTGGAGAACTGGCAGCCGCGGTTCCTCGACTGGTGGAAGGACATGGGGCCCGACGGCACCTCGGCCTTCGACGTCTACCTGCGCACCGCCGTCTCCACGGACGCCAACGGCTGGGCCAATTTCGGCTACGTGAAGATGCCGGAATACCGCTGGGGCATCTTCCTGGCCGACCGCGATCCCAATCGGGAGATCGCCTTCGGCGACAACAAGGGCAAACCCGCCTGGCAGGACGTTCCCGGCGAGATGCGCTCGACCCTGCGCCGCCTGATCGTCACCCAGGGCGATACCGAGCCCGCGTCGGTCGAGCAGCAGCGCCTGCTCGGCAAGACCGCGCCGTCCATCTACGACCTGCGCAACCTCTTCCAGGTCAACGTCGAGGAAGGTCGCCATCTCTGGGCGATGGTCTACCTGCTGCATGCCTATTTCGGCCGCGACGGCCGCGAGGAAGCGGAGGCGATGCTGGAGCGCCATTCGGGCGACCCCGACAAGCCGCGCATCCTCGGTGCCTTCAACGAGGCGACGCCGGACTGGCTCTCCTTCTTCATGTTCACCTACTTCACCGACCGCGACGGCAAGTACCAGCTCGCGTCGCTGGCCGAGTCCGGCTTCGATCCGCTGGCCCGCTCCTGCCGCTTCATGCTGACCGAGGAAGCGCACCACATGTTCGTGGGCGAGACCGGGGTCGGCCGCATCCTCCAGCGCACCTGCGAGCTGATGAAGGAGCACAGGACCGACGACGTGCGCGGCCTGGGCGCCATCGACCTGCCGACCATCCAGAAGTATCTCAACTTCCACTTCTCGGTGTCGCTCGACCTGTTCGGCCAGGAAGCCTCGACCAATGCCGCGAACTATTACACACAAGGTGTGAAGGGCCGCTTCCTCGAGACCCGCATCGACGACGACCACCTGCTCACCAACGCCACCTACGAGATCGACACGGTCGAGGATGGCCGCATCGTGAAGAAGGCGGTCCCCGCCCTGCAGGCGCTCAACGAGCGTCTGCGCCAGGACTATATCGACGACTGCGCCAAGGGCGTGCTGCGCTGGAACAAGACCATCGAGCGTGCCGGCATCGACTTCCAGATGACGCTGCCCCATCGCGCCTTCGACCGGCAGATCGGCGCCTTCGCCGGCCTGCGCGTGTCGCCCGAGGGCAAGGTCCTCTCCGAGGCCGAGTGGAATGCCAACAAGGACAGGTGGCTGCCGACCGACGAGGACCGCGCCTACGTCACCTCCCTGATGGGCGCGGCCGTCACGCAGCCCGGCAAGTTCGCCCACTGGATCGCCCCACCGGCCCGCGGCATCAACAACCAGCCGGCCGATTTCGAGTACGTGCGCTTCAACTAGGCGTCGATGCAAATGACCCGCCTGCGCTTGGGGTCGCAGGCGGGTCGGGCCTCCGGTGTGGCTGGAGGCAGGGAGGCCGTCCTGAGTCGACGGCGAGCGTCAGCATGCCCCGCCAGGGCCCGCCGGGGTTGTGATCACCCTGTGGCTTGCGTCGACGGTGCGGCCTGGGGCACCTTGCGCTCCCCGCCCATCAGCGCCCGCGAGGTTCACCCGTCTTGAGCCCGATCCAGTTTGCCGCCATCGCCTTCGCCTGCATCATCGTCAGCGCGGTCGGCGGAGCCCTGCTTCGCCCTCGCCTGCCCGAGCATCATGTGAGCGGCGATTCCAAGGACGTGATCAAGCTCTCGATCGCACTGGTTGCCACGATGTCGGCGTTGGTGCTGGCGTTGCTCTTCGCCTCGACCCGCACCTCCTTCGAACACACCAGCGGCCTGGTGAGCCGCCTGACGTCGGACATCGCCGAGCTCGACCGCGTGCTGAAGCACTACGGCCCGGAGGCGGACCCCGTACGGGCGGCCCTGCGCGCCGAGATACAGCCGATGATCGATGCGATCTGGCGCGACGAGGCCGTGGTGCGCGGCGCAAAGCTCGACGAAAGCAAGGCTCCTGAAGAGGAAGTGCTCTACATGCTGCAGGATCTGCAACCCGCCAATGCCAAGCAGCGGGTCCTGCATGCGCGCGCCATCCAGATCAGCACCGACCTGCAGCAAACCCAGCTCGCCCTCTTCGCCCAGCCGTCGGATTCGATCTCCAATACGTTTCTGGTCGTGCTGATCGTGTGGCTGATGTTCATCTTCGGCATCTTCAGCATGTCGGCGCCGCCCAATCCGACGATGTTCGTCGTGATCGCGATCTGCATCCTCTCGGCATCCGCGGCCTTCTACCTGATCCTGGAGCTCGGCATGCCGTTCGGCGGGTTGATGCAGCTCTCCAGCGAGCCGCTGCGGAACGCGCTGAAGTAGGATACGCGCGGCTGGAGCGCCCTTTCCTGCGAGCGCCCTCACGGCACCGGCGCCGGAGCCGGCAGGCATGCGGCAGCGCCGACCGTCGGATAGACGATGTCGCCCTCGCCGTCTCCGGCGGCAAGCCGGAGGCCGCGCTCGATGTCGCGCCTCACACGATCGCGCAGATTGCCGAACGCCAGCGTGATTCCCTTCGCGCGCAGCTCACGCTCGAGGTCGACGAGCAGGTCGCATGCCATGAGGTCGACATCGTGAATTGCAGCCCCATCGATCACGACGCGGCGCACCGGATGCGGCGCGGCGGCTATGCGCGCCTCGATGCGCTCGCGGAACAGCTCGCAGTTGGCGAAGAACAACGGAGCGGAGAAGCGATAGACCAGCAAACCGGGAACCGCCACGGCATCGGCGCGATGGGCGGGATCGTGCCAGCCGCCGTCGGGTGTGCGGCCCAGGACGGCGTCGGTTGGAAAGGCCAGAGCACGAAGCAACACGACCAAAGAGAAGACGACGCCGAGCAGGATGCCGTCCATGACTCCCAGCACCACGACACCCGCCATCGTCAGCAGCGCGGTGGCGAGGTCGCTGCCGCGAAAGCGCCAGAGCCGGCCGAACTCGCCCAGGTCGCAGAGCCCCCAGGCGGAGGCGATCAGGATGCCGCCCAAGGCCGCCGTCGGCAGGTAGTAGAGCAGATCGCCCATCCAGAGCGTGACGCCCGCCACGATGGCCGCCGCGACGACCATGGTGACCTGCGTCCGGCTGCCCGCCGCTTCGGCGACGGCGGTGCGTGTGTCGCTGGCGCTGATCGGCAGCCCCTGGGTCAGGCCGGAGACCAGGTTGGCGGTGCCGATCCCCAGCAGTTCCTGGTCGGCATCGACGCGCGTGCCATGGCGCGCGCCGAACGCGCGGGCCGTGATCATCGTATCGGAGAAGGACAGGAGCGCGGCGACCAGCGCCACCGGCAGCAGCGCGTCGAAATCGGCCAGCGACAGGAGCGGCAGCGACAGGTCGGGCAGCCCCGTCGGAATGCGGCCGATCAGCGTGACCCCGTGGCGTTCGAGCCCCAACAGGACGACGGCGAGCGCGGAGCCCGCCAGCGCGACCACCGCTCCGGGCACGCGCGGCGCGAGGCGGCGACAGATGAGGATGACGGCGAAGCACGAGGCGCCGATCGCGAGGGAGGCGAAGTTCGTGTCGCCCAGCCTGCGGGCCGTGGCGACGAACTGGTCGAATGTCGTCTCGCCCTCGACCTTGAAGCCCAGCACTTTGGGAACCTGCGCCCCCACGATCACCAGGGCGAGCCCGTGCATGAACCCAGCGATCACCGGCTTGGACAGGAAGTTGGCGACGAAGCCCAGCCGCAGCAGGCCGGCCAGCAGGCAGATGAGCCCGACCATGACGCCGAGCCCGGTTGCGAGCAGCGCCAGCCGGGCCGGATCACCCAGCGCGAGCGGCGCCACGGCGACCGCGACGATGGCCGCCATCGCCGTGTCCGGTCCGACGACGAGGTGCCGGGAGCTGCCGAACAGGGCGTAGGCGAGCAGCGGCAGGATGCTCCCATAGAGACCGGCCATGGGAAGGCCGGCCAGGTCGCCGTAGGCGAGCCCCACCGGCACCATGACTGCGCCGAGCGTCACCCCCGCCGCCATGTCGCGCGGCAGAAACGAAGCCTCGTAGCGGCGCAGCGTCGCCAGGCCCGGCATCCAGCGCGAAATGTTCATTCGCCCCTCTCCCCTGCCCGATCCTAGGCGGAGAGGGTGCGGTTTCACAGGGGGCGCGCTCTAGTCCTCGTTGACCGGGGCTACCTTACCCTTGCGGCTTCAATACGCCCAATCATCGACCTGAGCCACGCATCGGAGACGATGACGGGATGAAACGGCGCCAGGGCCCTGGCAAAGGCGTCGTGGTCGATGTCGCTCGCGATCACAACACCGGCCGCTTCAGCCTCACGACGGGCCGCCACCTCATGTTCGTCCCACAGCCGCCGATAGAAGGCGATCGAATCGCGGGCGGAGGCCCGGATGATCGCCTTGTCGTCGGACGAGAGCGTGTCCCAGACCGGCCGTGAAAACAGCAGTACGCTGGGCGGCCGCGCATGCTCGGTCAGGCTGAAGTGCCTTGCCACGCGGTGATGTTGCAGGGCGACGAAGGACGACCAGGTACCATCGGCCAGGTCGACGGCGCCGGCGCGCATGGCGGCCGCGACACGTGACTGGGTCATGGGCACCGGCTGCGCCCCGAGGGCGCGCAACATGGACGCCCAGATCGAGGATGGCTGGACGCGGTAGGTCATGCCGCGCAAGTCGGCCGGCGACCGGATCGGCCTGGTGCCGTAGGTCGATCTCGCCCCGCCGTCGTAGAAGCCGAGGCCGATGACGCCGGTCCTCTCCAGCGAAGCCAGGATCTCCTCGCCGATCGGTCCGTCGAGCACCTTCCGTTCGTGCTCGGTCGACCGGATGAGATAGGGAAGCGTCAGGACGCTGGTGGCCGGCACCGCGCTGTTCAAAGTGTTGAGATTGATCCGCGCCATGTCGAGGGTGCCGTTGCGGAGCTGCGCCAGCGTATAGTTCTCGGATTCCGGGCCGCCCGCGCCGAGAATCGACAATATGAGGCGGTTACCGCTGCGTTCGCGGATCAGGTCGCCCATGTACGCAGTCGCGCGCACGGTCGGATAACTCGACGGATAGATGTCGGACGAAACGATATCTCGCGCCATCGCCGACGGCCCGTGAGTCAGGACGGCAAGGATGGCCACAAGTTCGACAACACGCATGCTCAACTCGTCTTCAAAGCCCTGCGTCAAGACCGCGGTCGGAGCCTAGGGCATTCACGTCGCCCCGATATGCCCATCTGCGCATACCAAGATGGACGCTGGTACCGATCGGACGGAACCCTGCACGCGCCGCCTTGTTGCACGTGGGCCTTGTCGGGAGAACGAGATGAAGACGGTGAGCCGATCGTACGACAGTTTCGCACAAGCCCGCGCGGCAGTGGACGCGATCGAAAAGGCCGGCATCCCTTCCTCCGACGTGAGTCTGATCGCGAACAAGCACGTCAGCGCCGAGAATGAGCGCGCCGAGCCCGTCTCGGATGGTGCCACGGGCGCCGGCATCGGCGGCGTGGTCGGTGGAGGCGTCGGCCTGCTGGCTGGTCTCGGTCTCCTCGCGATCCCCGGGCTCGGCCCCGTGGTCGCAGCGGGCTGGTTGGTCGCGATGGCTGTGGGCGCCGCAGCAGGCGCCGCCACGGGCGGACTCATGGGGGCCCTGATCGGCGCCGGCGTCGACGAGGAAGAAGCGGCAGTTCTCTCCGAATCCGTCCGGCGTGGCGGCACACTCGTGACGGTGCGCGTCCCCGATGAGGAGGTAGGCCGCATCGAAGGCCTGTTGTCGATCCATCGCCCCACCGACATCGCCGCGCGCGCGGCCCTCTGGCGCGCCGAAGGATGGACGACGTTCGACCCCGGCGCGCCGGCCTACCGGCCGAGCGAGACCGAAATCGAACGCATGCGCCGCGAATGGCGCGACGAGGGAATGGGAAAGCAGGCCTGACGGGCGAGCCTTCCGGCTAGAGTAGACCGCCCGCGAGCATGTCGAAGCGGTTGCGTATTTCGGAAGCCGAGGGAGGCCTGTCCGCCTCCATCTCAGGAAACTCCTTGGCGAGATCGGCGCGATCGAACTCGTCGAGATGGAGGTCGGCCGCCGAATGATCGTCGGGAAGCGCGTTCAGCGCATTGTGCAGATGGAAGAGATGCCAATGCGTCGGTCCGGCAATCGCTCCTGATTCGAGGTGAGCGAGCCGCTCCTTGAAGCGCTGCAGCACCCTCTTCCGTTCCTCCGACATGATCGACCTCCTTCGACTCTATCCTCTGACGGCATCCAGCATACTGCAGACGCCGGAGCAGAGCAGCGACAAATGAGGCGACACTTCGTTGAACGCGCGCCCGACCAATCCGTTGCACTCCTTTGCCAGGAAACTTCCACCGTGGCTGTTGCGTTGATCGGGTACAAACACAGGAGCCTTGATCATGCCCAAGCTCAGCACCGCTTTCGTCATTGGCGGCCTCGCCTTGATGCCGCTGTCCGCCATGGCCCAGAACCTCGCATCGGCCCCGACCGTCTCCCCGACCGTCAGGTCGGATCACCTGGTTTTCATGGGCAGCGACGCTGCCGGGGTCCCCGATTCGGCAATGCAAACCGTCCGGTCGGCTGCCGACGCCGCCCGACAGTCGCCCGTTCGCATCGAGGGACGCGCGGACTACGCCAATGCCGTGAAGCAGGAGCTGGTTCGCCAGGGAGCGCCTGCGGGCTCCATCAGCATCAAGCCCGTGCCCGCACAACCGCTGCCCAAGCCGGGCGACGATTTGTCGGTTCCAGCCGACCGCAGCGTGATCCTGCGATTCTAGGGCCGTCCGGAACAACTAAACAGCCCGCCCGGTTACCTGGGCGGGCTTTTCCGTGCGGTGTCGGAAACAGTCGAAAAAGAAAGCCCGTCCTGATGGTGGTCAGGACGGGCTCCTGCAGCCCCTCGGGGGAGAGGGACGGTTATGATTGACCGTCGAAGGCTACAATCACCCAACGCGTCAACAGACGGGTGGTTGCGAGAAAAAATCAATCGGCCGAGACATTGCCCTCGCGGTCGACGCGCAACACCACTTCGGTCTTCCCTCTGAATGCGCGGGCCTGCCACGTGCCCCCCGGGCCGGCCACGACGTTCTTCACCGATCTGTAGCCGTCTGCCTCGATGGCGCTTCTGGCGAAGTCGGCGCCTTCCACGTTGCTCGGAGCCGCAGCTGCCGGCATGGCTCCCCCGGCCGCTTCGAGCGTCTGCGAGAGAACCGCGGGCGGCCTTTGACGCATCTGCAGGGGAACCGGCGCCTGTCGGGCTTCCACCAGTGGCTTCGAAACCGCCCCTTCACCAATGGTCTTGGCGACAGGGGACGGAGGCCCGGAAGCAGGCGTTGCCTGGGCAGATGACGGGAAGGACGCCGCGCCCGGCAACGGGGCCATGAAATGGGCGGCGGCACCGGCCGCGAACAGCACCGAGGACGCGAGCGTGAAAACGACGCCTTGCTTCATGAGTGATCCGTTCCGGGTTTCGCGGCCTGACAACGCCGCACGGGCCGGAAGCGTTGCGATCCGCCCGGCTGATCAGTATCCAAGGATCTCGTGAATTCTTCCGGGTCCCGACATGGCACTTCCCTCAGGCATATCCTTCACGTCCACGCATGCCGTCCAGCTTCCGGCCCGCTTCAACGCCGCCGTGCCCTTCATCGACCGTCACCTGGCCGAAGGCCGGGCATCGAAGGTGGCGATCCTCACGCGTGAGGAAGAGGTGACCTATGCGGAGCTCGCCGAGCGCGTGAACCGGACGGGCAACGCGCTGCTCGCACACGGGCTGTCGCCCGGCGACCGCCTGTTGATGGTGGTGAAGGATTGCCCGGCCTTCTTTTATCTCTTCTGGGGGGCCATCAAGGCCGGCATCGTACCGGTGCCGCCCAACACGCTGCTTCGTGCACCGGACTATGCCTACATGATCGAGGATTCGGGCTGCAGGCTCGTCGTCTATTCCTCCGAGTTCGCGGGGGAAATCGAGCCGGCCCTGAAGCAGCTCGGGGACAAGGCGCCGAAGGCAATGACGGTCGATTCCTTCCTGGCCGGGCTGGCGGAGGCCTCGCCCACGCTCGAGGCGCGGCTCGCCGGTCCGGAGGACGATTGCTTCTGGCTTTATTCGTCGGGCTCGACCGGGCGTCCCAAGGGCGCGGTCCACGCCCAGCGCGACATGGTGGTGACCAGCGAGCTGTACGGCGTGCGCGTGTTGGGCGTCGCCGAGCAGGACATCTCCTACTCGGCCGCCAAGCTCTTCTTTGCCTACGGCCTCGGCAACGGCATGACCTTTCCGCTGTGGGTCGGCGGCACCGCCGTTCTCGATGATCGTCGCCCGACGCCGGACACGACCTTTTCCAACATCGAGACCTTCAAGCCGACGATCTACTACGGCGTGCCGACGCTCTATGCCGCCCAACTCGCCGCGCTCGAAACGGCCAAGCGCGACCTCTCCAGCCTGCGCGCCTGCGTCTCGGCCGGCGAAGCCCTGCCCGGCGACATGTTCCGCCGCTGGAAGGAGCAGACCGGGACGCTCATCCTGGATGGCATCGGCTCGACCGAGGCGCTGCACATCTTCATCGGAAACCGGCTCGACGATTTCCGGCCCGGTACCAGCGGCAAGCCTGTCCCGGGCTACGAGGTCCGTATCCTCGACGAGAACGGAGATCCGGTGGCGAAGGGCGAAAGCGGCGTCCTGTGGATCAAGGCGGAGTCGGCCGCGAAGTACTACTGGAACAAGCCCGAGAAGACGGCCGAGACGATGGTGAATGGCTGGCTGAATACCGGCGACACCTATCGCGAGGACGAGGACGGCTACTTCATCTACGAGGGCCGCAGCGACGACATGCTGAAGGTCGGCGGCATCTGGTGCTCGCCGGTCGAGATCGAGAACTGCCTGGTGGGTCACCCCGCCGTTCTGGAGGCCGCGGTCATCGGACAGAGCGACGAGCAGGGCCTGATCAAGCCCAAGGCGATCGTGGTGCTGAAACAGCCGGGCGACGCGGGTGCGGCGTTGACCGACGCGCTGATGTCCCATTGCAAGAAGACGCTGGCGCCCTACAAATATCCGCGCTGGGTCGAGTATGTACCCGAGCTGCCCAAGACCGCGACCGGCAAGATCCAGCGCTTCAAGCTGCGGGGTTGAACGAATGCCCCGTCGTCTTGACCGGAGCCGAGCACACGCGGAGTCGAGAGGACGGAATTCGTTAGCGCCGCTTCAGTAGACGACGCTCCTATGCGCTGCTCGCGCCTGGGGCGAGGCGAAGTCGAATCACGAGTTCAAGTTATTGTGTAGACTTGGCGCCCGGACGCGCCACCTTTTCGACCCGGCTTGGTGAAAGCATTCGCGTCGAATGTCTGCCCGCGAGACTCCCGAGAAGTCCGAAACGTCCGGCTGGCCGATCGCGCGGCTTTTGCCGGCGCTGATGGTCGGCCTGGTCTTCGTCTCCATCGCGCCAGTAATCGTCGTTGCCTGGCTGGCCGCGCAAAGCAATCTCGACACCTCCTCGCTGCAACGCGCCGAGTTGACCGTCGACCTGATCGAGCGTCGGCTCGAGGCGCATCTGCGGCCGGTGCAGGACCAGCTGACCTATCTCAGCGAGGCCATCGCCCGCGGCGAGATCGATTTCGACGACCGCGAGCAGTGGCGCATCTTCGCGCTGGGCACGCTGGCCGCCGTGCCGCAGACCGTGGGCTTCGTCGTGCTGCCGACCGAGGGGGAACCCACGCGCTTCGTCCGAGCCGACCGCACCATGCGGCCCGAGCGGCGAGAGAACGTCCGCGGCGCCGAGGCACTGCTGGCGCGGGCGCGCACCATGGATGGACCCGGCTGGGGCGAGCCCGTCTGGTCCTTCGTCGTCGGCGAACCCATCCTGCCGGTCATCGTGCCGGTGCATGTGCGCGGCGAGTTCCGCGGCATCATCGGTGCGGCGATCGGCACGACCGGTCTGTCGCGCTTCCTCAAGGAGATCGAACTCGCCGGCGAGCGCACGCCGTTCATCCTGGCCGGCCGCGACCAGGTGCTGGCCCACCCCAAGCTCGCCAAGTCGGTAAACGGCGAAGCCCGCGCCGAGACGCGCCTGGTCACGCTCGAAGAAGTCGGGGATCCCGTCCTCGTCTCGATCTGGGCGCCCGATCCCAACCCGCTGTCCTGGGACCGGCCCGATGCCCGCGTCGAAGGCCACTGGAACTGGGTCGGGGACCGTTCCTTCGCCTGGATTCGGCGCAACGTGAAAGCCTATGCGCCGGCCGAGCTGATTGTCGGCTACCACGAGGCCGGCCGCGAATCGGCCTGGGCCCGCTGGATCGTGCGCGGCATCCTGATCGCGGGCGGCGTGCTGATGATCCTCACCGCTGCGGCGGCGATCTATCTCGGCCGGCGGCTGGCGCAGCCCATCCTGGCGCTGGCCGGCGCGGCGAGCGCCGTGGAGCGGCTCGACCTCGACAACGTGCCCGCGCTGCCGCGGAGCCGCGTCCGCGAGATCAGCCGCGCCAACCATGCCTTCGAGCGCATGGCCCGCGGGCTCAAACTGTCGGCGACCTACCTGCCCCGCGCGCTGGTGGCGCGCCTGACCGCGCAGCAGGGCAGCCTGCCGGCCAATGAGGACCGCGCCGTCACCATCCTGTTCAGCGACCTCGAAGGCTACACTGCCTATTCGCGCGATCGCCCGGCGGCCGAGGCAGCCGCCTACCTGAACGACCTGCTGTCGCGCATCGGCCCGGCCATCGAGGCGAGCGGCGGCACGATCGACAAATATACCGGCGATGGCCTCATGGCCTTCTGGGGCGCGCCCGATTCCATTCCCGATCATGCCCGGATTGCCTGCCAGGGCGCGTTGGCGGTCGCCAGGGAGGTCGAGGCCTTCAACAGGGAGCGGCGGGCACGCGGCCTGCACGCCTGCCGCATGCGCATCGGCCTGCATACCGGCACCGTGCTGGTCGGCAACATCGGCTTTGCCGGGCGGGTCGACTACACCGCCATCGGCGAGGCGGTGAACGTCGCCTCGCGCCTGGAGCAGTTCGGGCGTCGAGCGCCCCGCGAGGGTGAGGTCACCATCGTGGCGAGCGCGAGCTGCCGCGAAGCGGCCGGTGCCGGGTTCGCCTGGGCGATTCTCGACGGAGCGCCGGCCGACGTCGCCGCCGCCTCGGCCCTGCCGCTCGCCACCCTGAGGGCCGCCGCGACCGTCCATTAAGCGATTGTTGGGCCCTGCATTTTCAGCTTTTATGGCGGCCAAGAGAAAACAGGGAGCGACGGCTCATGAAGAACAAATTGTTTGGGACCGCAACGATTGCGGCGGCGATGGCATTCGGCCTGCCGGCGATGGCCCAGAGCCCGATCAAGATCGGCTTCGTAAGTACCTTTTCCGGGCCGCAGGCCGCCATCGGCGAGGACATGCGCCGCTCCGTCGAGCTCGCCAAGGAACATCTCGGCGGCAAGATGGGCGGCAAGCCCTTCGAGATCATCTACGAGGACGACCAGTTCAAGCCGGATGTCGGCAAGGCGCGCTCCGAGAAGCTCGTTCAGCAGGACAAGGTGAACTTCATCGCCGGCTACATCTGGTCGAACGTGCTGCTGGCCTCCTACAAGACCGTGGTCGACGAGGGCGACACGATCCTGGTCTCGGCCAATGCCGGCCCGTCGCAGATCGCGGGCGACCTCTGCAACAAGAACTTCTTCTCGACCTCGTGGCAGAACGACCAGACGCCGATGGCGATGGGCGAATACCTCAACACCAAGGGCGTGAAGAGCCTCTATCTGGTCGGCCCCAACTATGCCGCCGGCAAGGACATGCTCGCGGGCGTCAAGCGCACGTACAAGGGCAAGATCGTCAGCGAGGACTACACCAAGTGGCCCGACCAGCTCGACTTCTCGGCCGAGATGACCAAGATCGCCGCCGCCAAGCCTGACGGCATCTTCATCTTCTACCCCGGCGCGCACGGCGTTCAGTTCGTCAAGCAATGGGCGCAGTCGGGCCTCAACAAGACGGTGCCGCTCTACCAGGTGTTCTCGATCGACGCGATCACCCTGCCGCAGCAGGGCGACCTCGCGCTGGGCACCCTGGGCGCGCAGGAGTGGGTCAACGACCTGCCGAACGAGGCCAACAAGAAGTACGTCGCCGACTTCAAGAAGAAGCACGGCGTCTATCCGTCCTACTACGGCGCCCAGAGCTATGACGCGATCATGCTGATGGCCTCGGCGGCCGAGGCGCTGAAGGGCGACCTCTCCAGCAAGGACAAGGTCCGCGCCGAGATGAAGAAGGCCAACTTCAAGTCGGTGCGCGGCGACTTCAAGTTCGGCAACAACAACTTCCCGATCGAGAACTTCTACATCCAGGAAACGGTCAAGGACCCGCAGGGCATGATGACGGTGAAGACCATCGCCACCGCCGTGAAGGACGCGGTCGATCCCTTCGCGGCCAAGTGCCCGATGAAGTGAGATCATGTTCCTCCCCAGTCATCTGGGGAGGAGCAATAATGGGAGCGCGGCAACGCGCTCCCGTTTCGTTTGAGGGCGTGACGGAATAGATGGAATATCTGCTGCTCCAGGTGCTGAACGGCGTGCAGCTCGGCCTGCTGATGTTCCTGCTCGCCGCCGGCCTGACGCTGACGCTCGGCATCATGGACCTGGTCAACCTGGCGCACGGCTCGCTCTACATGATGGGCGCCTACATCGCCTGGACGCTGATCGGCGTCACCGACTCGTTCGTGCTGGGTACGCTGCTGGCGCTTCCGGCGATCTTCCTGCTGGGCGTCGCCGTCGAGATCGTGGTGATCCGCAAGCTCTACGCACGCGACCATCTCACCCAGGTGCTCGCGACCTTCGGCCTGATCCTGTTCTTCAACGAGCTGGTGCGCGCGCTCTGGGGCCCGGCCGGCAAGAGCATCGCGGTACCGGGCTTCCTGAACCGCACCATCGAGATCCTGCCGGGCGTGCCCTACCCGGCCTACCGCTTCGCCATCATCGTCGTGGGCGCCCTGGTGGCGATCCTTCTGGCCTGGCTGGTGGCGCGCACGCGACTCGGCATGCTGATCAGGGCGGGCGCCTCCAACCGCCGCATGATCGGTGCGCTGGGGGTCAACATCGAGCTGCTGTTCAGCCTGGTGTTCGGCCTCGGCGCGGTGTTCGCGGGCCTGGCCGGCCTGATGGCCGCCCCCATCGCCTCGGTGCGGATCGGCATGGGTGACGACATCCTGATCCTCGCCCTCGTCATCATCGTCATCGGCGGCATCGGCTCGATCAAGGGCGCCTTCATCGCCGCCATGGTGGTCGGCCAGATCGACATCGTGGGCCGTGCCTTCCTGCCCGACATCCTCAAGACCTTCATGAGTTCCAGCGCCGCCTCGAGCGCCGCGCCCGCCATCTCGCAGGTGCTGGTCTACGTGCTGATGGCGGTGGTGCTGGTGTGGCGGCCGACCGGCCTGTTCGGCCAGCGCACATGATGGCCGCGCTGCGTACGCCCCGCGGCCTCGCGACGGCGTTGATCCTGCTGGTACTGGCGGTGCTGCCGCTGCTCACCCAGGCGTTCGACCAGCGCTATCTGCTGTCGATCGGAACGCGCATCGTCATCTGGTCGATTGCCGCGGTCAGCCTCAACATGATCCTGGGCTACGGCGGGCTGGTGAGCTTCGGCCATGCGATGTTCTTCGGGATCGGCGGCTATGCCGTGGGCATCCTGTCGGCCGAAGGTGTCTCCAGCGGCTGGATCCAGTGGCCCGTCGCCCTGCTCGCCGCCACGGCCTGGGCCGCCCTGATCGGCGCGCTGTCGCTGCGCACGCGCGGCCTCTACTTCATCATGATCACGCTCGCCTTCGCCCAGCTCGTCTACTACGTGGGCAGCGGGCTCGAAGCCTATGGCGGCGACGACGGGCTCAACATCAGCCGCAGCCGCTTCCCCGGCCTGATCGACCTGCGCGACAAGGCGAGCTTCTACTGGCTGTGCTTCGCCCTGCTCTGCGCCAGCCTTTGGTTCTGCGGCCGCTACGCCAACTCCCATTTCGGTCTCGTGCTCCGCGGCGCAAAATCCAACGAACTGCGCATGACCGCGCTCGGCTTCCCGGTGTTCCGCTACCGGCTCGCAGCCTTCACCATCGCCGGGGCGCTGGGCGGCCTCTCCGGTATCCTGCTCGCCAACGAGGGCGCCTACGTCTCGCCCGCCATGATGTCCTGGATGAAGTCGGGCGACCTCATCGTCATCGTCGTGCTGGGCGGCATGGGCGCCCTGTTCGGCCCGCTCTACGGCACCATCGCCTTCTTCGTGCTGGAGGAGGCGCTGCCACCGCTCCTCAATCTCGCCCACAAGGGCTGGGGCGAATACTGGATGATCGTGTTCGGCCCGCTGCTGGTCCTGATCGCCCTTTACGCGCGCGGCGGCATCGACTCCCTGCTGGGCCGTCGTCATGAGTAGGCAGGCCATGACCGAGCCCCTGCTCCGCACCGAGCGGCTGGTGAAGCGCTATGGCGGCCTGCTGGCGACCGACAATGTGTCGATCGACGTGCGGCCGGGCGAAATCCATGCGCTGATCGGCCCGAACGGTGCCGGCAAGACCACGCTGGTCCACCAGCTCACCGGCGTCGTTGCCCCGGATTCGGGCGCCATCCATTTCGCCGGCCGCGACGTCACCCGCTTGGCCACCCATGCGCGGGTGCGGCTGGGCCTCGGCCGGTCCTTCCAGATCACCTCGGTGCTGCGCGAGTTCACGGCGCTGGAGAACGTGGCGCTGGCCGTGCAGGGCCATGCCGGCCATTCCTTCCGCTTCCTGGCCGATGCCCGCCACGACGAGGCCCTGCGCGGCCCCGCCCGCCGCCTGCTCGAGGAAGTCGGGCTGGGCGAGCGTGCCGGCACCCTCGCCGCCTCCCTCAGCCATGGCGAGCAGCGCCAGCTCGAGATCGCCATGGCGCTGGCCGGCGAGCCCAGCCTGTTGCTGCTCGACGAGCCGATGGCCGGCATGGGCGTCGAGGAGAGCCAGCGACTGATCGGCTTCCTGCGGGCACTGAAGCAGAAGCACGCCATGCTCCTGATCGAACACGACATGGATGCCGTCTTCCAACTCGCCGACCGCATCACCGTGCTGGTCTATGGCCGCGCCATCGCCAGCGGTACGCCCGACGAGATCCGGGCGAACCCGGACGTGCGCCAGGCCTATCTCGGTGAGGAGGCAGCCTGATGCTGCGTGTCCGGGAGCTCGACGCCTTCTACGGTCCCAGCCAGGCGCTGTTCGGCATGGAACTGAGGGTCGACGCCGGCGAGGTGGTGACCCTGATGGGCCGCAACGGCATGGGCAAGACGACCACCGTGCACACCATCATGGGCCTGATGCCGGCGCGCCGCGGCACGGTCGAGTTCGAGGGTAACCGCGTCGAGGGCCTGCCGGCCTTCCGGATCGCCCGGCTCGGCCTCGGACTGGTGCCGGAAGGACGCCAGATCTTTCCCAACCTTTCGGTACGCGAAAACCTCGTGGCCGCCAGCGCCAACCGCACGGCGCGGCCGAACCCGTGGACCATCGCGCGCGTCTTCGAGTTCTTCCCGCGCCTGGCCGAGCGCCAGCGCAACATGGGCAACCAGCTCTCCGGCGGCGAACAGCAGATGCTGGCGATCGGGCGCGCCCTGATGACCAACCCCAAGCTGCTGATCCTCGACGAGGCCACCGAGGGACTGGCACCGCTGATCCGCCAGGAAATCTGGTCCTGCCTCGGCCGGCTGAAGAACGAGGGCCAGGCGATCCTGGTCATCGACAAGAACGTGTCGGCCCTGATCCCGCTGGCCGACCGCCACCACATCGTCGAGAAGGGCCGCGTCGTGTGGGTCGGCTCGTCCCAGGCCCTGGCCGGCGACAAGGACCTGCAGCACCGGTATCTTGGCGTCTGATCCTGCGGAGTTGCCGATGCGTCTTCTTGCCGTTGCCTCGTTGCTCTTCCTCGCCGCCGCCGGGCCGGTTGCCGCCCAGGGCTCGGTCAACGTCTACAACTGGTCGGATTACATCGCCGAAGACCAAGTGAAGGATTTTGCCAAGGATACCGGCATCAAGGTCAACTACACGACCTACGACAGCAACGAGATCCTCGACGCCAAGCTGCGCACCGGCAAGTCGGGCTACGACATCGTCGTGCCGACCGCCTCGCCGTTCTTCGTGCGGCAACTCCAGGCCAACATCTTCCTGCCCCTCGACAGGTCGAAGCTGAAGAACTGGAAGAACCTCGATCCCGAGATCATGGCGGCGCTGGCCAAGTACGATCCGAACAACGCCCATGGCGTGCCGTGGATGTGGGGCACGACAGGCATCGGCTACAATGTCGCCGAGATCAGGAAGCGCATGGCCGACGCCCCGGTCGATTCGCTGCGCATGATCTTCGATCCGGCGGTCGTCTCGAAGTTCCAGGATTGCGGCGTCATGCTGCTCGACAGCGCCACCGACGTACTGCCGGCCGCGCTCAAGTATCTCGGCCTCGATCCCGATTCGAAGAAGCCGGAGGACCTCGCCAAGGCCGCCGACGTGGTGAAGGCGGTGCGGCCGTACGTGCGCAAGTTCCATTCCTCGGAGTACATCAACGCGCTGGCCGGCGGGAACATCTGCCTGGCCTTCGGCTATTCCGGCGACATCTTCCAGGCGCGTGACCGCGGCGCCAAGGCCGCCAGCAAGGTCGACATCGACTATGCGATCCCCAAGGAAGGCTCGCTGCTCTGGATCGACGTCGTGGCCATCCCCAAGGACGCGCCCAACCAGGCCAATGCCTATCGCTTCCTCGACTTCATGCTGGAGGCCAAGGTCGCCGCGGCATCGAGCGAGCTCACCGGCTACGCCAACGGCAACAAGGCCGCCTTCGCGCTGCTGCCCAAGGACATTTCGGAGAACCCACTGATCTATCCGCCGGCCGACGTGCGCGCGAAGTTCTACACCATCACCGCCGGAACGGCCGAGCAGGTGCGCGAGCGCACGCGACTGTGGACCTCGGTGAAGACGGGCCGCTAGAGATCGCCTGGCGACCGCATCGTGACCAAAATCGAGATATGGCCGGGGCATGCTTTCTACAAAGCGCTCTGGCCCGGCCTTCTATCGCTTCTCTGGCCAGGCCTCGGCCATATCTATGTCGGGCACTGGTATCTGGGCATTGCCATCTTTGTGGTCGAGCAGTCGCTCGAGATATTGCTTCTCGCCACAACCAACGTCCTGCCGCTGCAACCAGTCATCGTGGCCCTCTGGTTGTTGGCGCTTGCATCAATGCGCATTGCGATCGCATTCGACGCAATCCGCAGAATGCGTCTCGGCAGAAGAGGCTATCTGCGACCCTGGTATCGTTCGACGTGGTTTGCTGCCGCGATCATGATCGCGGCTAGTGTGGCCGGGCAATACAGTCGAATCCCCAACGCCATCAATGCGTGGCGTGGCATCCTTGTCCAATCAGACAGCAATTCCCCAACGCTCGTGCGGAACGATCGCGTTCTCACCAGCACTCGGCTGGCCAAACGCCCTCCCGACTACGGCCAGATGGTCATTTTCAGAAATCCTCGCGATCGTGGAATCGAATACATGGCGCGCATCGTTGGATTGCCCGGCGATCTCGTTCAGCTAAAGAATGGCATTCTTTATCTGAATGACCGTCCCGTGACACGTCAGCCGCATGATCTGCCGGCCCGCCTTCAGTCGAAGCGTTATGCGGCAACGGTTCGACAATATGAAGAAGCGCTCCCGAACGGACGGAGTTACATGGTCCTTGGAGATGCGAGAGCTCCACCGAAGGACATAGCTCCCACACTCGTTTCTCCAGACCACGTCTTTGTTATCAACGACGGGCGCAGCTTTTATGACCGGTATTATGCGGGAGTTGTTCCGGCCGCGGATATCCGGGCAGAGGTAAAGTTGATGATTTGGCCCGCATCGAGAGACTATGGTCGACTCCTGTCTCTCGTGAGATAGAAACTCGATGTCGAGCACCGTCACCGGCGACAAGGCGATTGTCCGCATCGAGGGACTGACCCGGCGCTTCGGGCCGATCGTCGCCGTCGATCGCGTCGACCTCGAGATCGCACGCGGCGAGCTGTTCGCACTGCTGGGCGGCTCGGGCTGCGGCAAGACCACCCTGCTGCGCATGCTGGCGGGCTTCGAAACGCCGGACGAAGGCCGGCTGTTCATCGACGGACAGGACATGACCGACGTGCCGCCCTACCGGCGGCCGGTGAACATGATGTTCCAGTCCTACGCCCTCTTCCCGCACATGGATGTGGCGGCAAACGTGGGCTATGGGCTGCGCCGCGACGGGGTGAAGGCGGCAGAGATCGCCGACAGGGTCGCGGAGATCCTGGCGCTCGTGCACCTGCAGGACCATGCGAGGCGCAAGCCGTCGCAGCTCTCGGGCGGACAGCGCCAGCGGGTGGCCCTGGCGCGGGCGCTGGTGAAGCGGCCCAAGCTGCTGCTGCTCGACGAGCCGCTGGCCGCCCTCGACCGCAAGCTGCGCGAGAGCACGCGCTTCGAGATGGTGCGCCTTCAGGAGCAGCTTGGCCTCACCTTCGTCATGGTCACGCACGACCAGGAGGAGGCCATGTCGATGGCGACGCGGCTCGCCGTCATGAATGCCGGCCGCATCGCCCAGATCGGCACGCCGCACGAGGTCTACGAGCATCCCGCCTCGCGCTTCGTGGCAGATTTCATCGGCATCGCCAACATCATCGGCCTCGACGGCGGTGGCTGGATGGCGCTGCGGCCGGAGAAGATCGCGCTCTCGGCCGAGCGGCCCGCCCTGCCGCGGACCGTCGCCGGCCGGATCGTCGACGTCGCCTACGAGGGCGACCGCTCGCTCTATCATGTCGAGACCGACGCCCACGGCACGATGACCGTGTCGACGACGAACATAAGCCGCAGCGCCGGCGCCGCCTTCGCACGGGGACAATCCGTCTGGCTGGGCTGGTCGGACGAGGCGGGCCAGAGGCTGGAGGCCTGAGGCGATGCGATTCGTCATCGGGCTTCCGTTCCTGTGGCTCGGCCTCTTCTTCCTGCTGCCGTGCCTTCTCGTCCTGGCCATCTCGCTGGGGACCTACGCGCCCGACTCGGTGCCGCCGGTCGAGTTGGGGCTCAGCTTCAAGAGCTTCGCGCTGCTCTTCTCCGACGATCTCTATCTGGCGGCCTGGATCTCCTCGCTGCGCATCGCCGCGACCTCGACCCTGGTGGCGCTGCTGCTGGGCTATCCCATGGCCTATGCCATCGCCCGCGCCGCGCCCAACCGGCGCCCGCTGCTGCTGATGCTGGTCGTACTGCCCTTCTGGACCTCGTTCCTGATCCGCATCTATGCGTGGATGGGTCTGCTGGCCGACAACGGCCTGATCGAACAGTTTCTGCGCTGGAGCGGTCTCGCGTCCAACCCCGGCACGATCCTCGGCACCGAATGGGCGGTCCATCTCGGCATCGTCTACGCCTACCTTCCCTTCATGGTGCTGCCGCTCTACGCCACCCTGGAGAAGCTCGACCACGGCCTGCTCGAAGCCGCGGCCGATCTCGGCGCAAAGCCGTTCGCCGCCTTCCTCACCGTCACCCTGCCTTTGTCGCTGCCCGGCATCGTCGCCGGCTGCCTGCTGGTGTTCATCCCGGCGGTCGGTGAATTCGTGATCCCGGACCTGCTGGGCGGGACCGAGACGCTGATGATCGGCAAGGTCCTGTGGGACGAGTTCTTCACCAATGGCGACTGGCCGCTGGCTTCGGCGGTCGCCGTCTGCCTGCTGGTGCTTCTCGTCGGACCGATCGCGATCTTCCAGCGCAACCAGGCACGCAGCCTGGAGCGGCGCACGTGAGCGCTCTCGCATGAGCGGCCGCGCCCGCTTCGCCTTCGGCATGCTGGCCTTCGGCTATGCCTTCCTCTACCTGCCGATCGCGCTGGTGATCGTCTATTCGTTCAACGAATCGCGCCTCGTCACCGTGTGGTCGGGCTTCTCCCTGAAATGGTGGCATGCCCTGTTCGCCAACGAGGCGATGCTGGAGGCCGCCTGGCTGTCGCTGCGCATCGCCCTGGTGAGCGCGACCGGCGCGGCGCTGCTCGGTCTTGCCGCCGGCTACGCGCTCGCGCGCGCACCGCGCTTTCCCGGGCGTACTCTGTTCGGCAGCCTTGTCGTCGCCCCCATGGTGATGCCGGAAGTCGTCATGGGCATCTCGATGCTGCTGCTGTTCGTCGGCTCGGAGAGGCTGTTCGGCGGCCCGGACCGCGGCTTCCTGACCATCGCCGTCGCCCACACGACCTTCTCGATCGCCTTCGTGGCCATCGTCGTGCAGGCCCGCCTCGCCGACTTCGACCGCGCGCTGGAAGAGGCGGCGATGGATCTCGGCGCCACACCCTGGGTGACCTTCCGCACCGTCACCCTGCCGCTGATCGCGCCGGCCGTCGCTTCGGGCTGGCTGCTCGCCTTCACATTATCGTTGGACGATCTGATCCTGACCCAGTTCGTCGCCGGGGCGCAGTCGCAGACCCTGCCGATGCGCGTCTATTCCAGCGTGCGGCTGGGCGTCGACCCGCAGATCAACGTGCTCGCCACCCTCGTCGTCACGGTCGCGGCCTGTGCCCTGATCCTGTCCGGCTGGCTGACGCGGCGACAGCGCGGGTAGAGGAGAACGACCGTTGTTCAAGACATTGATCGCCCGAGTGCTTGGCTTCTTCAGAAGGCAAGATCCAGACACCCCTCCAGATGAATTCTGGGCTGCAATGAAAGAGTGTGAGCAACGCATTCGCGAACTCGAGGCACGGCCGCCGAGCGTCGGCAACCTCTACGAGGCTCTGCAAATCCTGAAACCCAGGCTGCATTTCGATATCGAACTCGAAGGCGATCCACCGACGTCAGTGTGCCTCCGGCAATCGAGCGGGATGACCCACTATCTCTCTTTTGAAAATGGGCTCTATCATGACTTTTGGACACAGGCCGCTGAAACAGATCTCGACAGATCCGACAGCTTGGAGCGAATCGTTTGGAGTGCTGCGGGAATGGTTCCCCCGAGAATCTACATAAGAGCGTATCGCTGGGCCGAACGACATCGCCAGATAGGCCGGCATCCCAAGACGAGAAAAGTGATAGGAGTACCCACCAACATCATCGAGAACGAATATTCGAAGGAATTCGAGAAGGTCGACGGGATTTGGCGGCGGAAGTTCTGAGTTTTCGGCCGCTTGTGCATTGATCGCCGCCCGGCTGGCTGACGCGGCGACGAGTTTGAGCTAAGAAACCCTCCTCAGGGAGGAAAAAATGCTTCGTTCCGGAACGTCCAAGCCGTCACGCCGTAATGTACTGAAGGGGGTCGGTATGGCCACTGTCGGTGCATCGTTGGGAGCTTCCCTGCCGCTGGGCGGCGCAGCTCATGCGCAGGGCGCGCCGGCGGCCGCCAAGGGGCCGAAGCTGCTCGAGATGGACGGCAAGGCCAAGCTCGCCATCTTGGGCGACAGGCCGCTCGTTGCCGAAACGCAGGCCGAGCTGCTCGACGACAATGTCACACCGACCAACAAGCTGTTCATCCGCAACAACGGCCAGGTGCCCGACGTCACGGGCGACCCCAAGGCGTGGAAGGTCAAGATCGACGGCGAGGTCAACACGCCGATGGAGATCACGGTCGGGGACCTGATGACCAAGTTCCCCGCCGTCACCTATCAGCTGATGCTGGAATGCGGCGGCAATGGCCGGTCCTTCTTCACGCCGGAAGCACGCGGCAACCAGTGGACCAATGGCGGCGCGGGCTGCCCGATGTGGACCGGCGTGCGCCTGGCCGACGTGCTGAAGGCCGCCGGGCTGAAGCCCTCCGCCGTCTATACCGGCGCCTATGGCGCCGATCCGACCCTGGCCGGCGAAACCAACAAGCCCTCGATCTCGCGCGGCGTGCCGATCGCCAAGGCGATGGAGGAACACTCGCTGATCGCCTTCAAGCTGAACGGCCAGGACCTGCCGCTGATCCACGGCGCGCCGGTGCGCCTGGTGATCCCGGGCTGGCCCGCCTCGGCGTCGACCAAGTGGCTGAACCGCATCTGGATCCGCGACAAGGAGCATGACGGTCCCGGCATGGGCGGCTTCTCCTACCGCGTGCCGAAGACGCCGATCGTGCCCGGCAGCAAGGGCGACGCCAAGGACATGGCGATCCTGGAATCGATGCCCGTCCGCTCGATCATCACCTTCCCGGCCGACGGTTCGAAACTCACGTCGCGCAAGCTCGACCTGCGCGGCCATGCCTGGGCCGGCGACTTCGACATCAAGAGCGTCGACATCTCGACCGACTATGGCGTCACCTGGAAGCCCGCCAAGGTCGACGCGCCTGCGAACAAGTATGCCTGGCAGAATTTCACCGCCTCGATCGAGCTGCCGACTACGGGCTACTACGAAGTCTGGGCCAAGGCGACCGACAGCAAGGGCGTGACCCAGCCCTTCCAGGCCGCCAACTGGAACCCGCAGGGCTACGGGGCCAATCCGGTCAACCGCATCCGCGTGCTCGTCGAATCTTGACCCGTCTCAATGTGATCCACGCCGCCGTACTGGGTCTGACGGCGACGTTCCTGCTGCTTGCCTTCGACCGCTCCGGCGCGCTGCACCGGGACAAGTACGTCTACGTGCCGCCGGCGCCCAAGGTGGCGGCGGCACCGCCCGTCGTCGATCCCGACAAGGGCAAGCCGCCGCCACACAACGACACGGTCGAGGACCTGCCCGAGGGCAAGAACCGCGAGCTGACGTTCTATACGTGCACGGCCTGCCACGGCGTGGCGCTGATCAAGGCCCAGGGCCTGACGCGCGACCTCTGGGATTCGACCCTCGACCTGATGGTCGAGAAGTTTCGCATGCCGCCGATCAAGGCCGAGGAGCGCACGGAGATCCTCGACTATCTCGCAGAGAATTTCCCGCCCCGCCGCAAGGGCCGCGGCAGCGACAATCCCTTCCTGAAGTAGGCAGGGCGAAGGCTACGCCATCGCCTTCGCCCACTTCTCCGACCAGACGTGCAGCGGCAGAAACAGCCGCAGCAGTTCGTTGCCCAGCGCCGTCAGCCGGTAGCCCGTCGCCTCGTCCAGCTCGACCAGCTTCGCCTCGCGCAGTTCGGCCAGCCGCGTGTTCACGATGGTCGGGCTGGCGCCGATCAGGTCCTGCAGCTCACGGAAGCGGCGGGGCTGCTCGCGCAGTTCCCAGACGATGCGCAGGGTCCACCGCCGGCCCAAGAGGTCGAGCAGCGCCATGATCGGGCGGCCGGTCGTCGAGCCGCGCACCCTCTTCACCATCTATTACACTCCGTTACTACATTTTTTGTAGCAATCCGCATCTCTCGTTGCTACGGAATATGTAGCAGACCCATTGGAGACCCGCCATGCCCCGCATCGCTCCCGCCGACGAGCCTTACCCGTCCGAGATCGCGACCGCCCTGGCGCGCACCATGCCCGCGGGCGTGGCGCCGCTGGTCCTGTTCCGGACGATGGCGCGCAACCCGCGCGTCTTCGAAAAGATGTTTGCCGGCGGCCTGCTCGACAGAGGCGCCCTCTCGCTCCGCCAGCGCGAGGTCGTGATCGACCGCACGACGGCGCGACTCGGGGCCGAGTATGAATGGGGCGTCCACATCGCCTTCTTCGCCGAGAAGGTCGGCTTCGACGCGGACAGGATCGCGGCGACCGTTCACGGGCCGGCCGATGCGTCCTGCTGGTCGGCCGATGAACAGGCCTTGCTGGCCGCCGTCGACGATCTGGTCGACCGTCGCACCATCGGTGACGAAACCTGGGCTCGGCTCGCCGCCCATTTCGACGAGGGGCAGATCCTCGAAGTGATCGCCCTCACCGGTTACTACCACACGATCAGTTTCCTCTGCCGCGCCCTCGACCTGCCGCTCGAAAGCTACGGTGCGCGCTTCCCTAGCGCTTCGGCTTCGTGAGACGGTCGATCCCGAGGATCAGCAGCCCGAACACGAGGCCCCAGAAGGCCGAACCGACTCCCATCAGGGTAACGCCCGAGACGGTGACGGCCAGCGTGCCCGTTGCCGCAAGACGGTCCTGATCGCCCGCCAGGGCGATCCCCAACGCGCCGGCCGTCGAGCCCAGCAGCGCCGTGCCGGCGACGGTGGCCAGCAACGCCGGCGGCAGCGCGGCGAACAGGCCGACAAGAGAGGCGCCGAACAGGGCGATCAGGCCCCAGAACAGGGCGTAGAATGGCCCCGCCTTCCAGCGCTGGGTTGGATCGGGATGAGCGTCGGGGCCGGTGCACAACGCGGCCGAGATCGCGGCCAGGTTCGACGTGTGGGCGCCGAGGAACGCCGTGGCGAGCGACGCCGCGCCCGTCACGGCGAGGATGGGCTGCGTCGGAGGCTGGTAGCCCGAGCCGCGCAGCACCGCGAAGCCCGGCAGGTTCTGCGACGCCATGGTGACGAGATAGAGCGGCACGCCGAGCCCGATCAGGGTCGCGACGTCCCACAGCGGCGCGGTCACGACCAGTGTGGAAAGGCCGATCGCCGGCAGGGGCTTCACGAGGCCCAGCGACCAGGCGAGGAGCGCACCGGCCACCAGGACGATCAACGACACGAGGGCCGGGTAGAAGACGCGCACCACCAGGAACAGGGCGATCAGCGGCAGGACGAGCAGCGGCGCGGACGGAACATGCTCGACCATCGCCATGACGAGGCGCAGCAGGATGCCGGCCAGCATGGCCGCGGCGATGCTGGGCGGAATCCGGCCGATCAGCCGGCCGAGCGGCTTCACCGCGGCGGTCAGCAGGATCAGGAGTGCTGCGAGCACAAAAGCACCGACAGCCGCCGCGAAGCTCGGCACGCCCGAGGTCGAGGCGATCAGGGCGGCGCCCGGAGTCGACCAGGCGGTGATGATCGGCATGCGGTACCGCACGCTGAGCAGCAGCGCGCTGGCCGCCGTGGCAAGACCCAGCCCCGAGACCCACGAACTCGCCTGATCCGGCGTCGCCCCCACCGCCTGCGCCGCCGCCAGCACCACGGGCAAGGTGCCACCCACGCCGGCGATCGTCGCGACCAGAGCGGCGGCCGCGACGGAAATCAGCCCTCCCGTTTTCACTTACGCATTCGCCCGCTCGACCATGGCCTGCAGCAGGATCTGGGCGCCGGCGCCGACGTCGCTCTTGCTGGCATCCTCGATCTCGTTGTGGCTGACACCGTCCTTGCAGGGCACGAAGACCATCGCCGTCGGCGCGACGCGGCTGACATAGCAGGCGTCGTGGCCGGCGCCGCTCACGATGTCCATGTGCGGATAGCCCGCCTGCTCGGCACCGCGGCGCACCGCATCGACCAGCTCCCTGGCGAAGGGCGACGGCGGGAAGTACCAGATCTGCTCGATCTTCACCTCGAGCCTGTGCCGCTTCGCGATGTCGGCCGCGGCGGTGCGCATCTCGGCATCCATCTTCGTCAGCTCGGCATCGTCGGGATGGCGGAAATCCACCGTCATGAAGACGCGCCCGGGGATGGTGTTGCGCGACTGCGGCTGGCTCTCGATCACGCCGATAGTGGAACGGCCGTTCGGCCGGTTGCCGATGCGGCGGCACTCCACGACCAACTCTGCCGCACCGACCAGCGCGTCGCGACGGCCTTCCATCGGCGTCGTGCCGGCATGGCTCTCCATGCCGGTCCAGCTGATCTCGTACCAGCGCTGGCCCTGCGCGCCCGTGACGACGCCGATCGTCTTCTTCTCGCGCTCCAGGATCGGCCCCTGCTCGATATGCGCCTCGAAGAAGGCGCCGATCGGCCGGCCGCCGACCGGCTCCTTGCCGTCGTAACCGATCTGCTTCAGCGCCTCGCCGAAACTCACCCCGTCACGGTCCTTGATCGACAGCGCATGCTCCAGCGTGAAAGCACCGCCGAACACACCCGACGCCACCATCGCCGGCGCGAAGCGGCAGCCTTCCTCGTTGGTCCAGACCGCGACCTCGATCGGCGCCTCGGTGACGTAGTTCGAATCGTGCAGCACGCGCAGCACTTCGAGTCCCGCCATCACGCCATAGGCGCCGTCGAACTTGCCGCCGGTCGGCTGGGTGTCGAGATGGGAGCCGGTCATGATCGGCGGCCTGGCCGGATCGCGGCCCTCGCGACGGGCGAAGACATTGCCCAGCTGGTCGACCTTGATGGTGCAGCCCGCTTCCTTGGCCCAGCGCACGAACAGATCGCGCCCCTGCCGGTCGAGGTCGGTCAGCGCAATGCGGCAGACGCCGCCCTTTTCCGTGCCGCCGATCTGGCCCAATTCCATCAGGCTCGACCAAAGCCGGTCGTGATCTACGCGAAGATTGGGGCGGTCGGCGGTGGTCATGTATGATCCCATCTCAAATTCAGGCGGACGAACCTAGCATGTCAGACGCGTCACGAGAAAAATCCAGTACCGGGCCTGAACTCGATTTCGCCGCATAGACACGGGCTTTCGGGCTCGTCTCAAGGAAGCGGCATCGGGAGCGCGCACCTCATCCTGAAGAGCTGCCGCAAATGATCAACCGGTCCTTCGCTGCGCTCAGGATGACAACATTTATGGAATCTGCACGGTGCGCTGATGCAAAAATCGGTGTCAGCCTGAGCGCAGCGAAGGACCCTTCTCAGGCCTCCAGACACGGGACGCTCTGCTAATAGGCTCTGTGCGCTCTGCCGGCGGGTAGGACCACCCTCGAAAAGTGGGCAAAAGCACCGCTGGTTCCATCCATCGAGACGCAGCCCTCGGGTCGCCCGCAAGGATAAGGTAGAACGCTGCCCCCGCCTCCGGACAAAATGGATGCCCTCCTGATGCTTCCCCTTTCCGATACGCTCGTTCTCGACCTGACTCAGGTCATCGCCGGTCCCACGGCCGGCCAGATCCTGGGCGACATGGGCGCCGACGTGATCAAGGTCGAACCGCTGAACGGCGAGCACTTCCGGCCACATTTCGGCGGCGCCTGGGTGCCGTCGATGAACCGCAACAAGCGGGGCCTGGCGATCGACCTGCGCAGCGAGGGCGGCAAGGACGTGCTGATGCGGCTGGTGAAGAAGGCCGACGTGTTCATGGAGGCGTTCACGCCGGGCGTGATCGACAAGCTGGGCTTCGGCTGGGATGTCGTCTCGAAGGTCAACCCGCAGACCGTCTACGCCTCGATCTCGGGCTACGGCCAGACCGGCCCCTACTCGCCGCGCGCCGGCTACGATCCCTGCATCCAGGCCGAGATCGGCCTGATGGATGCGACCGGCCCCTACCAGGGCGAGATGTGTCGCGTCGGCACGGCGCCCATCGATTATTCGACCGGTCTCGCCTGCGCCGGCGGGATCGCCTTCGCGCTGCTGCACCGGATCAAGAGCGGCAAGGGCCAGCGGCTCGACCTGTCGCTGTTCGACGTCGGCATGCACATGATGAGCCACTGGATCACCAATCACGGCCTCACCGGCGAGAATCCCGAGCGCATGGGGACCTCGAACACGATCCTCTGCCCGCTGCGCGTCTTCCCGACGAAGACGCAGCCGGTCTTCGTGGCCGGCACCAACGACGCCTTCTGGCGCCTGCTCTGCACCGCCTTGGGCAAGAAGGACTGGCTGGACGACGAGCGCTTCAAGACCAATGCCGGCCGCGTCGCCCATCGGGCGCTCCTCGAGGGGATGATCGAGGCCTATTTCCTGCAGCACACCGCAGACGAGCTGCTGGAAAAGCTGATTCCCGCCGGCATGCCCTGCTCCGCCGCCTACAAGGTGAGCGACGTGATGGCGAGCGACCATGCCCGGGCGCGCGGCAGCGTGCTCGAGATCGACTATCCCGGCATCGGCCCCGTAAAGTCGGCCGCCAACCCGATCAAGCTGTCCGCGGCGCCGGTCGAGACGCGGCAGAAGTCGCCCGGCATCGGCGAGCACACGGTCGAGATCATGCGCGAGGTGGGTTATACTGATGACGAGATCGCCGCGCTGAAGTCGGCGAAGGCCATCGCGACGAGCTGAGATCCCACCGTGAAGATCGTCTATTCCGAGAAGCACGCCCGACACAATCCGCAGCACTTCGTGGTGCGCGGCACCAAGCAGCGCAGCGCGGAGCAACCCGAACGCGCCACCCGGCTGCTGGCCGCCGCCACCGAGGCGGGCCACACGATCGTGCCGCCAGGGTCATACGGCCCGGCGCCGGCCACCACCGTGCATACGCCGGAGTATCTCGACTTCCTGCAGATCGCGGCGCGCGAATGGGCGAAGCTGCCGGGCGCGGGACCGGAGGTCGTGCCCAACGTGCATCCGGCGCGCGCCCATGCCTCCTACCCGAAGGCGCTCGCGGGCCGCGCCGGCTGGCACCAGGTCGACACCGGCTGCCCCATCGGCCCGCACACCTGGGACGCGGCCCTCGCCGCCACCGAGGTCGCAGCCACCGTCGCCGACATGGTGCTGGCGGGCGAAGACCATGCCTACGCGCTGTGCCGGCCGCCCGGCCATCACGCCTATGCCGACATGGCGGGCGGCTTCTGCTTCCTGAACAACACGGCCGTGGCGGCGCAGCGACTGCGCGGCAAACACGAGCGCGTGGCGATTCTCGACGTCGACGTGCATCACGGCAACGGCACGCAGGGCATCTTCTACGAGCGCGACGACGTGCTGACCGTCTCGATCCACGCCGATCCCGACCATTACTACCCGTTCTTCTGGGGCCATGCGCACGAGCGCGGTGCCGGCAAGGGCGATGGTTTCAATCTCAACCTGCCCCTGCCGCTCGGCTCACCCGACGCACCGTGGCTCGAAGCCGGCGACAAGGCCCTCGCGCGCATCCGTGAGTTCCAACCCACGGCGCTTGTCGTGGCGCTCGGCCTCGACGCCAGCGAAAGCGACCCGCTGCAGGGCCTCAAGGTCACCGGCGCCGGCTTTCATGGCATGGCCGAAAAGATCGCGGGCCTGCGTCTGCCGACCGTCCTGGTCCAGGAAGGCGGCTATCTCGGCGACGATCTCGGCCGCAACCTGGTACAGTTCCTGGCGGGCTTCGAGAAGGGACGCGGCGCCTAGCCGTGCCGCCGAACAGCCGGAGTCGGGCCGGATAAACGAAACGAACGAATTAAACGAAACAAATGAATCGAATGTCGCACCCCCCGGATTCCGGGGGCGCGGCAACCGCATGCGCAACAATGTTGCGCGTTTCGGTCCTCAAAGGACTTATTCGACAGCGTGTCGGTGCTGCACGTCAGTCGCCGCCGTTTCCGCCGACGACGTAGACGGTGAGCTTCTCGGGCAATTTGTCGTGCGAGACCTCGATGGTGCGCCGGTCGGGCCAGATGAAGACCGCGTCCTGCTCCGCCATCAGCTCCTCGAAGCGCGCGACCTGGCCGCGCCCCCAATAGTGCATCGGCAGCACGATGCGCGGCTGGATCTGGCGGATGACCTCGACCATCACCGGCAGGCCGACCGTATAGGCGCCGTCGATCGGCACCATCAGCACGTCGATGCGGCCGAGCTCGTCGAGATGGTCCTTGGTCAGCCGGTGGTGCAGGTGGCCGAGATGGGCGATGCAGAGATCGCCGATGGTGAAGGTGAAGATCGAGTTGCCGTTGATGCGGGCCGAGCCGCCGCCCCAGTCGCGCGCATTGGTCGGCAGGTTGGCGACCTTGAGATCCTTGAGCGAGACGTCGTGGCGCGCCTCGGTCTGGCCGGCTTCGCTCGGCCAGCCGCGCAGCACGTAGGTGATCCCCTCCTCGGGCGTGTCGGTGTAGTGCGTGGAATGCGCATTGTTCATCGTCACGATGTCGGGCTTGCGGCCGAAGCCGTTCAGCCCGTTGTAGTCGGTGATGGCGCGCACGCCCTGCGGCGTGTCGATCTCGAAGCTGGCATGGCCGAGGAAGGTGACGATGGCGCGGCTCGCCGTGTCTGCCGCCATCTGCGCCCCGTCGAGCGAGGCCATCTGCACGCCGCGGCCCTGCAGGGTGGGACCGAGTTCGACCAGGTTCTTGGAACAGCGCGCCAGCGCCGGACCGGCCAGCAGGGCAAAGGCGGTGGCGCACAGGGCGAAGAGGGACAGACGAAGTGTCATGGAGCCTCCGGGACAGGATGGCAGCTTCTCTCCGGATGCACTCGATATGCCAGCCCTTAGTCCCGTTGACTCACGATTGTGAACCAACTAGAACAAAACACGAACATTTAACCCACACCCCATCCACCAGATCGACGAGGGGGCGATGCCGGTCATTTCCCCGAGTGCCTTTGCTTCTCCCCATCCAAGGATTGCCAACGATCCGGCGACTTTGGTCCCTGCGGCCCTGCGGGAAAAAGTAAGGCGCCTGGAGAGGGCGAACAGTGTCGGGAGAAACGGCAAAACGGCTGCTGTTCCCCTTGGGATTGCGGCCATCGACGCGCTCCTGCCCGACGGCGGGTTGCTGACGGGTGCCCTGCACGAGATCGAGGCCGGCCCCGGGCCCTCCGGCCGCGTGGCCTCCCATGACGGCGCCGCGCTCGGTTTCGCCGCCCATCTGCTGAGCCGCTTCGGGCCGGGCACGATCCTGTGGTGTCGCCGCCCGACCGGCCGCTTCGACGCCCCGCCCTATGCGTCCGCGCTCTCCTCCTGGTTCGATCCGGCACGCCTGCTGATGGTCACGGCCCATCGTGACGAGGATCTCTTCTGGGCGATGGAGGAAGGGCTGCGCTGCCCCGGCATCGCCGCCGTGCTGGGCGAGACGCGGGCGGTCGATCCCACGGCCGGTCGCCGCCTGTCCCTCGCCGCCGAGAAGAACGGCGTGCCCGCCCTGCTGCTACGCGCCCAGCCCGCGCCGCCGCAAAGCGTATGCGCGACCCGGTGGCGGATCGCCTCCGCGCCCTCCTGCTCGACGCCGGGTCTCAAGGATGTCGGCGCCGCGCGCTGGCGCCTCGAACTGCGGCGCAACCGCTTCGGTACGCCGTCCGCCGCCGAAACACCGTCCTGGCTCCTGGAGTGGAACGATGAAACGCATTGTCTCGCTGTGGTTCCCCAAGCTCTCCACGGATCGTCTGGCACGCACTTCGAAGAAAGACTGGTCGGATAGGGCCGCCGCCACCGTCGTGTGGCACGACGGCTGCCCGCGCCTCGCCGCCGTCAATCCGCATGCCCGGGCCGCCGGCCTGCGCCCGCGCATGCGGCTGGCCGATGCGCGTGCCCTGCTGCCCGACATCGTCACGGTCGCGGGCGAGCCACAGGCCGACCTTCGCCTGATCGAAGCGATCGCGGGCTGGTGCGATCGCTACACGCCCTGGGTCGCCGTCGACGCGATGGGCGGAGCCCTCGCCGATGACATCGAACGGGCCTGCAGTACCGGCGGCTTCGGCGGCGATGCCGGCCTGCTGCTCGACGTAACGGGCTGCACGCATCTTTTTGGCGAGGGCGAGGCCGGCGAACGGGCGCTGCTGGCCGACCTGGTCACGCGCCTGGCCCGCCGCGACCTTTCCTGTCGCGCCGCGATGGCCGACACGGCGGGCGCTGCCTGGGCACTGGCGCGCTTCGCCGAGCGCCATGCCGATCTCTTCTGCCCGTCGCACGGCCAGCGCGATGCGCTCGGCTCATTGCCGGTCGAAGGACTGCGTCTCGACGCGCCGATCCTCGACACCCTCCTGAAGCTCGGCCTGCGCCACATCGGCGATCTCTATCCTATCCCGCGCGCGCCCCTCGCCCGCCGCTTCGGCGACCGGCTGCTCAATTGCCTCGACCAGGCGCTGGGTACGCTCGCCGAGCCGATCGAGCCACGCCGCATCCCGCCCGCCTTCCGCACGCGCCTCGCCTTCGCCGAGCCGATCGGCCGGGCCGAGGACATCGCCGCCGCGACCAGCCGCCTGCTGGCAGCACTTTGTCGCCAGTTCGAACAGGCAGGCGTCGGCGCGCGCCAGCTCGAGATCGCGCTCTATCGCGTCGACGGATCGGTCGACCGCACCTCGATCGGCACCAGCCGGCCCAACCGCGACAACCCGAAGCTGATGAAGCTGTTCGAGGAGAGGCTGGGCGAGCTCGATCCCGGCTTCGGCGTCGAGCTGATGATCCTGGCCGCCCCCGAGGTCGAAGCCTGGAGCGGCACGCAGGATGTGCTGCCCGACCAGAACGCGCCCGGCATCGCCTCGGGTGGCGACGGCACGATCGATCTCGCCGACCGGCTGGCGCTGCGGCTGGGCTCGGAAAATGTCGTACGGCTGCTGTCGCGCGACAGCCATCTGCCCGAACGCGTGCAGGTCGCTGCGGCTGTTTCATCGAAGCCCGCCGCGG
Organism: Rhodospirillaceae bacterium; assembly: GCA_009772935.1. GTDB lineage: Bacteria > Pseudomonadota > Alphaproteobacteria > Reyranellales > Reyranellaceae > Reyranella. The sequence goes on from WOUR01000011.1 coordinate 67,767, forward strand.
CAGGCGCCTGGCGCCGCGTCGCGAGCCTCAAGGGCGCACGGCCGACGCGCCTGCTGCAGCGGCCCGAGCCCGTCGAGGTCACCGCCTTCGTGCCCGACGATCCGCCCTCGGTCTTCCACTGGCGGCGACACGCCCATCGCATCGTGCGCGCCGACGGCCCGGAACGCATCGCCAATGAATGGTGGCGGCCGCGGTCCGACGGCACTCATCCGCCGGCCGGCACCCTGCCGCCGGTGCGCGATTACTACCGCGTCGAGGACGACGATGGCGGCCGCTTCTGGCTGTTCCGCGACGGGCCTTACCAGCTCGCCGCCAACGGCCAGCCGACCGCCCGCTGGTTCCTCCACGGTTTCTGCGCCTGAAGGGGAGAGGAAAATGGAGACGGCAACAGCAACGACCAGACGGGGCACCACGCTCACCATCCGCGGCCTCGATGTCGCGATCATCGAACGGCTGAAGATCCACGCGCGCGCCAGGGGCCGTTCGCTCGAGGCCGACCTGCGCGACCTGCTGACCTACGCGTCGGGCCAGCCACTGGTGCTCGATCCGCTGGAAGAGGCCGACCGCATCGCCGCCATGACACCGCGGCCGCCTCTCGCTCAAATGGGAGGCGGCACGTGATCGTCGTCGTCGATCCCGGCGTCGCCATCAAATGGTTCGTCGAGGAGCCCTTGCGGCCGCAGGCGCGCGCATTGCTGGCCAACCGGCACGAGATGATCGCGCCCGACATCCTGATCGCCGGCGTCGCCGAGCTGGCCTGGCAGAAGGCGACACGTGGCGAGATCACGGCCGAACAGGCCGAGCCGATCGTGCGCAACATCGCGCTGCCCTCGTTCATCTCGGCCTTCGTCGAATCGCCGCAACTGCGTAACCGCGCGCTGGCCATCGCCCTGCAGTGCGGCCGGCCGGTGCACGAATGCTTCTACGCCGCCTGCGCCGAGTCCGCCCAGGCGCCGCTGGTCAGCGCCGACGAGGAATTCCTGCGGGCGCTGAAGAGCGAAGGCATTCCGGTGCGGGGTATCCCGCTCGCCCGGGCGGACGAACTCGTCGAACGCTGATGCCATGGACTACGCCGAGCTCCAGGTCACGACCAACTACAGCTTCCTGCGCGGTGGCTCGCACCCGCAGGAACTGGTCGAACGGGCGATCGAGCTCGGCCATACCGCCATCGGCATCACCGACCGCAACACGCTGGCCGGCGTCGTGCGCGCCTACGCGGCCTCGCGCGACGAGAAGCATCCGAAGGCCTCCGGGAAGGACAGGATCAAGCTGCTGGTCGGCAGCCGTCTCGAAACGCGCGACGGCTGTTCGCTGCTTGCCTATCCGACGGATCTCGACGCCTACAAGCGCCTGTCGCGCCTGTTGACCCTGGGCAACCGGCGCACCGGGAAAGGCCAGTGCGACATCGGTTTCGAGGACCTGGCCGAATATGCCGAAGGCTTGCTCGCCATCGTGCTGCCCCCTCGCAATCCCGAAGACCCGGCCTTCCGCGAGCGGCTGCGTGCCCTGGCCGGACTGTTCGGCGACCGCTGCTACCTCGCGGGCACGATGCTGTTCCGGGGTGACGATGCGCGACGCCTGGCCCGGCTCGACGATCTCGCCACCGGGATGGGGGTGAAGTTCGTCGCCACCAACGACGTGCATTATCATGCCCCCGAGCGGCGGGCGCTGCAGGATGTCGTGACGGCGATCCGCCTGGGCTGCACCGTCGAGGAGCTTGGCTTCCGGCGCTTCGCCAGCGCCGAACGCCATCTCAAGGACCCTGCGGAGATGGCGCGCCTGTTTCGCCGCCACCCCCATGCCATCGCGCATACCCAGGAGATCGTGAAGCGCTGCGGCTTCTCGCTGCGGCAACTCACCTACCAGTATCCGGTCGTCTACGAGGGCGGCGAGTCCCCCATGGACAAGCTCATCCGCCTGACATGGGAGGGTGCGAAGTGGCGATATCCGGAAGGCGTTCCGGACAAGGTGGCCGGCACGATCCGCCGCGAGTTCGCGCTGATCGACCACAAGGGAATCGCACCTTATTTCCTGACGGTGCATGAGATCGTGAAGGAGGCGCGCGATCGCGGCATCCTTTGCCAGGGCCGCGGCTCTGCGGCCAATTCCGCCGTCTGCTATTGCCTGGGCATCACCTCGGTGAACCCCAACGAGACGGAAGTGCTGTTCGAGCGCTTTCTGTCCAACTCGCGCAATGAGCCGCCCGACATCGACGTCGACTTCGAGCATGAGAGGCGCGAAGAGATCATTCAGTGGCTCTACGAGACGAAGAGCCGCAACCGCGCCGCCCTGGCGGCCACGGTGATCTCCTTCCGGAGCCGCAGTGCCATCCGCGAGGTCGGCAAGGCCCTGGGCCTCTCACCCGACACCGTGGGCGTGATGGCCGACACGGTGTGGGGCATGGGGTCGGGCGGCGTGAAGGTCGACCATGTGCGGGAGGCAGGTCTCGACCCGATGGATCCGCGCATCATGCTGGCGCTCGAACTGTCGTCGGCGCTGTGCGGCTTCCCGCGCCACCTCTCCCAGCATGTCGGCGGCTTCGTGCTGACCGAGGGCCGCCTCGACGAGCTTATGCCCATCCAGAACGCGGCGATGGAGGATCGCACCGTCGTCGAATGGGACAAGGACGACCTCGACGTACTGGAGATCTACAAGGTCGACGTGCTGGCGCTCGGCATGCTGACGGCGCTGCGCAAGAGCTTTGCCCTGATCGAGAGACATTTCGGAGAGACGCTGTCGCTCGCCATGCGGCCGACCGACGAGAACGTCTACGAGATGCTGTGTCGCGCCGATTCGGTCGGCGTCTTCCAGGTCGAGAGCCGGGCGCAGATGTCGATGCTGCCGCGGCTGCAGCCCAGGGAATATTACGATCTCGTCGTCCAGGTCGCGATCGTGCGGCCGGGCCCCATCCAGGGCGGGATGGTGCATCCCTATCTGAAGAACCGCGCCAATCCCCACGCCGTCATTTATCCCAAGGACGAACTCAAGGCGGTCCTCGGGAGGACGCTGGGCGTTCCCCTGTTTCAGGAACAGGCGATGCAGATCGCCATCGTGGGCGCTGGATTCTCGCCCGAAAAGGCCGACGAACTGCGCCGCGCCATGGCGACGTTCCGCCACAACGGCACCATCCACAAGTTCAAGACTCCCTTCATCGAGGGCATGGTGGAAAAGAAATACGACCGCGACTTCGCCGAACGCTGTTTCAGGCAGATCGAAGGTTTCGGCGAGTACGGTTTCCCCGAGAGCCATGCCGCAAGCTTCGCGATCCTGGTCTACGCCTCGTCCTACGTGAAGCACTACTACCCTGAAGTCTTCGCCGCGGCCCTGCTCAACTCCCAGCCGATGGGCTTCTACGCGCCGGCCCAGCTGGTGCGCGATGCGAAGGAGCACGGCGTCGAAGTGCGGCCCCCCGACATCAATGCCAGCGACTGGGATTGCGTCCTGGAGCCGGGGCGGAACAATCGCTGCGCGCTGCGTCTCGGCCTGCGCCAGGTCACAGGACTATCCGAGGAGGCGGCCAGGCAGATGGTCGCGCGCCGGGGCGACAGGCCCTATCGCGATCCTTCCGACCTGTGGCGGCGCAGCGGCCTCAGCAGGAAGCAGATCGCGGCGCTGGCCCGTGCCGATGCCTTCGCGTCCCTCGGCCTCACGCGACGCGACGTATTGTGGGCGGTGCGCGGCTTCTCGGATGGACAACTGCCGTTGCTCGATACGGAGGCGGGAGCGTGCGACTTCGAGCCCGCCGTCGCCCTTCCTGCCCTGACGCTCGGCGAACAGGTGGTCGACGATTACAGCAGCTTCTCGATGTCGTTGCGATCGCATCCGCTGGAGCTGTTGCGGGCAACTCTCGCGCAGCGCGGCATGTCCAGCACCGAAGCGCTGAAGAACTCGAAGAACGGCCAGCTCCTGACCCTGGCAGGTCTCGTGCTGGTGCGCCAGCGACCGGGCACGGCTTCGGGCGTGGTGTTCGTCACGCTCGAAGATGAGTTCGGCATCGCCAACCTCGTGGTCTGGCCCAAGGTATTCGACGCCCATCGCCGCATCGTCATGGGGGCCCGGCTGATGGGCGTGCGCGGTCGCATCCAGTGCCAGGGCGAGGATGACTACAAGGTGATCCACCTCGTCGCCGAGGAGGTATGGGATCTCTCGGCCGAACTGGATTCCATCTCCGAACTCGACCTGTTCCACCTGACCAACGGGCGTGGCGACGGGGTTCGCAGCGATCCCGGTGACCGGCGTGTGAAGGTCGCAGAAGCCAACGCCACACGTCACCGGTCGAGTCGGCATGTCCCCGAAAAGCCGGCCGGCCAGCCGAAATACGATCGAAACCGCATCGTCCTCGACCGCCCCAAAATCCGCATCCAGAGCCGGGACTTCCACTGAATCTCTCTCGGCTCCTTGACGGCCGGCGCAAAAGAGACACATGTTTAAAACACGTGTACTTTTGACTGGAATGGAACAATGAGGCGACTCCATTACGATCCATCGGCACGGAAGCGGACAGTCAGCCTCACTCTGAATGGCGACCTCTACGCCAAGGCCAAGGCCCAGGGCATCAATGCGTCGCAGGTGGCCGAGGCGGCATTGGCGGAGGCACTGGCCGTGCGCATCTCCGAAAAGGTCAGAGCAGAGATCAGCCAGGATCTCGGCGCCTATAACGCCTACGTCGAAAAGCACGGCTCTCCGGCCGAGATGTTGCGGGAACATCTTGCCGATCGTGACGATGCAGCTTGAGGTCTTTCCCAATCCGCTCGTGCGAGCCCGCCGGGCGTACCCCTACGTTGCTGTTCTTCAAGCCGATATCGCAGCACTTGGCCGCGAACGCATCATTGCCTTCCTGGCCCCACGGGCCGAAATCGGTCCGATCGGCGGTCGGCTGATGCCCGTTGTCGAGGTCGGTGGCCGGGAATTCGTTCTGCTCATGCCCTCTCTCACGAATGTGCCGGTGACGGAACTGCGCCGTTCGGTGGGAAGTCTCGGGGCATTTCGCGACAGGATCGTCGACGCCATCGATTGGACGTTCCTGGGCATCTGACTGCCTGCTCAAAGACGCGTCGCCTCGTCGATCAATTCCTGCGCGGCGATGTCCAGGAGCTCGTCCTCGGCCGTGCCGTCGAGCACCCTTTCCTTGCCGATCTCTAGCAGCACCGGCACGGCGAGCGGCGAGATGCGATCGAGGCGGCGATAGACGATGCGGCCCTTGGCGCGCTTCAACAGGTCGCCGAGCCGCTTGAGATCCGCGAGTTGCCAAGCCGCATCCTGGCGGGTGGCGCGCAGCAGGATGTGGCCGGGCTCATGCTGGCGCAGCGTGTCGTAGATCAAGTCCGAGCTGAAGGTGACCTGGCGGCGCGACTTCTCCTCGCCGGGAAAGCGCCGCTCGATCAGGCCGGCGATCACCGCGACGTTGCGGAACGAGCGCCGCAGCATGCTCGATTCGTCCATCCAGGCTTCGAGATCGTCGCCCAGCATGTCCTCGTCGAACAGTTCCTCGAGCTGCTTCGGCGAGGCCGGCCGCAAGCCCCACAGTCCCAGCACATAGTCGGTGGCAACGAAGCCCAGCGGCCGCAGGCCCATGCGTTCCATGCGCCGCGTCAACAGCATGCCCAGGGTCTGGTGCGCATTGCGGCCCTCGAAGCAATAGGCGACCAGGAACTGCTTGCCGCCCCTCGGGAACCCCTCCACCAGCAACTTGTCGGCCGGCGGCAGCATCGAGCGGAAGACCTGGATACGCAGCCACTCCTGCACCTCCGCCGGCAGCTTGGGATGCTTGAGAGGATCCTGCAGGATGCCGCGCACCCGGCTGGCCAGGAAGGTCGAGAGCGGCAGCCTTCCACCGCCATAGGCCGGCACCTTGGGATCGCCGCCGGTCGCCGGCGAACAGATCGCCGCCAATTCCTTGACGCCCTCGAAGCGCAGAAGGCGGCCCGCGAACACGAACGTGTCACCCGGCACCAGCCCCTGCACGAAGCCCTCCTCGACTTCTCCCAGCACCGCGCCGCGCCGCAGCCGCACCTTCATCAGAGGCAATTCCACAATGGTACCAACGTTCATGCGGAACTGCTTCGCCACCAGTGGCGACGCCAGCATCCAGCGTCCATCGGGCAGCTGCTTCAGCCGGTGCCAGCGATCGTAGGCCGCCAGCGCGTAGCCGCCGGTCGCCACGAAGTCGAACGTGTCGTCGAAATCCCGGCGCGGCAGGTCGCGATAGGGTTGCGCCCGCCGTACCTCGGCGAAGAAGGCTTCGCGGTCGATCGGCTGCGCGCAGGCGGAGCCCACGATGTGCTGGGCCAGAACGTCCAGACAAGGCGGCCGCGGCGGATCTCCGTCCAACTCACGGGCTTCGACGGCTTCGAGCGCGGCCAGCGATTCCAGCACCTCGAAACGGTTGGCCGGCGCGATCATGGCGCGGCTGGGCTCGTCGAGCCGGTGGTTGGCGCGGCCGATGCGCTGCATCAAACGGCTGACACCCTTGGGCGCGCCCATCTGGATGACCAGATCGACATCGCCCCAGTCGATGCCAAGATCGAGCGACGAGGTGGCGACCACCGCGCGCAATTTGCCCGCCGCCATCGCCGCCTCGACCTTGCGGCGCTGCTCGACGGCCAGCGACCCGTGATGCAGGCCGATCGACAGATTGTCGTCGTTGATGCGCCACAGCGCATCGAAGGCCAGTTCCGCCTGTGCCCGAGTATTGACGAAGATGATCGAGGTCTTGTGCTGCCGGATGATGTTGTAGATCTCGGGCACCGCATGCCGCCCCATGTGCCCGCCCCACGGCAGCCGCTCGTGCGCATCGATGATCGACACGACCGGTGGCGCGCCGGGCTCGCCCATCACGATCTCAACTGGCTCCTCGCGCAGGTTGAGGAACTCGGCCAGCGCCGGCGGATCGGCGACGGTGGCCGACAGCCCGACGAAGCGGGCCTGCGGGGCGAGCGTCGCCAGCCGCGACAGGCAGAGCGCCAGGTGATGGCCGCGCTTGCTGGTCGCGAAGGCGTGCAGCTCGTCGATGATCACGCACTTCAGGCTGGCAAAGAACTTCGCCGCATCGAGATAGGAGAGCAGCAATGCCAGCGACTCCGGCGTCGTCATCAGGAGATCGGGCGGCCGCTCGCGCTGGCGCAGCCGGCGGCTCTGCGGCGTGTCGCCGGTCCGGCTCTCCGCCCGCACCGGCAACTGCATCTCGGCCAGCGGCTGTTCGAGATTGCGGCGAATGTCGGTCGCGAGCGCCTTCAGCGGCGAGATGTAGAGCGTGTGCAGCTCCCCCTGCCCTTTTTTGTAGGCCAGGTCCTGGCCGGCCTGCCGGCGCTCCGTGAGTTCGATCAGTGACGGAAGGAACCCCGCCAGCGTCTTGCCGCCGCCCGTCGGCGCGATCAGCAGCGCGCTTTTGCCCTTCCGCGCCAGATCGACCAGCGCGAGCTGATGCGGCCGCGGCGCCCAGCCACGACTCTCGAACCAGCGTGCAAACAGGTCGGGAAGCCCCATATCCATGGGGTAGGATGCATCAGGAGCCATGGCAATCACGACGGCAAGCGAGACCCTGAATCCCCGTACGTGGCTCTATCCGACGCCGCGCGGCCTCTATTGCGAACCGGGCGATTTCTATATCGATCCGGCCTTCGCCGTGCCGCGCGCGGTGATCACGCACGGGCATGGCGACCATGCGCGGCCGGGGCATCGCAAGGCGCTGGCGACGCCCGAGACGCTGGCGATCATGCGCACGCGCTTCCAGGACATGCCCGACACCGAGCAGCAGGCGCTGAAGTACGGAGAGAGCGTGCGCATCGGCGAGGTCGAGGTCGGCTTCGCGCCGGCCGGCCACATTCTCGGGTCGGCGCAGGCGGTGCTGGCCTACAAGGGCCAGCGAATCGTCGTGTCTGGGGACTACAAGCGCCGGCCGGATCCGACCTGCCTGCCATTCGAGCCCGTACCGTGCGACGTGTTCATCACCGAGGCGACCTTCGCGCTGCCGGTCTTCCATCATCCCTCCGACGCCGGCGAGATCGGCAAGCTGCTGCGCTCCGTCGACACGTTCCCTGAGCGGACTCATCTGGTAGGCGTCTATGCGCTCGGCAAGTGCCAGCGGGTCATCCGCCTGCTGCGCGACGCGGGCTACGACAAGCGCATCTGGCTTCATGGCGGCCTGATGTCCCTGTGCAGGCTCTACCAGGAACATGGCATCGATCTCGGCGACGTGGCGCCGGTCTCCGAAGCGATCCTCGAGACCTTCAAGGGCGCCATCGTGCTCTGCCCGCCGTCGGCCATCGCCGACCGCTGGTCGAGGCGCTTCGCCGATCCGATCGCCGCCGTTTGTTCGGGGTGGATGAACGTGCGCGCCCGGGCGCGGCAACGCGGTGCCGAACTGCCGCTGATCATCTCCGATCATGCCGACTGGCCGGAACTCACGCAGACCCTGAAGGATGTCGGCGCGCCCTGGGTGTGGGTGACGCACGGCCGTGAGGAGGCGCTGGTGCACTATGCGCGCGGGATCGGCATCGATGCCGAAGCGCTACATCTGTCAGGCCGCGACGAAGAGGATTCCTGACCGTGCAGGCCTTCGCCCGCCTCCTCGACTCCCTCTCCTTCCAGCCGGCCCGCAACGCCAAGCTGCGGCTGATCGAGACCTACCTGCGCGAAACGCCCGATCCCGATCGCGGCTGGGCTCTGGCGGCGCTGACCGGCGGCCTCGACTTCCCGTCGGCCAAGCCCGCGCTGCTGCGCGGCTTCGGCCAGGAGAAGATCGGCGAGGAGCTGTTCGCCCTCTCCTACGACTATGTCGGCGATCTCGCGGAGACGCTGTCGCTGATTTGGGAAACCGATCCCGCTGCCGGGCCGCCGCCGACGCTCGCCGAGGTCGTCGAGACGCTGCAACGCGCCACGCGCGCGCAGACGCCGGCGATCCTTAAGCGCTGGCTGGATGCGCTCGATTCGACCGGCCGTTGGGCCCTGTTGAAACTCCTGACCGGCGCGCTGCGGGTCGGCGTCTCGGCGCGCCTCGCCAAGCAGGCGGTTGCCAACATCGGCAGCCAGCCGGTCGATGCGGTCGAGGAGGTTTGGCATGGGCTGGAAGCGCCCTACCGGCCGCTGTTCGACTGGCTCCTGCAGGGCGCGCCGCGACCGCAGTCCAACGCAGGGGCTGCCTTCCTGCCGGCCATGCTGGCCAATCCCATCGATCGCACCGAACTCGATGCGCTCGATCCGACGCACTTCCGCGCCGAGTGGAAGTGGGACGGCATCCGCGTACAGGTCGCGACCTCGGGCGGCCTGAAGCGACTTTACAGCCGCGCGGGCGAGGACGTGTCAGGGGCCTTTCCCGACATCATCGAGGCGATCGATTTCGAGGGCGTGTTCGACGGCGAACTGCTGGTGCGCCGCGAGACGGCGGTGGCGCCCTTCAACGATCTACAGCAAAGGCTGAACCGCAAGACGGTGACGCCCAAGATGCTGAAGGAGCATCCGGCGCATGTGCGCCTCTACGACGTGCTGTGGCTGGAGGGCGAGGATCTGCGCAACCTCCCCTTCGACCAGCGTCGAGTGCGCCTTGAAGCCTGGATGGCGCTGAAGGAGCGTCCGCGCTTCGATCTGTCACCCTTGGTGACCTTCGCCGACTGGGCGGAACTCGCCGCCAAGCGCGAGGAGATGCGCGCTGACGGTATCGAGGGCCTGATGCTGAAGCGCGGCGACAGCGCCTATCTTTCAGGCCGGCCCAAGGGGCCGTGGTTCAAGTGGAAGCGCGACCCGATGCTGGCGGATTGCGTGCTGATGTATGCCCAGCGCGGCCACGGCAAACGAAGCTCCTTCTATTCCGATTTCACCTTCGGCTGCTGGCGCGACGGCTCGGCGGGCGGCCGTGAGCTGGCGCCGGTCGGCAAGGCCTATTTCGGCTTCACTGACGAGGAGCTGCGCTGGCTCGACAAATGGGTGCGCGACCATACGACCAACCGCTATGGCCCGGTCCGCGAGGTCGAGCAGAAGCTGGTGCTGGAGATCGCCTTCGACGGGATCGCCCGCTCGACCCGGCACAAGTCGGGGGTGGCCATGCGCTTTCCCCGGATCAACCGCATCCGCACCGACAAGCCGGCCGGCGAAGCCGACACGATCGACAATCTCCTGCGGCTGCTGACCAATTCGGCGCCGGAATCGCCCCTTGCAGGGGGTATGTCGCATGCCCATTATCCGGGCGTCACCGTAACCGAAGAGCCATGATCGACCCGTTCGGCCGCCACATCTCCTACCTCCGCGTCTCCGTGACGGATCGCTGCGACTTCCGCTGCGTCTACTGCATGGCCGAGGACATGACCTTCCTCCCCAAGGCCGAAGTGCTGTCGCTCGAGGAACTGGAGCGGCTGTGCACGGCCTTCGTGCGTCGCGGCGTCAAGAAGCTGCGCCTGACCGGCGGCGAGCCGCTGGTGCGCAAGAACGTGATGTCGCTGTTCCGCGGGCTGGGAAAGCATCTCGACAGCGGCGCGCTGGAGGAACTCACCCTCACGACCAACGGCAGCCAGCTTGCCAAGTACGCGCAGGAACTGGCCAATATCGGCGTGCGCCGGGTCAACGTGTCGATGGACACGCTCGATCCGGAAAAGTTCCGCCAGCTCACGCGCTGGGGCGACCTCGACCAGGTGATGCGCGGTCTGGACGCCGCCCAGCGCGCCGGGCTCGCGATCAAGATCAACGCGGTGGCGCTGCGCGGCGTCAACGACGGCGAGTTCGAGGAGATGATCCGCTGGAGCCATGGCCGCGGCATGGACCTGGTCCTGATCGAGGTGATGCCGATGGGTGAGATCGGCGACGCGGCGCGGCTCGACCAGTATCTGCCGCTGTCGCTGGCCCGCACCGAGATCGCCCGGCACTTCACGCTCACCGAGACGGATTACCGGACCGGCGGTCCCGCCCGCTATTTCAAGGTCGAGGAGACCGGCGGGCGGCTGGGCTTCATCACGCCGCTCACCCACAATTTCTGCGAAAGCTGTAATCGCGTGCGCCTCACCTGTACCGGCACGCTCTATATGTGCCTGGGCCAGGAGGATGCGGCCGACCTGCGCGCGCCGCTTCGCGCGTCGGAGAGCGACGAGGTGCTGGACCGCGCCATCACTGACGCGATCGCACGCAAGCCCAAGGGCCATGATTTCATTATCGACCGCCGCCACAGCGGCCCCGCCGTCCCCCGCCACATGAGCGTGACCGGCGGCTGAGCTCAAGCCTCGGGATTGGCCTTCGCCGTCGCCGTCTTGATCTGCGCCCGCCGCACCGCCTCGCGGTGGGAGATGTAGAGCGCGCTGGCGAAGATCACCGCAGCGCCCACGAAGGTCCAGACGTCGGGTTTCTGGAAGAACAGGAAATAGCCCAGCATCGTGTTCCAGATCAGCGACAGGAAGCCGATCGGCTGTAGCAGCGTGATGTCGGCGAGCTGGTAGCCGCGCTGCTGGCAGATATGGCCGAGCGTGCCGGCCAGCCCGGCCAGCAGAAACCAGACGATGTCGCCCCACTCCGGCGTCTGCCAGAACCACAGCGCGAACGGCAGGGCGCAGGCGACGATCACGATGTTCTGCCAGATGACGATCGTGGTCGCCGAATCGGTGCGGGCCAGCGCTTTCGAAATCAGGTTGGAAGCCGAGAAGATCGGCGTCGAGATCAGGATGCAGATGACCCCGATGTGGATGTCGCCGAAGCCCGGCCTGATGATGATCATGGCACCGACGAAGCCGACGATGACAGCCATCCAGCGCCGCAGGCGCACTTTCTCAGCGAGGAACAGCGCGGCGCCGATCGTGACGAAGATCGGCCCGGTGAAGCCCAGTGCCGTGATCTCGGCCAGGGTGGTGAGCGGCAACGCCACGAACCACAGCATCATGCCCGCGGTGTGGATGGCGCCACGTGTGATGTGCAGCGGCAGCCGCCTTGTGTGGAACGAACGGTAGAGGCCAAGCCGCATCACGATCGGCACGAGCAGCAGCGCGCCGAAGAAATAGCGCAGAAACGCCATTACGTAGGGATTGAGATGTTGCGCCGGAATCAGCGTGAAGACGTTGAGCAGGGCGAACAGGACGCCCGACAGAGCAACCCAGAGAATCCCGCGCAAATTCGGCGGCAGCGCGAGCCAGCGGGCTACGAGAGCGGACACGCCGCAACTATGTCACAGGCTCTGCGCCCTCGCATCATCGACGGCACGACAGCTTCCGTAAGGCGAATCCGGTGTCGGTTCAGGCCACGGCCGTGGCCGGCACCTGTTCCTCACGCAAGCGGACGACACGGGCAACCAGTTCCTCGAGATAGGGGTCGTTGATGCCCAGCGACCGCGCATGCTCGGCCGTGTTCAGGAGGTACTCGCGGCAGGCGCCGCGGCGGCCCTCGGCGAAGGCGATGTGATAGGCGGCCCGCTCGATCGGCAGGTCGCCGCAATACTGGCAGTGCCCGGTCTCGACCACGAAGGTCACGGCGCTGACGGTGCGCCCGTCCCGCAGCGTCGTCGGCACCCAGCGCGGCTTGTAGAGGCCCGCCAGCATCTCGCGGTTCCACAACAGGCCGAGTTCCTGCCGCACCAGTTCCGGCGACAGGCGATAGGCGATGCCCTCGCACTCGCCGCCATCGGCCAGCGCCAGCATCAGGCCGGGAAGTTCGGGTGTGCCCCGGCCCATCGGCGTCCAGAAGCAGAAAGAGCGGCGCCACCCGTCGACCCTGCAGGGCTGCACCTCGACAAATTCGAGAGCCGGGTTCCACATCAGCGAGCCGTAGGCGAAGATCCAAGTCTCTTCGCCCGGCGGACGGTCGAGCAGCGCTTCATTAAGGCTGGCCTCGCGCTCGGGCGACGACAGGAAGAAGTCGTAACCGGCGGCACGGGCGTCGGCGACGATCTGGTCGATCCGCTCCGACGATAGGTCCTCGCGTGTCAGCAAATGCGGTGCCTCAGGTGCCGTAGACGATTGCCATGGTCTCGGCCACGCAGGCCGGACGCTCCTGGCCTTCGATCTCGATGGTGACCTGGTTGGTCAGGCGGACGCCGCCCTTGTCCATCGGATCCGCCGCGATCAGCTTGGCGCGCGCCCGCACCTTCGAGCCCACCTGGACCGGGCTGGTGAAGCGCACCTTGTTGCAGCCGTAGTTGATGCCGTTGCGCACGTTGTTGATGTGCGAAATCTGGCTATTGAGCATCGGGATCAGCGAAAGGGTGAGGAACCCGTGGGCGATGGTCTTGCCGCCCGGCATGTCCTTCTTCGCCCGCTCGACGTCGACATGGATCCATTGATGGTCGCCGGTCGCATCGGCGAAGAGGTTGATCCGTTCCTGAGTGATCTCGACCCAGTCGCTCACGCCGATTTCCTCTCCCACATGCTTCTGCATCTCGCTGGGGTGGGCGAACTCTCGCTTTGCCATTTACCGCCTCTGCTTCATTTCATTTCGCATCAACTGCAATATTGACCCAAAACGCACGCGCGTCTGGCTCGGTGGCTCTCCTCCGCATTTGTATCGTCGCGGCCTTTTGCCCATCATGCCAGTCACAAGAATGCACAGGAGGAGACCCCCATATGGCGTACGAGACCGTCCTCTACGACGTCGCGGAGCGCATCTGCACGATCACCCTGAATCGCCCCGAGCGGCTGAATGCCTGGACCCGGCAGATGCATCTCGACCTCAAGGACGCCATGCACGAGGCTGGCGCCGATCCAGAGGTGCGGGCCATCATCCTGACCGGTGCGGGTCGCGGCTTCTGTGCCGGCGCCGACATGGGCGGCCTCCAGGCGATCGGTTCGGGGGCCTCGGCCGATAGGTCGACCAAGGCCCAGGAAGGGCTTCCCGGCGGCAGCACGCTGCCCGAGTTCAGGATGAACTACTCCTATTTCCCGGCGATCCCGAAGTTCATCATCGCGGCGATCAACGGTCCGGCAGCCGGGCTCGGCATGGTGATCCCGCTCTATGCCGACCTGCGCTTCGCGGGCGAATCGGCGGTCTTCACCACCGCCTTCGCCCAGCGCGGCCTGATCGCCGAGCACGGGGTCAGCTGGCTGCTGCCGCGGCTGGTCGGTCTGCCGACCGCCCTCGACCTGCTCTGCTCGGCCCGCAAGTTCCGCGCGCCCGAGGCGCTGGCGATGGGCCTGGTGAACCGGGTCATCCCCGACGACAAGCTGCTGACCGAGGCCCGCGCCTACGCCACCCTTCTGGCCAACACGGTCTCTCCGCGCTCGGTCGCAGTGATGAAGCGCCAGCTCTGGGAAGCCCAGTTCCAGACCCTGGCCGAGGCCACTGTCCAGGCCAATCACGAGATGGAACTGTCCTTCCAGACCTCCGACTTCAAGGAAGGCGTCGCCCACTATCTCGAGAAGCGGGCGGCGCGGTTTACCGGCAGATAGGAATCTAAACCTTCTCCGTCTGCCCAGCCTTCGGCTGCCACGTCATCAGCCGGCGCTCGACGACCCCGACCAGGCTGTCGAGCACCAAGGCACACGCGGTCAGGACCAGGATGCCGGCGAACACGGTGTTGATGTCGAAGGTCCCTTCGGCCTGGAGGATCAGGTAGCCGACGCCCATCGAGGAGCCGAGATACTCGCCGACCACGGCGCCCACGAAGGCCAGCCCCACGGCATTGTGCAGGCTGGCGAACACCCAGCTCATGGCGCTCGGCAGGTAGATCGAACGCAGGAGCTGGCGTTGGGAGGCGCCAAGCATGCGGGCGTTAGCGATCAGATTGGGGCTGACCTCGCGCACGCCCTGGTAGACGTTGAAGAAGACCACAAAGAAGACGAGCGTGACACCCAGCGCCACCTTCGACCAGATCCCGAGCCCGAACCAGACCGCGAAGATGGGCGCCAGCACGACGCGCGGCATCGAATTGAAGCCCTTGATGTAGGGATCGGTGATCGCCGAGGCGGTGGGCGACAGCGCCAGCCACAGGCCGATGCCGAGCCCGAAGGACGCACCGATCAAGAAGCCAAGTGCCGTCTCCAGCAGCGTGATGCCGAGGTGGGGGAATATCTCGCCCGTCGCGAACCAGTCGACGACCACCCAGAAGACCTTCTGGGGCTCGCCGAAGAAAAAGGCCGCGCGGTTGTCCTGCTCGAAATAGAACGGCGGGATCAGGCCGGGCGCCGTCATCGCGTACCAGAAGGCGATCAGGAGCGCGAGCACGGCCAGTTGCAGGATACGAAGCCGCATCTCAGCCCACCTTCTGGCGCTGATAGGCCTTCAGGACTTCCTCCTTCATGGCGCTCCAGATCTCGCGATGGAGCGCGAGGAACGCCGGCGTCATGCGGATCTCCTGCACGTCGCGTGGACGCGGCAGATCCACCTTGAAATTGCCGATCGGCCGCGTCGCCGGGCCGGCCGAGAGAACGACCACCCGATCGGACAGCGCGATCGCCTCCTCGAGGTCATGGGTGATGAACAGCACCGACTTTCGGTCCTGCGCCCAGAGATCGAGCAGTTCGTTCTCCATGAGCTGGCGTGTCTGGACGTCGAGCGCGGAGAACGGCTCGTCCATGAGCAGGATGTCGGGGCTGAGGATCAGGGTCTGGGCCAGGGCCAACCGCTTGCGCATGCCACCCGACATCTGGTGTGGATAGCGATCGCCGAACCCCGCAAGGCCAACCCGCCGCAACCACTCCTCGCCCTGCACCCTGGCCTCGGCGCGCGGCACCCCGCGGAACTCCAGGCCCGCCACGACATTGTCGATTCCGGTCCGCCACGGCATCAGGGCGTCGGCCTGGAACATGTAGCCGGCACGGCGGTTCACGCCTTCGGCCGCCTGCAGGGGCTGGCCGAAAACCTCGACCGACCCGGCAGAGGGATCGAGAAGTCCCGCCGCAACGTTCAGCAGAGTAGACTTGCCGCAGCCGGTCGGGCCGACGACGGAGACGAACTCCCCCGCTTCGACCGTCAGTGTCGTGTCGGCGACCGCCGTATAGGCCTCGCCCCCGCCGTCACGGTCCGCGAAGCGACATGTGACGTTTGCCAGCCGCAGCGCCGGCACACCATTGGTATTCACGCCGGTCTAGCTGCGCTTGCCAGCCCGCTGGGCGAACTCGTTGGTCCAGGTGTCGGCGAGCTTGATCTTGGCAGGCTCGATCTTGGGGTCACCCTCGGCCAGGAACTTGAGACAGTTGGGCGGGCCATCCGCGGGCATGACGCCGTCCGGCGAGATGGTATCGCGCACGTTGGCGAAGGCCTTCTCGTAGATGGCGCGGTCGCCCAGCAGGAAGGCCTCCGGCACGGCAGCGGCCACGTCGGCCGGACTGGCCGTCTGAAGCCACTGATCCGCCCGAACGATGCCGGTGGCCAACGCCTGGGCCGTTCCCGGCGTCTTCTTGAGAAGGTCGGGCTGGGCGTAGAGGCAGGCTGCCGGCATCGAACCGCCGAACAGTTCCTGGTTACCCTTCATCGTGCGGGTGTCGACCATGATCTTGATCGCGCCCTTCTCCTGCAGAATCGTCAACGCGGGATCCGCCTGGGATACGCCGTCGACCTCGCCTTTCTCGACCGCCGCGACCACCGACGCGCCGGCGCCGACCCCGATCGCCACGATATCCGTCGGCTTCAGCCCGCCCTTTGCCGCCCAGTTGTTGACCAGCATGTGCGTCTGGGAGCCGGGTGCCGTGACGCCGAACTTCATGCCCTTGATGTCGGCGGGACCCTTGACCCTGGCGGCGACATCCGTGCGCAGTCCGATCGCGAGTTGCATGCCACGCCCGATCAGGGCGAAGCCGATGATGGGCTGGCCGCGCTGCTGCATGCGGATCGTGTGTTCGTAAGCGCCGGCCACCACGTCGGCGCTGCCGCCCATCAGGGCCTGAAGCGACTTGGCGCCGCCCTGGAAGTCGTTGATCTCGACGTCCAGACCGGCTTCCTTGAAGAAGCCCTTGCGCTCGGCGATCGTCAGCGAAAGGTAATACAGTGCCGACTTGCCGCCGACGGCCAGGATGACCTTGCTCTTCTCGGGCTTGGCCTGCGCCCGAGCGACATGCGGGGCGGCCAGAACGAGCGGGGCGGCCGCCAGCAGGGTCCGGCGCCGCATCTGCAGCTTGGTCATCGTTTCCTCCGTGACAGGCTTATTTTGCGGCAGCTTGCCGCAAGGCGCGCGGCTCGGCAACCCGCCGCCGGTCACGGGGAAGGATCGACTACTTGAACTTACGCTCCTGCCACCACGGGAAGTAGGACGGCATGCCGTCGCTCACCTTCATGGGGAAGCGCGCCGGGCGCTTCTCGAGGAAGGCGGTCACCCCCTCCTTCACGTCGTCCGACTTGCCGCGCGAGTAGATGCCCTTGGAATCGACCTTGTGGGCTTCCATGGGATGGTCGGCGCCAAGCATCTTCCAGATCATCTGGCGATTGAGCGCGACCGAGACCGGCGCAGTGTTGTCGGCGATCTCACGAGCCAGCGCATAGGCGGCCGGCAGGAGATCATCGGGCTTGTGGATGGAGCGCACCAGGCGGCCGTTCAACGCCTCCTCGGCGGAGAAGACGCGACCGGTCATCACCCATTCCAGCGCCTGCTGCGGCCCCACGAGGCGCGGCAGGAACCAGCTCGAGCAGGCCTCCATGACGATGGCGCGGCGCGTGAAGACGAAGCCGTAGCGCGCCGCCTCGGAGGCGAGCCGGATATCCATGGCAAGCTGCATCGTGATGCCCACGCCGACCGCCGGCCCGTTGCAGGCGGCGATGGTGGGCTTCAGCGATTCGTAGAGGCGCAGGGTGAAGAGGCCCCCGCCGTCGCGATGGCCGTCGAGGCCGGGATCGATCGGCCCGCGATTCTCGGCATTGAAGGTGTTGGCGCCGCCCGACAGGTCGGCTCCCGCGCAGAAGCCGCGGCCTGCGCCGGTGAACACGACCGCACGCACGTCGTCATCGCGGTCGGCCCGGTCCATCGCGTCGAGCAGCTCCGACAGCATCTTGCCGGTGAAGGCGTTCAGCTTGTCGGGACGATTGAGGGTGATGGTGAGGACGCCGTCCTTGGTCTCGTACTTGATCTGCTCGTAATTCACGGGGCGCCCCTCAGCTCTGGTTGATGAGAACGACACCGCCCACGATCAGCGCGATGCCGCCGATCTGCTTGATGCCGAACGGCTCGCCGAAAAGGAAGTGCCCGAGCACTGCAACGATCGCATAGGAGAGCGACACACTGGGAAAGGCGACCGAAACCGGAATTTTGCGCAGCGCGACGATGTAGAGGAACGCGGCGGAACCGTAGAGCGCCAGTCCCATGATGGTCGAGGGTCGGAGGAGTTGGCTCACGAAGTCCGGGGCATCGGCGCCGGCCTTCAGGAGAATCTGGCCGCCGATGCCGGCCAAGATGCCGATCCCCAACGCCACGTAGTAGATCGTCATGCTTCAGCTCTCCCTGCGGTCCGGCTCGTGCGAAGGCTCGCGATGCGGCTGGCCTGCTGCCCGCGTATCGACCTTCGGCTGCTCGATGTCGAGCCCCCCGGGGCCGGGACCGCGGCGGAACACTTCCCGCACGAGGTATTGCGGCTTGCGGTTCACGGCCAGGAACATGCTGCCGAGATACTCGCCGATCATGCCGATCACGAGCAGTTGCACGCCCGCCAGCACGAGCACCGCGACCATGAGAGACGCCCAGCCCTGAGGTGCGCGGTCGGAGATGATCGCCTCGACGATGGTGATTCCCGCAGCCAAAGCACCCAGTGCACCGAAGACGAGGCCAAGGATTGTCGCAATGCGGAGCGGCATCACCGAGAAGTTCAGGAACATGGCCAGCCACAGCCGCAGCAGGCGGCGGAGCGTGTAGTTCGAGCGCCCTTCGGCGCGCGGCAGATGGTTGACCTGCAGGCGACTCACGTTCTGGGTGATCTGGAAGATCAGCCCGTCGACGTAGGGCGCCGGTCCCTCGTAGCTCGAGACGACCCGCTCGCGCAGGAAGCGCGAAACGCAGCGAAAACTCGATAGGTAGAGGCCTGGGGGCTTGTCGATCAGCTTGTCGGCACACCAGTTCGTGAAGCGGCTGCCGAGATTGCGCCACGCCGCGTGCTTCTTCTCCTCATAGTAGGTGTAGACCGCATCGTACCTGCCGTCGCGGGCGTGCTCGAACAGGCGACGGACTTCCTCGGGTGGGTTCTGGAGGTCGTCGTCCATCGTGATCGTGTAGGCACCACGCGCCCGCGCGAAGCCCGCCATGACCGCATTGTGCTCACCGAAATTGCGGCTGAGGCTCAGCACCGTCACCGGCGCCCCGGGCTCGGCCGCGAGCTGCTTGCAGACGTCGAGGCTGTTGTCGGGGCTGCCGTCGACCACCAGGACGACCTCCAGCCCGCCCTCAATCTCCAGGGCGCGCAAGGCCTTCACCAGTTCGCCGACGGTCGCCGCGCCGTTATAGACCGGAACGACGATGGACAGTGCTGGCGCCTCTTGGGAAATCTCAAGCATCACGTACCGCCACGATCATGAGGGAACCGCCGAACGGCAGGCTGAGCCCGGCGCCAATGGCGGCGCGCTCGATGGCGAGCGCAGTGGAGAAGAGGACATCGAGCCAGCGCGGATAATCGCGCACGTCGCTCTCCGCATCGCCACGCTCGACCAGCCGGTGGATGAGCATCAGGGGAAACAGGAGCGTGTTCCAATAGCTCGCCCGAAGGATACGGAAGCCCGGCGCAGCGATCAGGGCGCGGGCCTCGCCGCGTGTGAAGCGGCGGGCATTGTGGACGCGCCTGTCGTGCGCCGACAGCATCCAAGAATAAGCCGGCAGATTGAAGACCGCGATCGCGCCCGGCCCGAGGCAGCGATGCGCCTCTTTCAGGGCACGGTCGGGTTCGACGTTGGCGTGGCAGAGGACGTCGAGCGAGACATAGGCCCCGAGCGTTTCGTCGCCGATCGGCATTTCATTGACCGAGCCGGAGACGACCGGACGAGCCGCTTTGGCCAACGCCATGCCGGCGGCCACGGGATCGTATTCGAGGCCAATGGTCGGCCGGCCGGCGACGGCCGGGCCGAGAATTCGCAACATGCCGCCGGTGCCGCATCCGGCATCGAGGACCGGGCCGCCGGCCTTCGTTCGCGAAAGCGCGCGGGCAAGCTGGCCGGCGACCAGCCGGCGCAGGCCGCGATACCACCACATGCGGTCTTCGACCGCATGCATATGCTCGTATTCGGCCCTTTCCACGAAGCGGTGTCTCCCGGGAAGTCTCCCCTTCTCGTCCGCTTATGATATCTTCGCCCCGCCTTGCCAACCGTTCACACCAAACCTCCGACCATTCCGCCGCGTGTCGAGCAGCTTCTGCTGGTCCCGCTGTTTGCGCTGCCGATCCTCTGGCTCGCCGGCTATTTCTTCCCGCCCATCAACCACGACGTCGCCGCGATCCTCGACGTATCGACGCGCTGGATCGGCGGCGAGAAGCTCTATGTCGAGGTGCTGGACGAGAATCTGCCGCTGACCTTCATCGTGCATGGGCTGCCGGTAATGACGGCCAAAATACTGCCCGGCACGGTGGCGTTCTGGTTCACGGCCTGGGTTGTCGCGGGCATCTTCGCGTCGTTCTGGGCATGCCGGCGGCTGATCCACCTCGTGCCCTCGGCCGACCATGCGCTCACCGAGGCGCTGCTGCCGCCCGTGCTGCTGTTCCTGTTCTCCGTGCTGCCCAATGAGCATTTCGGCCAGCGCGAGCACATCATGTTCGTGGCCTGTGCGCCTTACCTGATCGCCTCAATGGCTCGTGCCGAGGGCGTGAACCCGTCGCGTTTCGCCTCCATTGCCATCGGCCTCGTAGCGGGCATCGCGCTCGCCATGAAGCCGCACTATCTTGCCATACCGGCCGCGGTCGAACTCTACCTGCTGGTCCGCCGCGGCGTGCGCCCGACCTTCACCGACCCGATCCCCTGGGCGATCGGCCTCATGGCGGTCGCCCACCTGGCGATCATGTACCTGGTATTCCCGGATTTCGGTCATTTCGTGCTGCCATTGGCGGTCGAGGCCTACGCGCCGATCGGCGAATCGGGCTGGCGCGAGGTTCTGACCAGCAACGTGCTGGGTCCGACCCTGCTGGCACTGGCGATCTTCGGCCTGCTCGCCATCGTGTTCACCAAGACCATCGCTGCGCGCATCCTCGTGGTGTTCGGCGTGGGCGCCGCTCTCTCGGCGATCGGCCAGGCCAAGGGCTGGCCCTATCACGTACTGCCGGCGCTCTCGGCCGCGATCCTCCTCGCTGCCCTCACGGTGTCGCAGACGGTCGACCGCTATCTGCCGATCAGCCGCAGCGCCCACCGGCTGCCGGTGGCGGTGATCTGCGCCACCTTCATGGTGCTGCTCTATTTCCAGGCCGCGCTCTACACGCCGCCGTTCTACAAGCAGCGCCAGTTCGAGGCCTCCATCGGCGGCCGGCTGCAGCACATCATCGAGCAGAACGCGCCGCACAGGACCATGCTCGTCCTGTCGCCCGGCATCTACCCGTTCTGGCCGATGGTCAACTACCTCGGCGGCCGCATGACGACGCGGTTCCTGACCATGTGGGTGCTGCAGGGCGTCTACGCGACCTGCGACGATTTCCCCGCGCTCTACAATCCGCCCGACACGATGGGCGACTCCGAGAAGTTCGTGTTCGACACGGTGAGCGAAGACTTCGCCCGCGAGCATCCCGACCTCTTGATCGTCGACCGGATCGCCGGCGTCCCGCGCTGCCAGGGCAAGGAATTCGATTACCTCGACTATTTCATGCAGAACCGGGTGTTCGCCGACGCCTTCGAGAACTACGAACACCTGATGGACTTCGACCGCTACCGGATCTACCGGCGGAAGAAGATGAAGAAATAGGCTCGTAGCAGCAACGAGTTGCAGTCATTGGAGCGCGCCACTCGAGTGGCGCGCTCATTTATATGTCAGGCCTTCCACGGCGGCGATAGCGCCGCGGCGCGCGCCGCTTCCGGGATCTTCTCGGGATCAGGCACCTTGAAGACGCCGGAAGCCACCAGCACGATCTCGCCTCCACACACCAGATCGCAGCTGGCGAAGCAGAAGTTGATTGTACGCCGGGCGATGCGGGCCTTGCCTTCGAGCCACTGGCCGAGATTCGCGCCGCGCACGAACTCGCTGGTGAGCGAGATCGTGGGATGCGGCCAGAACATGCCGGTCGAGAAACCCGAGCCCACGCCCATCACCATGTCGGCAACGGTAACCAGCAGGCCGCCATGCGCCCAGCCCATCGGGTTGCCGTGCCGCCTTTCCAGCGGCAGGCCGATCCTGAGACCGTCCTCCTCCGCCTTGAACCAGAGCGGTCCTACGAGTCCGACGAAATCGTCGGTGACATCGAGCCTGCGGAAGCCTTCCGGCACGGAAGCAGTCATGGATCGAGTCCGTTCTTCGAGGCCACGAGCCGGTCGAGCATGGCACGCACCGCCGGATCGAACGGCGTGGCGCGGTGCGTCTCCTCGTTCAGCGACACCATGATCACCTTCTGGACCGCGGTGCAATTGCCCTCGCCGTCGAACAGGCCCTGGCCGATCACGCACTTGCGGTCATGCGCCTCGATGAGGCGGCAGCAGGCGACGGCGGTGCCGGGATAGAACATCTGGCGCTTGAAGTCGGCCTCGATACGCCCGACGACCAGCCGGAAACTCGGCAGCCCCTTCCGCACGATCTGGCGCAGGTAGGCGACACGGGCATTCTCCAGCAGCTCGAGGAATGCGCCATTGTTGATGTGACCGTTGGCGTCGACATCCGCGAAGCGCAGGTTTTCAGTGGTCGAGAAGCCGTAGATGCCGCGGTCGGCGAGATCGAACGCCATGAAGACTAGAGCTCCGAGAATTCCAGGGTGAGATGAGCGGCTTCCGACGGCGGGATGACCAGCCGGCCAGAGTCTGGCTTCGTGTACTTGACGCCGTTCTTCTTGAGCAGATCCTCGCAGGCCGCGAGGTTCTCCACGCGCACAGTGAGCAGCGCCGGATGGTCGCCCGCGCGTACCGGCGTGATGCCGGGATAGCGGACAGCATAGTCCTTGGGCGTCATGTAGCGGATCGGCTGGGTTCCGGTATCGACCACCAGCCCTTCGCCTTCGCGCTTGACGGAGCCTGACCCGAAATACTTCTCGAGTTCGGGAATCCACTTTGCCGGCTGCTCGGCGATGACCGTGACCCCGAGGATACCGCGCGCGCCGTTCGGATGGACGGCCCACTCCGGCCGATAGACGAATTCAGGCGTCTGGTGCTCGCAGACGAAGAAGCCGACGACCGGCATGTTGTCCTTGGGAATGCGCACCGTGCGAAACTTGGCGAGTTCCGTCTTTCCCGAAACCTCGACCGCCCGGTCGAAGAAGAGCGGCGCATCGGGGTTGAGGCCGGCCGCCTTGAAGGCTTCGTAGGCCACGTCGGCGCCATCGGTGGCCAGCGCCACATTGGCGAGCCCGCCACCGGCCTTCAGCCATTCGCGCCGCTCGGCGTTGAACTCGGTGTCCTCGACGATGCCCAGGATCTCGAAATAGTCGGTGTCGAAAATCATCAGGTGATTGGCCGTGCCGAGCTTCTTGTGGAAGCCGCGCGGCTGGACCTGGAAGCCGAGCTTCCTGTAAGCCGCCTCGGCCGCGTCGATGCCATCGACCATGACCACCACATGGTCGAGCCCCTTCACCGCGCGCTTCATGTCGGCCTCCTACGCACCATGTTGACCCCCTTGGAGGTCATGACCAGTTCGCCGTTCTGATTGACCGCCGTCCAGTGCTCGTGGATGACGCCCAGGGTCGGGCGGCTCTTTGACGGGACTTTGTTGGCGCACTCCACCCAGGCCGTGAGCGTATCGCCCGGCCGCACCGGCTTCAGCCAGCGCAGTTCGTCGAGGCCGGGAGAGCCCAGTGCCGTGCGTTTGTCGACGTAGTTGTCGACGAAGAGCCGCATCAGCTTGGCGGCGACGTGCCAACCCGATGCACAAAGCCCTCCGAAAAGAGAGGACTTGGCGGCTTCGGCATCGACATGAAAGCTCTGTGGATCGAACTTCTCGGCGAATTCGACGATTTCCTCGGCCGTGAAGCTGGTCGAGCCGAGAGGGTATTTCCTGCCGACTTCGTAGTCTTCCCAGTAGCGGGGCTCTTCGGATTGCATGATTCGGTCTTCGCAGAGCATGGCCGATCACGCAAGCATGTCCTCCGGCGCGGGCTATGGTAGCGTCAGCCCGGAAACCAGCGCGCGATGACCGACACAAATCTCGTCCGACGGCTCACGACGATCCTCGCCCTCGACGTGGTGGCGTTCAGCACCATGTCGGCGCGCGACGAGGAACGTGCGCTGGCCCTGTTGGCCGTCCGCCTGGATTCGGCCGGCACGCTCGTGCGCCAGCATCGCGGACGCGTCTTCAAGATGACCGGCGACGGGCTGCTGGCGGAATTCGCAAGCCCGGTCGAGGCCGTCCGGGCCGCCCTCGAAATCCAGGAGGCCATGCGCTCGGCCAATGCCGGGGCGCAGGCCGACGACCAACTCATCCTGAGGATCGGCGTCAACCTGGGCGATGTCGTGGAAAGCGGCGACGATCTCATGGGCGATGCCGTGAACGTTGCGGTACGATTGGAGTCGATCTCCGTACCCGGTGGCATCTGCATCTCGTCGTCAGTCTACGACCAGATCGTCGGCAAGCTCATGCTGGGGGCCGAGGATATCGGCGAGCAGCACGTCAAGAACATCCCCCGCCCCATTCATGCCTATCGACTGACGGTCGACGGCGCGCGCCCAGGCCTCGCGGCCCATCCCGCACATGCCGTGGCGCGGTCGATGCCGCGCACGCGCCTGATCCTGGGCGGCGGGGTCGTGGCCATTCTGGTCCTGGGTGCCCTCGCCGGTACCTTCTATCTGCGCCATCCTTCGGCACCGCCGTCGCTGCAGACCGCCGAGCCTACCTCTGCCCTGCCGGTTGCGACCGCGCCCGTCCCGGACACCGTCGCCACCGAGGCCGTGCCCCGCGTGACGACGCCGGCTGCATCTCCGGTTCCGGCGACTCCTCGGGCGGCCCCGCAAGCCTCTCTTGCGCCGCGTCGCTTCGCAGCGAGGGAGGTTCCCTTCGTTCCCGACTTCCATTGGCGCGCCCTGCAGAACTATGCCGACGCCCCCGGCGCCAAGGCCTTCGCGCTCAACGTACGCGGCATCTTCGCGATGGCTATCGACAGGATCGACGAGGCGACTGCGCGCCGGGTTGCCCTCGAAAATTGCAACCGAAAGGTCGAGAGAGACCTCCCGATCGTGCGCGCCTACGACCGCTGCACGCTCTACGCCCTCGAGAATGACGTGGTCTGGTCGTTCCGGTCCCCGCCCATGCCGCCACCGCCCTATGTCCCGTCAACGAAGCTGTCGCCGCCGATCACCCTCGATCCCGCGACGGCGCCGTTGCTCAGTGCGGCAGCCCGCGACCGGTTGACCACTCACTACCTCACCGGCAGGCACAGCCGCGCGCTGGTGCTGGGACACAATCGGTTCGACTGGTGGTCGCCGAGCGAAAACGACACCGACGCGATCCGCCGCAACCTGCAGATCTGCGGTCACCTGACGGGACGGCCTTGCGTCGTCTACGCGCTGAACAACGAAGTGCTGGTTCGCACGCCGCAGACGATGCGAGTCACCGACATCTTCACCCCCCAGGACATGAGCGGCCTGGATGACGCCCAGACCGAGGCGCTGGATCAATACCTCATCGCCGACGGCTGGCGCGCCGTCGCATTGGCCGCCAACGGCCGTGTCGGCATCGCGACCAACCGGCCGAGCGAGCAGGACGCCACTTCGACGGCCCTGCAGGCCTGCCGGGAGGCCGGCGGCTCGGACTGTGCCATCACGGCGATCGGGCCGTTCAGGGTCGCCCCGCTTTAGCAGGCTGTCGAATCGACCTTCAGGAAGGGCCGACGCGCAATATTGTTGCGCACACGACCGCCAGGACCCAGGATTGCGGGCCTGCGACATTGGATTCAGTTGTTTCGTTTAATTCGTTTGTTTCGTTTATCGGCCACGCCCCCTGCGTTTCAGGCACCCCCCTCGCCAGACCGCCGCGAAGGGCTTGACCGGGTCAGGCACCTGCCCCTATCCTGCGTCTGCGAGTAAGTCGCAACAGCGGGAAGAAACGGCCGACAAGGCATGTATATCTGCATTTGCAAAGCGATTCGAGAGCGCGAAGTCGATGCCGCCGTCCGGGCCGGTGCCCGGCGTCCGGCCGATGTCTTTCGGGCCTGCGGCAAGAGCCCCCAATGCGGCACCTGCGCCTGCGACATGCGCGATCGCATAGCCCATGCGATCGCCCATGAACGTTCGGTTGAGCCGACTCTCCTCGCGGCCGACTGATCCCCGCTCCCGAGCGCTCAGCTCGGGCCCTTTCCTTCGCCGATCTGGCTCTGCAGGTAGTTCTGCACGCCCACCTTCTCGATCAGACCGATCTCGGTCTCGAGGAAGTCGATGTGCTCCTCGGCATCCTCGAGGATGCTGACGGCGATCTCGCGGCTGACATAGTCCTTCGCCGCCTCGCAGGCCGTCACCGCCTCGACCAGTGCCGTGCGCGCGGCGGTCTCGAGCTTGAGGTCGGCGTCGAGCGCCTCCGGCACGGTCTCCCCGATCGCGAGCCGACCCAGGTCCTGCAGGTTCGGGAGGCCGTCCAGCATGAGAATTCGCTCGATGAGCTTGTCGGCGTGCTTCATCTCGCCGATCGACTCCTCGTAGATCTTCTTGCCGAGGCGATCGAAGCCCCAGTGCTTCATCATGCGGGCATGGAGGAAGTACTGGTTGATCGCCGTCAGCTCGTTCTTCAGGAGCTTGTTGAGCTCGGCGATGATCTGCGGGTTGCCCTTCATGGCGAACCTCCTCTTTGAATGAGTCGGTTCCCAGAAATACTCACCCATCCGGGGCACGCAACCACAGAGTGAGCGACTGAGAAACGTTCGCTGGAAAAATCGCGTGAAGTGCTTTCCGAGGTCGGCAAGGGAGAACCACCTGCCCGATCCGATCCCACACGGACAGTCAGGGCTTTCGGATTTTTACGGCAAAAAACGTAGCGCCATCGCAACGCGCAACGTCATAAGGTGAGGTGCGTTCATGTCGGACGCCGCCCGCCCGGGTCGATCCGGGCCAGCCAGCTGAGGATAGCGTTATGTCCAATTTCACTCTTCCGAAACTCCCCTACGCCGATGACGCGCTCGCGCCGGTCGTTTCGGCCAACACGATCTCCTTCCACTACGGCAAGCATCACAAGGCGTATGTCGACAAGCTGAACGAACTCGTTCCGGGCACGGCGTACGAGGGCCTGTCTCTCGAAGACATCGTGAAGAAGTCGGCCAAGGACGAGAAGGGCAAGGCGATCTTCAACAATGCCGGCCAGATCTGGAACCACACTTTCTACTGGAACAGCATGACGCCCAAGGGCGGCGAGCCGACCGGCAAGATCAAGGCCGCACTGGACGACAGCTTCGGCGGTCTCGACGCCTTCAAGGCGGCCTTCAAGGCGGCGGCCGTGGGTCAGTTCGGCAGCGGCTGGGCCTGGCTCGTCAAGAGCGCCGACGGCAAGCTCAAGATCGAGACGACCGCCAACGCCGACACCCCGATGGCCCATGGCGGCACCCCGCTCCTGGTCGCCGACGTTTGGGAGCACGCCTACTACCTCGACTTCCAGAACCGCCGGCCGGATCACATCCAGGCCTGGCTCGACAAGCTCGCGAACTGGTCGTTCGCCGAGGCCAACCTGGGATAAGGAGCAATCAATGCTGGGCACCATTCTTCTGATCGTCCTGATTCTGATTTTGATCGGGGCGTTGCCGACCTGGCCGCACAGCAGCGGCTGGGGGTACTACCCGAGCGGTGGTATCGGACTGGTGCTCATCATCGTGATCATCCTGCTGCTGATGGGGCGCATATAACGGCCCGCCCGCAGTCCAAGGGGCGCCTTCGGGCGCCCCTTTTATTTGGCGTCAGTACCTGAAGGTGAGGTTGATCGAGCCGAACTGGGTGATGCGGTCGCGTTCGAAGAACTCCGGCGTACGCAGGACCTGCGTGTAGGACAGCCGCATCCCGCGCCAGAGGATCGCGAGTCCCGCCTGCGCCTCACCGACGAAGGGCCGGCGCGACACGCTCTGACTGAAGCCGTCGGTATTGCCGTCGAGGAAGATGTTTCGCGCCACCGCCTGCCCGTCGACGCCCGCGAACAGGTACCAGCCGAAGCTGCCGTCGCCTATGAAAGCGTCCGATCCCGGGAGCGCCGGCCGGGCACGCGTCGGCCCGAAGTCATCCCGCAGGTTCTTTCCGATGCGCGCCGTGCCGCCGACGCTGCCGTAAGTCGCGACGTTGCCGACCGCGACGGCCGCGCGCGGTATGAAGTCCACCTCGAGCTTGGGATTGTCGATCAGGACGGTACGACCGGTGCGCCAGCGCCGCTCGAAGGTGAGGCCGATGGTCGGTTCGTTGTGAAGCTGGTTTGCCCAGCCGTAGGCAGGTTCCACGCCGATCAGGTTGTGAAAATTGTTCTGCAGGAACTCGCCCCCTGCCGCCGGGCCGATCACACCGAGATCGAGCTGGAGCGTATCGAGGCGGATCGGCTCGTCACGGCCCGTCGCGGAATCATGACGCTTGTAGGTGTACTGCAGCGCAACGCTGGTATAGAGCCACGCCGCATAGGGCCGGTCGTTGTAGATCGGATATGACGCGTAAGTATTTTCCGGCGTGTAGATGTTCTGACCGAAGGAGACGGCGACCCGGCGAATGACCGAATCCGCGGGCGCCTCTCCCAGGAACGTCGGGATCGTGGTCATCGCGACGATGCCGCGCGGCATGTCGGTGATCGCCGGGGAGAGCCAGCCTATCCTGACCCCGCTCGTATAGTCGCGGTCCGACCGGCCGAAGCGGTTGAAGACGTCGTTCTCGACCTGGAACGTGTAGATGCTGCGCTGCTCGTCCTCGGTCGCCGAAGGTGGCGGCGGACGACTAGCGTCGGGGGACGTCTGGGCCCACGCCGGGGCGCTGGCGATGAAGATGAAAAGGGACGCCATCGCCAGAGCGACGGTCTTGGCGAGGCTGAGATGCATTCACGCTCGAACGCATCGCCCGCCGGCAGGTTGCCGCTAACGAACGTTCACCGGGGCTGCGCGATCCCAGAGATCGGCGCGCCACCACGCCGCGATCATCACGGTGAAGACGATGCCCAGCACACTGTACAAGGTGCCTGTGCTCGTGAAGCCGGCCGCCTCGACCAGCGGCCCGGACAGCAGCAGCCCGAGAGGCATGCCGTAGACCGCGAGCATCCGCACGCCCATGACGCAGCCGCGCAGCGCCGGATTGGTGACCCGCAGCAGGATCACCGACATCGGGATCATGCAGAAGCTCTGGAAGAGCCCCGCGCCGAACAGGACGATCCCCCCCAGCAGCGGCGTCGTGAGCCACGAGAAGATCAGGTTGAGCGACAGCCAGACGAGCGTGCAGGCGATCATGGTGCGCGCCGGCCGGATATGGGCGCCGTACAGGGACACCAGGATCGAGCCGGTGAGCGCGCCGCCGGCGAAGCTGGCGATCAGCCAGCCGAGTCCGGTCTGGTCCATTCCGTAGACGTCCTTGGCCACATAGGCGAGCAGGGAGCCGGTCAATGGATAGGCCGCGAAGTTCACGAGGAAGGCCAGCAGCATCACCGCACGGACCACCGGCGTCGACCAGACATAGACGAAGCCTTGCCGCAGGGCCCGAAGCGCCGACGGCGCAGTCTCACCGTCGCTCAGGATCCGCAGCCGACGGGTCCCTACGCCGAGCGTCAGCCCAAGACAGAGAGCGTAGACGCCGCAGACCGCCACATAGGCCAGGCCCGAGCCGAGGACCGCGACCAGCCCCGCACCCGACAGCGCGCCGACGATGCGGGCGGAATCGGCGGTGGTCCGCGAGACGCCCATGGCGCGCATCAGGTAGTCAGCCGGCATGGTCTCGCCGACGAGCAGATTGCGCATCGTGATGTCGGAGGGACGGATCAGCCCCATCAGGGTGGCGAGGATGAACACCGGCACCGGCGATGCCAGGCCGGTCAGGAACAGGCTCGTCAGGCAGGCCGCCAGGATGAGGTAACCCAGCCGCATCAGGAGCAGGACATTGCGGTTGCCGATGCGGTCGCCGGCCATGCCGAACAGGGGCGAGATCAGCGTCCCGAGGAACTGTAGCGAGCCGAAGACCGCCAGCGCGAGGACCGAGCCGGTCGACACCAGCACGAACCAGCCCAGGATCACGCCTTCCATCTCGAACGCCCAGGAGGCGAGGAGATCGGACGGCCACTGGAAGCGGAAGCTTCTAATCCGGAAGGGCGCCAGCGCCGGCGCGCGTGCGATGAGGCTCAATTCCTGTTTGTTCCCTCACCCTGCGCGTTCTGACGAGGCGCTTCGGGCCAGCCAAGGCTGCGCTCTCACGCCACGGACTGCAATGATCGCCTCGGCATTGCAAATCCGCACTAATGGCGGGGCTTGGCCTCACAAAACCCTAATTCTAGTGGTTCTATTCCGCATTCATTCTGAGAATTTTGATGGGCTCCCGGTTGCGTTGGGGGCCGGCTCAGAGCATTGTGACAATGACTGCCGTCAAGCGGTAAATGGCTGAAACCGCGTGCGGGTTTTGTCTTGGAGAAGTCCGCGATGGGCGGTGCCGTGAAGCGTACGAAGTTTCATCTCATTCTGATCAAGCCGACTCACTACGATGATGATGGCTATCCGATCACATGGCTCCGGTCGCACATTCCCTCGAACACACTGGCCGCGCTCTATGGTCTCGGTGAGGATTGCCGCGCGCGGCAGGTCCTGGGGCCGGACGTCGACATCGTCATCCACCCGATCGACGAGACCAACACGCGGGTCAGGCCCGACCGGCTCATGGCTCAGGTCGAGCGCAGCGGTGGCAAAGGCCTGGTTTGCCTCGTCGGCGTCCAGACCAACCAGTATCCGCACGCGGTCGATCTCGCCCGAAAGTTCCTGAAGGGCCGCTTCCCGGTGGCCATCGGCGGCTTCCACGTGTCCGGCTGCCTGTCGATGCTGCCGGTGATCCCGCCCGAGATCCAGGAAGCCATGGACATGGGCGTCTCGATCTTCGCCGGGGAGGCCGAGGAAGGCCGCTTCGACCTCGTGTTGCGCGACGCGATGAACGGCACGATGAAGCCGCTGTACAACTACATGGACGATCTGCCGGGCCTCGAGGGCGCCCCCACCCCGCACCTGCCGCCGTCGGCGCTGGCGCGCAACGAGGGCGGCATGTCGAGCTTCGATCTCGGCCGTGGCTGCCCGTTCCAGTGCTCGTTCTGTACCATCATCAACGTGCAGGGCCGCAAGAGCCGCTTCCGCACCGCCGACGATCTCGAAGCGATCGTCCGCGAGAACCACAAGCAGGGCATCACGTCGTTCTTCATCACCGACGACAACATGGCCCGCAACAAGCACTGGGAGGCGTTCTTCGACCGGCTCATCGAGCTCAAGGAGAACGAGGGTATCCAGCTCTCCCTGATCATCCAGGTCGACACCCAGTGCCACCGTATTCCGAACTTCATCAACAAGGCGCGCTGGGCCGGCGTGTATCGGGTCTTCATCGGCCTCGAGAACGTCAATCCGGACAATCTGCTGGCCGCCAAGAAGCGCCAGAACAAGATCACCGAGTACCGCAAGATGCTGCAGGCGTGGCACACCAGCGGCGCCTCGACCTGGGCCGGCTACATCCTGGGCTTCCCCGGGGATACCCGCGAATCGATCCTGCGCGACATGGAGATCATCAAGAAGGAGCTGCCGCTCGACATCCTCGAGCTGTTCATGCTGACGCCGCTCCCCGGATCGGAGGACCACCAGACCCTGTGGAAGCAGGGCGTCTGGATGGATCCCGACCTCAACAAGTACGACGTCCATCATCGCTGCGTGCATCACCCGAAGATGAGCGACGCGGAGTTCGAGCAAGTCTATCGCGAGGCCTGGGCGTCCTACTACACGCCCGAGCACATCGAGACGGTGGCGCGTCGCCACGGCGCGATCCCTGGCCGCGACCCGGCCGAGCCGGCGCGCTTCATGACCATGTTCAAGATCATGTTCGAGGCCGAGGGCGTGCATCCGCTGGAAGGCGGCGCGGTGCGCATGAAGTATCGCCTCGACCGCCGCCACGGCATGCCGATCGAGCCGATCGGCGTGTTCCACTACAAGGTGGCGGCGGATTTCTGGCGCAAGCTCAAGATCTACGCCCGCCTCACGCTGCAGGGCATCGCCATCGGCCGGAAGGTCAAGAACGATCCCCGACGCCTCGAATACACCGACCTGGCGCTGCAGCCCGTGATGGATGACGATATGGACAAGCTGTCGCTGTTCGCCGAGACCTCGGGCGGCGGCGCGGCCGTCAACAAGCGTCGCGGCGAGGACCTGGCACGCGCCAAGATCGCGGCCCAGCAGAACCAGCAACGCCTCGCCGCCGCGGAATAATCGGCCGCGGCAGGTCGATCAGCTGAACCGAACCGTTGGAGCGCGCCACTCCAGTGGCGCATCAAGTTCATGAGGCGCCGCTGGAGTGGCGCGCTCCAATAGCTAGTGAACCACTTTCGGCGTCACCTCGCCGAGACCGTCGGCGTCCGTCGCCGAGATCGTCGTGCGCACCATCGAGCGCTCGCGCGCATAGTCCCACGGGCGGCCACGATGGAGCATGGCGCGGTTGTCCCACATCACCGCATCGCCCTGACGCCATTTGTGGCTGTAGACGAACTCAGGCCGCGTCGCCTCGTCGAGCAGCTGAGACAGGAGCTGGCGCGCGTCGCGGTCGTCCATGCCGTCGATCGCATAGGCATGGCTGGCCACGTAGAGCGCCCGTCGGTCGTTGGCCGGGTTCCGCCAGTTCAGCTTCCACCGCACCGGCGGCAGCGCCTTGCGCTCCTCGGCATTGGCAAGGTCGGGATGGATCTGGTCGCGACTGTTGGCATAGGAATGGGTCGCCACGGCGTCCTTGAGCTTTTCCTGCATGTCCGCCGGCAGCCGCTCCCAGGCAAGCCGCGTCGAGGTGTACTCGGTCTCACCGCCCTCGCCCGGCAGCACGCGCGCAGTCAGCACGGAGGCGAGCGCCGGCGTCTTCTTGAAGGACGAGTCGGTGTGCCACAGCGCATTGGCCTTGGCGATCAGCACCTGACGGTGATCGGGCGGCACGATCTCGCCCTTCTCGCCCACATTGGTCAGGCGCGAATAGAAGCTGTTGGCACCGAGCGATGCGACCTTGGTGAGTTCCAGCGGTCCGAAGGCGCGGCTGTAGGCGACCTGGATGTCGTCGGCGATCTGCTGGTCCCGGAACACGAGGAGTGAATACGTCTCGAAGGCCTCCCGGACGGCCTTGTAGGCCTGGGCATCGGTCGCCACGTCGAGCAGCGAGATGCCCTTCACTTCGACGCCGAAGCCATCGGCCAGCGGGACCAGTTCCATCGGTTTCCTCCTCGCAGTTTCTTTTATGACCGGGATTTTATCGCACCGGCGCGGCGGGCGGCTATAGTACGATTTCTGCACCCGAGGCATTGCTGTATCCCGTATGGCCGTCCAGTCCCAGCCCGTTCCCCGCCTCGCCTTCGTCTGTGCCAGCACGCCGACGGCCCGTGAGGCCAAGGCCCGCCTCGAAGCGATCTATGGCGCGGCAACGGCCGCCGAGGCCGACATCATCGTCGCGTTGGGTGGCGACGGGCTGATGCTGCAGACACTCCACCGCAACATGCGGCGGCTCAAGCCGATCTACGGCATGAACCTCGGCACGGTCGGCTTCCTGCTCAACACCTACAAGGAAGCGAACCTGTTGAAGCGCCTGAGGAAGGCCCGCCAGGTGACGCTGACGCCGCTGCGCATGCTGGCCACCAACACGCGCGGCAAGGTTTCGGAAGTGCTCGCCATCAACGAGGTGTCGCTGCTGCGTTCGAGCCGCCAGACGGCGCGTATCGAGGTCGCGGTCGACGGCCAGAAGCGACTGCCCGAGCTGCATTGCGACGGTGTGCTGGTGGCGACCCCAGCCGGCTCCACCGCCTACAACCTCTCGGCCCACGGACCGATCCTGCCGCTCGGCGCCGGCCTGCTGGCGCTGACGCCGATCAACGCCTTCCGGCCGCGGCGTTGGCGCGGTGCGTTGCTGTCGCGCACCTCGAAGGTCGAGTTCACGATCCTCGACCCGAAGAAGCGTCCCGTCGCGGCGGCGGCGGACTCGGTGGAGATCCCCAACGTCGCCCATGTCGCGGTGACCGAGGCCAGCGACACCAGGCTCACCCTGCTGTTCGACCCCGAGCACGATCTCGAGGAGCGCATCCTGAAGGAGCAGTTCGCTCCTTGAGCGGCAAGGACGTCCCCTTGAAGACCGGGAAGAAGAGGATCATCGGCCACGAGGGCTGGCAGCCTCTCGCGCTGGCGCTCGCCATCGGCACGGTGGGCGGCTTCGTCTTCGACTGGCTGCGCATGCCGCTGGCCTGGATGCTGGGCGCCTGTGTCTTCTCCACGGTCGCTGCCTTCCTTGGCCTGCGCGTCGGCATGCGGGTGCGATTGCGCCAGGGCATGATCATCATCCTCGGTGTGCTGCTGGGCTCGAGCTTCACGCCGGAACTGCTGCAGCGGGTGGGGGAATGGGCGGTCAGCCTCTGTGTCCTCACCGGCATGACCATGACGGGCGCCACGCTCTGCTATGCCTGGCTGCGGACCGTTACCGACTGGGACAAGGTCACCTGCTACTTCGCCGCCATGCCCGGCGGGCTGAACGACATGACCATCATGGGCGGTTCGATGGGCGGCGACGAGCGTTCGATCGCGCTCGCGCATGCGCTTCGCATCCTGACGGTCGTGCTCACGATCCCGGTCTGGTACCGGCTGGTGAACGGCGCGCAGACCAGCGTTCTGACCATGGTCCACGGGCCAACCGGCAACGACTGGAAGGACTATGCCATCCTCATCGCCTGCGGCGTGATCGGCGCGGTCGTCGGTCGCCTGCTGCGCCTGCCGGCGAGCTTCATGATGGGCCCGATGATCGTGAGCGCCATCGCCCATCTCGGCGGACTCACCAACTCGCAACCGCCGGGATTTCTGGTCGCGGCGGCGCAGGTCGTGGTCGGCACCGGCATCGGCTGCCGCTTCGTCGGCACCAACTTCGACCGGCTGCACAAGGAGATGGCCGCCGCCATCGGCGCCGCCTTCATCCTGATCGCCTGCGCCGTCGGGTTCGCCGAGGTCACCCACGCGCTGACAGGCCTCAACCTCGACGCCACCGTGCTGAGCTACGCCCCCGGCGGCTTCGCCGAGATGAGCCTGATCGGCCTCGCGCTCGGCATCGAGGTCGCGATGGTCGCGACCCACCATCTCTTCAGGCTGTTCCTGATCATCATCACCGGCCCAATCGTCTTCCGCACGATCCTGCGGCGGGGCCGTCACTGAACGGCTCCTCGACTAGGCTCGCAGCGTGATGCCGCCGTCGACCACCAGCAGGTGGCCGTTCACATAGGCCGACTGATCCGACGCGAGGAACAGTGCCGCGTTGGCGGTGTCCCAGCCCGTGCCCATCTTGCCGGTCGGCGAGGCGCGGTCACGAATCTCGATCATCTTCTCGTAGGCCTGGTTATGGTCCTTCTCGCTCTTGGCATACTGCTCGGCCAGGAAATCGATCATCGGCGTGTGCATCAGGCCGGGCAGGATCGCGTTGCACCGGATGCCCTTCTCCGCGTACTGCGAGGCGATCGCCATGGTGAGCGAGTTCACCGCGCCCTTGCTGGCATTGTAGGCAAGGTAGGAAATCCCCTTGGGGCTGCGGATCGAGGCGATCGAGCTCACGTTCACGATCGCGCCCTTGCCCTGCTGCTCCATGATCGGCAGCACGTGCTTGGCGGTGAGGAAGAAGCTCTTCACGTTGACGTCGAACACGCGATGCCACTCGTCCTCGCTGAGTTCGACCGGCCCCCCCTGCGAGCCGATGCCGACATTGTTGTCGAGGATGTCGACCCGGCCCCACTTCGCCATGCAGGCGTCGACCATCGCCTTCACGTCGGCGTTGTTCGAGGCGTTGGCCTCGTAGGCGACCGCGAAGCCGGGACCGACCTCCTTCTCGATCAGTCCCACCGTCTCCTCGGCGGCGGCACGCTTCAGGTCGACGCAGAACACCTGGGCGCCCTCGCGCGCGAAGGTGATCGCCGTGCACTTGCCGTTGCCCCAGCCCGGCCCGCTCGAGCCCGCCCCGACGACGATCGCCACCCTGTCCTTCAGCTTGCCTGACATGCCGCTTCGCTCCCGTGCGTTACTTCCTTTTCTTCTTCCGCAAATGATGGGTCAGGGCCAGTGCAATGCAATGCCGCAATTCTCTGACCGGAACGCGCTCCTTGGCACCGAACTGGATCGCGCGCTCGCCCTCGTAGCGGAAGGTCTCGGGATAGAGGTCGCGGAACTGGCCGACCACCCCGCTCTGACAATGGAAATAGATCGCATAACCGCCGCTGTCGCCCTTCAGCCGGTCGATACGCACGGTGGTGCCGCTGCCGGTCTCTTCGGTGAGATAGCTGGGCTGGCTCCACTTCAGTGTCTCTGTCAGCACGCCGACACCGGGCGTTGCCGCCGCGACCTCGAAGATGGTCTCGCGCAGCGCCATCAGCCGGGCGCGCACCTCCGGCGGATAGGCCTTGAACGTCGCGGCCACCCTGGGATCGGCAAACCGTTTCATGGCGGGAGCCTAACACAAGGCTTGCGAAGCGGGCTGGCGGAACCGGCGCTCGCGTGGGAGGCTGGCGGCAACAAGAAAACCGGAGGAGCGTCCATGCGTCGTCGTGCGTTCACCGCCTCGGCCCTTGCAACCGCACTCGCGTCGCCCGCGATTGCCCCCTCTGCGATTGCACAGGCGACCTGGCCCGCCAAGCCACTGCGCCTCGTCATCCCCTATCCGCCCGGCGGGCCGTCGGACGTCTCGAGCCGCATCGTCATGGAGCGCGCCGCCCAGTTGCTCGGGCAGGGCGTGCTGTTCGACAACAAGGCCGGCGCCTCGGGCATGATCGGGGCGGAGTTCGTGAAGAACCAGCCGGTCGACCATCACACCTTCCTCACGACGACGACGGCGATGGTCTGCATCACGCGACACCTGCAGCCGATCCCGTTCGACCCCGATCGCGACATCGTCCCGGTCTCGCGCATGACGACCTCGTGGGGGGCCTTCGCCGTCCACCCGTCGGTGCCGGCCAACACAGTCGCGGAGTTCGTGGCCTATGCCAAGGCCAATCCGGGCAAGCTGAACTACGGCTCGGCCGGGCTCGCCACGATCACCCACCTGTTCGGCGAGATGCTCTGCCTGGAAGCCGGCATCAGGATGACCCATGTTCCCTATCGCGGCAGCGCACCCGCGACCAACGCGCTGCTGGCCGGCGAGATCCAGGCGCAATTCGACCAGACCACTCTGCCGCACATCAAGGCGGGAAAGCTGCGGGCGCTGGCAATGCTGGCGGAGGTGCGCCACCCGGATTTCCCGGACGTCCCGACCCTGCAGGAAACCGGCTACGGCAAGGAAGGCGGCGATTCCTGGTTCGGCATCCTCGCTCCTGCGGGCACCTCACCCGAGGCGATCGCGCGCCTCGACACCGCGATCGCCGAGGCCCTGCGCGCCCCCGACATCATGGCCAAGGTCCACAATGGCGGCATGCGCGTGACCTATCTCAACCCGTCGGACTTCAGGACACAGATCGGCACCGAGAGCACGATGTTCGGCGCGATCATCAAGAAGGGCGGTATCAAGCTGCCCTGAGGATGGGGCTCACAACCGTCAGGATTTCCGACGGGCGCGAGGGTTGGCCGACCAGACGTCCGGCCAGAGGAGCGACAGGAG
Source organism: Rhodospirillaceae bacterium (assembly GCA_009772935.1). GTDB lineage: Bacteria > Pseudomonadota > Alphaproteobacteria > Reyranellales > Reyranellaceae > Reyranella. The sequence goes on from WOUR01000011.1 coordinate 105,495, forward strand.
CAGCACGGCCAGCAATCCGCCGCCTGCCGCCACGAAGGCGAAGCGGTAGCCGGCGAGGAAGCCGGCCATGTTCATGAAACCCTGCGCGCCATGGGCCTGCAGGGCCGTCAGCACCGAGGCGCCGGCGACGATGCCAATCGTGCGGGTCAGCAGCGAGAGACTTCCCGCGACGCCACGGTCACGCGCCGGCAAGGTGGCCGTGACGATGTCGGTATAGGCCACCGTCAGCAGACCCTGCCCCATTCCCTCCAGCACCAGCAACGCCGCCACAACGAGCACCGGCGTGTCGATCCCGGTGAAGCCCAGCGGCAGCAAGCCGAGGCCGACACAGGCGACACCCGCGAAGACGGTCGGTCGCTGGCCGATGCGGCTCACCAGGAAGGCCGAGAGCGGCGCCCCGGTCAGGCTGCCGCCATAGGCCATCGCCAGCACGATGCCGACGCCCAGCGGCGTCAGCTTCAGCACGTTCACGAGGTAGTAGGGCGTCAACAACAGGATCGCGAAGCCCGCGAGGTTGGCGAGCGCATTGAGCACGTTGGGGATCGCAAAGCGCGGATCGGCGAACAGCGACGGCCGGATGATCGGCTCCGGTACCCGGTTGGCACGGCGGACATAGGCCACGATCAAGGCCAGCGCGACGAGGGCCGTCGCCAGCGCCCACGGGCCCGGGATCTCCTTGCGCTGCGAGAAGGTGAGCGACAGGAGCAGCGTGCTCATGCAGGCCGCCAGCAGCACCGCCCCAACGGCATCGAACGGGCGCGAATCGGGCTTGGGCGACGGCAGCAATCCGGAGAGAGCGAGCGTGGCGAGCGCGAGCGGCACGCGCACCCAATACACGGCGGGCCAGCCCCAGAGTTCGACCAGCGCGCCCCCCAGGAACGGGCCGACGGCGGCGGCGATGGCCATGGAACTGGCAAAGCCCGCCAGCGCCTTGGTGCGGTCGCTCTCGGCAAACAGCGAGGTGGCCAGCGCCGGCGTGCAGGACAGCGCCAGCGCCGTACCGATCCCCTGGACTCCGCGCGCCCACAGGAACAGCGGCCAGTCCGGCGCCGCCGCGCAGGCCGCGCAGCCGAAGGCGGAGATCGCGAGGCCGATGCGGAAGACGAGCCGGTGCCCGAACAGATCGCCCAGCTTGCCGCAGACCAGCATCAGCGAGCCGTAAACCAGGACGTAGCAGATCACGAGCCACTGCACGTCACCCAAGGCGACCTTGAAATGGCTCGTGATCGCCGGCAGCGCCACGTTGACGGCAATGTCGAGCGGCGCAAGCGACGCGCCCAGCCCGACGATCGCGAGGCCGAAGGCCGGCCTCATGCCCGCAGCCGGCTCAGAGGTGCTTCTTCAGGAATTCGAGCATCCTCTCCCACGCCGCGTTGGCCGACTTCACGTCGTAGGCCTCGCTGCGCTCGTTGGAGAAGGCGTGCGCGGCGTCGTAGCGGAAGATTTCCGGGCTCTGGCCCGCGCCCTTCATCGTCTTCTCGAGCGCGTCGACGGCCGTCGGCGTGCACCAGTCGTCCTTGTTGGCGAAGTGGCCCTGCAGCGGCACCGTGATCTTCGCCGGATCGGCGAGCTGGCCCGGCGGGATGCCATAGAACGGCACGCCACAGGAGATGCCGCCGATCCTCGCGCAAGCCGCGATGGTGAGCGCGCCGCCCATGCAGAAGCCCATCACGCCGACCTTGCCGCCCATCCCGGCCAGGTGCTTCACCGCGCCAGCGATGTCCTGGTCGGAGGCGCCGACGAAGTCGAGGCCGCTCATCATGTGATTGGCTTCGTCCGGCTTCTGGGTCACGCGGCCCTTGTAGAGGTCGGGGGCCAGCGCGTTGTAGCCCTGCCGCGCGAACCGGTCGGCGACGCCGCAGATCTGGTCGTTGAGGCCCCACCATTCCTGGATCACCACGATCCCCGGCTTGCCCTGCCCCGCCTCGGCCAGATAGCCCTTGCAGGTCGATCCGTCGGGACGCTTGAAGTCGATCAGACTGCCCATGTGATTGTCCTCCTCAGTATGTCCTGAACTCTACACCGACCTCACCCTGAGGAGCACACCGAAGGCGTGCGTCTCGAAGGGTGGGATCGCGCACCGTGCCTGTTGCCCGTCCTTCGAGACGCATCGCTGCGCGATGCTCCTGAGGATGAGGGTTTTCGCTAAAGAAGTTTTCTGAGCTCCGTCTTCAGGATCTTGCCGTAGTTGTTCTTCGGCAGCGCCTCGATGAACCTGTAGTCCTTGGGGCGCTTGAAGCGGGCGATGTTGTCGAGGCAGAGCTTGTCGAGCTCCGCGGGGGAGAGGGTCTGGCCGCCGCGCGCGACGACGAAGGCCACCACCTCCTCGCCCCATTCGGGATGCGGGCGGCCGACCACCGAACATTCGGCGACGCCGGCATGGAGGTTCAGCACGTCCTCGATCTCGCGCGGATAGATGTTGGAGCCGCCCGAGATGATCATGTCCTTGGAACGGTCCTTGAGCGTCAGCAGCCCCTCCTCGTCGAAAGCGCCGACATCGCCGGTCCACAGCCAGCCGTCGCGCAACGAGCGCGCAGTGACCTCCGGATTGTTCCAGTAGCCCGCCATCACGGGATCGCCTTTGCAGATGATCTCGCCGACCTCGCCGACGGGGAGCGGCCGCCCCGCATCGTCGACCACCCTCACCTCCATGCAGGTATCGGCGCGGCCGGCCGAGGCCAGGCGCTGCTCCCAGCGCGGATGGCTGCGATCCCAATGATAGTCGCGGCCGAGATGGGTGATCGTCATCGGGCTCTCGCCCTGGCCATAGAGCTGCGCCAGCTTGTTGCCGAGAATATCGAGCGCGCGCTTGAGATCGGAAACATACATCGGCGCGCCGCCATAGGTGATGAGCCGCAGCGCATCGGGCTTCAGGTCCGACACGCTGCCATGCTCGATCAGCCGCTTCACCATGGTGGGCGCGAGGAAGATCGAGCATTCGGGCCAGCGGTTCATCAGCTCGACCGTCTCGGGCACCTCGTACTTGCCGCTCTCCGGGAAGACCTGCACCGAACCGCGCGCCAGCATCGGGAAGTTCCACAGGCCCGAGCCGTGGCTGATCGGGGCGGCATGGACGATCGAGCCGCCCGGCGGCGGGCGATCGACGTCGGCGAAATAGTTGAGCGTCATTGCCAGCAGATTGCGATGCGTCAGCGTCGCGCCCTTGGGGCGGCCGGTGGTGCCCGACGTATAGAACAGCCACGCCGGATCGGTGGGCTGGGCATCGGCGATCGGGCTCGGATCACCCACCGCCATGAAGCTGTAGGAGCGCGTCGTGACGTCGACGATCTCCTTCAGTTCGGGCGCCTCCCGGGCGGCCTCGGCGATCGTGTCGGCGAGGTCGGGCGTCACGAAACAGAGCTTCGCGCCGGAATTCTCCAGGATGAACGCAAATTCCTTCGCATGCAGCTTGGCGTTCATCGGCACGGCGCAGAGGCCGGCGTGCCAGATCGCGTACATGACCTCGATCGATTCGACGCAGTTGCCCATGGCGAAGGCCACGCGATCGCCGCGCGCGAGCCCGAAGCGGGCGGCGAAGTGCGTGCTCATGACCGAGACCTTGCGCCACAGCTCGCGATAGGTGAGGTGCGGCGACGCTCCGCGGGCCAGCGCGGGCAGGTCGCGGAACTCCTGCGCGGAGCCCAGCAGCAGATGGGCGATGTTCATGGGTTTCGTTTCCTCGCGCGCAGACTATTGCAGGCGTGGCATCGACCTTGCAATGTGCCGCCCATGCAGGATTTCGATTTCGCCATCGTCGGCGCCGGCATTGCCGGCGTCTCCGTCGCCTATCATCTCGCCCCCCATGCGAAGGTGATCATCCTCGAGCGCGAGACCGTGCCCGCCTACCACACGACCGGCCGCTCCGCCGCGCTGCACTCCGAGACCTATGGCAGCGCCCAGATCCGCGCCATCACGGTCGCCTCGGGCCGCTTCTATCGCAATCCACCGGCGGGATTCTCCGATCACCCGCTGCTGACTCCACGCGGCGCGCTGATCGCGGGCCATGTCGGGCAGGAAGCCGCCGTGCGGGCCGCGGCCGCGGATTATGCGCGCCTCGTGCCATCGGTGCGCTGGCTGGAACCGGCCGAGGTGCTGCACCGCCTGCCGATCCTCAAGCCCGAAGCCGCCGGCGGCGGTGCCGTGTTCGAGCCCGAAGCCGACGACATGGACGTGGCGGCGATCCATGGCGGCTTCCTTAAGGGCGCGCGCGCCGCGGGTGCGGTGCTGCGCCTCAATGCCGAGGTCCTCGGCCTCGCCCGCCTCGATGGTCTGTGGAACGTGACCCTGCGCGACGGCGAAACCGTGCGCGCGGCCAACATCATCGACGCCGCCGGCGCCTGGGCCGACGTGCTGGGCGGCCTCGCCGGCTGCGTGCCGATCGGCCTGGTGCCGAAGCGACGCACCGCCTTCACCTTCGACGCGCCGCAGGGGCTCGACCTCGGGCCGCTGCCGATGCTGATCGACTTCGACGAGAGCTTCTACTTCAAGCCCGAGGTCGGGCAGTTCCTGGGCTCGCTCGCCGACGAGACCCCCTCGCCGCCCTGCGACGCCCAGCCCGAGGAGATCGACGTCGCCACCGCCGTCGACCGCATCGAGACCGCGAGCACGCTGCAGATCCGCCGCATCAAGAACAAGTGGGCGGGCCTGCGCTCCTTCGTGCACGACAAGAACCTGGTCGCCGGCTACGACCCCAAGATCGAGGGCTTCTTCTGGCTCGCGGGCCAGGGCGGCTACGGCATCCAGACCGGCTACGCGGCCGGCCAGCTCGCCGCCGCGCTGGCGCTGGGCAAGCCCCTCCCTGCCGAAGTCGCCGACCTCGGAGTGACTGAAGCCTCGCTGTCGCCGGCCCGCTTCACCGTGCCCGACGACGCCTGACCGGGATGACACGGGAATCGCCCCTCACTATGGTCGCCCGCGCGGGGCCCCCGTGGCGGAATTGGTAGACGCCAGCGACTTAAAATCGCTTGATCCGAAAGGATCGTGCCGGTTCGAGTCCGGCCGGGGGCACCAAGGGCAATATCCCGTCGTGCCCCGAGCCGAGCGAAACAGCGCCAAATGTCGACGCCATCGACACTCTACCGCCTTCTGACTTGCCCCGGCTTTTCCCTCCAACTGGACAATCACGCCACGAATTCCCCATTATTCCCCCACGCCACTACGCACGGGGGAGCGACGATGGCATCGGTGGGGAAACACGGCCGGGGATACCGGGCGCAGGTCTATGTGAACGGGCGGCGAGCGTCGAAGGTGTTCCGCACGCAGCGCGAGGCCAACGCATGGGCCGCGGTAAAGGAACAGGAACTCGAGGCGGCGCCCGCCGACAGGCATACCTTGCGCGATCTGGTCGAGGACTATGTCGACAAGGTCATGTCGAAGAAGCGCGGCAATGCCCACGAGGAGCGGCAGGCCAAGGCCTTCCTGCGCGACTTCGCGTGGCTCGCCGACAAGCGGCTGGCCGATCTTGATACGCCGGACTTTGCCCAGTGGCGCGACGAACGGTTGAAGGTCGTCAGCGACGCCACGGTGCTGCGCAATCTGAACTGGCTGCGACACGCCTTCCGGGTGGCACGTGAGGAATGGAAGTGGATGACCGGCAATCCGCTCCAGGGCCTGCGGATACCTAAGAACCCGGCGCCGCGGACTCGCCGCGTCAGCCCGCTCGAGGTGCGCGCGCTCTGCCGCATCCTCGACTATCGGCCGGGCAAGGCGCCTCAGACGAAGTCACAGGAGGTCGCCCTTGCCTTCATGGTCGGTCTGCGGTCCGGCATGCGCGCGGGCGAGATCCTCAGCCTGGGCAGCGCGAATCTCGACCTGCGTCGCCGGGTGGCGTCCGTGGCGCACAAGACCCAGCACCTGACCGGCAAGCCGCGCGATGTCCCGCTGACCCGGCATGCCGTCCGGCTGCTGCAGCCCGTCGCCGAACTGGAGCGGTGCTTCACGATATCGAGCGCCGTGCTGGATGCCCTGTTCCGCAAGGCCCGCGATCGCCTGCTGATCGAGGACCTGCACTTTCACGATTCGCGCGCCGAGGCGCTGACCAGGCTGGCCCGCAAGGTCGACGTCCTGACGCTGGCGAAGATCAGCGGTCACAAGGACCTGCGGATCCTGCAGGGCGTCTATTATCGCGAGACGGCCGAACAGATCGCGGCGAGGCTTGGATGACGGCGCCCGCCACCTCCTCAAATCCGCCCGCTGAGCGCGATCCCGCCCGGAGGCCCCGGAGTGCGTCCGATCCGGACGGCGGCCCTCTGGCGGGCAAACGGCTGGCGCGGACGGGCGGTTGGGCGGCGACCGGTTCTTTGCCGGCGAACTCGTGCAAGAAATGCACGGGTTCGATATGATCGCCGGGCTGCGGCGGCGTGGAAAGCTCCACCTACCGAATGACCAAGGATGGAAGCGCCAGCGTAGGTCAAGCTGGTCCGGTTAGCGCCCGGCCCGCAGCATCATCCGCACAGCCGCCGCCCCTCGTCCGTCAAGGCGACCGAGTGCCCGCCCTCGACCAGCAGCCAGCCGCGATCGACGGCCCACTGCACGGCCTCGACCGTCTCGGCGACGTCGGAGATCCCGGCCAGCGATCGCCACTGCATCGGCCGGCCGGCGGTGGCATCGTAGACGTCGCCGCGGAGCTTGCGGGCGAGACCGAGGGGCGGCTTGCGGGGCATGGGCTGGCAACGGGACCGGCGGTGTTAAGCGGCATTAGGTAGCAAACGCACCTAGCGGTTCAGACCGCCGTGCGGCTCACGCGCCTAGTGCCTTTGAACGGAGTTCGAAGGTGTTATTTCGGAAATTG
>WOUR01000064.1 GCA_009772935.1 Rhodospirillaceae bacterium
AACGGACACGCGCGCGGCCGGCCCCTCGTCGGCCTTGCCCATGACCATGGTTGCGCCAGGCTCCGGCGCCGCCGTCATGCCGAGGATGGGCCGCCAGCCGGCAATCGATTGCGGACGGTCGCGCGCAGCCACCGTCAGGCCGGCATCGACGCCGGCCAGCACGCCCGGCGAGAAACCCGCCGGCGCCAGCTTGCCGAGCGGTTCGTAGCCATCGTCCAGCATGCGATCGAAGGCATTGGGCGGCGCCTTGCCGGCGATGGCGTGATAGATCGTGGCGGCGAGTCCGTAGATGTCGGTCCACGGTCCCTGCTTGGCCGACGTCATCTGTTCGGCCGCGGCATAGCCCGGCGTGAAGATCGCCGTCATCGCCGCCGTGCGGCCGACCATCGCCGCACGCGACGCACCGAAATCGATCAGGGTCGGATTCCCGGCGGCGTCGAGCAGGATGTTCGCCGGCTTGATGTCGCGATGCAGGAAGCCCGCGGCATGGACCTGCTCCAGACCATCCAGCAGCGGCCACAGGATGCGATCGACTTCCTCGGGCTTCAGCTTGCCGCCGGTGTTGATCCGGTCCTCGAGCGTCGCGCCACTCAGGAGTTCCATGACGATATAGGCCGTGCCATTGGCTTCGAGGAAATCGAAGACCTGCACGATCGCCGGCACGCGATGCAGGCTGGCGAGCGTCCGTCCTTCTGTGACGAAGCGGTCGCGCCCCCAGCCGAAATCGTCGGCCATCTTGGTGGTGCGCGGCAGCACCGTTGAACCGTCCTGGCGCACCGCCAGAGCCGAGGGCAGGTATTCCTTGATCGCGACCTCGCGACCGAGCTGCACGTCGCGGGCGCGATAGGTGATGCCGAAACCACCCTGTCCCAGCACCGACACGATCTCGTAGCGGCCGATTGTCTGGCCGGCCTTCAGAGAGACGTAGTCGACCTCGGGCGGCGGCGTGGCGCCGGAAAGGGTCGTGGGCTGGTTCATGGGCGGTTCACGCCGCTAGGTGTGATGAAGGATCAGCTCGACATCGCCGAGCCGCAACTTCGATCCGGCCTGCAGGGCGGTCGGCGCGCCGGCCTTGAGGACCGTGCCATTGACCGCGGTGCCGTTGGTCGAGCCGAGGTCCTCGACCTGCAGCGCTTCGCCGGCCACACTCAGCCTCGCGTGCCGCCGCGACACCGTGGGATGCGGTACGACGAGTTCGCACTGGTCGGCGGCGCGGCCGATACAGATGCCTTGCGACTGACCGACCAGTTTCTCCATCGACACTTCGAACGCATGCTTGCGGCCGGCCGAATCCGGTCCCTCGAAGCGCAAGGTGATCTGCGGCACCATGCGCGTCGTCGTCCCGGGGGAGACGATCTTCGCCGGGCGCACATGGAACACCTGCACCGAGCGGCTGACGTTCTTCAACTGATGCTCGCCGCCGTCATGGAAGGCGTACTCGGTGCGCAGCTCCACGAGATCGCGTACGGCGCGGGAGACTGCGATGCCGCCGGGTTCCGCCAGCGTCTGGATGCGGGCGGCCAGATTGACGCCGTCGCCGAAGATGTTCTGATCCTCGTCGTCGATGATGACCTCGCCGAGATGCACGCCGACGCGGAACAGCATGCGCTGCTCCTCGCTGAGCGATTCGTTGAACCGCGCCATCCGCTCCTGGATGTCGATGGCCGCCGTGACTGCCGAGACGGCCGAGCCGAACTCCGCCAGCATGGCGTCACCGGCCGTACCGACCAGCCGCCCGCGCCCGGCGTCGATGGCCGGCCGCCAGACCTCGATCTGGGCCGACTTGAGATGGCGGAAGGTGCGTGTCTCGGCGCCTTCCATCATCCGGGTGAATCCGGCGAGGTCGGCATGGACGATGGCGGCTAGGCGGCGTTGCATGGTCTCTTCGTTTCAGCGGCCATATCTCGATTGACCGTCCGGCGGGAAGATACCCCGCCAGGCGACTGTCGGCACGACCTCAGATACTGCCGGCATCCTGCATTGAATCACGGCAATCTTGGGACAACCGGCACGATCAATTGCCGGTACCGGTTTTCAACGACCCTTGAAGGACGGCGTGCGACGCTCCCCGAGCGCCGCCAGCCCCTCCTTGAGATCGTCGGAAGTTGCGCAGGCCCGCTGGGTCTGGCGGATCGAGAGCATGTCGGGCGCCGCCTGAGCGAACTGCTCGATGGCGCGTTTCATGCCGGACATCGACAGCGGTGCGAGGCCCGCCAGCCGCGCGGCCTTCTCCGCGACCTTGTCCTTGAACTCGGCGCGCTCGACCAGCCAGTCGAGATAGCCGACGGCCAGCAATTCGGTGTCGTGGAAATCCTCCGAAAGCAGGAAGGCGCGCTTGGCGAAGCTCGGACTCACCTTCTGCGTGTAGCGGCGCAAGCCGCTCGGATAATAATGCAGGCCGAACCGGGCGGCCGGCATGAAGAAGCGCATGCCCTTCACGCCCAGACGGAAGTCGCAAGCCAGCGCCAGGTCGGTGGCGCCGCCATAGACGCCGCCGTTCAGGGCGCACAAGGTCGGCATCCGCATCACCTCGATGCGGTCCATGACCACTTCGAAGGTATTGTCGCCGCCCTCGTCCTTGCGCTCACCGGCCGGGATCGAGCCGAGGTCGTAGCCCGAGCAGAAGGTCTTGTCGCCGGCGCCGGTGATCACCGTGACGCGGACGGCGGGATCGGCATCGGCCTTCTCGATCGCCTCGCGCAGCAGCTTCAACCCCGCAGGATCGAGCCGATTGTGCTTGGCAGGGTCGTTCAGCGTGATGGTGGCGATGGGGCCGTCGATCGACAGCAGGACTGAATTTGTCATGTGGCCCCTAAAATAGCCGAGCCGGTCGCCAAAAGCGACCGAGCGCGGCATATTGCGGCCCGGAGGAATTCACATGAGTTACACTGCCCCGCTCGCCGACATGCGTTTCGCGCTGCGCGAAGTGGCCGGCCTGTCCGGCGTCGCCGCCCTGCCGGGTTACGAGCATGCGACGGACGACACGATCGACGCCGTACTCGAGGAAGCCGGCAAGCTGGCCGGCAATGGCCTCGCCCCGCTCAACCGCGAGGGCGACAAGGTCGGCGCCCGGCTCGAGAACGGCGTGGTGCGCACCGCGCCGGGCTTCGCCGCCATCTACAAGGAGTTCGTCGAGGGCGGCTGGAATTCGCTCCCCTTCGATCCGGAATTCGGCGGCCAGGGCATGCCGTGGCTGCTGGCGACCGCCGTGCAGGAGATGTGGCAGGCCGCCAACATGGGATTCGGGCTGGTGCTGCTGCTGAACCAGGGCGCGATCGACGCCATCCACCATCACGGATCGGATGCCCAGAAGGCGACCTATCTGCCCAGGATGATCTCCGGCGAATGGACCGGAACCATGAACCTCACGGAGCCGCAGGCCGGCTCCGACCTCGGCCAGCTCAAGAGCCGCGCCGTGAAGAACGGCGACCACTATCTCGTCACCGGCCAGAAGATCTTCATCACCTACGGCGAGCACGACATGGCCGAGAACATCGTCCACCTCGTGCTGGCGCGCACACCCGATGCGCCGGCCGGCGTGCGCGGCATCTCGCTGTTCATCGTGCCGAAGTACCTGCCGGATGCGGATGGCAAACCGGGCAAGCGCAACGACCTGCGCTGCGTGTCGCTGGAGCACAAGCTCGGCATCCATGCGAGCCCGACCTGCGTGATGTCGTTCGGCGACGATGGTGGCGCGGTCGGCTATCTCGTCGGCGAGGAAGGTCGCGGCCTCTCCTACATGTTCACCATGATGAACAATGCCCGCCTGTCGGTCGGTATCCAGGGCCTGGCCATCGCCGAGCGCGCCTACCAGCAGGCGGCCGCCTTCGCCCGCTCCCGCGTCCAATCGAAGGACGACGGCAGCGCCGCCCCCGCTTCCGTCTCGATCGTCCACCATGCCGACGTCCGCCGCATGCTGATGAGCATGCGCGCCCAGATCGAGGCGATGCGGGCGCTGGGCTACTACACCGCCGCCGGCATCGACGGCGCCCTGAAGCAGCCCGACAAGGCGGCCGGGCGCAGGATCCAGGACCGGGTCGACCTGCTGATCCCGATCGTGAAGGCCTGGTTCACCGACCTCGGCAATGAAATCGCCTCGACCGGCGTGCAGATCCACGGCGGCATGGGCTTCATCGAGGAAACCGGTGCGGCGCAGCACCTGCGCGACGCCCGCATCCTGCCGATCTACGAAGGCACCAACGGCATCCAGGCGCGCGACCTGGTGGGCCGCAAGGTCGCCAAGGACGGTGGCGAGACCATGCTGGCGCTGGTCGCCGAGATGCGGGCGACCGCCGAGGAGATGAAGAGCGCCCCCGGGGACGACATCGAAGCCATCCGCGCCGGGCTGGTCGCCGCGGCCGACGCCCTGGAGGACGCGACCCGATGGGTGGCCCAGTCGGTCAAGGCCGAGCTGGTGAACGCGCTCGCCGGATCGGTGCCCTTCCTGCGGCTTGCGGGCACGGCGCTGGGCGGCTGGCTGCTGGCCCGCAGCGCCCTGGTGGCGCAGACCCGGCTGGGGCAGCGCGACGGCGATCCGGCCTTCCTCGAAGCCAAGCTGGTGACGGCGCGCTTCTACGCCGAGGTCATCCTGCCGCCGGCGCTGGCCCAGCTCGGCCCGCTCAAGGCGGCGGGGCGGACGGTGTTCGTGCTCTCCGAGGAGCAGTTCTAAGGAAGGCCGCTACAGCCGCTTCACCATGTGAACGCGCATGTGCGCGTCCTTGCCGTGGTCCGGCGGGCCGCGATGGACGATCTCGAAGCCGTGGCCGCTGTAGAGCTTGATGAGGTGATCCATCATCTCGGCGGTGATGAGCGACAGGCTGCGGTCTCCGCGTGAGCGGGCCACCTCGTCGAGCCGCTGGAGCAGCCAGCGTCCGAGGCCGGTGCCCTGCTTCGACGGATCGACGGCCAGCCGGTCGAGAAAGAGTTCCGCCTCCCGTCGCTCGGTCGCCGCAACGCCCACCACCCTACCGCCTTCTTCCGCCACGAACACGTCGCCGCGCTCGATCGAGGCCGGCAGCCATTTGTAATAGTCCGCCGGGATATCGCGTCCGAGCCTGGCGAGATAGGGCGTGAAGGCGGCGCGCAGGACGCGGTCGGCGTCGGTGAATTCGGACGGCAATGCCGTCCTGAAGGTGAAGGTCATATCCTGAGACTAGCCTTCTGCTGGAGCGGCGCGCCCCCAGAAAAAACGCCCGGTCTTTCGACCGGGCGTCTTTGAATTCGATGTAGAGAAAGAGGCCTACGCCGCTTCCTGCTGCTCCGACTTGTCGGCCGACGGGCCGCTGTCCTGCCCCTTGGCGGAGGTGTCGCGCTCGACGAACTCGATCACGGCCATCTCGGCGGCGTCGCCGAAGCGGTAGCCGGCCTTGAGGACGCGCAGGTAGCCGCCGTTGCGCTTGGAGTAGCGCGGGCCCAGCGTCGTGAAGAGCTTGTCGGCCACGTAGGGATCGCGCAGGAAGCCGATCGCCTGACGACGCGCGTGCAGGCCGCCGCGCTTGCCCAGCGTGACCAGCTTCTCGACGATCGGACGCAGGTCCTTCGCCTTGTGCAGCGTGGTCGTGATCTGCTCGTGCTTGATGAGGGCACCCGCGAGATTCATGAACATCGCCTTGCGATGCTCGGCGGTGCGGTGGAACTTCCGGCCGCGATTGTTGTGACGCATGACTTATTTCCTTCTGCCGGCCTAGTACGGCTCTTCCAGCCGCTTGGCCATTTCCTCGATGTTGTCCGGCGGCCAACCCGGGATTTCCATACCCAGGTGGAGGCCCATGCCGGCCAGCACTTCCTTGATCTCGTTCAGCGACTTGCGCCCGAAGTTCGGCGTGCGCAGCATCTCCGCCTCGGTCTTCTGAACCAGATCGCCGATGTAGATGATGTTGTCGTTCTTCAGGCAGTTGGCCGAGCGGACCGACAGCTCGAGTTCGTCGACCTTGCGCAGCAGGTTGCGATTGAACGGGAAGTCGTCCTGCTGCTCTTCCTTGCGGACCTCGCGCGGCTCCTCGAAATTGATGAAGAGCTGCAGCTGGTCCTGCAGGATGCGCGCGGCGAGCGCCACGGCATCGGCCGGCATCGTCGTGCCGTTGGTCTCGACCGTCATCGACAGGCGGTCATAGTCCGTGACCTGGCCGACGCGGCTGTTCTCGATCTTGTAGGAGACGCGCTTGACCGGGCTGAACACGGAGTCGACCGGGATCAGGCCGATCGGCGCGTCTTCCGGGCGGTTCGCCGACGCCGGGATGTAGCCCTTGCCGGTGGCCACCATCAGTTCCATCGAGATCGAAGCGCCGTCGTCGAGCGTGCAGATCAGATGCTTGGGATCCATGATCTGGACGTCGCCGGGCAGTTCGATCATGCCCGCGGTAACTTCGCCGGGGCCGACGGCGCGAAGGTAAAGACGCTGCGGGCGGTCGCCCTGCATCTTCACGGCCATCGCCTTGATGTTCAGCACGATGTCGACCACGTCCTCGCGGACGCCGGGGATCGACGAGAATTCATGCAGCACGTTGTCGATCTTGATCGACGTGACGGCAGCACCCTGGAGCGACGACAGGAGGACGCGGCGCAGCGCGTTGCCGAGCGTGAGACCGAAACCGCGCTCGAGCGGCTCGGCGACGATGGTCGCAACGCGACCGGGATCGACGCCGGCTTCGGTGACAAGCTTCTCCGGCTTGATCAGGTCCTGCCAGTTCTTCTGAAGCACGTGGGTTACCCCTCTAGACCGGTTCATGCGAGCCCCGCGGGACCCGCAACACATTCTTCAAGAGCGGGCGGCGCACGAAGCGCCGCCTCCACTCGAAATCAGACGCGACGACGCTTCGGCGGCCGGCAGCCGTTGTGCGGGATCGGCGTCACGTCGCGAATCGACGTCACGGCGAGGCCGACGGCCTGCAGCGCGCGCAGCGCCGACTCGCGCCCCGAACCCGGACCGCGCACCAGGATCTCGATGGTGCGCATGCCGTGTTCCATCGCCTTGCGGCCGGCGCCTTCGGCGGCCATCTGCGCGGCGAACGGGGTCGACTTGCGCGAGCCCTTGAAGCCCTGCTGGCCCGACGACGACCAGGCGATGGCGTTGCCCTGGGCGTCGGTGATCGTGACGATCGTGTTGTTGAACGACGCGTTCACGTGCGCGACGCCGGCGATGATGTTCTTGCGTTCCTTGCGACGGGGACGCGCGGCGCCGGAGGCGGCTGCAGCTTTGGCCATGACCGAGATCCCTTCTTACTTCGTCACTTTTTTCTTGCCGGCGATCGGCTTGGCCGGACCCTTGCGGGTGCGCGCGTTGGTATGCGTGCGCTGGCCATGGACCGGCAGGCCGCGACGATGGCGGAGGCCGCGATAGCAGGCGAGATCCATCAGGCGCTTGATGTTCATCGCCACTTCGCGACGCAGATCGCCCTCGACCGTATAATCACGGTCGATGGTCTCGCGGATGCGGATGACTTCGTCGTCGCTCAGCGTGTTCACGCGGCGCGACTCCTCGATCCCGACTTTTCCACAGATCTCCTTGGCTTTCGCCGCACCGATCCCGTGGATGTACTGCAGTCCGATCACGACACGCTTGGCGGTCGGAATGTTCACACCGGCTATACGAGCCAAAGTCCCAACTCCTTCAAAGACTTATGGCGCGCTCACGCGCGCCCGTCACATGTTCCGCTGGCCCCGGAAAAGCGCGCGATTATATGTATACGCGCCCCCGAGTCAATGGAACTCACCCTTGTCAAGTCCCCGCCAAAACCTCGGTGATCTGGCGGTAAACCTCGTCCATCGCGGCCATCCCGTCGACCTTCCGCAGCACCCCGCGGGCGCTGTAGTAGGGCAACAAGGGCTCGGTCTGAGCCCTGTAGGCGGCCATGCGAGTCTTCATGGTCTCTGCATTATCGTCCTTGCGGCGCGTGAAATCACTCGAGCCGCAGACGTCGCAGACGGCGTCGACCTTCGGCCGCTTGAACGTGTCGTGGTAGCCCGCGCCACACTTGGCGCAGGAGAACCGGCCGACGATGCGCTCGGTCAGCGCCTTCTCGTCGACTTCCATCTCGATCACCCGGTCGAGCTTCCTGGAAGTCTCGGCCAGCATCTTGTCCAGCGCCCGCGCCTGGGCCTCGGTACGCGGAAATCCATCCAGGATGAAGCCCTTGGCGCAGTCCGGCTGCGCGATCCGGTCCTTGATCAGGCCGACCATCAGCTCATCGGGAACCAGTTCGCCCCGCTCCATGATGCCCTTGGCCTTCTGGCCGAGCTCACTGCCCGAGGCGACGGCCGCCCGCAGCATGTCGCCGGTGGAGAGCTGGATCAGCCCCCGCTCCTGCTGCAGCCGCTGCGCCTGCGTCCCCTTACCGGCGCCCGGCGGTCCCAGAAGAATGATGTTCATCGGCCCTTGCCCCTCAGGCGGGCCTTCTTGATGAGGCCCTCATATTGGTGGGCGAGCAGGTGCGCCTGCACCTGGGTCACCGTGTCCAGAGTCACCGAGACGACGATCAGGAGGCTCGTGCCGCCGAAGTAGAACGGCACGCCGCCGCGGGCGATCAGCAGCTCGGGCAGGATGCAGACCGCCGAAAGGTAGAGCGCGCCGATGACCGTCAGCCGGTTCAGGATGTACTCGAGATACTCGGCCGTGTTCTTGCCGGGGCGAATGCCGGGAATGAAGCCGCCGTTCTTCTTCAGGTTGTCGGCCGTATCGACCGGATTGAACACGACGGTCGTGTAGAAGAAGCAGAAGAACACGATCAGGCCGACATAGGCGATCAGATAGGCCGGCTGGCCGTGGCCGAGATAGGTCGAGAACCACTGGATCCAGCCTGGCTCGCCCGCTCCCTGGAAAGACGCGATGGTCGCCGGGAACAGCAGCAGGGACGAGGCGAAGATCGGCGGGATGACGCCGGCCGTATTGATCTTCAGCGGCAGGTGCGAGGCCTCGCCGCCGTACATGCGGTTGCCGACCTGGCGCTTTGGATACTGGACGACGATTCGCCTCTGCGCAGTCTCCACGAAGACGACGACCGCCACGACCACGACGATCCCGATCACCAGCGCGATGATGAACAGCGCCGACAGGGCACCCGTGCGGCCGAGTTCGAGGGTCTGCACCAGCGCGTCCGGCAGGGCCGCGACGATGCCGGCGAAGATGATCAGCGAGACGCCGTTGCCGACGCCGCGCGCCGTGATCTGCTCGCCCAGCCACATCAGGAACAGCGTGCCGCCGACCAGGGTCACGATGGTGACGAAACGGAAGAAGATGCCGGGGTCGATGACGACGGGGCCGGCCGTGGCGACCTGGCTCTCGAGACCGACCGCAATTCCGTAGGCCTGGAAGGTCGCCAGGACCACCGTGCCGTAGCGCGTGTACTGGTTGATCTTCTTGCGGCCCGCCTCGCCTTCCTTCTTCAGCGCCTCGAGCGACGGCACCACCGTCGTCAGGATCTGCATGATGATGGACGCCGAGATGTACGGCATGATGCTGAGCGCCAGCACCGACATGCGGCCGATCGAGCCGCCCGAGAACACGTCGAGCAGGCCGGCGATGCCGCCGGCATTCTGCTTGAAGATCTCGGCCAGGGCGGCCGGATCGACACCGGGGACCGGAATGTAGGCACCGATACGGAAGACGACGAGTGCGGCCACGGTGAACCACAGCCGCTTCTTAAGCTCGGTCGCCCTACCGATCGAACCCCAGTTCAGGTTGGATGCAAGTTGCTCGGCGGCGGATGCCATGGAACCTCACGCGTGAACGACACCAAGGGGAAACGACGCCCCCGTAGACGCCGTCCGGATCAGGCCGCTTCGGCCACGGGCTTGGGCGGCAGTTCGACCTTGCCACCGGCCTTTTCGACCGCGGCGATCGCCGACGCCGAGGCGCCCGCGACCTTCACCTCGATCTTGGTCTTGAGCTCGCCCTTGCCAAGGAGGCGGACGCCATCCGCGGCATTCTTGAACAGACCGGCCGCCAGCATCGCCTCGGCATCGATCAGCTTGCCGGCGTCGAGCTTCTTGTCGTCGATCGCCTTCTGGAGCGTGCCCAGGTTGACGACCTGGTAGCTCTTCTGGTGCGGCGGGCGGAAGCCGCGCTTCGGGATACGACGGTAGAGCGGCATCTGGCCGCCCTCGAAGCCCTTGATGGCCACGCCGGTACGCGACTTCTGGCCCTTGACGCCACGCCCCGCGGTCTTGCCCTTGCCGGAGCCGATACCGCGGCCGACGCGCATGCGACCCTTGCGGGCGCCCGGATTGTCGGAGATCTCGTTCAGTCTCATGGTCTTCTACCTCCGCGACACGGCCCTGGGGCCTAGCGCGCTTCCTCTTCGACGCGCACGAGATGGCGCACCTTGTTGATCATGCCGCGCACCTCGGGCGTATCCACGAGCTCACGGGTGCGGTGGCGCTTGTTCAGGCCCAGGCCGATCAGCGTACCGCGCTGGTCTTCCGTGCGGCCGATGTGGCTGCCGGTCTGGGTGATCTTGATGGTCTTGCCCTTGGCCATGGTCCGGTTCCTTAAGCCGCCGCTTCCGCGGTCGTCTCGTCACGGCGGCCAAGCAGGTCCCCGACCTTCTTGCCGCGGCGCGTCGCGACCATGCGCGGCGAGTTCAGCTGATCCAGCGCCTTGAAGGTCGCCTTGATCATGTTGTGCGGGTTGGACGTGCCGACCGACTTGGCGACGATGTCCTTGATGCCCAGAGTCTCGAAGATGGCGCGCATCGGACCACCGGCGATGATGCCGGTACCGGCCGGGGCGGCGCGAAGCGTCACCTTGCCGGCGCCGAAACGGCCCTTCACGTCGTGATGCAGCGTGCGACCGTCGCGCAGCGGCACCCGGATCAGCCCGCGCTTCGCCGCCTCCGTCGCCTTGCGGATCGCCTCGGGAACCTCACGTGCCTTGCCGGCGCCGTGGCCGACACGACCACGCTGGTCGCCGACGACGACGATGGCGGCGAAGGCGAAGCGACGACCACCCTTCACGACCTTCGCGACGCGATTGATCGTGACGAGCTTGTCGGTCAGTTCATTGTCCTCGTCGCGGTCGCGAGGCCGATCGCGATCGCGCGGGGAACGGCCGGAACCACCGGGTGAACGAGCCATAATCTAACTCCCGATCAGAACGACAGGCCGCCCTCACGGGCGGCATTGGCCAGCGCAGCGACGCGGCCGTGATACGTGTAGCCACCGCGGTCGAAGATGACTTCCTTGACCCCGGCCGCGACGGCGCGGGCGGCGATCAGCTTGCCGACTTCGGCCGCCGCGCCCTTGTCGGCGCCGGTCTTGAGCGTGCCCCGGACGTCCTTGTCGAGCGTCGACGCGGCAGCCAGGGTGACGCCCTTACGGTCGTCGATGACCTGGGCATAGATGTGCTTGCCCGAGCGGAAGACGCTGAGGCGGGGACGGCCGTTGC
This sequence comes from Rhodospirillaceae bacterium, assembly GCA_009772935.1. Taxonomy (GTDB): domain Bacteria; phylum Pseudomonadota; class Alphaproteobacteria; order Reyranellales; family Reyranellaceae; genus Reyranella. Next base: position 11,381 of record WOUR01000064.1, read on the forward strand.
TGGCCTGGCGCAGCGCGTAGCGCGTGCGCCGCTGGCGACGGGCGAAAAGAGCATTGCGGTCGGACATGATTCTCTCGCCTCTACTTCTTCTTGCCTTCCTTGCGCCGGATCGTCTCAGTCGAGTACTTGATACCCTTGCCCTTGTAGGGCTCGGGCGGACGCAGACTGCGGATTTCCGCGGCGATCTGGCCCACACGCTGACGATCGGAGCCCGAAATCTCGATCTCGGTCGGCTTGACCGCCTTGATCTGGATCCCGGCGGGAATGGGAATCTCGACATCGTGGCTGAAGCCGAGCTGCATTTTCAGCATCTTGGCATCGGCCGAGGCACGATAGCCCACGCCGTTGATCTCGAGGTTGATGGTGAAACCGTCCGAGACGCCGCGGACGACGTTGCTCGCCAGGTTCCGCGCCGTGCCCCACTGCATGCGGGCGCGGCGGCTGTCGTTGCGCGGCTTGAAAACCAGACCCTCGCCTTCCCTGACGACGGAGACGTCGTCATGGACGACGAGCTGGAGCTCGCCCCGCTTGCCCTTGGCCTTGAGGTGCTGGCCCTGGAGCTCGATGGTGACACCGGCCGGAATGACGACCGGATTTTTGCCGACGCGCGACATGCTCAGAACACCTTGCAGATGACTTCGCCGCCGACATTGGCGGCCCGCGCCTCGGCGTCGGACATGACGCCGCGCGGCGTGGAGAGGATCGAGATGCCCAGCCCGTTGAAATGGCGCGGCAGCTCGCGGATCTTGGAATAGACGCGACGGCCCGGGGTGGAGACGCGCTTGATCTCCTTGATGACCGGACGGCCGTTGTCGTACTTGAGCTCGATGCGGAGCTCCCGGACACCGGGGCGCAGCTCTTCCTCGAACCAGCCGCGAATGTAGCCTTCGCGCTGGAGCACATCGAGAACACTCGACCGAAGCCGCGAAGCCGGAGCCGTCACGCTCTCGAGGCGCGCCGACTGGCCGTTGCGGATGCGGGTCAGCAAATCGCCGACGGGATCTGTCATCGCCATGGTCTACGGTCCCCGTTTACCAGCTCGACTTCACGACGCCGGGCAGAGCGCCCAGCGACGCCAGCTGACGCAGCGCAACGCGCGACAGCTTGAACTTGCGGTACACGGCCCTCGGACGGCCCGTGAGCTCGCACCGGTTCCGGACCCGCGTCGGCGAGGAGTTGCGCGGCAGGTCCGCCAGCTTGAGGCGGGCTCCGAAGCGCTCTTCCGGCGTCAACTTGTCGTCGACGGCCATCGCTTTCAGCTTGGCGCGCTTGCCGGCGAATTGCTTCGCCATCTTCGCGCGCCGGTTGTTCTTCTCGACCGAACTCGTCTTGGCCATGTGATTCTCCGGCCTCAGTTCACGAAGGGGAAGTTGAAAGCGCGGAGAAGCGACCTGGCTTCCGCGTCCGTCTTCGCCGACGTGCAGATGATGATGTCCATACCGCGCACCTGGTCGACCTTGTCGTAGTCGATCTCGGGGAACACGATCTGCTCCTTCAGGCCCATGGCGTAGTTGCCATTGCCGTCGAACGACTTGCCATTCAGCCCGCGAAAGTCGCGGACGCGCGGCAGGGCGATATTGATCAGGCGATCGATGAATTCGTACATCCGGTCGCGGCGCAGCGTGACCTTGGCGCCGATCGCCATGCCTTCACGCAGCTTGAACGTCGCGATCGACTTGCGCGACCGGGTGATGACCGGCTTCTGGCCGGTAATCGCCGTCAGGTCGGCCACGGCGCCATCGACGGCCTTGCGGTCGTTGACCGCCTCGCCGACGCCCATGTTGATGACGATCTTCTCGAGCTTCGGCACCTGGAAGGGGTTCTGATAGGAGAACTCCTTCGTGAGCGCTTCGCGCACGGACTTGGTATAGTGCTCTTGCAGACGCGCGGGCATGGCCCGTTCTCCTAGCGGTCGATGGTCTCGCCGGAGGCACGCGCTACGCGTACCTTGCGGCCGTCTTCAAGGAACCGGAAACCGACCTTCGTCGGCTTGTCCGATTTGGGATCCAGCAGGGCCACGTTGGAGACGTGGATCGTGGCCTCGCGTTCGATGATGCCGCCGGCTTCCGCACGGCTGGGCTTGGTGTGGCGCTTGATCATGTTGACGCCGGAAACGACCACGCGGTTCTCCTTGGGGAAAACACGCAGGACGTCGCCCACCTTGCCCTTGCTGCCACCGGTGATGACCTTCACCCGGTCGCCCTTCTTGATCTTCAGTTTCGTTGCCATGGCTAGAGCACCTCAGGCGCAAGCGAGATGATCTTCATGAACTTCTTGGCGCGCAGTTCGCGCGTCACCGGTCCGAAGATACGCGTGCCGATCGGCTCGTCCTGCTTGCTGATGAGGACGGCGGCGTTGCGGTCGAAGCGGATGGCGCTGCCGTCGGGGCGGCGCAGCGCGAACGACGTGCGGACGACGACGGCGCGATGCACCTCGCCCTTCTTCACCTTGCCGCGCGGAATGGCTTCCTTGATCGACACGACGATGACGTCGCCGACGCTGGCGTACTTGCGGCGTGAGCCGCCCAGCACCTTGATGCACTGGACTCGACGGGCGCCCGAATTATCGGCGACCTCGAGGTTGGTTCGCATCTGAATCATGACTTAATGCTCCGACCGCTTAAGCCTTGGCGCCTTCGACAAGAACTTCCCAGCTCTTGGTCTTGGACAACGGGCGGCACTCGCGGATACGAACGATCTCGCCGATCTTGCCCTTGCAGGCATTGGCTTCATCGTGCGCGTGGTACTTCTTCGACTTGCGAATGAACTTCTTGTAGATCGGGTGCTGAACGCGACGCTCGACCTTCACGACGATGGTCTTGTCCATCTTGTCGCTGACGATGACGCCTTCCAGGATACGCTTCGGCATTTCGTGCTCCTTAACCGGCGGCCTTCTCGCCCTGCACCGTCTTGATGCGGGCGATGTCGCGACGAATCTGGCGCGCGCGGGAAGTCTTCTGCAGCTGGCCCCCAGCCTTCTGGAAGCGCAGGTTGAACGCCTCCTTGCGAAGGTTGCCGAGCTCGTTCTTCAGCTCGTCGTTGGTCTTGGGGCGCAGATCGGTGGCCTTCATGTCCTTCTCCCTCAGCCTTCGGCGCCGACGCGGGAAACGAAGCGGGTCTTGATCGGCAGCTTGGCCGCACCGAGCGCCAGGGCTTCCTTGGCAATCGTGCCGGACACGCCTTCCAGTTCGAACAGGATGCGGCCCGGCTTCACGCGCGCCGCCCAGAATTCGGGTGCGCCCTTGCCGGAGCCCATGCGGACTTCCGCAGGCTTCTTCGACACCGGCACGTCCGGGAATACCCGGATCCACACACGGCCGGCACGCTTCATGTGACGCGTGATGGCGCGGCGGGCCGCTTCGATCTGGCGCGCCGTCAGGCGATCCGGCTCCATCGCCTTCAGCCCATAGGAGCCGAAGTCCAGATTGAAGCCGCCCTTGGCAGCGCCGCTGATACGGCCCTTGAAGGCCTTGCGGTACTTGGTGCGCTTGGGTTGCAGCATGGTGGATTACGCGTCCCTCTGCTCGGTGCGCTCGACACGCGCCGGCGTCCGTTGCGGCGCGGCTTCCTCGGCGCGCTTGTCGTGCGCCATGGGGTCGTGCGCCATGATCTCGCCCTTGAACACCCAGACCTTCACGCCGCAGGTGCCGAAGGTGGTGAATGCCGTGGCGGTGCCGTAGTCGATGTCGGCGCGCAGCGTGTGCAGCGGCACGCGACCTTCGCGATACCATTCCATGCGGGCGATTTCCGAGCCGCCGAGACGGCCCGAGCAATTGATGCGGATGCCGAGCGCGCCCAGGCGCATGGCCGACTGCACGGCGCGCTTCATGGCGCGGCGGAACGCGACGCGGCGCTCGAGCTGCTGGGCGATGTTCTCGGCGATCAGGGTCGCATCGATTTCGGGCTTGCGGATCTCGACGATGTTCAGGGCCACTTCGCCCTTCGTCATCTTGGCGAGATCGCCACGCAGCTTCTCGATGTCGGCGCCCTTCTTGCCGATCACCACGCCCGGACGGGCGGTGTGGATCGTGACGCGGGCGCGCTTGGCCGGACGCTCGATGATGATCTTCGCGACACCCGCCTGGGCGAGCCGCTCGCGCAGCACCTTGCGGATGTGGATGTCCTCATGGAGCATCTTCGAATATTCGGCGCCTTCGGCGTACCAGCGCGAATCCCAGGTCCGGTTGATACCGAGCCGCAGGCCGATCGGATTGACCTTCTGACCCATTACTTTTCCTCCGTCTCGGCGCGCTCACGCACCACGATGGTAAGATGAGCGAACGGCTTGACGATGCCGGCTGCGCGGCCGCGGCCGCGCGTCTGGAAGCGCTTCATGATCAGCCCCTTCCCGACCGACGCCTCGGCGACGACCAGGCGGTCGACATCGAGGTTGTGGTTGTTCTCGGCGTTGGCGATGGCCGAGTTCAGGGCCTTCTTCACGTCGAGCGCAATCCGCTTCTTGGAGAAGGTGAGCTCGTTGACCGCGGTCGCGGCCTTCTTGCCGCGGATCGTCGCGGCCACGAGGTCGAGCTTGCGCGGGCTGATTCGAACCGCGCGCAGGACGGCCTTGGCTTCGTTGTCCGCCTCGCGGCGGGGAGCGGATGGCTTGCTCATCGCGCGTTAATCCTTCGACACTTTCTTGTCACCGGCATGGCCGGTGAAGGTACGGGTCGGCGAGAATTCGCCGAGCTTGTGACCGACCATCTCCTCGGTGACGTTCACCGGGATGAACTTCTTGCCGTTGTAGACGCCGAACGTCAGGCCGACGAACTGCGGCAGGATCGTCGAGCGACGCGACCAGGTCTTGATCACTTCGCTGCGGATGTTCCCGCGCGACTTCTCGGCCTTCTTGATCAGGCTGCCTTCAACGAAGGGGCCCTTCCATACGGAGCGTGCCACTGTCTATCTCCTAGCGCGTCGCATGCCGGCGGCGGATGATCATCTTGTCCGTCGCCTTGTTCTTGCGTGTCTTCTTGCCCTTGGTCGGCTTGCCCCACGGCGTCACCGGATGACGGCCACCCGAGGTGCGGCCTTCGCCGCCGCCGTGCGGGTGATCGACCGGGTTCATGACGACGCCGCGAACCGTCGGGCGACGGCCGAGCCAACGCTGGCGGCCGGCCTTGCCGATGACGATGTTCTGGTTGTCCGGGTTCGATACCGCGCCGACGGTCGCCAGGCACTCGCCCGGCACCAGGCGCAGTTCGCCGGAGCTCAGCTTGATCTGGGCGTAGCCCGCGTCCTTGCCGACGAGCTGGGCGTAATTGCCGGCCGAACGGGCCAGCTGGCCGCCGCGGCCCTTCTTCAGCTCGACGTTATGCACGATCGTACCGACCGGCATGTTGGCGAGCGGCATGGCGTTGCCCGGCTTGATGTCGACGCGCTCGCCCGCGACGATCTCGTCTCCCGCCTTCAGGCGCTGCGGCGCGAGAATGTAGGCAAGCTCGCCGTCGGCGTACTTGACCAGGGCGATGAACGCCGTCCGGTTGGGATCGTACTCCAGGCGCTCGACCGTCGCCGTGACGTCGAACTTGCGACGCTTGAAGTCGATGACGCGCAGACGGCGCTTGTGACCGCCACCCATGTGGTGGCTGGTGATGTGACCGTGGTTGTTGCGCCCGCCGGTATTGTGCTTGCCGCGCGTCAGTTCCTTGACCGGCTTGCCCTTCCAGAGGCCGGAGCGGTCGACAATGACCAGCTGTCGCAGGGACGGCGTGATCGGCTTGTATGTCTTCAAGGCCATTGTTCTGTCTCCCGTCCTACAGGCCCGTGGTCACGTCGATCTTGTGACCCTCGACCAGCGAGACGATCGCCTTCTTCCAGTCGCTCCGCACACCCGGACGGCCGCGGAAAACCTTGCTCTTGCCCTTGACCGTGGCGGTGTTGACCGCCTTGACCTTGACCTTGAACAGACCTTCGACGGCCTGCTTGATCTCGGGCTTGGTCGCATCCGCGGCGACCTTGAAGGTCACCTGGCTGTGCTCCGAACCGTTGGTCGTCTTCTCGGTGATCAGCGGCGCACGAATTACTTCGTACATGCGCGAGCGCGAGACGGTTTGCGGGACGTAGCGCTTGGCGCTCATTGCAGACGCTCCTCGAGGTGCTTCACGGCATCCTTGGTGAGCACCAGCGTGTCGCGGCGCAGGATGTCGTAGACGTTCGCGCCCTGCTGCGGCAGCACATCGACATGGGCGATGTTGGCCGCGGCGCGGGCGAAGTTGGTGTCGATCTCGGCACCGCCGATCACCAGGGCACTGGTGACGCCGAGAGCACCGAAATGGCCCTTGAGCTGGGCAGTCTTCGGCTCGGCCAGCGCCGCCGCCTCGACCACGATCAGCTTGCCCTCGGCCGCCTTGGCCGACAGCGCGGTACGCAGCGCGAGCTTGCGGACCTTCTTGGGCAGGTCGCTGGCATGGCTGCGCACGACCGGTCCGAACGCCTTGCCGCCGCCCCGGAACTGCGGCGCCGCCTCGTTGCCGTGACGGGCGCGACCGGTGCCCTTCTGGGCGTACATCTTCTTGGCCGTCGCCGTGACCTCGGCGCGACCCTTGCTCTTGTGCGTGCCCTGCTGGCGGTGCGAGAGCTGCCAAACCACGCAGCGCTGCAGGATGTCCTTGCGGACGGGGACGGCGAACACCGCGTCGGCGAGATCGATCTCGCCGGCGCTGCCGCCTTCAATGGTCTTGACCGCGATCTTCATGACCTGATCCTTAAGCCTGCGGAGCGGCATCAGCCGCCGGAGCCGCCGCCTCGACCGCAGCCTTGCGCAGGCCGGCCGGGTACGGAGCATCCTTGTGACGGGCGCGCTTGGAGGCGTCCTTGACGATGATGTAGCCGTTGGCCGGGCCGGGAACGGCGCCGGACACCAGCAGCAACCCCTTCTCGTCGTCGACGGCGACGACCTTCAGGTTCTGCGTGGTCACGCGCTCGCTGCCGTAGTGGCCGGCCATCTTCTTGCCGGGGAACGTGCGGCCGGGATCCTGGCGGTTACCGGTGGAGCCATGCGAGCGGTGCGAGACCGAAACGCCGTGGCTGGCCTCGAGGCCGTGGAAGTTCCAGCGGACCATCGAGCCGGTGAACCCGCGGCCGATCGTGGTGCCGACGACGTCGACAAACTGGCCCGGCACGAAGTGGCTCGGCACCAGCTCTGCGCCGACTTCGAGGACGGCGTCCTTTGCGACGCGGAACTCGACGAGCTTCTTCTTCGGCTCGACCTTGGCCTTGGCGAAGTGACCGCGCATCGGCTGGGTCACGTTCTTCACCTTGGCCTTGCCATAGCCGAGCTGCACGGCGACGTACTTGTCCTTCTCTTCCGAGCGGACAGCAACAACCTGCAGCTGATCCACCTTCAGAACGGTGACGGGCACATGCTCCCCGGCGTCATTGAAGACGCGGGTCATGCCGACCTTCTGGGTGACGAGACCGCAACGCATGGTCTTCTTCCTTCTTTCCTGGTCCGCTCTTAGGCGCCGAGCTTGATCTCGACGTCCACGCCGGAGGCGAGGTCGAGCTTCATCAGCGCGTCCACGGTCTGCGGCGTCGGGTCGACGATGTCGAGCACGCGCTTGTGCGTGCGGATCTCGAACTGCTCACGCGACTTCTTGTCGATGTGCGGCGAGCGGTTGACCGTGAACTTCTCGATCCCGGTCGGCAGCGGGATGGGCCCGCGCACCTGCGCGCCCGTCCGCTTGGCCGTGCTCACGATCTCGCTGGTCGACGAATCGAGCACGCGATGATCGAAGGCCTTCAGCCGGATCCGGATGTTTGTGTTGTCCATGGCCATGATATTCGCCTTGTCGCGTCGGTTACGTTTACTTTACGACTTTGGTGACGACGCCGGCGCCGACGGTGCGGCCGCCCTCGCGGATGGCGAAGCGCAGGCCTTCGTCCATGGCGATCGGCTGGATCAGC
>WOUR01000012.1 GCA_009772935.1 Rhodospirillaceae bacterium
CTCCGGGCCGCAAACGCGGCGGCACAGCCGGCCGCGCCCGCAGGCCCGGCCCCGCGCGACCAGCGGGCCCTCGAGCGGCAGAGTGCCCTCGTGGCGCCGGAACTCGGCACGCGTGCCACGCGGGGCCCGTTTTCATGAAGGTCCTGTCGGCGGCCGAAATCGACGCCGCCTTGGACGACCTCGCATTGATCGACCGCCTCGACGACCTGTTCCGGGCGGGCTGCGAGATGCCGGTACGGCACCATCATCCGATCAGGGAGCCGCTCGGCCCCGGTTCGGCCGATGCGATGCTGCTCCTGATGCCGGCCTGGACCACGGGGGCCTCGGGCCGCGTCGGGGTCAAGGTCGTGACGGTCTTTCCCGACAACGGCAAGCGGTCGCTGCCCTCGATCTACGGACAGTACCTGCTGCTCGACGGCAGCACGGGCGCGACCCTGGCGCTGCTCGACGGCACGATGCTGACCAAGCGGCGCACCGCCTGCGCCTCGGGTCTCGCCTCGCGCTATCTGTCGCGCCCCGACGCCGCCCGGCTGCTCATGATCGGCACCGGTGCACTGGCACCCGAACTGATCCGCGTGCATGCCAAGGTGCGGCGCATAGAGGACGTGGCGATCTGGGGCCGCACGGCTGCCCAGGCCGAAGCGCTTGCTGCGAGGCTTTCGGCGTCGCTGCCCGCGGCGATCGGCCGTCCGGTCACCGTCCGCGCCGTCGGCGACCGCGAGGTTGCCGTTCGCGACGCCGATATCGTCTCCTGCGCCACCCTTTCCACGACGCCGCTGGTCGAGGGCGGCTGGTTGCGCGAAGGGCAGCATGTCGACTTGGTGGGCGCCTACACGCCGCAGATGCGCGAGAGCGACGATCGGGCCGTGCTGCGGTCTCGCCTCTATGTCGACACCCGTGCCGGCGCATTGAAGGAGGGGGGCGACATAGTCCAGCCGATTGCCAGCGGCGCCATCAGGGACGCCGACGTGATCGCCGACCTGTTCGAACTGGCGCGCGGCCGGCGGACCGGCCGGGCGGCCGGAGACGGCGCCGCGATCACGCTCTTCAAATCGGTCGGCGCGGCGCTGGAAGATCTCGCCGCTGCCGAGCTTGCCGTGGAAGGGACCGTCGCCCCTACGGCTCGATAAGCGCGCCCGACGTCTTCAGGGCTTCGATGTCGTCGGCGCTGACGCCGGCCTCGGCCAGCACGGCGCGAGAGTCCTGTCCCTGCAGGGGCGCCAGGGACCGAATGGACGGCGGGGTCCGGCTCATCGTCATCGGCGGCTCGACCATCATGATCTCGCCCTCGGACGGGTGCGGATACTTCTTGAAGAGCTTGCGCCAGACGAGGTGAGGGTCCTCGAACAGATCGGCAGGCTTTGAGACCGGGGCGTTCGGGATCTGTGCCTGGTCGAGCAGCCTCACCCATTCGCCGGTGGTCTTCGAGGGCGCGATCGCCTCGACCATCGCGTACATGTCGCCGATGTGCATCGAGCGGGCGTTGATGGTCGAATAGCGCGGGTCCTGCAGCACCTCCGCCCGGCCGACCAGTTCGAAGAAGTTGCGCCAGTGCTTGTCGTTGTAGGGCAGGATCGCCATCCAGCCGTCGAGCGTGCGGTAGGGCTTGCGGGTGCGGGCGAGCAGGCGGGTGTAGCCGACCTCGCCCTCGTCGCTGAAGGTCCGCTCCCACAGATGCTCGACCATCAGCCAAGCCGACATGGTCTCGAACATCGGCACCTCGACGAACTGGCCTTCGCCGGTCCGCTGTCGATGCATCAGTGCTGAAAGGGTCGAGAAGGCGAAGGTGAGACCGACCGTCTTGTCGGCGATGATGGTCGGCGGGTAGCGGGGTACGTCGTCGCCGGCAGCGCGGCCCATCAGGTCGGCGATGCCGAAGCGGGCCTGGATGGCATCGTCGTAGGCAGGCAGTTTTCCGTAAGGACCTTCGGCCGAGTAACCGTAGGCGCCGACATAGACGATGTCGGGCTTCACCTTGCGAATCTCCTCGTAGCCCAGCCCCAGCGCCTCGATGGCCTGGGGGCGCAGTGCATGGACGAAGGCGTCGGCCGCCGCCACGACCTTGAGCAGGGCGGCGCGCGCGTCCTTGTTCTTGAGGTCGAGGCAGAGCGAGCGCTTGTTGCGGTTCACATACAGATAGGTCGGTCCCATACCCGGGGTCTTGCCGGGCTTGCCGATGTGACGCACGGCGTCGCCTTCCGGAGCCTCGACCTTGATGACGTCGGCGCCCTGGTCGGCCAGCAGCATCGTGCCGTAGGGGCCGAGGATGATGTTGGTGAGGTCGACGATCCTGATGCCTTCGAGCGCGCCGGGCATGGTCTTGTCCTTTGTCATGGCTGCGTCGGATCACACTGCCATCGCCTTGCCCACGCGTCATCGTCCTTGCCATTGCGTCGCAAAACGCCGCCGGAAATCGTTGAAGCCGCAGGATAATGCCCGGTGATTGCGATGGGCTTCTCGATTGCCTGGACAAGAGGTTGCAACGACGGGGAAAGTTCGCGCTTTCGGATTCCGAGTCGGGGAGTCAGAAGCTGCGCGCATTCATCATGGACAAAGAGTGTCATGTGACCGTTGTGCGATGAGCCGTGCCGGTGTAGCGAAGGGGAAGCAAGCCGGGGGGGCGATGCGAAGCAACGTTGCAAAGAAGCAGCTTGAGTCGAAGACTGCGTCGAGTGCGGCATCCAGGCCCTATCGCATCGAAGACCAGATCGGCTACCTGCTGCGACGCGCCCATCAGCGTGCGAGCGCCATCTTCCAGACCGGGATCGGCGATCCCAACATCACGCCGACCCAGTATTCGAGCCTGGCGAAGCTCGACGAATATACCGAGCTGTCGCAGAACCTGCTGGGCCGTCTCGTCGGCATGGACAAGGCCACGATGCAGGGCGTGGTGCGCCGGCTCAAGGAACGCGGTCTCGTCGATTCACGGCCCGATCCCGGCGATGCGCGCCGCACGCTGCTCAGCCTGACGACCGAGGGGCAGCGGCTGGTCAACAGGCTGCTGCTGAACGGGCCGGCGGTCTCGCGCGAGACCCTGAAGCCGCTCAATGTCCAGGAACAGAAGCAGCTCCTCGATCTTCTGTCGCGGATCATCTGAATCCGACTGATTCGTTTGACTCGCACGCGGCCTGTGTCATCGTACGTACACGAACGATATGGGCGACTATCTCCGACCCCGAGGCCTTGACGAGGCGCTTCAGGCACTGACCCGGCCTTTCACGGTGCTGGCCGGCGGCACCGACTTCTATCCGGCGCGGGTCGGACGTGCCGTCACCGAAGACCTCCTCGACATTGCGGGAATCGCTACTTTGCGCGGCATTTCCGAGACGTCGGCCGGTTGGCGGGTGGGCGCCACCACGACCTGGAGCGAACTGGTCGAAGCCGACCTGCCGCCGATGTTCGACGGGCTGAAGCAGGCGGCGCGCGAGGTGGGCGGCCGTCAGATCCAGAATACCGGTACGATTGCGGGTAATATCTGCAACGCCTCGCCGGCGGCCGACGGTGTGCCGGCCTTGCTGGCCCTCGACGCGGAGGTGGAGCTCGCGCGCCGCGACGGCGCGCGGCGCCTGCCGCTCGCATCCTTCATCACTGGCGTCCGCACGACGGCGCGGCAGCCCGGCGAACTCGTCGTGGCGCTCCATGTACGGCGCCCGCGGGGCGAGGCGAGGAGCGCCTTCCTGAAGCTCGGGGCGCGGCGCTACCTGGTGATCTCGATTGCCATGGCCTCGACCTTGATCGAAGTCGAGGACGGAAAGGTCAAGGCGGCGCGCGTCGCCGTTGGGGCCTGCTCTCCCGTCGCACAACGCTTGCCGGCCCTGGAGCACGCGCTGGTAGGCGCGACGATCGACGCCGATCTCGGCGAGCGGGTCGCTTTGTCTCACCTGGCGCCGTTGTCGCCGATCGACGATGTGCGCGGCAGTGCCGGCTATCGCAGCGAGGTGGCCCTGGTCCTGCTCCGGCGGCTGCTGTCGAAGGTCGCCGCATGAAGCTCGAGTTCACGCTCAACGGAAGCACCGCGAGCTGGGACGGCGCGCCGGTCACGCGGCTGGCGACGGCGCTGCGCGATGATCTTGGCCTTACCGGAACGAAAATCGGCTGCGATGCCGGCGATTGCGGCGCCTGCACGGTTCTGCTCGACGGCCGCCAGGTCTGTTCGTGCCTCGTGGCCATGGGCCAGGTGGCTGGCCGCAGCGTCGAGACGGTCGAGAGTCTCTCCACGGAGGGGGAGGTCCTCGCCGCCCTCCAGCAATCGTTTCTCGATCATGGCGCGGCCCAGTGCGGCATCTGCACGCCCGGCATGCTGATGGCCGCACTGGAACTGGTGCGACGGAACAGCAAGCCAAGCCGTGCCGAGGTCGAAGATTTCCTGGGGGGCGTCCTCTGCCGCTGTACCGGCTACGGCAAGATCGTCGATGCGGTGATGGATGTCGTCGCGCCGGCGCCCGCGACCGCACCGGCAGCGGGCGAAGCCGTCGGGTCGCGCATCGTTCGGGTCGACGGCCCGGCCAAGGTCACCGGGCGCGACGTGTTCGGCGCCGATGGTATTCCCGCGGATGCGCTGTGGATCCGGGTCGTGCGCTCGCCCCATGCACGGGCACGCTTCGAACTGGGCGATCTCGAACCGCTGCGCCGGCGTCTCGCGGCGGTGTTGACGGCGGCGGACGTGCCGTCCAACGGCTACGGCATCTATCCCGACATCAAGGATCAGCCGGTCCTCGCCGACGGGCAGGTCCGGTATCGCGGCGAGGCGGTCGTCGCCCTGGTCGGCGAGCGGGTCGATGTGCTGGCGATTCGTGACGACGAGGTGCCGATCACCTGGAGGCCCGAGCCGCCTTTGTTCGGCGTCGATGCCGCGAGGGCGGAAGATGCGCCGCGGGTACAGGCCGACAGGCCGGGCAACCTGCTGCTGAAGGGCGGGGTGAAGCGCGGCGATCCGGCTGCAGCTTTCGACACCTGCGCGGCCGTGGCCGAAGGCACGTTCGAGACGGCGTTCGTCGAGCATGCCTACATCGAACCCGAAGCCGGCTGGGCGCGCCGGGTCGGCGACCGGATCGAGATTCATGCCACCACCCAGACGCCCTACATGGACCGCGACGAGATCGCCAACCTGATGCGGCTGACGCCCGAGGCCGTGCGCATCGTGCCGACGGCCTGCGGCGGCGGTTTCGGCGGCAAGCTCGATCTCTCGGTGCAGCCGCTGATCGCGATCGCGGCCTGGACTCTGGGACGGCCGGTGGCGCTGGTCTACACGCGGCCCGAAAGCATGGCGGCCAGCACCAAGCGTCATCCCGCCAGGGTGAAAGCACGGTTCGGCTGCGATGCCGACGGCAAACTGCTTGCCTGCGACGTGACCGCCCTCTTCGACACCGGCGCCTATGCCTCCTGGGGACCGACCGTCGCCAACCGGGTGCCGGTACATGCGATGGGGCCGTACGCCATTCCGAATGTGCGGACCTGGGGCGAGGCCTTCTTCACCAACGGACCGCCGGCCGGGGCCTTCCGCGGTTTCGGCGTACCGCAGGCGGCCATTGCCCATGAGGCGATGCTGGACGAACTGGCGGACAAGCTGGGCATCGACCGATTGGAGTTCCGGCATCGCAACGCCTTGCGCGCGGGCGACACGACGGCGACCGGCCAGACGCTCGCCCATTCCGCCGGCCTTGCGCAGTGCCTCGATGCGCTGCGGCCGCATTGGCGGAAGGCGCACGAGGAGTTTGCGGCGTTCAACGAGTCCGGTGGTGAGCGCCGTCGCGGCGTCGGCATCGGCTGCATGTGGTACGGCATCGGCAACACCTCGATGTCGAATCCCTCGCGCATGCGCGTGGGTCTATCGCCGGGCGGCACCTTGACGCTCTACAGCGGCGCGCTGGACATCGGTCAGGGCAGCAACACCATCATGTTGCAGATCGCCGCTGATGCGGTCGGTCTCCCCGCCGAACAATTCGACCTGGTGACGGGCGACACCGATCTCACCGCCGATGCCGGCAAGACCTCGGCCTCGCGCCAGACCTTCGTGTCCGGCAAGGCGGCCGAGAAGGCGGGACAGGACCTGCGCCAGCAGATCCTGCGGCTGGCCAATGCCGGTCCCGACGCGGTCCTGTCGCTCGACGGTGCGACGCTTTCCGTGCGCGATGGTGCCGAGGTCCGGACCATCGACCTCGCCACGGCGGGGCCGCTGATGGGAGAGGGCACCTTCGATCCACCGACGACGCCGCTCGATGCCGACGGGCAGGGGGTGCCCTATGCGACCTATGCCTTCGCCGCGCAGCTGGCCGAGGTCGAAGTCGATGTCGAGCTGGGCACGGTGAAGGTCCTGCGTATCGTGGCCGCGCACGATGTCGGCCGGGCGATCAATCCCACCCTCGTCGAAGGCCAGATCCAGGGCGGCGTGGCGCAGGGGCTGGGCCTCGCGCTGATGGAGGAATACCTCCCCGGCCGCACCGAGAACCTGCACGACTATCTCATCCCCACCGTCGGCGACGTCCCCGAAATCGAGTGCCTCCTGATCGAGGATCGCGAGCCGCTGGGTCCCTCGGGCGCCAAGGGGATCGGTGAGCCGGCCCTCGTGCCAACGGCGCCGGCCATCCTGGGCGCGGTCCATCACGCGACCGGCGTGCGCGTCCGTCGCGTCCCATTGCTGCCGCACCGCCTGCGCGAGGCCATCGTCGCCCTGGAAAGGAACCGAGCATGAGCGACGACATCTCGCTCTCGGAGGCCGAACGCAGCGCCGGCATCGTGCGCTGCGACGCCTGTCCGGTCCTGTGCCGCATCCGGCCCGGGCGCGCCGGCGCCTGCGACCGCTACGCCAACGAGAACGGCGCGCTGGTGCGGGTCGATCCATTGGTCCTGCTGGCCAAGCCCGACCTTGCGCGCGTCGCCTTCATCGAAGGCAGCGATGCGTGGCGCGGCGAGCTGGGCAAAGGGGAAGGCGCCTTCGTCACCGGCATCGGCGCCACCACCACCTATCCCGACTACAAGCCCGCGCCGTTCATCGTCTCGTCGAAGCATGACGGCGTCGACATGGTCACCGTCGTGACCGAAGGCATCTTCAGCTACTGCGGCGTCAAGGTGAAGATCGATACCGACCGCTATCTCGGGCCCGAGCAGGCGACGGTGCGCGCCAAGGGTGAGGCGGTGGGCCATGTCACCACGGCCGAATACGGCTCGCAGATGCTGTCGCTGGGCGGCGTGCATCACCTCACCGGTGGCAGCAAGAAGGAGGGTGTCGCCACCTGCGACGCGCTGCTGGCGCTATGTAACCGCGAGGCCGTCGAACTCACCATCGACGGCGGCTCGACGGTGGTGGTGCAGGCCGACAAGCCGCCGGTGGTGAACGGCGCGCTCGAAGAGCGCATGCGGGTCGGCTGCGGCTCGGCCGCCATCGGCATGTTCGCGCCGCAATGGAAGGACCATGTCGACGAGGTGATCGTGGTCGACGACCACATCACGGGCGTTCTGAGCGAGCACCAGGGCGGCGTGTTCCTCGACATGAAGCCGGCCGGCATCCGCGTGCGCGGCCGCCGCTCGACGCCCGGCCGCTATTTCCAGGTGGCCGAGCCCGGGATGGGCTGGGGCGGCACCGATGTCAGCGACCCGCTGGAGATCATCGAGAAGATCGATCCGAAACAGGCCTGGCCGGGGCTCAAGCTGCTGATGGTCTCGACGACCGGCGAGCATTCGGCCTGGTTCACACTGGACGATCAGCTGAAGCCGCAACCGGCTGAGATGCCCGCGCCGGTGCGCCATGTCGTCGAGCGCATCGCCGAGAACTGCGAGCCGGCGCTCTGTACCGTCCTTTTCATGGCCGGCGCCGGCGGGTCGCTGCGGGCCGGCGTCACCGAGAACCCGGTGCGGCTCACGCGCTCGGTGCGCGACACGCTCACCAAGGTCACGCTGGGCGGCGCACCGGCCTTCATCTGGCCGGGCGGCGGCATCACCCTGATGGTCGATGTGGCGCGCATGCCGGAGAAATCCTTCGGCTATGTGCCGACGCCGGCGCTGGTCGCACCGATCGAGTTCACCCTGCGCGCCGACGATTATGCTGCGCTGGGAGGCTACGCCTCGCGCGCGGTCACGCTGGAGGACGTGCTGGCTCGCCACAAGGTACGCGTCGAATGAGCGCCGTCGCCGCCTGCCTCGATGATGGACGGCTGCACCTGCAGCACGGTCCGATTGATCTCATCATCGAGGCGTTCGGCGTGCCGGGTGAGGTCGAGCGGGCCTATGCGCAAGCCATCGATCGCTTCGGCGACATCCTGCCAACCTTGGTCGGCGAGCTGATCGTGCTGCGCCGGCCGGTCGGAGAGGCCTATCCTCTGCTGCAGGGGCCGGTGGCGCGGCGCATGGCCGAAGCCGTGTGGCCGCATCGCGCCCGCTACATCACGCCGATGGCCGCCGTTGCCGGTGCCGTCGCCGACGAGATGCTGCAGGCGCTGGTGCGCGGCCGCACGCTCGACAAGGCCTATGTGAACGATGGCGGCGACATCGCGATCCATCTGGAGCCAGGCCAGTCGCTGCGCGCCGGCATTATCGCGCAAGCCCTCGATGGCGTGGCGCTGCTCACGCACGAGCGGCCCGTGCGCGGGATCGCGACCTCGGGCCGGGGCGGACGCTCCTTCTCGCTGGGCATCGCGCACTCCGTGACCGTGCTCGCCGCCAAAGCCGCGGCGGCCGATGCCGCGGCGACGATGATCGCCAACGCGGTGAATGCCGATCATCCGGCCATCGATCGCCGGCCCGCGCGTTCGCTGGATCCGGACAGCGATCTCGGCGAGCTGCCGGTGACGGTCGCGGTCGGTGACTTGCCGTCGGAGATCATCGACGCCGCCCTTGACCGCGGCGCGGCTGAGGCGCGGCGGCTGAGGCTCTGCGGGCTGATCGACAGCGCGGCGCTGTCACTCGACGGACAATGGCGAATCGAAGCGGGCGGCACGCCGCTTGCTCTGTCGGAGGCGGGATGAGCGATCTGGTGAAAGTGCGGAAGTACGTCGCGACCGTCGAGGAGACGCTCCACGACTTCGGGCCGGCGCTGGCGCGTCCGGTGACGAAGGCGGTGGTCGGCGGCGTCATCGCCAATCCCTATGCCGGGCGGCACGTGGCCGACATCCAGCCGATGATGAAGGCGCTGGAACCGCTCGCGGTCGATCTCACCGAGCGGGTGATGAAGATCCTGGGCGCCCAGGGCTCGGAGCTGGAGGCCTACGGCAAGGGCGCGATCGTCGGCCTGAACGGCGAATTGGAACATGCCGCCCTGTGGCACCAGCCCAGCGGCTTCGGCATCCGCCATGCCATGGGCGGCGCCAAGTCGATCGTGCCCTCGACCGTGAAGGTCGCGACCGCGGGCGCCCGCATTGACATCCCGCTGCATCATGTGACGGCGGCCTATGTACGCAGCCATTTCGACGCCATCGAGTTCTGCGTGCCCGACGGGCCGCGGCCGGACGAGATCGTGTTCATCGTCGCTGCCGCGATCGGCGGCCGGCCCCATGCGAGGGTCGGTGGGCTGACGCCGGCCGAGATCAAGCTGGGGGATGGCCAGCGATGAACGACGATGCTCTGGCGGCCGCCCTGAAAGTGATGGACGCCTATATCGACGGTCTCAATCGCCACGACGAGCCGGCGGTCAACGATGCCTGCAACTTCCCGCATGTGCGGCTGGCCGGCGGCAAGGTCGTCACGTGGCCGAACCACGGCGACTACAAGCTGGGCGACTTCGTGGCCCGCGCCGGCGACGGATGGCATCACAGCACGTGGGACGAGCGCATGCCTATCCATGTCGGCCGCGACAAGGTCCATCTCAAGGTGAAGTTCAGCCGCTGGCGCAAGGACGGTTCGCTGCTCGGCGCCTTCGAGACGATCTACATCGTGACGCTTCAGGACGGTCACTGGGGGATACAGGCACGGTCGAGCTTTGCCGACTGAGCGCTTGTGGGAGAGGGGCCGGCCTCGCTAGGGTCGGTTCACGGGGAATGTTTCACTTATCGAAGAGGGGGATGTCATGCTGACCCGCAATCGCCTGCTCGCCGGCACCGCCGCGCTCGTGGCGCTGTCGCTCGTCGGACCGGCTGCCGCGCAGGCACCGATCAAGATCGGCGAGCTCAACAGCTACAAGGTCTTTCCGGCCTTCCTCGAACCCTACAAGAAGGGCATCGAGCTGGCGGTCGAAGAGGTCAATACCGCGGGCGGCGTGCTCGGCCGCAAGATCGAGGTGGTGAGCCGTGACGACAACGGCAATCCCGGCGATGCGGTTCGCGTCGCCGAGGAGCTGCTGAGCCGCGAAGGTGCCGCCTTCCTGATCGGGACCTTCCCGTCGAACGTCGGCCTCGCCGTTGCCGATTTCGCCAAGCAGCGCAAGGTCCTGTTCATCGCCGCCGAGCCGCTGACCGACAAGATCGTCTGGGACCAGGGCAACGCCTACACCTTCCGCCTGCGCACCTCGACGTACATGCAGACGGCGATGCTCATTCCGGATGCCGTCAAGCTCAAGAAGAAGCGTTGGGCGATCGTCTATCCCAACTATGAGTACGGCCAGTCGGCGACGGCAGCCTTCAAGAAGCTCCTGAAGGAGAAGCAGCCCGACGTCGAGTTCGTCGCCGAGCAGGCGACGCCGCTGGGCAAGATCGATGCCGGCGCCGTGGCCCAGGCGCTGGCCGACGCCAAGCCCGACGCGATCTTCTCCTCGCTGTTCGGTCCCGACCTCGCCAAGTTCGTGCGCGAAGGCCAGACCCGTGGCCTGTTCAAGGGCGTTGAGGTCTTCAACCTGCTGGCCGGCGAGCCCGAGTATCTCGATCCGCTGAAGGAGGAGTCGCCCGACGGCTGGTACGTCACGGGCTATCCGTGGAGCGAGCTCAAGACGCCCGAGCACACCAAGTTCCTCAGCGCCTACCAGGCCAAGTTCAAGGACTATCCGCGGCTGGGCTCGGTGGTCGGCTACGCGACCGTGATGTCGGCGGCCGAGGCGATCAAGAAGGCGGGCTCGCTCGACCAGGAGAAGCTCGTTGCCGCCATGAAAGGGCTCACGCTGATCACGCCGTTCGGCAAGATTCAGTATCGGCCGCTCGATCACCAGTCGACCATGGGCGCCTATGTCGGCCAGATCGGCGTGAAGGACGGCAAGGGCTACATGAAGAACTGGCGCTTCGTCGACGGCAAGGACGCCCTGCCGAGCGACGCCGACGTCCAGAAGATGCGGCCGAAGAACTGACGGTGACGCAGTCACCGTCATCCCGAGCGAAGTCGAGGGATCTTTGAGGCGCCCTGAAAGGTCCCTCGCTGCGCTCGGGATGACACCTTCTCTTTCCTCGGCCATCGCGTGACCCTCGCTTCCATCCTCATCCAGCTGCTGAACGGGCTGGCGGCGGCCGCGTCGCTGTTCCTGGTGTCCGCCGGCCTGTCGCTGATCTTCGGTGTGACGCGGATCGTGAACTTCGCGCACGGTTCGCTCTACATGCTGGGACTCTACGGCACCTATTCGCTGATCCAGTTCTTCGGCCGCACGCCGCTCGGCTTCTGGGGCGCCGTCGTGCTGGCGGCGCTCGCGGTGGGCCTGGTCGGCATCCTGATCGAGGTGCTGGTGCTGCGGCGCATCTATCGAGCGCCGGAGCTGTTCCAGCTGCTGGCGACCTTCGCGGTCGTGCTGGTGATCAAGGACATCGCGCTGTTCACCTGGGGCGCCGAGGACTTGGTCGGGCCGCGTGCGCCCGGCCTTTCGACGGCGGTCGAGATCATGGGGCGGCGCATCCCGGCCTACGACCTGCTGCTGATCGCCATCGGTCCCGTCGTTCTGGCACTCCTCTGGCTGTTGCTGACGCGCACGCGCTGGGGCGCGTTGGTGCGGGCGGCAACGCAGGACCGCGAGATGGTGGGCGCGCTGGGCGTCGACCAGGCCAAGCTCTTCACCTCCGTCTTCTTCGTGGGCTCCGTCCTCGCAGGCCTTGGCGGCGCGCTGCAGATCCCGCGCGAGCCGGCCAATCTCGAACTCGATCTCGCCATCATCGCCGACGCGTTCGTGGTGACGGTGGTGGGCGGGCTGGGCAGCATCGGTGGAGCCTTCCTGGCCGCTATCATCATCGGCGTGGCCAAGGCCTTCTGCATCGGCATCGGCACCGTGACCTGGTTCGGCTTCGAGGTGTCCTTCTCCAAGCTCACGCTGGTGGTCGAGTTCCTGATCATGGCGCTGGTGCTGGTCGTGCGGCCCTACGGGCTGCTGGGCAAGCCGCAGGCCGCGCAGCGGGCGACCGAACCGGCGCCGCGATTGCAGGTGCCGTCCTGGACCTTCGCGCTCGTCTGGCTGGCGCTGCTCGCCCTCGTGCCGCTGGCCGCCGATCGCTACACCACGATCCTGCTAACCGACATCGTCTGCTTCGCGCTGTTCTCCGTCTCCCTCCACTTCATCATGGGGCCGGCCGGCATGGTCTCGTTCGGCCACGCCGCCTATTTCGGCATCGGCGCTTATGCGGCGGGCCTGCTGATGAAGCGCTTCGGCCTGCCGATGGAGGCGGCGCTCCTGCTGGCGCCGCTGGTCGCCGGCCTCTTCGCCATCGTCTACGGCTGGTTCTGCGTGCGCCTGTCGGGCGTCTACCTCGCCATGCTGACGCTCGCCTTCGCGCAGATCAGCTGGTCGGTCGTCTTCCAGTGGGATTCGATGACGGGCGGCAGCAACGGTGTGTTTGGCGTCTGGCCGTCGGCCTGGCTCGCCGACAAGACGACCTACTACTATCTCGCGCTCGTCCTGTGCGGCGCCGGCATCGTCTTCCTGTGGAGGGTGCTGTTCTCTCCCTTCGGCTATGCCCTGCGGGCCGGCCGCGATTCGCCGCTGCGCGCCGAGGCGATCGGCATCGACCTGCGCGGCTTCCAGTGGGCGGCCTTTGTGCTGGTCGGGGCGCTGGCCGGCCTTGCGGGCGCGGTCTATGCCTTTTCCAAGGGCAGCATCTCGCCCTCCAGCATCTCGATCGCGCAATCGACCGATGGCCTGATCATGGTGCTGCTGGGTGGCGTCGAGACCCTGACCGGCCCGGTGGTCGGCGCGGCGATCTTCACCTGGCTGCGCGACGTCGTGGCCCGCAACACCGAATTCTGGCGCGCCGTGATGGGCGGCGTGATCCTGCTGATCGTGCTCCTGTTCCCGCAGGGGCTGGTCGGCGGCCTGAAGGTGCTGGTCGCGCGCTGGCGGGAGCAGCGGGCATGAGCCAGGCGATCCTCCAGGTCGAGGGGCTGCACAAGGCGTTCGGCGGTGTCCAGGCGGTGGCCGACGTCTCCTTCGCCGTCTCGGCCGGCGAGATGCTGGCGCTGATCGGGCCCAATGGCGCGGGCAAGAGCACCTGCTTCAACATGCTGAACGGCCAGCTTACGCCCGACTCCGGCATCGTGCGCCTCGAAGGCCGCGACATCGTGGGCCTGCGCCCGCGCGTGATCTGGCGGCTGGGCGTCGGCCGTACCTTCCAGATCACCGCCACCTTCGCCTCGCTCAGCGTGCGCGAGAACGTGCAGATGGCGCTCTATTCCCATGCCGGCCGGCTGCGTTCGCTGCTGTCGCGCTTTGGCGCGGCATTCGGCCGGGAAGCCGATGCGCTGCTCGACCAGGTCGGCATGCTCGACCAGGCAGAGCGGACCTGCGGCGTGCTGGCCTATGGCGACCTGAAGCGCGTCGAGCTCGCCATCGCGCTGGCCAACCAACCGCGGCTGCTGCTGATGGACGAGCCGACCGCCGGCATGGCGCCCAAGGAGCGCGTCGCGCTGATGGAGCTGACGGCGCGACTCGCACGGGCACGCAACATCGCCGTGCTGTTCACCGAGCATGACATGGACGTGGTCTTCACCCAGGCCGACCGCATCATCGTGCTCGACCGCGGCGTGCTGATCGCCGGGGGCACACCGCCGGAAGTCCGCGCCAATCCCAACGTGCGCGCGGTCTATCTCGGGAGCGCGCATTGACGGCGCCGCCGATGCTGGAGGTGAAGGACCTGCACGCCTTCTACGGCCGCGCCCATATCCTGCACGGCATCTCGCTCGAGGTGCGCGCGGGCGAGGTCGTGGCGTTGCTGGGCCGCAACGGCGCGGGCAAGTCGACGGCGATGAAGGCGATCATGGGGCTGGTGACGCCGGCCCGTGGCGAGGTCAGCTTCGCCGGAATGCGCATCGAGCGCCTGCCGCCCTATCGCATTGCGCGTCTCGGCTTGGGTTATGTCCCGGAGGAGCGGCGCATCTTCACCGAACTGTCGGTGATGGAGAATCTCGAAGTCGGCCGCCAGGCCGTGCGGGCCGGCGTGCCGACCTGGACGGAAGAGAAGCTGTTCAAGCTGTTTCCCAATCTCGCCCGCATGCGCGAACGGCCGGGCGGACGGATGTCGGGCGGCGAGCAGCAGATGCTCACCATCGCCCGTACCCTGATGGGCAATCCCAGTTGCGTCCTGCTCGACGAGCCGTCCGAAGGGCTGGCGCCCATCATCGTCGAGGAGATGGCCAACTCCATCCGGGCGCTGAAGGGCGAGGGCGTGTCGGTCATCCTGTGCGAGCAGAACCTGCACTTCGCGCTGGGCGTGGCCGACCGCGCCTACATCATCGAGAAGGGCCAGATCCGCTTCGGCGGTTCGATGGCCGAGCTGGCGGCCAACGAGTCCCTCCGCGAACAATATCTTTCGGTTTGAACCCATGTCGCTCAAGAGCAGCTTCACCGTCGGCATCGATGTCGGCGGAACCTTCACCGACCTCCTGGCGATCGATCCGACGACCAACGAGGTGAAGCTCGCCAAGGTGCCGACCACCGTCGACAACCAGGCGATCGGCTTCATGGCGGCACTGGCGGCGGCGGGCCTCGATCCGGCGCTGCTGCAGGCGGTGGTCCACGGTACGACGACGACCACGAACGCCGTGCTCGAACGCAAGATCGCGAAGGTGGGACTTATCACGACCAAGGGCTTCCGCGACGTGCTGGAGCTGGGCCGCCGCACGCGGCCGCAGCCCTACGGCCTGCGCGGCACCTTCACGCCGGTGATCGACCGCGAGGTTCGGCTCGAAGTCCCGGAGCGCATGGATGCCGACGGCAAGGTCCTGACGCCGCTCGATGAAGAAGCGGTCGCCGAAGCCGCGCAAAACCTGCTGGCGGCGGGCTGCGAGGCCGTCGTCATCCATTTCCTGCACAGCTACATCAACCCGGCGCATGAGCGCCGCGCCGCCGAGATCGTGCGCGGGCTTTGGCCGAACGAATACGTCACCGCGGGCCACGTCATCCTGTCGGAGTATCGCGAGTACGAGCGCGGCGTTACGGCGGCGGTGAATGCCTCGGTCCAACCGGTGCTCGACCGCTATCTCTCGCGGCTGCGCACCGAGCTCAGGGCCAAGGGCTTCGACCGCGATCTGCTGGTGATGCAGGGCAATGGTGGCACGATCTCCTCGCAGCTGATCGCCGAGGCGGCGGTGAACACGGTGATGTCCGGCCCGGCCTCGGGCGTGATGGCGGCCGCCTATACCGGCCGCGCCTCCGGCCATCCCAACCTGATCACCTACGACATGGGCGGCACCTCGACCGATGTCGGGCTGATCGAGAATGCCGTGCCGCAGGTCTCGGGCGAGCTCGAACTCGAATACGCGATGCCGATCCATGTGCCGATGGTCGACGTGCACACGATCGGTGCGGGCGGCGGCTCGATCGCCTCGGTCGATGCGGCCGGCATGCTGCGGGTCGGACCGGAGAGTGCGGGCGCGCGGCCGGGACCCATCTGCTACGGCCGCGGCGGCTCGGAGCCCACCATAACCGACGCCAACCTGGTGCTCGGCCGGCTCAACCCCGACAAGTTGCTGGGCGTCGATCATCCCGTGACGCTCGACCATGTGCGCAGTCTTGTGCTGGAGAAGGTCGGCCAGCGGCTCGGCCTCGATGCCGAGGCGGCCG
Organism: Rhodospirillaceae bacterium; assembly: GCA_009772935.1. Taxonomy (GTDB): domain Bacteria; phylum Pseudomonadota; class Alphaproteobacteria; order Reyranellales; family Reyranellaceae; genus Reyranella. The sequence continues at coordinate 15,890 of WOUR01000012.1, forward strand.
CCGCCGCCATCCTGCGCATCGCCAACGACCGCATGGCCGGCGCCGTGCGTCTCGTGTCCTTGTCACGCGGCCATGATCCGCGCGACTTCGCGCTGTTCGCCTTCGGCGGCGCGGGACCCCTGCATGCGACGGCGCTGGCGCGCGAGCTCGGCATCCCGACCGTGCTGGTGCCGGTGCGGCCCGGCATCACCAATGCGCTGGGCTGCGTCGTGGCCGACCTGCGCCACGACTACGTGCGCACGGTGAACAAGCCGCTCTCCGCCGTCGACGACGCCACGGTGGCGCGCATCTATGCCGACCAGGCCGCCGAGGGCGAGGCGACGATCGCCCGCGAGGGCGTGCCGGTGCGCGAGCTGCGCCGCGTGCTCTCGGCCGACATGCAGTTCCAGGGGCAGAGCCATATCCTGTCGGTCGGCGTCGACAACGCCGACATCGGTGTTGCCGGCCTGCACAAGGCCTTCGCCGCCGCCTACTGGCGCCGGTTCGGCATAGAGCTGCCGGAGATCCCGCCGGTCCTCGTCAACCTGCACACCGCGGTGATCGGGGTGCGGCCGGAAATCTCGCTGGCCGCGCTGGCCGCGACCGATCGCGCCGCCACGCTCGACGCCGCGCGGCTCGGCACGCGCCGCGTCTGGTTCAGCGACGGCTGGCACGACACGCCGGTCTACGCCCGCGAGAAGCTGCCGCTCGATGCCACGCTGGAAGGCCCGGCGATCCTCGAGCAGCTCGACTGCACCACCGTCGTCGAACCGGGCGACACGGTCCGGCAGGACAGGCTCGGCGATTTGCTGATTTCCGTTTCTTAACTCAGATTGAATTGTCATCCTGAGCGAAGCGAAGGATCCTTCGCTCACGCTCAGGATGACACTGAGTTTTGGGAGGAAAGAAGTGAAAGTAACAGACGTCGTCTGCCACATCCTGAGCTGCAAGGTCGACAAGCCGTTCGTCTCGGCGCGCGGCTGGGTCTATGGCACGCGCTCGACCTGCCTGGTCGAGATCTCGACCGACGAGGGCATCACGGGCTGGGGCGAATGCTACGGTCCGGCCGCCGTCGCCAAGACCTTCGTCGAGACGCAGTACAAGGCGCGCGTGGTCGGCCGAGATCCGTTCGACGTCGAGGCGATCTGGGAAGACCTCTACAACAGGATCAAGGACTACGGCACGACCGGCATGGCGATCTCGGCCATCTCCGGCATCGACATTGCGCTGTGGGACATCATGGGTCGCGCCGTGAACAAGCCGGTGCACAAGCTGATCGGCGGCGCCTATCGCAGCGAGGTGATCGCCTACGCGACCGGCCTCTACTTCATCGACATGAATCGCCTGATCGACGAGGCGGTCGAGGAAGCGCTGGAGTTCAAGCACGCCGGCTTCCAGGCGATCAAGATGAAGATCGGCCTGGGTGACCTGAAGCTCGACGCGAAGCGGGTCACGGCGGTGCGCGAGGCGATCGGGCCGGACGTCAAGCTCGCGGTCGACGCCAACCACTGCTTCTCGGTGCCCAACGCCATCAAGCTCGGCCGCATGCTGGAGGAACAGGACATCCTCTGGTTCGAGGAGCCGATCAGCCCCGAGGATCATGACGGTTATATCGAGGTGACGCGCGCGCTCGACATGGCGGTGGCGGGCGGCGAGAACGATTTCACGCGCTGGGGCTTTCGCGACGTCATCGCGAAGAAGGCGATGGACATCGTGCAGCCCGACCTCTGTGCCGCCGGCGGTTTCTCCGAATGCCGCAAGATCGCGACCTTGGCTTCGGCCTTCGGCGTCGAATGCGTGCCGCACGCCTGGGGCTCGGCGATCGGCCTTGCCGCCACGGTGCAGTTCCTGGCGGCCCTGCCGGACCAGCCGCCGGCTTTCCGCCCGATGCCGCCGATGCTCGAGTTCGAGCAGACGCCCAATCCGCTGCGCGATCACCTGGCGCAGGAGCCGATCGAGCAGAAGAAGGGCATCGTGAAGGTCCCGATGGGACCGGGCCTCGGCATCGAAATCGATCGCGAGGTCCTGAAGAAATACAAGGTGGGCTGAGCGATGAAGATCGTCGACGTAAAGGCCTATCCGACCAGCTATCGCGTGCCAAAGGAGCTGCAGGTGTCGCTCGGCATCGGCACCATGACCAAGCGCGACTGCGTGATGGTCAAGGTGACGACCGAGGACGGGATCGTGGGCTGGGGCGAGAGCCATCATGCGCGCTCGCCGGGCAGCATCGGCCACCTGATCAACACGACCCTGAAGGGCTTCGTGATCGGCATGGATGCCACCGATACGGTGGGCATCTGGGCCAGGATCTACAAGTTCCAGCTCGGCAGCCACGGCATGGGCGCGGCCACCGCCATGGCGATGAGCGGTCTCGACCAGGCGTTGTGGGACATCAAGGGCAAGGCCGTGGGCTGGCCGCTCTACAAGCTGCTGGGCGGCTCCAACAGGCCGGTGCCGGCCTATGCCGGCGGCATCTCGCTGGGCTACCAGGCGCCGGAGTCGCTGGCCGACGAGGCCGAACCCATGGTCGCTGCGGGCTACAGGGCGCTGAAGCTCCGGGTCGGCGACAGCGTCAGGAACGACATCGCGCGCATGACCGCGGTGCGCAAGCGCTTCGGCGACGACATGGTGCTGCTGACCGACGCCAACACCGGCTACACGGTCGAGGACGTCCGGCGCGTGATGCCGGCGATGGACGAGCTGGGCATCTCCTGGCTGGAGGAGCCGTTCCCGGCACACGACCACCGCTCCTATGCGATGGCCAAGGGCTGGGGCGTGACGCCACTGGCGGCCGGCGAGAACCACTACACGCGCTTCGAGTTCCACCGCATCATCGAGGATGGCAACATCACCATCCTGCAGCCCGACCTGTCGAAGAGTGGCGGCATCACCGAGGTGCAGCGCATCGCCGCGGCGGCCTCGATGTGGAAGCTGCCGATCCATCCGCACAGCTCTATGACCGGGCTCAATCACGCCGTGTCGATCCACTTCCTGGCGTCGATCGACAATGGCGGCTACTTCGAGGCCGATCTTTCGGTCGCCAACAAGTTCCGCGACGAGCTGGGCAGCGCGCCGTGGGAGATCGGCAAGGACGGAAACGTGCGCCCGCTCGACAAGCCCGGCATCGGCGTCGAGATCGACGAGGACTTCCTGATCGCCCACCCGGTCATCGAGGGGCCGGGGTACGTCTGATCCTTACGTCGCCGGAATGAGATCCGACGCCTTCTCCGCGATGGCGTTGGTCGCGGCGTAGGTGTTGCCCGACACCATCGTCGGCATGCAGGAGGCGTCGGCGACGCGCAAGCCTTCGAGGCCGATCACGCGCATGCTCAGCGGATCGACCACGGCCATCGGATCGGTGCCGAGCTTGGCGGTGCCCACCGGGTGGTAGGTCGTCGAGCCGGTGGCGCGGGCATGCGCCATCCATTGCTCGTCGGTCTGCACCGCCGTTCCCGGCAGGTTCTCCTCGAGCACGAAGCCGCTGAGCGGCGGCGTGGCGAGCAGCTTGCGCAGGTACTTCATCGCTGCCAGCAGCGCGTCGCGATCGTGCTGGACCGCCAGGTAATTCGGCTGGATCTCGGGCTTGGCCGTGGGATCGGCGGTGGTCGCCCTGACATGGCCCGTGCTCTCGGGGCGGAGCTGCGAGACACCGAGCGTCATGCCGGGCACGCGGTCGAGTTCGGAAGTGCCATAGCGGCCGGGCATGTAGCTCGCCGGCGCGAAATAGAGCTGCATGTCGGGCGTGGCGAGGCCCGGCCGCGTCTTGAAGTAGCCGCCGGCATGGCTGGGCGCGGCCGTCAGCAGGCCCTTGCGCGTGACGGCATAGCGCAGCACCTCGCCCACCAGCCGCAGGCCGCGGCTCTTCTCGTTCAATGAACCGGCGCCCTTGACCAGCGCCGAGACGCGCACGGCATAGTGGTCGCGGAAATTGCGGCCGACGCCCGGCAGCGCGTGCTTCACTGCCACGCCGATCTCGCGCAGGTCGTCGGCATTGCCGATGCCCGAGATCTGCAGCAGCTGCGGCGTGTTGATGGCGCCACCGGACAGGATCACGTCGCGGCGGGCGCGGATCTGCTTCGTCTGGCCGCCCTGGCGATAGGTGATGCCGGTGGCGCGCTTGCCCTCGAAGTCGATGCGCTCGACAAGCGCGTGGGTGATCACCTTGAGGTTAGCCCGGCCCATCGCGGGGCGCAGATAGGCGTCGACCGGGCTCCAGCGCCGGCCGCCCTTCATCATGTTCTGGTAGAGCATGGTGCCTTCCTGGTCGCCGCCGTTGTAGTCGGGCGACCGCTTGAGGCCGAGCGCCTCGTTGGCGGCCATGAAGGCGTCGCTCAGCACGTGCGGATCGCGCTGGTCCTCGATGAAGAGCGGGCCCGAGCGGCCACGCGTCTCGTCGCTGCCGCCGGCGCGGCTCTCGGCGCGCTTGAAGTAAGGTAGCAGGTCGTCCCACGACCAGCCACGGCAGCCGAGCTGCGCCCACGTGTCGTAATCGGCCGACTGGCCGCGCACATAGAGATGGCCGTTGATCGAGCCCGAGCCGCCCAGCACCTTTCCGCGCGGAAATCGTATCTTCCGGCCATCGATGTAAGGACCGGGCGCGGTCTCGTAGCCCCAGTTGAGATTGTCGTTGTAGACCGTCTTGTTGAAGCCGGCCGGCACCTTGATCCAGATATGGTTGTCCTTGCCGCCGGCCTCGATCACCGCGACCGTGTTCTTGCCCGAGGCCGACAGGCGGTTGGCCAGCACGCAACCCGCGGCGCCGGCGCCCACGATGACATAGTCGAACTCTTCCATTGGGCGTTTCCTTGTTCTTCTTACGCGGCGACCACGAGGGTCGATGCCAGCTGGCGCACCGACTTCACCATTGCCATGGCGACCAGCTTGCCGGTCTTGCGGTTCTCCTCGCTGACGGCGACGTCTTCCATGAAGGTGAAGCGGCCGAAGGCGCCCTTGGCTTCCAGTTCGACGATGTGCGTGGTGATCGTGGGATCGGCGACGATGACGACGCGGGTCTTGTCCAAACCGATGCCGGCGATCGCGGCGGCGGCCGAGATGTTCACGTTCTGCGGATAGAGGCGCGCGCCCTCGCGTACCGGCCCGTTGAACACGGTGTGCGGGGCCTTCAGCCCGTCGAGATCGACCAGCGTTTCGGCAATCGTGCCTTTCCAGGCCGACGGGTCCTTGCGCACCGTGACGGTGACGCTCTCCAGTCCGCCGACCGCGGCGCTGCTCAGGATATCGAGGGCGCCGATGCCGGCCGAAGGCAGGATGAGGCGGACGCCATTGGCCCTGGCGACGGCCAGCAGGCGCTCGAACAGGACCGTGTCGGCGAAGGCGCCGACGGAGGTCACGAGGAAATCTGCACCGCTTTCCAGCACGCGCTGCCCGTATGTGCGGACGGCCTCATGCCCCGCGCATTCGGCCACGGCATCGAAGCGATGCGCAAAGAAACGATCGGGCTCGTGCGTCAGCAGGCCACCTTCGGGCCGCGGGCGCTTCACCAGCGCCGTAACCAGGTCGAGGTTCTCGATGTTGCCGGCCTTCAGCGCCGCCTCGACATGTTTGCCGATGGCGCCGTAGCCGATCATGCCCAGCCGGACCGCGGCTCTGGTCGTCACGAGAGGCGGCTCTCCACCCAGCGTGCCCAGGAGATGAGCTGGTCGTCGCTGCCGTGTTTGCCGATGAGCTGCACGGAGAGCGGCAGGCCGAACGGTCCGCTGTTGAAGGGCAGCGCGATGCAGGGCGTGCCGAGCAGGGTCCAGAAACGGTTGAAGACCGGGTCGCCGGTGTTGCCGAGACCGGCCGGCGCTTCGCCCTTGGCGGCCGGCGCCAGCAGGAGGTCGAACTTCTCCCAGGCATCGTCGAGTTGGGCCACCGCCATCTTCTTGCGCTTCTTCGCGTCGGCATATTGCTTCGCCGTCACCGCGTCGCCGTCGGCCAGGCCCTGCTGCATCACCGGCGAGAGGAGATGCGGGAAGCGCCTGCGTTCCGGGGCGTAGGATTGCGTCGCTTCCTTGGTCATGATGCGGTGTTGCGCCTGCATCAGCCCGGTCCAGTCCTCCGGCGCCTGCCATTCGCGCACCTTGGCGCCGGCGGCGCGCAGCGTGCGAACGGCTTCGAGGATGTTCTTCTGATTGTACGGCTCGGCCAGGTCCCACCACGGGGTGCGGAGCAGGCCGATCCGCGGGCCCTCGCGCACCGGATCGGCCGCTTCGTGGCCGTAGGCGGCGCGGATCAGCGCCAGGTCGTTGGCTTCGCGGACGAAGAAACCCAGCGTGTCGAGCGACGTGGCGTAGGTTTTCACCCCCGTCATGTCGGCCCAACCATAGGTGCCCTTGTAGGCGACCACGCCGTTGAAGGCGCCGGGCCGGATGACCGAGCCCGCCGTCTGCGTGCCGTAGCCGACCGGCGCCATGAAGTCGGCGACCGCGGCCGCTGAACCGGAGGAGGAGCCGGCCGGCGTGTGACGGAGATTGTGCGGGTTGTGGGTCTTGCCGGCATGGGCGCCGGCGAATTCGGTGGTGACCGCCTTGCCCAGCACGAGGGCGCCGGCTTTCGCCAGCTGTGTGACGCAGGCTGCGTCGAAGCCCGCGACATGGTCGCGATAGATCGGCGAGCCGCAGGTCGTTGGCATCGTTCTGGTCGCAATGATGTCCTTCACGGCGAGCGGCACGCCATGCAGCGGGCCCACCGGCTTGGCGCGCTTGTCGAGCAGGTCGGCACGCTTGCGGGCACCCTCGGGATCGAGCGCCTCCCAGGCATGGACCTGGCCCTCGCGCTGCTCGATGCGATCGAGGCAGGCCTCGACGAGGTCGCGGGCCTTCAGCCGCTTCTCGCCCATCCGTCGCACGGCCTCGCTGGCCGACAGCCTGTTCGGCGATTTCGCCATTCGCTCGTTCCCCTTTTCCCGGCTCGTTCCGCGCATGATGGCCGAGCGGCGGACGGAAGGGTAGCCCGTGCCGGGAACACGCTGGCATGCCGATTGCTGCCGGGAGTCCATCCAAGAGGAGGGCTGCATGGACATCGGTGTTTTCATTCCGATCGGAAACAATGGCTGGCTGATCTCCAAGACGTCTCCCCAGTACATGCCAAGCTTCGATCTCAACCGGCAGATCGTGCAGAAGGCCGAGGGCTACGGGCTCGATTTCGCCCTGTCGATGATCAAGCTGCGCGGCTTCGGCGGCGAGAGCGAGTTCTGGGACCACAACCTCGAATCCTTCACCCTGATGGCCGGCCTCGCCGCCGTGACCGAACGCATCCGGCTCTATGCCTCCGTCGCGGTCCTCACCATCCCGCCGGCCATCATCGCCCGCATGGCCTCGACCATCGATTCGATCTCGCACGGCCGCTTCGGCGTCAACATCGTGTCGGGCTGGGCCAAGGACGAGTACGAACAGATGGGCCTGTGGCCGGGCGAGGCCTATTTCGGCTACCGCTACGACTATTCCACCGAGTTCGTGACGGTGATGAAGGAGCTCTGGGAGACCGGCACGTCCGACTTCAAGGGCAAGTACTTCCAGATGTCGGACTGCAAGCTGAGCCCTCGTCCGAAGGAGCCGATCAAGATCGTCAGCGCCGGCCAGAGCCCGCGCGGCATGGAGTTCGGCGCGACCTACTGCAACTACAACTTCACCCTGGGCAAGGGCGTCAACACGCCGACCGCCCATGCGCCGACCAACCAGTTGATGGTCGAGGCCGCGGCGAAGACCGGCCGCGACGTCGGCAACTACGTGCTCATGATGGTGATCGCCGATGAGACCGACGAAAAGGCGATGGCCAAGTGGAAGCTCTACAACGAGGGCGCCGACATGGGCGCGATGGCCTGGATGTCGGGCCAGGCCGACGCCGATCCGAATGCGGCCGAGGGCGGCACCGCCAAGGCGATTTCCGCCCCCGAGGGCGCCATCAACTTCAACATGGGCACGCTGGTCGGCTCCTATGCCAGCGTGGCCAAGATGCTCGACGAATGTGCCACCGTGCCCGGGACGAAGGGCATCATGCTGACCTTCGACGACTTCCTGATTGGCATGGACCAGTTCGGCCAGCACATCCAGCCGCTGATGAAGTGCCGTAGCGACCGCCTGGTCAAGGCTGCGGCCTGAGGGCGGCTTCCCGGACGACCTGCTACCATGGTCGGCATGACGACCATGGAAAGTCCCGAGCGCTGGCGCAATCACGGCCCGATGTCGGCGCCCGGCGCTGGGTCATTGAACTTCGACGGGTTGCCCGTCGATGTCCCGGCGCTCTGCCGGATCGCGCAGGGCTTGCTGATCCATTCGGACTGGATCGCGGCCTATGGTGTAGACGAGTCGCAGTTCAGGACCGTGTCGCGCGAGACCCTGCCGATGGCCGGCCGGCTCAGGCAGATCGCCGAACTCGATGAATCCGCTTTGACGACAGAGCGGGCGCCGGATCGGCGCGCGGTAGGTACCTGTCGCGACTACGCGTTGATGCTGTGCGGCATGCTGCGCCAGCAAGGCGTGCCGGCACGCGTGCGCTGCGGCTTCGCGGCCTACTTCAAGAGGGACTGGGAAGATCACTGGATCTGCGAGTACTGGCATGACGGTCGCTGGTGCCGTGCGGACGCCCAGCTCGATCGTATCATTGCGCCGCGTCTGGACATCGGTTTCGATCTCACGGACCTGCCGGACGACATGTTCATCACCGCCGGAGAAGCGTGGCGGCGTTGTCGTGCGGGCGAGGCCGATCCCATGGCCTTCGGGCATGGCTCGCAGGCAAGCGGCCTGTGGTTCGTCCGGGTGAACGTCGTCCGCGACCATCATTCTGTGAACGGGCGCGAGACGTCCGATTGGGATAGGTGGCGGCAAGCGACCGCGGCGCACCACACATTGTCGGAGAGCGAGTGCGCCGAGACCGACGAAATCGCCGCCTGTCCGGCGGCGCCTTGGGCCGAGCCACGCCCGCCGTGGCTCGCTCCAATGAGCCTCAGTGCTCTGACTTGGCCGCCGTCGGTGCCGGAGGCTTGACGCCCATCCAGCCCTTCACCGTCTCGCGGAAGCGCTGGAAGGCGACGTAGAGGCCGGGGATCACGAAGATGCCGAGGAACGAGGCCGCGAGCATGCCGCCGAACACCGCGGTGCCGACGGCGCGCTGCGTGGCGGCACCGGCGCCCGAGGAGATGACCAGGGGCACCAGGCCCAGGATGAAGGCGAAAGAGGTCATCATGACGGCGCGGAACCGCAGGCTGGCGGCCGTCGTCGCCGCGGTGACCACGTCGGCCCCCTTCTCGCGTTCGGCCATCGCGAACTCGATGATCAGGATGGCGTTCTTGGCGGCGAGCGCGATCAGGACCACGATGCCGATCTGGGCGAAGATGTTGTTGTCGAGGCCGGCGATCAGCAGCGCCGTCACGGCGCCGAACAGGCCAACGATGACCGACAGCAGCGCCGCCACCGGGATCGCCGTGCTCTCGTAGAGGCCGACCAGGAACAGGTAGGCGAAGACCACGGCGAGGCCCAGGATGAAGCCGGTCTGGCCGCTGGCCGCCTTTTCCTGCAGCGCCGTGCCCGTCCATTCGAAGCCGTAGCCGGCGGGCAGCGTGCGGGTCGCGAGCTTCTCCATGGCGGCAATGGCGTCGCCCGAGGAGTAGCCCGGCGCGGGCGCCCCGTTCACCACCACCGAGCGCAGGTTGTTGTAGCGCACGACCGAGGAAGGCGCGGTGACCATCTCGATGTTCGCCACCGCCTGCAACGGCACGAGTTCGCCGCTCGCCGCACGCACGCGCACGCGGAAGACGTCGTTCACCTTGCTGCGGTCGGCGGCCTCGGCCTGTACCTTCACCTGCCAGGTCCGACCGAACAGGTTGAAGTCGTTGGTGTAGGCGCCGCCCAGTGCGGTCTGCATGGCGGAGAAGATGTCGGAAATGGAGATACCCAGCGCCTGGGCGCGTTCGCGGTCGAGTTTGAGATTGATCTGCGGCGTCGAGGCGCTGTAGGTCGTGTAGACCCCGGCAAGCTCCGGTACTTCCTGGGCCGAGATCATGACGCCGCGCGACACGGCGGCGAGATCGGTGGGCGAGGCGCCGGCCAGCGACTGCACCACGAACTCGAAGCCCGCCGAATTGCCCAGTCCCATGATGGGCGGCAGGTTGAAGGCGAAGACATTGGCCGAGGCGATCTGGCTGAAGGCGACGTTCAGCTCCTTCAGGGCGCTGAATACCGAGAGCGACGGGTCCTTCCTCTGGTCGAACGGTTTCAGCTCGACCACGACCAGCGCGCGGTTTGGCAGGGCGAGCCCGTCGATCATGCTGTAGCCCGAGACGGTGAAGACGCTCTGCTTCCAGGGCCGGTTGGCGATGGTCTTCTCGACCTCCTCGACGGCCGCCAGCGTGCGGTTGGTCGAGGCCGCGTCGGGAAGTTGCACCTCGGCCATGAAGGCGCCCTGGTCCTCGTCGGGCAGGAAGCCCGAGGGGACCATCGAGCCGATGCCGCCGGTCGCGGCGGCGAAGCCCACGACCAGCAGGAGCGCCACGATGCCGCGTCGCGCCAGCGGCGTCACGACCTTGGTGTAGCCGTCGCGGGTCCGGTCGATGCGGCCCTGCATCCAGCCCATGACTCCCGTGGGCTTCTTGCGATGGCGCAGGATCAGCGAGCAGAGCGCCGGCGAGAGCGAGAGGGCGTTGATCGCCGAGATCACCATCGAGACCGACACGGCCACGGCGAACTGGGCGTAGAGCTGGCCCGAGATGCCGGGGATGAAGGCGGTCGGGATGAACACCGACAGCAGCACCAGGGTGATGGCGATGATCGGCCCGGTAACCTGGCCCATGGCCTTCTCGGTCGCCTCTGCGACCGTGAGCTCGGGCTCGTGCTCCAGGATGTGCTCCACCGCCTCGACCACGACGATGGCGTCGTCGACCACGATGCCGATGGCCAGAACGAGCGCCAGCAGCGAGATCGTGTTGGCCGAGTAGCCCAGCGCCAGCATGACCGCGAAGGTGCCGATCAGCGCCACCGGCACGGCGATGATCGGGATCAGGGTGGCGCGCAGGTTGCCGAGGAAGATGAAGACGACGATCGCCACGAGCACGAAGGCCTCGATCAGCGTGTGGATCACGCTTTCGATCGTGGCCTTCACGAAGACCGTCGTGTCGTACATCACGTTGTAGGCGACATCCTCGGGAAAGCGCGGCTCAAGCGCCTTGATCGCGTTGCGCACACCCTGGGCGGTGGCCAGCGCATTGGCGCCGGGCAACTGGTAGATCTGGATGCCGGCCGCGGCCTGGCCGTTGTAGCGGCCGAGCTGGTCGCTGGTCTTGGCGCCCAGCTCGACGCGCGCGATGTCCTTGACCCGCACGAGCGCGCCGTCGGACTTGGCGCGCACCACGATGTTCTCGAACTCCTCGACCGTGACGAGCCGGCCCTGGGTGGTGATGTTGAGCTGGAAGCTGACATCGTCCAGCAGCGGCGCGGCGCCCACCAGGCCGACCGCGGCCTGGACGTTCTGGGACTGGACCGCCTGCACCACCTCGTTCGGAGTGATGTCGAGGCTCGCCATGCGCTCGAGGTTCAGCCAGATGCGCATGGAATAGTCGAGCGCACCGAACAGCGATGCCTCGCCGACGCCCGGCACGCGACGCAGCGTGTCGAGCAGGGTGATGGTCGTGAAGTTCGAGAGGAACAGCGCGTCGCGCGAGCCGTTGGGCGAATAGACGGCCACGACCTGCAGCAGCGCCGAGGACTGCTTCTTGGTGGTGACGCCCAGCCGCTGCACCTCGGGCGGCAGGAGGGCGATGGCCTGGTTGACCCTGTTGTTGACGTTGACGGTGTTGAGGTCGGGATCCGAGCCGACCTCGAAGCTGACGGTGAGCTGGTAACTGCCGTCGCCGCCCGAAGTCGACTTCATGTAGATCATGCGCTCGACGCCGTTGACCTGCGCCTCGATGACCTGCGCCACGCTTTCCTCGACCGCCTGGGCCGAGGCGCCGGGATAGGTCGCGGTGACGCGGACCTGTGGCGGCACGATGTCGGGGAACTGCGCCACCGGCATCGCCGTCATGGCGATGATGCCGGCGATGGTGATGACGGTCGAGATGACGAACGCCAGCCGCGGCCGGCGGATGAACAGCGACGAGATCGTCATGACTTACTGCTTCTGCGTCGAGGCAGAGGGTGGTGCCACGGTGGGGTTGACCGTCATGCCTGGCCGCACGCGCTGCTGGCCCTGGACGATGACCCGTTCGCCGTCCTTGAGGCCCGAGGTGATGGCGACCATGCCGTCGCGCGAGACGCCGGTGCGGATGCGCTTCTGCTCGACCACGTTCTTGTCGTTGACGACGAACAGGTAGGCGCCGGTCTGGTCCTGGGCGATCGCCGCCTGCGGCACCGCGACCGATGTCGGAACCGTCTCGCCCTCGATGATGACGCGCAGGGTCTGGCCGTCGGTCAGCATGCCTTGCGGGTTCGGGAAGGTGGCACGCACGATCTGGCCGTCGGTCTTGGCGTCGACCGTATTGTCGATGAAGTCGATCTTGCCCACTTCCTTGTAGATCGAGCCGTCGGCAAGCCGGATGCGCACCACGATGCCGTTCGGGTCGGCGGCCTGGTCGCGACGGGCGTCGAGCAGCTCACGCTGCGTCACGGGGAAGAGCACGCGGATCGGGTTCTCGCTGACCACGGTGGCCAGCACCCCAGAGTCGGGGCTGACGAGATTGCCCGGCGAGAAGGCGGCGCGACCGATGCGGCCGTCGATCGGCGATTTGATGTCGGTGTAGGAGAGCTGGAGCTCGGCGTCGCGGAGCTGGGCGCTGGCGTCCTCGACTTGCGCCTTGGCCTGGAGCTGCTCGGAGAGCCGCTGGTCGTAGGTGACCTGGGTGCCGGTATTGGTGCGCAGCAGCTCGGCGGCGCGCTTCAGCTGAAGCTCCGCGTTCGCCAGCGCCGCGCGCGCGGCATCGAGCTGGGCCTTCTTCTGATCGACCGCCGCCTGGTAGGTCTCGGGCTCGATGGTGAAGACGACCTGGTCCTTCTTGACCTGGTCGCCGTCGGCGAACTTGCGCGGGCCCAGGAAGCCCTTCACGCGTGCCCGCAGCTCGACCTTGTCGACCGCGGCGGCTCGGCCGATGAACTCGGCCTGGTCGGCGATCGGCTTCATCTCGGCCGCTTGGACGAGCACGGCGGGCGGCGGAGCGCCCGGCTGCTGTGCGAGGACCGGCGCCGCGCCGCAGGCAGCCCAAAGCGCCGCAGCGACGAGCATCGATGCCGTCGAACGTCGGTTTTTCATCCCGGTTCCCCACTCAAAACTGACGCCGGGACAGTGCCTTAATTCGCCCAAATGGTCACGGCAATTCAGGTCGAGATGGGCCTTGCAACGCAGCGTATGATCGGGGAGGAGTCGGGAATGGCGGCATGGCGGAGGTTGGTTATCGTTATCGCGACGGCGTGTGCCGTCGCGTCGTTCAACGCTGCCGCACAGACGCCCCCGCAGACGCCTGCACAATCGTCAGGTCAGGCGTCCGGCCAGCTTCAGCGCAGTTCCTTCACCAACCCTGCCGAGTACGACAGCTACATGGCGGCGCTGAACACCAAGGATCCGGCGCGGCGGGCGCAGGCCATGGAGGTATTCATCGCCTGGTATCCGGGAAGCGTCCTGCGGCTCGACGCCCATGAGCAGGCGATCTCGGCCTGGCAGGCGGCCAACCAGCCGGCCAAGGCCGACTTCCTCGTCGCCCGCCTGCTGCAGGTCGATCCCGACAATGTGCGCGCCCTCGCCAACCGGGCCTATGTCGGACGCCTCAAGGCCTCGGGCGGCGACGCCGCGGCGCTGGCCGCGGCCGTTGCGGCTTCCGGGCGTGGCCTTGCCGTAATGCCCAGGTGGCAGAAGCCCGCGCTGCTCGACGATGCCGGCTTCGCCCAGCTCAAGGAGCAGATGGCGGGCATCTTCAACGGCGTGCTGGGCTTCGCGGCGCTGCAGGAGAAGGACTATGACAAGGCACGCGAATACTATCGCGTCGCCGTGGCGGCCGACCCGGCCAACCTGCAGGACGTCTATCAGTATTCGGTGGCGCAGCTCGAAGGATCGCCGGTCGACGCGCTGGGCTTCTGGTACGGCGCCCGCGCCATCGCCATCGCCCGGGCGGCGAAGAACGACTCCGCCGCGCAGGACATCGATCGCTACCTCCGCTCGCGCTACGGCGTCTATCGTGGCAGCGAGGAAGGATGGGACGCGATCGTGACGCGCGTCGCCAACGAGAGCGCGCCGCCCGCCAACTTCAGGAAATCGATCCCGCGCAACATGACGCCGCCGGAGCGGGCGCTGGAGCTCCTGGAGGACAACGAGCCGGCCAAGCTGACGCCGGCGCAGTGGGTGCTGGTGCTGCGCCATCGCGATGTCAGTCCGGCCAACAAGCGGGCGGCCGAGGCGGTGTGGAAGGCGATCGGCGACAGGCAGCAGGGTGGCCAGCGGCTGAAGCTGCCGCTGAAGGTGGTCAGCGCCACGCCCGAGCGCATCGAGGGTGCGATCACCGACGACGCGCAGGCTCGCAACCTCGTCGAACTCGAGGTGACGATGACTAGACCCCTCAGCCCGCTGCCCGCGGTGGGGTCGAACATCTTCATGTTCGGAACGTTGGGCGAGTACCGGACCCAGCCGTTCCTGTTCCGCCTGACCCGCGCCGAGCTGGCACCGGAATCCTTGCCGGTGGCCGGTGGTCCCTGCGCCGATCCGCGGCCGAAGATGTGCACCAAGGATTATCGTCCCGCCTGCGGCCAGCTGCGCGACGGCACGCGCAAGACCTACGGCAACGCCTGTACGGCCTGCAGCGATCCCCAGGTCGTGACCCAGGGCGCCGGCGCCTGCCCCTGAGGCTGGTCCGGGTCGGACCGTTCTTCCCCTTTGCGGGCTCCGCAAAGGGGAAGTGCCCTCGTCTTATGGCCGAGCTTTGCTCGGCCTAGTGCGCCAGCAGCAGCGGCACGCGGCAGGACGAGATCACCTTGCCGGTGGCGCCGCCCAGGCCGAGGAAGCTCATCACCTGGCCGCGGCCATAGGCGCCCATCACCAGCAGGTCGGCGCCCTTGCCGTGCGTGTAGTCGAGCAGGGCGCGTCCGCGCGCGCGGCCCGACACGGCGCCGGGATCGATCGCGTCGATGGTGGTCTTGAGGCCGTGCCGGCCGAGATTGCGCGCGAGATACGAGGCGCCGACATCGTCTGCCTTGGAACCGACGACCAGGATCGTGATGGTGCTCGCCTTTGCGAGGAACGGCAGGGAATATTCGACGGCGCGGGCGGCCTGGAAGCTGCCGTTCCAGGCGACGATGACGGAGCCGAAGCCGCCGCTGCCGGCGTTCGGCGGCGCGATCATGACCGGGCGGGCGCATTCGTGGATGGCGGCTTCGACGGTGGCGGGCGCCACGTTCTCCGGATCGGAGCCCGGGCGACCGAGCACCAGCAGGTCCGAGCAACGGCCCATGGCGACCAGTGTGTCGAGCGTCGCCGTTTCGGCGGCGGTGTAGGTCGAGCCGGCGTTGCTGGCGAGCACCTCCTTGTAGGCGCGGTCCGATTCCTTGGCACGCTCCTCGAGGCGCTCGTCGTCGAGGTTCATGATCAGCGGCATCGCCTCGCCGCTCATGGCGAGCCCGCCGACGGCGCCGCCGGCCGGACCGACCGGCAGGTGCAGCGCATCCACGGTGGCGTCGAAAATGCCGGCGACGCGGGCGGCCAGCCGGAACGACATTGCGGCGTCGGGACCGCCTTCGGACACGGCCAGAATCGACTTCAACATGGATACTCCCCCAGGGATTCTTCAGGACGCGCGATTAAGAAGCGACGGCGCTCCCGGTGCAAGCCAAGTCTTTCGGTCGGCGGCTCAGCGTCGTGCCGATTGTGCGAGAGCGGTCATCAGCTCCGCGACGCCGCCCAGCTCCTGGCCGGCATTGCGGGCGCCCCGCAGAACCTCGTCGATCGAGCGGCCATTAGCCAGCGACGCGGCGCCCCAGAGCAGCGCGGAACGCATACCGCTCTTGCAGAAGGCGACGATCCGGCCGTCGTCTCCGGCAAGAAGGTCGGCGAAGGCACGCACCTGGTCGACCGTCGCGCGGGGGCCGGAGAAGGGCAGGTCGAGGAATTTCAGTCCGGCTGACTCGGCAGCCGCCCGCAGGTCCGCCGTCTTCGGCTGGCCGAAAAAGGCCTCACCGTCCGGCCGGTTGTTCACGACGGTGGTTATGCCCGCAGCGGCGACTTCCTTCATGTCGCCCGGATCGAGCTGACCGGAGACGGAGACGCGATCGTCGACCGGCAACAGCGAAAGACTCACGTCGACAGCTCCCGTTTGCGGATCCAATGGATGAAGGGAAGGGCCAGCAGGACCATCCAGAGCTTGCCCAGGATCTGGCCGGCCAGATAGTCGAGGCTGCCGAAGGCCAGCCACAGGAAGAGGACGCTGTCGGCGATCAGCCCGACGACGCTGCTGGCCAGCACGGCGAGCACGAGGCCGCGCGACTGCAGCGGCGTATAGACCGCGAAGTCGGCGAGTTCGGACAGCAGGAAGGCCGTCGCCGAGGCGACGAGCAACTGCGTCGGCGCGACGGCTCCCGAGAGGGCGGCGCCCGCCACGATGGCGCCGACGGCGACGCCGCGGCCGAGCCGTCGCTGCACGAGGTCGCGCAGGACCAGGGCCAGCCCGATCATCAGGACGCCCGAGGGCGCCATCAGGGGCTTGCCGCCCGGACCCCACGGCCAGACCGGCACCAGGCACGGTCCGTGCGGCACGCAGACGGCGCCGACATTGCCGATCATCCAGTTGGCGAGCGGGATGCAGGCGATGAAGCCCAGGAAACAGATCAGGCCCGCCAGCTTGGCCTGCTTGGTCGAATTCATGCCCGCGCTCCTAGCAGGTCCGAAGCCGCGCCGGAACCCGGGCGGGGATGGTTGCGTTCAGATGCATACAATTCAGGAGATTTCATGCAGCCCATCGCCCGTCGTTCGGTCCTGTTCGGCGTCGCCGCCCTGCCGATCCTTCCCGCCACCGCTGCGTTCGCGGTCAACGCCCTGCCGGATGCCCGCTTCGTGGGCTTTGCCCAGGAATTCAACGACTTCGAGATCGCCTCGGGCCGGCTGGCCCTTGCCAAGTCGACGAACGAGAACGTGCGTGGCTTCGCGGCCCGCATGGTGGCCGACCAGACCGAGGCGGCGCAGTACCTGAGCAAGGCGCGGCAGGAAGCGGGTGTCTCCTACGCGCCCGATCCCAGCAACGCGCCGGGCTGGACGGCCACGCTGCAGCGGCTGCGGGTGCTGGAAGGCGTGGAATTCGATACTGCCTATGCCAACGCCCAGCTGGCCGCGCACATCGATGCCAATGCGCAATACGGCGCCTACTCGCAGGACGGCGGCAACGGTGCGCTGCGCCGTTACGCCCAGGGTCAACTCCCCAAGGTCCAGCAGAACCTGACAGGCGCGCGGCAGCTCGCGGGCGGCCGTTAGGCCCTACAGCGAGGGCCTGCCCTCGCGCCACGCGATGAAGCCCCGCTTGCGCAAGGCACAGGCGGGGCATTCGCCGCATCCATACCCCCAGTTGCTCCGCGTGCCCCGCACGCTGTCGTAGCAGGTGTGGGTGTGCTCCAGGATCAGATCGACCAGCGGCGGTCCGCCCAATTCGTTGGCAAGGCCCCAGGTCTCGGCCTTGTCGAGCCACATCAGCGGCGTGTGGAGCACGAAGGCGCGGTCCATGCCGAGATTGAGCGTCACCTGCAGCGCTTTGATCGTGTTGTCGCGACAGTCGGGATATCCCGAGAAATCCGTCTCGCACATGCCGCCCACCAGATTGCGGATGTTGCGCCTCCAGGCCACCGCCGCGGCGAACGTGAAGAACAGGAGATTGCGGCCGGGCACGAAGCTGTTGGGCAGCCCGTCCTTCTCCATTGCAAAGGCGACGTCGCGCGTCAGCGACGTGTCACTGATTTGTCCCAGCACGCCCATGTCGATGAAGTGGTCTTCGCCCAGCCGCTCCGCCCAGTGCGGAAACGCCTGCCGGATCTGGTCGAGGACGACGAGCCGTTGATCCAGCTCGATCCGGTGGCGCTGGCGATAGTCGAAAGCGACCGTCTCGACATGCGCAAATCGCTCTAGCGCCCAGGCCAGACACGTGGTGGAGTCCTGTCCACCGGAGAAGAGGACGAGGGCAGATCGGGCATCGTTCATGAGGGGCTTTATCGCCCGCAACCTCCCTCCGCGCTACAGTGTTGGCGTTCGCAGACCCATCCACCACAGTGGGAGGAACCCATGTTCGTCTCCGATATCCTGTCGCGTAAGGGCGGTCTCGTTCACACGGTCACGCCGGGCACGTCGGTTGGCCAGATATCCCAGCAACTCAGCACGCGTCACATCGGCTCGGTGCTGATTCTCGATCCCGACGATTCGGTCGCCGGCATCGTTTCCGAACGCGACCTCGTGCACGCCTTCGCCCGGCACGGCGCCGCCGCCCTCGCGCTCGAGGCACGCACCATCATGACCCGCGATGTCGTGACCTGCGATCCCGACGATTCGATCGAGCATGTCATGCAGCTCATGACGCGCGGTCGCTTCCGTCACCTGCCGGTGGTGCGTCACGGCGAACTGCTGGGCCTCGTGTCGATCGGCGACGTCGTCAAGGCGCGTCTCGAGGAAGCCCAGTACGAAACCGAGGCGCTGCGGGCCTACATCGTTGCCGGCTGACGGCTGCGCTTAAGTTCGGACACGATCTCCGCTAGGGTCCCGGCCGGACCCTGGGCGGAGAAGGCATGTCATTACCCCTGCAAGGCAAGGTCGCGCTGGTGACGGGCGCGGGCAAGAACATCGGCCGCACCATTGCGCTGACCCTGGCGCGAGATGGCGCGGCGATCGTGGTCAACGGGCGGTCGGACAAGGCCGCGGTCGATGCCGTCGTCGGCGAGATCGAGGCGGCGGGCGGCAGGGCGATGGCGGCGATGGGCGACGTCTCCGATCCGGCGGTGCCGCCGCGCCTCGCGCGGGAAGCGGCGGCGACGTTCGGCGGCGTCGACATCCTCGTCAGCAACGCCGGCCTGCGCCGCCAGACCTCCTTCCTCGAGATGTCGTTCGAGGAGTGGCGCGAGATCATGTCGGTCGCGCTCGACGGCGCCTTCCTGCTGGGCAAGGCGATCGTGCCCCAGATGGTGGCGCGCGGCGGCGGCGCCTTCGTGGCGCTGTCGGGCATCTCCACCCATGTCGGCACGCCCAACCGCTGTCACGTGTCGGCCTCGAAGTCCGGCCTCGAAGGGTTGATGCGGGCGCTGGCGGTCGAGCTGGCGCCGCACAAGATCACCTGCAACGCGCTGGCGCCGGGGGCGATCGACACGACGCGCGGCGCGGCGGCGGGCGCGCGTCCGGCGGTGAACCGTCCGATCCCGCTGAAGCGCTTCGGCACGGTCGAGGAGATCGCGGCGATGGTGCGCCTGCTGGTCGGGCCGGAAGGCACCTTCATCACCGGCCAGACGATCCATGTGAACGGCGGCGAGTTCCTGACATGAGAAACCTGATCACCGATGTGCCGGGCGTGCTGGTCGGCAACGCGCAGGACATGCGCGCCGCCACGGGCGCCACCGTCGCGATCTTCGAGCAGGGTGCCGTGGCCAGCATCGCGACCCTGGGCGGCGCGCCGGGCGACCGCATGGGCACCTCGCTCGAGCCCGAGATGGTGGGCGAGATGATCGACGCCGTCGTGCTGTCGGGCGGCTCGGTCTACGGGCTCGACGCGGCGGGCGGCGCTTCGGCGGTGCTCTGCCAGCGCGGGCAGGGCCGGACCTTCGGCGGCCTCGCCATTCCGGTTGCGGTGCAGGCCATCCTGTTCGACCTGGTCAACGGCGGCGAGAAGGACTGGATGCGCGAGCCGGTGAGGCACGAGCCGCCCTATTGGGACCTCGGCCGCGACGCCGCCCTGGTGGCGGCGCACGACTTCGCGCTCGGCACGGCAGGTGCCGGCGTCGGCGCGACGACGGCGGGGTTGAAGGGCGGCCTGGGATCGACCAGCGCCCGCACCAGCCAGGGGTTCACGGTCGGCGCGCTGGTCGCGGTCAATGCGGTGGGTTCGGCCACGATCGGCAGCGGTCCGCATTTCTGGGCCGGCGCCTACGAGCAGGGAAGCGAGTTCGGCGGCCTCGGCTGGCCGGCCCGGCTACCCGACGATGCGCTCAAGATGCGCTTCAAGGGACAGCCCCTGCCGGTAACCGCGACGACCATCGCCCTGGTCGCCACGGATGCGGCGCTCACCAAGGCAGAGTGCAAGCGGCTGGCCATCATGGCGAACGACGGACTGTCGAAGTCGCTGCGGCCCGTGCATGCGCCGAACGACGGCGACACGGTGTTCGCTGCCGCGACCGGCAAGGCGGGACGGGGCGGCAATCCGCCCGTCCTGACGGAGCTCGGCACCGTGGCGGCCGACTGCCTGGCGCGGGCTGTGGCACGCGGTGTCTACGAGGCGACGGCGCTGCCGTTTCCCGGCGCCGTGTCCGACTGGAAGACGAAGTTCGGCGGCGGACGATGAGCTACCTGATCGTGTTCGTGGGCGCCGGCATCGGCGGTGCGGCGCGCCACGGGATGAACATCTGGGTGGCGCGGCTCATGGGCTCGCACTTTCCCTGGCACACGCTGGTGATCAACATCCTGGGCTCGATCATGATGGGGCTGATCACCGGCTGGTTCGCCGAGCGCGTCGGCGCGGCCGCTCACTACCGGCTGTTCCTCGCCACGGGCGTGATGGGCGGCTTCACGACCTTTTCCGCCTTCTCGCTCGACGCGGTGCTGCTGTGGGAGCGGCACGAGTATCTGATGGCCGCGCTCTATGTCGGCGGCTCGGTGGCCGGTGCGATCGCGGGCCTCGCGGCGGCGCTCTGGATCATGGGCAAGGCGCTGGCGTGAGCCAGCCACAGGTCTTCGACGTCGTCGTCCTGGGTGGCGGCGCCGCGGGGTTGATGTGTGCGATGCGGGCGGGCCAGCGCGGCCGCAGGGTCCTGCTGCTCGATCATGCCGAGAAGGTCGGCAAGAAGATCCTGATCTCGGGCGGCGGGCGCTGCAACTTCACCAATCGCGACGCACGACCCGAGGCGTTCCTGTCGGCCAATCCGCATTTCTGCAAATCGGCGCTGGCACGCTACACGCAGCACGATTTCATCGATCTGGTGAACAGGCACCGCATCGCCTGGCACGAGAAGACCCTGGGCCAGCTCTTCTGCGACGGTTCGGCTCGGCAGATCGTGGCGATGCTGCTCGACGAATGCGCGGCCGTGGGTGTCGATGTGCGTGTGGCACACAAGGTAACGCGGGTCGAGAAGTCGGACCGCTTCACGGTGATGACCGACCATGGCGATTTTTCCGCGTCTTCCGTGGTGCTGGCGACAGGCGGGCTCTCGATCCCGAAGATGGGCGCGACGGGCTTCGCGCACGAGACGGCGCGCCACTTCAAGCTGCGTGTCACCGATACGCGGCCGGCGCTGGTGCCGCTCACGCTGCCGGTGCCGGAGATCAGCGGCGTGTCGCTCGACGTCGAGGCGCGCTGCGGCCGCGCGCGCTTTCGCGAGGCGCTGCTGTTCACCCATCGCGGCCTGTCGGGTCCGGCGATCCTGCAGGTTTCGTCCTACTGGAAGCCGGGACGGGAGATCGTGGTCGACCTGCTGCCGGACGTTGACGCCGGATCTTTCCTGAAGGAGCGCAAGCGCACGCGGCCCAAGGCCGAGCTGCGCACGATCCTCACGGAAGTGCTGCCGCAACGCCTGGCACAAAGCCTCGCGTCGGAGGGCACCATGGCCAACCAGCGCGACCGCGATCTCGAGACGCTGGCGAGCAGACTGAAGAGCTGGACGTTCCTGCCGACCGGCACCGAGGGCTATGCCAAGGCCGAAGTCACCTTGGGCGGCATCGACACCGACGAATTGTCGTCCAAGACGATGGAGGCGAAGAAGGTTCCGGGCCTCTTTGCGATCGGCGAGGCGGTCGACGTCACCGGCTGGCTGGGCGGCTACAATTTCCAGTGGGCCTGGTCGTCGGGCTGGGTCGCGGGCGAGGCCGTCTAAGTTCTCTGCCAGGAGGCGGGTGGTGTCATTCGGAACGATGTTGCAGATCGCCTATATCATTGGCGCCCTGGTTTCTCTGTACTACTGGCTCCAAGGGCTTCTGGAAATCCGGGCCGCGCGTCGGGAACCGGCGAGCCTGCTGGCTGACAAGAGCTTTCGCGCAATTTATCTCACGAAGCCGGACCACTATTTTGGTCGGGGTCGAGAGAGTGTTCTTCGTGCACAGAGGAGCTGGCGCTTGGCGCTGATCAGCGGCTTCATCGCCGCCCTTCTGGGCGGGCTTTCGCAAGTCCTTGGCAATTGACGGGCAGCCGCGCCGTGGTCGCGATGCGTCAGTGACCCAGGTAGCTGCGCCGCAGGTCGGGATCGCGGGCGAGGTCGGCGGCGCTGCCCGACAGCGCGATGCGGCCGTTCTCCAGCACATAGGCGCGATGGGCGATAGCGAGCGACTGCACGACGTTCTGCTCGACCAGCAGGATCGCGAGGCCCTGCCGGTTGAGCTGGCCGATCAGGCCGAACATCTCCTCGACGAGGAGCGGCGACAGGCCGAGCGAGGGCTCGTCGAGGACCAGCAGCCGGGGCTCGCTCATCAGGCCGCGGCCGATCGCCAGCATCTGCTGCTCGCCGCCCGAGAGCGTCCCGGCCGACTGGGTCAAACGCTCGCGCAGGCGGGGGAAGGTCCCGAGCACGCGCTCCAGGTTGGGGGCGCGGT
The DNA here is from genome assembly GCA_009772935.1 of Rhodospirillaceae bacterium. GTDB lineage: Bacteria > Pseudomonadota > Alphaproteobacteria > Reyranellales > Reyranellaceae > Reyranella. The sequence continues at coordinate 38,594 of WOUR01000012.1, forward strand.
TGGGCTTGCCGCGGCGATAGCTGCCGAGTTCGAGATTGTCGCGCACCGACAGGGTGGGAAAGACGCGGCGGCCTTCCGGCACCTGCACGAGGCCCGCCTCGACGATGCGCATGGAGGAGGCGCCCGTAATCTCCTCGCCATCGAACCGGATCGAGCCGCCGCGCGGCCGGTAGAGGCCGGAGACATTGTTGTTGAGCGTCGACTTGCCCGCGCCGTTGCTGCCCAGGAGCGCCACGATCTCGCCCGAACCGACGGTGAGGTCGACACCGCGCAGCACTTCTATCGCGCCGTAGCCGGCGCGCAGGGACGCAACCTCAAGCACGAAGCACCTTGGCGGCGCCATGGCCGAGATAGGCTTCGATAACGGCTTCGTTATCCGCAATGGCAGCTGGCGTTCCCTCGGCGATCATGCGGCCCTGATTCAGCACGTAGACGCGCTCGGCGAGCGAGGTCACGGCCTGCATGACGTGCTCAATCAGCAGGATGGTGACCCCGGCGGCGCGGATATTCCGGATGACGCCCACGATCTCGACGATCTCCGTCGGATTGAGCCCGGCCATCACCTCGTCGAGTAGGAGAAGGCGCGGCCCGGTCGCCAGGGCGCGCGCGAGTTCGAGCCGCTTGCGGCCGGCGACCGTCAGGTCGGCGCCGCGCTGGTCGAGCTGGTCCTTCATGCCGACCAGGCCGGCCACCGCCTCGGCCTCGCGGGCGGCCAGCCGGCGATCGGCGGTATGGAGATAGGCGCCGACCATGATGTTCTCGCGCACGCTGATGCCCGCGAAGGGCTGCGTGATCTGGAAGGTGCGAACCACGCCGGCGGCGCAGATGCGATGCGGCGCCAGGCCGGTGATCGGCTTGCCTTCGAAGGAGACCGTGCCGGCATCGGGCCGGTGGAAGCCGGCAATGGTCGCGAAGAGCGTCGTCTTGCCCGCCCCATTGGGGCCGATCAGGCCGACGATCTCGCCCGGGGCCACGTCGAGCGAGGCGCTGTCCACGGCCGTGAGGCCGCCGAAGGACTTCGAGATCTCGCGCACCTCAAGCATGGCGCGGCTTCCTGCGGAACAGGCTCATCAGCCCGTCGGGCAGGCGCGCCACGATCAGGATCAGCATGATCCCGTAGACGACGAGGCTGAGCGGCTGGACGTTCTTGAGGGCCGGGACGACACTGGCCAGCCAGCGCGTCACCTCGTTGATGCCCATCAGGGTGAACGAGCCGATCAGCGGCCCGAAGATCGTGCCCGCGCCGCCCACCATGCTGACCAGCAGCATTTCCACCGACTTGTCGACGCCGAAGGCGATGCCGGGATCGATGTAGAGATACTTCTGCGCATAGAACGTCCCGCCGGCCGCGCACATCGCGCCGGACAAAGTGAGCACCTTCACCTTCTCGGCGAAGACGTCGATGCCCAGGGCCCGCGCCGCATCCTCGTTCTCCCGGATCGCCACCAGCCGCGCGCCGAAGCGGCTGCGCGTCAGCTGCCAGGCGATCAGCAGCGAGACGATGCAGAGCAGCAGGGCGAGATAGTAGATCCAGATCGGATCCTTGAACTGGAAGTTGGCCGGTCGCGGGTCGGCCTTGATCAGCATGCCGAGCCCGCCCTTGGTGAAGGGTACCGAGTTGGCAAGGATGCGGAACACCTCGGCGAAGGCCAGCGTGATCAGCGCGAAATAGGAGCCGCGTAGTCCGGCGCGGAACGAGAGCACGGCGATCATCCAGCCGACCGCACCGCCCGCCGCCATCGCGACCGGCCAGGCGAGCCAGGGGTTCCAGCCGTAGGTGACCTGCAGGATGGTTGAGGTGTAGGCGCCGGTGCCGAAGAACACGACATGCCCGAACGAGGTCTGGCCGGCGAAGCCGCCGGCGATGTTCCAGGACTGGCCGATGAAGGCGGTGAAGAAGACCAGCATTCCGATGGTGACGAGATAGTTCGGCACCATAAGGGGGTAGGCGATCGCGGTCGCGAGCCCCAGCGCGCACAGGAGGAGGGCCCGGCTCACGCCCTGCTCCCGAACAGGCCGGTGGGCTTCAGCAGCAGGATCAGGATGAAGATCAGCGAGATGCCGATCTGACCGAGCTGCTCGCCCAGGAAGAGCCCGCCCAGCGATTCGGTGATGCCGATGATGAAGCCGCCGACCGCCGCCCCCGCGAAGCTGCCCATGCCGCCCAGCACGACGATGGTGAAGGCCACGAGGACGAAGGCGTGGCCCGACGACGGCGTCACGTAGTAGGTCGGCATCAGCAGGCACGCCGCGGCGCCGAGGCAGGCGATGCCGATGCCGTAGGAGACGGCGAAGACGTTCTCGACATCGATGCCGACCAGTCGCGCCCCCTGCCTCTCCTTGGCGACGGCGCGGATCGCCTTGCCCATGTCGCTCTTTGCCATGTAGAGGCCGAGCGCCGCGCAGATCACCAACGAGGCGCCGAACGAGATGATCTTGGGCAGCGGCAGGAAGGCCGCGCCGATCTCGACGAAGGTGCCGGCGTAGGGAACGTCGATGGTCTGGGTGTCGCCACCAAAGAACAGCAGGGCGACATTGTCGATCACGATCGAGAGGCCGAGCGTAATCAGCAGGATATTCTCGTCGCGGCCGTGATTGTAGCGGCCGATCAGCAGGCGATAGAGCACGAAGCCGAAGCCGAAGGCGCCGGCGATGACCACCGGCAGGGCGGCATAGGGATCGATGCCGATCAGTCGCCAGAGGTAGAAGACGGCGTACATGGCCAGCATCAGCAGGCTGCCATGGGCGAAGTTGATGATGTGCAGCACGCCGTAGATCAGCGTCAGGCCGACGGCCACGAGAACATAGATGCCGCCGGCCAGAAGGCCGTTCAGGACGCCCGCGAGGAGAAAGGCGGGGTCGAACACGCCTTCAGAGTCCCATACCCCTCATCCTGAGGAGGCCCGAAGGGCCGTCTCGAAGGATGGGCGGCAGGCGCGGTGCTCGTGCCCACCCTTCGAGACGCTCACCGCGTTCGCTCCTCAGGGTGAGGACTTTGTGGGATGGCTCGGCACCATTCAAAATCACCGGAAGCCCTCAGAGCTTCGGCTTGGGGAACACCGCCTTGGCCGAGGCGAATTCCTCGGGGGCGATCACTTCGATCTCGCCCTTGAGGGACTGCATGGTCGCCGGCCGCCCGCCCTGGTTCTGGCCGTTGACGAACTTGGTGGGCCCATAGGGCATCAGCTCGGCCTTGAAGGTCGAGACGGCCAGCGCCGCGATCAGCTTCTCCTTGTCGGCCGAACCGGCATGCTCCAGCGCGTCGGCCAGCAACATGACGTTGGTGTAGGTGAGATAGACCTCGAAGGTGAACAGCGCGCCGGTCGCCTCGACTCGCTTCTTCAGCGCCTGGGCCTGCGGGCTCTTCGGGTTGTACCAGTGGTTCACGTCCATCATGTACTGGGAGACGTCGGGCATCTCCTTGACGAACTTGTAATTGAAGCCGCCGCCCAGGATGGAGAAGAAGCCCGCCACGTTCACCTTCTGCTGGTAGAGCGTGCGCGCCAGCAGCATGTACTCGTTGCCGTAGTTCGACATCATGACGATGTCGGGGGCCAGCGAGCGGATGCGCAGCGCGATGTTGTCGAAGTTTCGCGTCGGGTTGTCGTGCGCGATCAGCTCTTTGGCCGCGATGCCGATCGAAGGCAGCTTGCCGGCGAGCAGCTTGGCCGTACCCGTGCCGAATTCGCCCGATTCGTGGACGATCACGGCGGTCTTGGCGACGCCGTTGGCGGCCTTGTTCAGCGCCGCCAGGGAGGCGATGCCGTCGTCGACGCAGACGCCGAAGCCCGGTTTCAGGCGGAACACGTTCTTGAGGCCGCGGCTCATCAGCAGGTCGGAGGCGCCGACATCCACGAGGAAGGGCGTGCCGTACTTGGCAGCGGCCTGGCTGGCGGCGATGCCGACCGGGCTCTGGAAGCAGCCGATATAGGCCGCCACGCCCTGCTCGTTCATCTTCTCGACTTCGCTGACGCCGACCTCGACCTTGGACTGGCTGTCGCCCAGCAGTGCCTCGAGCTTCGCGCCGCCCATCGACTTGATGCCGCCGGCCTTGTTCACGTCCTCGATGGCCATCGTGCCGCCGAGCCGGCTTTGCTGGCCGTTGTAGGCGACGAAGCCGGTGACGGGATGGATCATGCCGACCTTCACGGCGGCCGGCTGGGCGCGGACCACGGCGGGTGCGCCGATCGCTCCGGTCGCTAGCGCGGTGCCGCCCGCGATGAAGGTTCGACGCGAAACCCCAGTCTTCCGTTGCTTGGTCATGAAAACCTCCCGGCAGGTCAACGAGCGAAGATCGAGCGTATGTCGGCGATGCTATCCAGTACCAGAATCTTCTTCCGCATTTCGTCGGCCACCTCGTGAGGCAACATCCGTGCCGTCAGCGAGAAGTACTTTCCGGTGAGCTCGTCGCGCGAGTAGGGATCCTGGTCATCGCCGCGATTGGCCTCGACGGACGCCGAGAGCGTGCGGCCGTCGCGTAGGCGGATATCGACCCGGGCCGGGCGGAACTGCGGCAGTCTGGCCGTCATCGCTTTGTCCTCGGTCACGAAGACGCGCTTGGCGAAGGCTTGCACCTTCTCGTCGCCCAGGGCGTCCCATGTGAAGTTCTCGACCCGCGAGGAGCCACGCACGAGGCGCGTGGCGACCGCGAACGGCACCGAGAACTTGCCGGCCAGCGTATTGCGCGGCGCCTGGTCGTCGAGCTCGGCGGCGTAGAGATAGCTCGCCACATCCACCCGCTCGACCGCATCGGCGGCGACGGCTTGCTTCGCGAGCAGAAGGTCGAGCGCGTCCAGCGCACCGTGATTGTAGCGGCAGCAGGAATGGAGCTTGAAATAGTTCTGGTCGATCTGCCAGTCGCGGCCCAGCCCGTCGATCATGCGCGCCGTGTCGAAGCGCTCCGACACCACCTTGCCGAACACGCTGGACAGGCCGTCGCGCTCGCCGATGAACCCGGTCTCGACGAGATCGATCGCCATCAGCGCCATGCGGTTGGAGATGCCGGCATAGGCGTTCCGCACCGTGCCGCCCTCAAGCATCGTGCGCTTGGAGCTGGCGAGCGTCAGCGAGGAGGCGACGTTGATCGTCTCGCGGATCCCCGCGGCGTCGTAGCCCAGCAGCTTCGCGACGGCGGCCGCGGCGCCTACCGTGCCCCAGGTGCCGTGCGGATGCATGTCGGGCCGCAGGGAGGCCGCGATGCCGATGCGCGCACCGACCTCGTAGCCCAGGATCAGCGCCTCCATCGCGGCCTTGCCGGAGAGGCCCTTGATCTCGGCCATGGCCCAGACGGCGGGCAGCGCATGGATCGAGGGATGGCCCTTGGCGAAGCGGTTGCCCTCGTCCATTTCCAGGAAGGTGCCGGCGGTGCCATTGAGGAAGGCGGCGGCGGCCGACACGGCCGTCTTGCCGGTGCCCATCACCGAGGCCTCGCCGACCGGGCTGACCGTGAGCCGGGCCGTCAGCGCCTGCATCTCGGGCTCGGCCGCGCCGCCCACGATGGCCCCGATCGTATCGAGGATGACGTAGGCGGTCTGCTCGACCGTGGCGGCGGGAAGCTGTTCCAGGCGGAAGTCCGCGATGAACTCCGCGAGCGTATCGAGCCAGAGAACGGTCACGCGATCAGCCCATCATCGTTGCGCGGTAGTGCTTGGCCACCTCGCCCGGCGTCGCCTGCCAGATATTGCCGAAGCGCTCGATCCGCCGCAGCGCCTCGTCGAGATACTTGATGCGATGCGCCATGCCCATCAGCCAGGGATGGATCGACAGGTTGAACACCTGGCCGCCCTCGTGGTGCAGCAGCTCGAAGGCGTCGCCCACGATGTCGGGGTAGCGCGTGGTGTTGATGCGCCGCAGCCAGAGCTGCTGCACGTCGTCCCACTCCGGCTGGTTGGGCAGCGAGACGAATTTCCGTCCATCGCCGACATGCATGGCGTAGGGCTGGTCGTCGTTCGGCCAGTCGAGGACATAGTCGAGGCCGGCCTCGGCCAGCAGCTTGGGCGTGCGCTGGCTCTCGCCATATTCCTGGCCGAGCCAGCCCTTGGGCGGCGTGCCGGTCGCCTTCTCTATGGCGGCGATCGAGGTCGCGATCTCGGCCTTTTCCTCGGCCTCGCTCATCTTCGAGCTGATCATGCGATTGGCCGAGACGCCATGGCCAATGATCTCGTAGTTGCGCTTGCGGAACTGCTCCATCAGGAACGGATAGCGCTCGGCCGCCATCGCGTTGACGGCAACGCCCGCCCGGATCTGGTAGCGGTCGAGCACGTCGAGCACGCGGAAGATGCCGGTACGGTTGCCGTATTCACGCTGCGTCCAGGTGCGGTAGTCAGGATGGTAGGTGCCGAACTCGCCGGTGAAGCGGCTGTCCTTCACGATGCCGTCTGGCGGCAGCAGCTCGTAATATTCGAGGTGCAGCACGACGTAGAAGGCGACGCGGGCGTTGCGCGGCCAGGCGAGCTTCGGCCGTTTCGGATAGGGCGCGTAGTCGTACCAGGGATTGTCCATTCCGGCGGGCAGCGGCGGCGGGTTCTTAGGAACGGTGCTCATGTCACGCCTCCTTCCCGAGATGCTGCTGGTAGGGTTTCAGCCCGTTGGCGACATACCAGTCGAGGATCTCCTCGGCGGTGCAGACCCAGGCGTCCTTGTGCTTGCGGATGTAGGACAGCGCACGATCGAGATGCTTCAGCCGGTGCGGTGCCCCCATCATGTAGGGGTGCAGCGCGAGGCACATGACCCGGCCGTTCTCGCCGCCCTCGCGATAGACCGTGTCGAAATGGTCGATGATCATCTGGGCGAATTCCTCCGCCTCGACCGGCTGGCGATAGATCATCGCGTCGTTGAGATCCATCGAGTAGGGGACGTGGATCAGCGGTCCGTGCTTGGTCGCGAGCGGCGTCGGCTGGTCGTCGTGATAGAAGTCGCAGAAATATTCGAGGCCGGCTTCCTTCACGAGGTCGGGCGTGTTCAGCGTGTTGGAGACGGCGGGCGAGAACCAGCCGCGCAGCTTGCGGCCGGTGAGCCGCAGATGCGTCGCCTTGCTGTGCTCGATGACCTCGAGCTCCTCCTGTTCGCTGTAACCCCAGTGATAGCGCGTGTTGAAGTAGCCGTGGCTCATATATTCCCAGCGGCGCGCCTCCATGGCCTCGAGGATCTCGGGGTACATCTCGATCACCGACATCGAAAGCGAGACGGTGCAGCGGATGCTGTGCTTGTCGAGCACCTCGAACATGCGCCACAGCCCGACCCGGTTGCCGTAGTCGCGGCCGCCATAGCCCAGCACGTCGGGATGCGGCATGCGCGGCCACGGGTTGCGCACGCGAACCTCGGCCGGGAGGTATTCGTAGTGCTCGATGTTGGGACAGACCCAGACCGCGACCCTCGCATTGTTGGGCCAGGAAAGCTTCGGCCGTTCGACGATGGGGGAATAGCCGAATCGATAGGGGTCCATCCGGGGACTTTCTTTCTTGGGTTGGCATGCGGAGTGCAACACGTGTTGCGTTGCACTTCAACGCCCAGCATCCTGTTCGCATGGCGGATAACGTTCGGTTCACCCTCAACGACACGCACGTGGAAATCGTCGGCGTTCCGCCGATGACGACCCTGCTCGACTGGCTGCGCGACCATCGCGGCCTGCGCGGAACCAAGGAGGGTTGCGCGGAAGGCGATTGCGGCGCTTGCACCGTGGTTCTGGAGCGCGAGGGCCGCCGCGCTGCGGTCAATTCCTGCATCCTCCTGCTGGGCCAGCTCGACGGCCAGTCGGTCCGCACGGTCGAAGGGCTGAGGGGCGTCGACGGCGGGCCGCACCCGGTCCAGACCGCGATGGCCGAGGCCGATGCCACCCAATGCGGCTTCTGCACGCCGGGCTTCGTCATGTCGGCGCTGGCGCATGCGGGCAACGGCGGCACGGCCGATTCCGACTCAATCCATGACGCCCTGGCCGGCAATCTCTGTCGCTGCACCGGCTACCGGCCGATCGTCGAGGCGATGACGAGAATCGCCGGTCTCGCCGTCGAGCCTCCGCCCGCACCTCCTCCCTTGGCGCCGCGAACGGGGGCGGTCGCCTTTGACGGAGCCTTCTTCGCGCCGCGCAGCCTCGAGGAGCTCCTGGCCCTGCGTGCCGCCCATCCCGAGGCGCCGCTGTTGGCCGGAGGAACCGATCTCGGCCTGCTGGCGAGCCGCGAGCGCAAGCCGCCGAAGGCAGTGATCCACCTCCTGCACGTGCCTGAGCTGGCGGCGATCTCTGCGACCGCAGACAAGATCACGATCGGCGCCGCGGCGACCTACACCGATGCTGCACCGACCCTGATCGAGGCCTTTCCCGCACTGCGACCCTATCTCTCGCGACTGGGGTCGCGGCAGATCCGCAACATGGGCACGATCGGCGGCAATATCGGCACGGCCTCGCCGATCGGCGACATGCCGCCGGTGCTGCTGGCGCTGGAAGCCAGCCTGACGCTGGTCTCTCAGCGGGGCACTCGCGAAGTCCTGCTGGACGATTTCTTCCTCGACTACCGCAGGACGGCCCTGGCGCCCGACGAGATCATCCAGAGCCTGTCCATGCCGCGCCTGTGGGAGGGCGAGACCTTCCACTGCGACAAGGTGAGCAAGCGTCGTGACCAGGATATCTCGACCGTCGCCGGCGCCTACCGCGTGCGCATCAGCAACGGCAGGATCGAGGATGCGCGGCTGGCCTTTGGCGGCATGGCGGCAACCCCGCGCCGGGCGCCGGCGGCCGAGGCCGCCCTGTTGAAGGACGGTTTTGCGGCCGCCATTGCTGCCATCGAGAGCGACTTCAAGCCGCTCGACGACTGGCGCGGCTCGGCCGCCTATCGCCGGCAGGTGGCAGCCAACCTGCTGCGACGGCTGGAACTGCGTCTCGCCGAGCCGGGCCGCGTGCTGGAGGTCGAAGCGCTGTGAGCGGCAAGGTCCACGTCGCACGCCGCCACGACAGTGCGCTGAAGCACGTCACGGGGCAGGCGCTCTATATCGACGACATGCCCGAGCCGCCGGGCACGCTGCATGCGGCCCTGGTGCTGAGCACGGTCGCCTGCGGACGACTCGTGAGGACCGATTTCTCGGCGGCGTCGGCAATGCCGGGCGTGGTGGCGGTGCTGGGACCTCACGACATTCCCGGCCGCAACGATATCGCGGCGATCGGCAAGAACGAGCCGCTGTTCGCCGTCGACCGGATCGAGTTCGCAGGCCAGACCCTGGCGATGGTCGTGGCGGAGAGTCTGGACGCCGCGCGCGCGGCCGCCGCGAAAGTCGTCGTCGAGATCGAGGCCGAGGAGCCGGTCCTCGACATCGCGACGGCGCTCGCCCGCGAATCCTACGTGCAGGCGCCGGCCACGATCCTGCGCGGCGACCCGGAGCGGGCGATGGCCGCCGCGCCGCATCGGCTCGCCGCCGAATTCAGCGTCGGCGGGCAGGAGCATTTCTATCTCGAGGGCCAGATCGCCTTCGCGCTGCCGGGTGAGGACGGCGACCTCACCGTCCACTCCTCGACCCAGCATCCGACCGAGGTCCAGCATGTCTGCGCCCGGCTGCTGGGCTGGGACTTCAACCGCGTGACGGCGGTCGTCCGTCGTATGGGTGGCGCCTTCGGCGGCAAGGAGAGCAACGCCACCTGGGTTGCGGCCGCGGCGGCCATCGCGGCCGATCATACCGGACGGCCGGTGAAGCTTCGCCTGCCGCGCGAGGTCGACATGGTGACGACCGGTAAGCGCCATGGGTTCGACTATCGCTACACGGTGGGCTTTGACGACGAGGGCCGTGTGCTGGCGCTCGACGCCGTGCTGGCGGCCGATGCCGGCTGGAGCCTCGACATGACGCCCGGCGTCGTGACGCGGGCGCTCACGCACACCGACAACGCCTACTGGATCCCGCACTTCCGGGCCGTCGGTTACGCCTGCCGCACCAACAAGCAGTCGAACACGGCGTTCCGCGGCTTCGGTGGGCCGCAGGGCGTGGTGGTGATGGAGGATGCGCTCGACCGGATCGCGCATCATCTCGGTCGCGATCCCGTCGAGGTGCGTGCGCTCAACTTCTATGCCGATGGCCGGGACGAGACGCCCTACGGCCAGACGGTCGACGAGAACCATCTGGAGCGCTGCTGGGCCGAGGTGAAGACCGGCGGCGAACTCGAGCGGCGGCGCGCCGAGATCGATGCCTTCAACGCCGCGAACCCGGTGCTGAAGCGCGGGCTGGGACTCTTTCCGCTGAAGTTCGGCATTTCCTTCAACCTGCCGCACATGAACCAGGCCGGCGCGCTGGTGCATGTCTATACCGACGGCTCGATCCGCCTGAACCATGGCGGCACCGAGATGGGGCAGGGCCTGTTCATCAAGGTGGCCGAGGTGGTGGCCGAGGTCTTCCAGGTCGATCTCGATCGCATCCGGCCCTCCGCCACCTCGACCGCCGAGGTGCCCAACACGTCGCCGACCGCGGCCTCGACGGGCTCGGACCTCAACGGCTGGGCGGCCTGGGACGCGGCGAACACGATCCGTAGCCGCATGGTGGCCTTTGCCGCCGCGCATTTCGGTGTGGCCGAGGCCGACATCGAATTCGCCGACGGCACCGTGCGGATCGCGAAGCCGGGCAGCAACCAGGTGCTGAGCTTTGGCGAACTCGCCAAGCTCTGTTGGCTCGGTCGCGTTTCGCTGTCGTCGACCGGCTATTACAAGACGCCGAAGATCCATTGGGATCCGGCCACGATGCGCGGCCGGCCGTTCTTCTATTTCTCCTTCGGTGCGGCGATGGCGGAGGTCGCGCTCGACACCTTGACCGGCGAGAGCCGCGTGCTGCGCGCCGACCTCGTGCAGGATTGCGGGCGCTCCCTCAACCCCGCCATCGACCTCGGCCAGATCGAGGGCGCCTTCGTGCAGGGGCAGGGCTGGTTCACCTGCGAGGAACTGTGGTGGGACGCGAGAGGCCGGCTGCGCACGGCGGGGCCGTCGACCTACAAGATCCCGGGCAGCCGCGACGTGCCGCCGGTGTTCAACGTCCGCCTGCTCGACAACGCGCCGTCGCGCGAAGCGACGATCTTCCGCTCCAAGGCGGTCGGTGAGCCGCCACTGATGCTGGCGACCGCCGTCTGGACGGCTCTCAAGGACGCGATCGGCGCGGTGGCTGACCGAAAGGTGGCCGTGCGGCTCGATGCGCCGGCTACGCCCGAGCGCGTGCTCGCGGCGGTCGAGCAGGTTCGGCGGGAGACCCGAACAGCCGCTCCATGAGCTGGACCAGCGTGCGGTCCATCTCGCGACGCGCGGTTTTCTCGTCCCTGGCTTCGGCGATCCAGAGAGCGGCTTCGTTGAAGGCGCCGGAAAGCAGGAACGTGGTCGGCTCGACGTTGAGGGTTTGATCCGGACGGGCCGCCAGCACCGCCGCGACGCCCTCGCGCAGGGAGCGCAGCCCGTGCGGCTCATCGATTTCGCGCCAGCGATGCCAACCCAGTACCGCGGGCGCATCGATCAGGTAGATGCGGCGAACGGCCGGATCGAGACAGGCATCGAGAAAAGCGCGCGTGCCCTCGATCAGTGCCTGCAGCGGATCGCCGACGGGCTCGGCGCTCTTGTCGATCGCCGCCGCGATCTCGCTCGCCACCTCTTCCACGATGGCTTCGAACACAGCCCGCTTGTCCTTGAAGTGATAGTAGAGCGCGCCGCGCGTCACCTTGGCCCGCTGCACGATCTCCTCGGTCGCCGCGGCATCGTAGCCGGAGGCGGCGAAGATCAGCCGCGCTTCGCGCAGCAGAGTCGCGCGGGTGACGGCCAGCCGCTCCGCCTGGGTCCGCGGTCTTGACATACATACATCCTGTATTTAAATCGCTGACATACTGATTGTATGTAAATGGCCAGAGAGGAGAGGGCAATGCAGCTCAGGGAGTTCTACACCGTGCTCTGCACCGACGACGTCGCCGGCACCGCTGCCTTCTGGGAGAAACACTTCGGCTTCCGTCGCGCCTTCGAAGCCGACTGGTACGTCCATCTCGCGAGCACAGTCTCTGACAAGGCGAACCTCGCCATCCTCGACTATCGTCACGAGACGATCCCCGCGCCGTTCCGCAGGAAGGCCTCCGGCGTGCTGATCAATTTGGAGGTCGACGATGTCGACGCCCTCTATGCCAGGGCACAGGCGGAAGGGCTCAAGATCCACCTCCCTTTGCGTGACGAGCCTTTCGGCCAGCGGCACTTCATCACCGAGGATCCCAACGGCATCGCCATCGACGTCATCAAGCCGATTCCGCCCAGCGCCGAGTTCGCCCAGCAATACGCGCCGGACTCGCTGCCACGATGATCGATGGATATGGTGTCGCCCGATTTTGAAGCTTTCGGGAGGACAAGATGGACGTACGAATGGATGGCCGCGTCGCCGTGATCACCGGCGCGAGCACCGGCCTCGGCCTCGCCATGGCCAAGGAGTTCGCGGCGTCGGGCGCGTCGGTCGCACTGCTGGCGCGCAAGCAGGACGCGCTGGCTGCCGCCAAGGCGGAGGTGCAGAAGGCGGCGGGCAAGGCCAACACCAAGATCGAGGCCTATTCCTGCGACGTCGCGAAGGCCGCGCCGATCGCCGACACGTTCAAGAAGATCGAGGCCGAGTTCGGCAAGGTCGACATCGTCGTCAACAATGCCGGCATCAGCCACGCCAAGTCGTTCGAGACCGTGACCGACGAGGACTGGCAGGGCGACCTCGACCTCAAGCTGTTCGCCGCCATCCGCCTCAGCCGCGCGGCGATCCCCGGGATGCGCGAGCGCAAGTGGGGCCGCATCGTCAACGTGCTGAACATCGGCGCCAAGGCGCCGACCGCGAACTCGACCCCGACCAGCGTCAGCCGCGCCGCCGGCCTCGCGCTCACCAAGGCGATGAGCCAGGAACTGGCCAAGGACAATATCCTCGTCAACGCGATGCTGGTGGGTCTCATCGAGAGCGACCAGTGGGCGCGCCGCCACAAGGGACCGGCCGGCGAGGGCAAGACCTACGAGGAGTTCCTGGCCGGCATGGCCAAGGGCCGCATCCCGCTCGGCCGCATGGGCAAGGCCGAGGAGTTCGCCCGCATGGCCTGCTTCCTCTGCTCCGATGCCGGCTCCTTCATCACCGGCGTCGCCATCAACGTCGACGGCGGCGCAAGCCCGGTGGTGTGATCAACACCATCCTCATGCTGAGGAGGCCGCGCAGCAGCCGTCTCGAAGGATGAGGTGGTGCGGGTGAACTCGAAGCGAAGCCCCTACCGCCGGTTGCCCGGCGGCGTCACCTTCCAGAGGCGGCGCAGCTCCTCGAGGTCGTGCTCGACCCAGTCCCACAGGCTCCACTTCGGATCGAACAGGTCGACCGTCATCTCGGCGCCGCGCGCCCAGGCGTGCCAGAACTCGTCGGGGTCGAGGCCGCCCTTGCCGGCATGGCCGACGTCGTTCAGCTGCTCGCCGAAGTGAAAGAAGAAGATCACCGGAAGGATGTGGCCGCTCATCGGATTGATCGGATGCATGCCGGCCGTGAAGGTCGACACGAGGAGCTCGCCGCGCGCGCTGGTGTCGTAGCCCGAGATCACGTGGGTCGAATCGTGCGCCGTGCCGAAGGCTGCGTTGAGCGCCGCCGGATCGCCGGGGAAGGGATAGCCGTTGGTCTTGTCGAAATCCCACAGTGCCTTGCCGAAACTGTTCTCAGGCAGCACGCCCAGCGCCTCGTAGCGCGCGACCAGTCCGGGATCGGCGCTGGCGCCGGCATAGGGCCGGATCCAGGTATTCGGATCGAGGCCCGCGGAGGAACGGCTCAGCACGCTGTCGAAATTCTTGCGCCACATGTCGGCGGTGGCCCAGGCGAGATGACCGGACGCCGCCTCGACCAGGTCGGTGAGATAGTCGGCCTCGATGTCGAGGGCGCGCGAGTATTCGAGCACGCGCTTCAGCTTGCCGTGATCGAGCGAGCCGTCGACCATCGCCATGATGGCGAGATACTTCACCGCCTCCTCTGCCAGCGCACGGTCCGGCAGTGCCGCGACGAGGTCGGCCGGCTCGACTGCGGGAAGCGTGCCGGGATCGGTCAGGCCGCGGCGGCGCAGCAGATAGTGACCCGCCGCCAGGATGCTCGTGGTGTCGGCATAGGAGAGCGCCCGTCCGCCGGCCAGCGCCACCTGGCGCATGGCGCCCAGGATGGCGTCGCTCTCGCGGTGGCCGACGGTGCGCACGTGGTCTCGCCCCGGGTCTAGCGCAGCGGCTCGAGGATGCTCACATAGTTGGCGACGGCGGCGCCGCCCATGTTGAACACGCCGCCCAGCTTCGCCCTGGGCAGTTGCAGACCTTCGGGCGCCGTGCCCGAGAGCTGCATCGCCGTCATCACGTGCATGCTGACGCCGGTGGCGCCGACCGGATGGCCCTTGGCCTTGAGGCCGCCCGAAACGTTGACCGGCAGCTTGCCGTCGCGTTCGACCCAGCCTTCGTGGATGGCGCGCTCGCCTTCGCCCGGCGCGGTGAGGCCCATCGCCTCGTATTCGATCAGCTCGGCCGAGGTGAAGCAGTCGTGACTCTCGACGAAGGAGAGGTCGAGCAGGTCGAGATGCGCGGACTTCAGCGCCCGCTGCCAGGCGAGCTGCGGCCCCTCGAACTTGATGATGTCGCGGCGGCTCATCGGCAGGAAGTCGTTGACGTGCTCGGCGGCGCGGAAGGCGATCGCCTGCTTCATGCCCAGCGCCGTGCCGACGTCGGTCAGGATCACGGCGGCCGCGCCGTCGGTGACGGGCGAGCAGTCGGTGCGCTTCAGCGGACCGGCGACGAACGGGTTCTTGTCCGACGGCGTGCGGCAGAAATCGTAGGCGAACTCCTTCTGGAAGTGCGCATAGGGGTTCTTCGCGCCGTTCTTGTGCGCCTTGACCGCGATCTTGGCGAGCGCGTCGGACTTGTCGCCGTAGCGCTGGAAGTAGGCCGAGGTGATCTTGCCGAAGATGCCGGCGAAGCCCGCCTCGATGGTCGCTTCCTCGGCCACGTAGGAGGCCTTGATCAGCACCTCGCCCGCCTGGGCGGAATTGAGCTCGGTCATCTTCTCGACGCCGACCACCAGCACGAAGCGCGCCTTGCCGGCGGCCAGCGTGTTGAGCCCCATGTGGATCGCGGCCGAGCCGGTGGCGCAGGCATTCTCGACCCGGGTCGACGGCTTGAAGCGCAGGTCGGGATGCGTCTGCAGCGGCAGCGACGAATGGAACTCCTGGCGCACGAAGCCGCCGTTCATGTTGCCGACGTAGATCACGTCGACGTCCCTGGGCTCGATGCCGGCATGGGCGATGGCTTCGGACGCCGCCTTCACGATCAGCGACTCGCTGGTCTCGCCGTCGAGCTTGCCGAATTTGCCGTGGGACCAGCCAACGATGCAGGCCGTCATGGAATGTCTCCTTGGTTCGTGGCGGGGACCCTAGACGCGGTCGTGCGGCGGGTCGAGAGGCGCCATAATGTGCATATACACATATATCGCGAGGCGGGCGATGCAAGAGCCTCCGGGCGGTCAGCGCGATGCCCAAATTCCGCCGCGCGGCGGGTATTGACTGTATCCCCCAACCGGAGCCTCACTGGTACATGGCCGCTTCCCTTCCGCCGCCCGATTCGTCGACACAAGAACAGCCGGCGCCGCGCTGGCCCTGGATCATGGGCGGGCTGTTGGGCGGGTTCTTCCTGCTGGCGGCCGGCCTGGGGCTGGGCTGGTACCTCTTCTATCGTCCGATCGTGAACGTGGCCGTCCAGCTGCCGGCGCCGCCGGCGCCTCCCGCACCGGCCGGTCCCGATGCCGCGCAGGTCAAGGCGCTGGAAGAGCAGATCGAGAATCAGAAGCTCGCCAACAAGCAGATCGAGGATCAGATCGCGACCTTGAAGGAGCGTCTCCGCGCCGACGTCTGCACGGCGAAGGATCCCGCCGGCAAGGCCGCGCCCGCGGCAACGCCGGCGCCGGCCGGTCAGAAGACCTGATCCACGAACCCAAACGTAACAAAAGAATCGTTGCTCAATACAAGAGCTAGCCTCACTCTGCCCTGAGAGTTCAAGACATCGGGGCGGGGGAGCGTGAGGCTGGCTTTAACTCGATGGCGGGGAGCGGCATCCGCGGCCGGCTTGGCCCTTTTGCTGGGTGCCTGTGACCTCAAGCATGCAGCCGTGATCGATCCGAAGGGCCCGATCGCGCTCGCTGAGCGTAATCTCCTGTTCGACGCCTTCTGCGTGATGATGATCGTGATCGTGCCGGTCATCGTCCTGACCCTGTGGTTCGCTTGGCGGTATCGCGCCTCCAATACCAAGGCCACCTACACGCCGACCTGGTCCAACTCGGTCAAGCTCGACGCCCTCACCTGGCTGATCCCGGCCGTCATCGTGGTCGCCGTCGCCGTCCTCCTGTGGCGCAGCACTCACCGGCTCGATCCCTATAGGCCGCTCGAATCCAAAGAACCGCCGATCGACGTCCAGGTCGTGGCGCAGGACTGGAAGTGGCTGTTCATCTATCCCGAGCAGGGCATCGCGGTGGTGAACCAACTCGTCTTTCCGGCGGGCCGGCCGGTCAGCCTGCGCATCACCTCCGACACGGTCATGAACTCCTTCTACGTGCCGCAGCTCGCCGGGCAGATCTACGCCATGGCCGGCATGCAGACGCGGCTGCAGATGCTGGCCGACCAGCCGGGCACCTTCGTCGGCCGCAACAGCCAGTACAGCGGTGGCGGCTACTCGCAGCAGCATTTCGAGGTCCGGGCCATGAGCCAGGCCGATTTCGACGCCTGGGTGGGCCGCGCGAAGCAGGCCGGCACGAGCCTCGACGCCACGACCTATCCCGCCCTGGCGGCCAAGAGCCGCGCCAACCCCATCACCTACTACTCGGCGGTCGAGCCCAAGCTGTTCGACTCGATCATCGACAAATACAGGCACAGCGGCCATGCGCACTCAGCGCCGGTCCGGAGATAGCGGATGTTCGGCAAACTGACGATCGAGGCCCTGCCGTTCTACAGCCCCATCGCCGCGGGCGGCGCCGCCGTCACCGTGGGCGGCGCGCTGCTGGTGGCCATCGTGCTCACCTGGCTGAAGGCCTGGAAGTATCTCTGGACCGACTGGCTGACCAGCGTCGATCACAAGCGCATCGGCATCATGTACGTGGTGCTGGCGCTGATCATGCTGCTGCGCGGCTTCGTCGACGCCCTGATGATGCGCGCCCAGCAGGCGATGGCGCTGAACAGCGGCGGCTACCTGCCGCCCGAGCATTTCGACCAGATCTTCAGCTCGCACGGCACCATCATGATCTTCTTCATGGCGATGCCGTTCATGACGGGGCTGATGAACGTCATCGTGCCGCTGCAGATCGGCACGCGCGACGTGGCCTTCCCGTGGCTGAACGCCGTCAGCCTGTGGCTGAGCGCGGCGGGCGCGGCGCTGGTCATGGTCTCGCTGGTCATTGGCAAGTTCTCGACCGCCGGCTGGACCGGTTATCCGCCCTATTCGGGCATCGAGTACAATCCCGGCGTCGGCGTCGACTACTGGATCTGGGCGATCCTGATATCGGGCGTCGGCTCGACCATGTCGGGCATCAACTTCATCGTGACGATCCTGAAGCGCCGCGCGCCGGGGATGACCCTGATGCGCATGACGCCCTTCGTCTGGACCGCCCTGGTCGCCTCGGTGCTGATGGCCTTCGCCTTCCCGGCCATCACCGTGGCCTGCGGCCTGCTCGCCCTCGACCGCCTCGCCGGCATGCACTTCTTCACGAATGCGCATGGCGGCAACATGATGAACTACGTCAACCTGTTCTGGATCTGGGGCCATCCGGAGGTCTACATCCTGATCCTGCCGGCCTTCGGCATCTTCTCCGAGGTCGTGTCGACCTTCTCGCGCAAGCGCCTGTTCGGCTACGAATCCCTGGTCTATGCCACCGCGGCGATCGGCATCCTGTCCTTCACCGTCTGGCTGCACCATTTCTTCACCATGGGCTCCAGCGCCAACGTCAACGCCTTCTTCGGCGTGATGACCATGATCATCGCCGTGCCCACGGGCGTGAAGGTGTTCAACTGGCTGCTGACCATGTATCGCGGCCGAATCGAGTTCCACCCGTCGATGATGTGGAGCATCGGCTTCATCGTGACCTTCGTCATCGGCGGCATGACCGGGGTGCTGCTGGCCATCCCGCCGGCCGACTTCCTGATGCACAACACGACCTTCCTGGTCGCGCACTTCCACAACATGATCATCCCGGGCGTGCTGTTCGGCTATCTCGCCGGCTACATGTACTGGTTCCCCAAGGCCTTCGGCTTCGCCTTCCATCGCGGCTGGGGCCTCGGCGCCTTCTGGTGCTGGATCATCGGCTTCTATCTCGCCTTCATGCCGCTCTACCTGCTCGGCCTGAAGGGCATGCCGCGCCGCATGGAGACCTACAACGATCCGACCTGGCAGCCCTATCTGCTGGTCGCGGCGTCCGGCGCGGCAGTCGTCCTGTGCGGCATCGGCTGCATGGTGATGCAGCTCTACGTCTCGATCCGCGACCGAGCCAAGACGCGCGATCTGACTGGCGACCCGTTCGACGGCCGTACCCTGGAATGGTCCACCTCGTCGCCGCCGCCGCCGTACAATTTCGCGGTGATCCCGACGGTGTCAGACCGCGAGGCCTTCCTCGAGATGAAGGAGAAGGGCATCGCCTGGCGCCGGCCGGCCGCCTACGAGCCGATCCGCATTCCGTCCAACACGCCGATCGGCGTGATCCTGGGCGCCTTCGGCTTCGTCCTGGGCTTCGCCATGGTCTGGCACATCTGGTGGCTGGTCGTGGCTTCGGGCGTCGTCATGTTCGCCGCCGTGATCGTTCGCTCCTCCAATGACGAGCAGGAGTTCACCATGTCCGCGGCCGAGGTGAAGGCGATCGAGGACCAGCGCTACCGGCTGCTGGGGAGCCGCTCATGAGCGTCGCCCACATGAGTGCGCACGAGCGCGAGGAGAGGGAGACCCACGAGCAGCGGGCGCTGGGCTTCTGGCTCTACCTGATGGGCGACGCCGTGATCTTCGCCCTGCTGTTTGCGACCTACGCCATCATGATCCCCGGCACTGCCGGCGGTCCGACGGGCAAGGAACTCTTCGACCTCGACAATGCCGCCATCGAGACGGCGCTGCTGCTGGTTTCCAGCATGACCTTCGGCTTCGCCAGCCTGCAGGTGAGGGCGGGCAATCGCGGCGCCGTGCTGCTGTGGCTCGCGATCACCTTCGTGCTGGGCGCGGCCTTCGTGTTCCTCGAGGTGCGCGAGTTCGCCGGCATGATCGCCAGGGGCGCCGGCCCCGACCGCAGCGGCTTCCTCTCGGCCTTCTTCACCCTGGTGGGCACGCACGGCGTCCACGTCACCATGGGCCTGATCTGGATCGTGGTGCTCGGCGCCCAGGTCGCGCTGAAGGGGCTTACCCTGCCGGTCGCCTCGCGGCTCTACCGCCTCGGCCTCTTCTGGCACTTCCTCGACATCGCCTGGGTCGGCATCTTCTCCATCGTCTACCTGCCGGGACTGCTGTGATGGAACACCAACCCCCGCACGCCCTTCGCTCCTACCTGATCGGCTTCGTGCTGGCCGTCATCCTGAGCGCCGTTCCCTTCTGGCTGGTCTACACCCACGCCCTGCCGCCGCATCGTACGCTTCTGGTCATCGGCATCGCCGCGGTCCTGCAGGTGCTGGTCCATCTGCGCTTCTTCCTGCACATCAACTTCACCACGACGCCGCGCGAGAACGTCCTGGCGCTGGTCTTCACCTGCATCCTGCTGTTCATCATGGTGGGTGGCAGCTTCTGGATCATGTTCGACCTGCACACCCGCATGCTGCTCTAGCCTGCGGGTGCGACGGATGGCGCCGGTCAAGTCGAAGATGACGCCGATCCTGGCGTGGGAGTGGATCCTGGTCCTCTCGCCCGTGCCGGTGATGGTGCTGGCCTATGTCGTCCTCGCGAACACGACGATCGGGGAGGGCGTGGTCGGCTTCACCGAGAAGGCGCTCGATGGGCTGTGCGCCAACGGACTGCCCGCCGTCTGGTGCCGGGTTGCCAGGCCCGCGAGCCTGCTCACCGCCGTCCAGTTCCTGACTTTCCTCTGGTTCGTGGCGATGTCCGTCTACCTGTTCTGGCGTGTGCGCTTCGCGCCCTACGCCAAGCCGGCGAACTACGTGCCCGGCGCCGCCTCGCTCTTCGAGATGGCGAGCTGGGGCGCGATCTGGCTGTTCATGATGGCCGGCGGCCAGGTCTTTCCCTATCGCGACACGGCGCTGGCGGAACCCAGTCTCCTGTTCGGCATGTTGGGCCTCGGGCTCGGCCTGCTGTCGCTGCGCATGCTGGCGGTCGGCCTCAGGTTCCGGCACTAGCACCTCAATGGAGCGCGCCACCGGTGGCGCTCATGTCTTCCAATCGACGAAGCTTGAGCGCACCTGGAGTGGCGCGCTCCATTGATTGCGGTCTCAACGCCGACTTTGTCTTTTCGGCAGCCGGTTCCCTCGCGAAAATTCCTACGAGTTTCCTATGCCGGCGGCGGCCCCGCCGGCTCGAATTCCTATGCCTGGAACGCCTTCTATGCCGCCGAAGGAGACTTCCATGCTCGACATCCTGTTCTTCGGCGGCGGCCTCGTCCTGTTCTGCCTGCTGATCGCCTACGAGCGCCTGTGCAGCAGGCTGTGAGGCGGCCATGAGCTTCGACTATGTCCTGGGCGGCGCTCTCGCCGCCCTTCTGCTCGTCTATCTGACGGTCGCGCTGGCGCGGCCGGAGAAATTCTGAGGCGGCCATGACTCTCAACGGCTGGGCGCAGATCGCGCTCTTCTGCGTCCTCGTGCTGCTGCTCACGCGGCCGCTCGGCGGCTATCTCGACAATGTCATGGCGGGACGCCGCACCCTGCTGTCGCCGGTTCTGCTGCCGGTCGAACGCGGCTTCTATCGCCTCGCCGGCATCGATCCGGCGGAGGAGCAGAGCTGGTGGGTCTATGCCCGTGCCATGGTGGTCTTGCACATCGTGGGCTTTGCCTTCCTCTATCTGCTGCTGCGTGTTCAGGACCTGTTGCCTCTCAACCCGCAGGGCTTGTCCGGCGTGGCGCCCGACCTGGCGGGCAACACCGCGGTGAGCTTCCTGACCAATACCAACTGGCAGAACTACGGCGGCGAATCGACGATGAGCTATCTCTCGCAGATGGCCGGCCTCTCGGTTCAGAACTTCCTGAGTGCCGCCACCGGCATTGCGCTCGCCGTGGCGCTCGTCCGCGGCTTCGCGCGCGCCGAGTCCAAGGGCATCGGCAACTTCTGGGCCGACCTGGTGCGTGTCACGCTCTACGTGCTGCTGCCTTTCTGCCTGCTGCTGACGGTCTTCTACGTCTGGCAGGGCGTGCCGCAGAACCTGTCCTCCTATGTCGAAGCGACCACGCTCGAGGGCGCCAGGCAGACCATTGCACAGGGGCCGGTGGCCTCGCAGCTCGCCATCAAGATGCTGGGCACCAACGGCGGCGGCTTCTTCAACGCCAACTCGGCACACCCCTACGAGAACCCCACCGCGCTCTCCAACCTGGTTCAGATGCTGTCGATCTTCGCGATCGGCGCGGCGCTCACCAACCTGTTCGGTCGGGCCGTCGGCGACGAACGCCAGGGTTGGGCAATCCTGGCCGCGATGGGTGTGCTGTTCCTGGCCGGCGTCCTTGTCTGCTACGGGGCCGAGGCGGGCGGCAATCCGCTGATCGGCGCGCTCGGCGTCGACAATGCCGCCGGCAACATGGAAGGCAAGGAGGTGCGCTTCGGCGCGCCACTCTCAGCCTTGTTCGCCGTGATCACCACGGCGGCCTCGTGCGGCGCGGTGAACGCCATGCTCGACAGCTTCATGCCGCTGGGCGGCCTGATCCCGCTGCTCAATATCCTGTTGGGCGAGATCATCATCGGTGGCGTCGGCGCGGGCCTCTACGGCATGCTGCTGTTCGCCATCCTGGCGATCTTCCTCGCGGGCCTGATGGTCGGCCGGACGCCGGAATATGTCGGCAAGAAGATCGAGGCGCGCGAGGTGAAGTTCACCATGCTGGCGATCCTCTGCTGCCCGCTTGCCATCCTGGGCTTCACGGCGCTGGCCAGCGTCATCCCGGTGGGCCTGGCGGGCCCGGCCAATGCCGGCCCCCACGGCTTCAGCGAGATCCTCTACGCCTACGCGTCGGCCGCGGGCAACAACGGCAGCGCCTTCGGCGGCCTGACGGGCAATACCATCTTCTACAACGGTACCCTGGCCGTCGCGATGATGGTCGGCCGCTTCGCCATCATCATCCCGATGCTGGCGGTGGCCGGTTCGCTGGCTTCCAAGCGCAAGGCCGCGATCTCGGCCGGCACCTTCCCGACCCATGGCGGACTGTTCGTCGGCCTGCTGGTCGGCGCCGTGCTGATCGTCGGCGGTCTCACCTTCCTGCCGGCCCTGGCTCTCGGCCCCATTGCGGAGCATTTCGCCCTGCTGGCCGGCTCGCTGTTCTAACGAGGCGTCATCATGAGCAAACGTGACAAGTCGCAGTCGCTCTTCGACCCCGCGATCCTGAAGCCGGCGCTGCTCGGTAGCTTCACCAAGCTCGACCCGCGCGAGCTGGTGAAGAACCCGGTGATGTTCACCGTCGAGATGGTGGCCCTGGCCGCCACGGTCCTCACCGTGCGCGACATCGCGACCGGCGCGGCTGGAAGCGGCTTCCAGATCCAGATCGTGATCTGGCTGTGGGTCACCGTCCTGTTCGCCACCTTTGCCGAGGCCGTCGCCGAGGGTCGCGGCAAGGCCCAGGCCGACACGCTGCGTCGCATGCGCAGCGAGACCATGGCCAAGGTGCTTCTGGGCGTCGGCGACACGTTCGAGCCGCGGCGCGCCCATACGTTGAAAGTCGGCGAGAAGGTCCTGGTCGAGGCCGGCGACCTGGTGCCGGGCGACGGCGAGATCGTCGAAGGCGTGGCGACGATCGACGAATCGGCCATCACCGGTGAATCCGCGCCCGTCATCCGCGAAGCCGGCGGCGACCGCTCGGCGGTCACCGGCGGCACGCGCGTCCTGTCGGACCGGATCAAGGTGCGCATCACCGCCGAGCAGGGATCGAGCTTCCTCGACCGCATGATCGCCCTGGTCGAGGGCGCGGCGCGCCAGAAGACGCCCAACGAACTGGCGCTCAGCGTCCTGCTGGCCGGCCTCACGCTCATCTTCGTCCTGGCGGTCGTCTCCATCCCGAGCTTCGCGACCTATGCCGGCGGCGCGGTCTCCGTCGTCGTGCTGATCGCGCTGTTCGTCACCCTGATCCCGACGACCATCGGCGCGCTCCTGTCGGCCATCGGCATCGCCGGCATGAACCGGCTGGTGCGTTTCAACGTGCTGGCGACCTCCGGCCGCGCCGTCGAGGCGGCGGGCGACGTCGACACGCTGCTGCTGGACAAGACGGGCACCATCACGCTCGGCAACCGCCACGCCACGCAGTTCATCCCGGTGACGGGCGTGACCGACGAGGAGGTCGCCCGTGTGGCCCAGCTCGCGAGTCTCGCCGACGAGACGCCGGAAGGCCGCTCGATCGTCGTGCTGGCCAAGGAGAAATACGGCCTGCGCGGCGTCGACGTGGCCGAGATGCACGGGCAGTTCGTGCCCTTCACGGCGCAGACCCGCATGAGCGGTGTCGACCACGAGGGGGCGGTGATCCGCAAGGGCGCCATCGATTCGGTGATCGAGCATGCGCGCGCGCTCGGCATCACGCCGCCGGTCGATGAAGTGAATCGAATCGCCTCGACCATCGGCAAGGAAGGCGGCACGCCGCTCGGCGTGTCGCGCAACGGCCGCATCCTGGGCGTCGTCTACCTGAAGGACATCGTGAAGGGCGGCATCCGCGAGCGCTTCGCCGAGCTGCGCGCCATGGGCATCCGCACCGTGATGATCACCGGCGACAATCCCCAGACGGCGGCCGCGATCGCGGCCGAAGCCGGCGTCGACGATTTCCTCGCGCAGGCGACGCCGGAGGCCAAGCTGCGTCTGATCCGCGAGGAGCAGGCCAAGGGCAAGCTGGTGGCGATGTGCGGCGACGGCACCAACGATGCGCCGGCGCTCGCCCAGGCCGATGTCGGTGTCGCCATGCAGACCGGCACCAATGCCGCCCGCGAGGCCGGGAACATGGTCGACCTCGACAGCGACCCGACCAAGCTCATCGAGATCGTGGCCATCGGCAAGCAGCTGCTGATGACACGCGGCGCGCTCACGACCTTCTCGATCGCCAACGACGTGGCGAAGTACTTCGCCATCATCCCGGCGATGTTCATCGCCTTCTACCCGCAGCTCGGGGTGCTGAACGTCATGGGCCTGGCGACGCCACAAAGCGCCATCCTGTCGGCCATCATCTTCAACGCCCTGATCATCGTGGCGCTGATCCCGCTCGCCCTCCGCGGCGTGCAGTACCGGCCGAGCGGGGCCGCCGCCCTGCTGCGCCGCAACCTGCTGATCTATGGCCTTGGCGGTCTGGTCGTGCCCTTCGTCGGTATCAAGCTGATCGACGTGGTGGTCGCGGCCACCGGCCTCGCCTGAGGCGCGCTTGTCTAATGCATTTGCCCACCCTTCGAGACGCGGTCCTTCGGACCGCTCCTCAGGGTGAGGTGGTTTGTAGTGTCATAGGAAACCTCATCCTGAGGAGGCTGCGAAGCGGCCGTCTCGAAGGATGGGCCAGGAGAAGAACATGCTTCGTCATTTCCGCGCCTCGCTCGTCACGTTGGTCCTCATGACCGCGCTGCTGGGCATCGCCTATCCGCTGGCCATGGTGGGCGTTGCCGGTGCGGCCTTTCCCGGCCAGGCCGGCGGCTCGCTCCTTCAGAAGGACGGCAAGGTGGTGGGCTCCAGTCTGATCGGCCAGTCCTTCACCGGTGACACCTACTTCCATGGAAGGCTGTCGGCGACGACCGACACCGATCCGGCGGATTCGACCAAGACCGTCGCAGCACCCTACAACGCGGCCAACTCGATGGGATCCAATCTCGGGCCGACGTCCAAGGCGCTGGTCGATCGCGTCAAGGAGGACGCCGACAGGCTCGGAAGGGGCGTGCCGGTCGACCTCGTCACCACCTCTGGAAGCGGTCTCGATCCGCATATCTCGCCTGAGGCGGCCGCCTGGCAGGTGGCACGCGTCGCCAGGGCGCGTGGCCTGCCGGAGGTTGAGCTGCAGGCGCTGGTGACCCGGCACACCGAGGGCCGCATGTATGGGCTGCTGGGCGAGCCGCGGGTCAACGTGCTGCAGCTCAATCTCGCCCTCGACGCGCTGCCCAGGCGGTGACAATGATCCGGCTGCATGCCCATAGCCGTTGACGACCTGCGGCCCTCCCCCGACGCTCTCCTGAAGGCGGCGGAGAAGGAGGCGCGCGGCAAGCACAAGATCTTCCTCGGCGCCGCGCCCGGCGTCGGCAAGACCTGGGAGATGCTGTCGGCGGCGCACCGACGTCTCCGCGAGGGGACCGACGTGGTGGTCGGCGTCGTCGAGACACACGGCCGCGCCGAGACCGAGGCGCAGCTCAAGGGGCTCGAGATCCTGCCGCGCCGCTCCGTCGACTATCGCGGCCGCACGATCGAGGAAATGGACCTCGACGCCATCCTGAAGCGACGGCCGGCCCTGGTCCTGGTCGACGAGTTGGCTCACACCAACGCCGAGGGCAGCCGCCATCCCAAGCGCTACCTCGATGTCGAGGAGCTGCTGGCGGCCGGCATAGACGTCTATTCGACCCTGAACGTCCAGCACATCGAGAGCCTGAACGACGTGGTGGCGCGCATCACGCGCATCCGTGTGCGCGAGACCGTGCCGGATCATGTCGTGGATGCCGCGGACGAGGTCGAGCTGATCGACCTGACGCCCGCCGACCTGATCGCGCGCCTTGCCGAGGGCAAGGTCTATGTCCGTGACCAGGCGCAGCGCGCGCTGCGCCACTACTTCTCGCCAGGCAACCTGACGGCGCTGCGCGAGCTGGCGCTGCGGCGCACCGCGCTGCGCGTCGACGAGCAGATGCGCAGCTACATGCGCGAGCACGCCATTGCCGGTCCCTGGGCGGCGGGCGAGCGGGTGATCGTCTGCCTCGATCCCGGGCCGGGGGCGGCCAACGCGGTGCGCGCCGCCAAGCGCAGCGCCGATGCGCTCGATGCCGAACTGATCGCGCTCTACGTCGAGACGGATCGTCATGCCACCTTGTCGGAAGCCGAACATGCGCGGCTGGCCGAAGCGCAGCGGCTGGCGGCCCGACTCGGGGCCGAAATCGTTACCTTGCCCGGTCGCTCTGTCGTCGAGGAGATCGTGGCCTTCGCCCGCTCGCGCAATGCGACGCGGGTCGTGGTCGGCAAGTCGCGGCGCTCGCGCTGGTTCGAGTTGCGCCATGGATCGGTGGTGGACGAGCTGGTGCGTTCGGGCTCGGGCCTCGCCGTCGAGGTGGCGCCTTTGGCCGAGGTCGAGCAGAGGGCCGGCCCGCGCGATTGGCTGCGCGACGTACCGCTGACGCCGGGGCCTTATCTCGAAGGTACGCTGACGACGGCGGTCGCGACAGCGGTCGGCGTCCTGATCGACCGCCTGGTCGAGTTGCCCAACATTTCGCTGATCTATGTCCTCCCCGTTCTCTTTGCCGCAGCACGCCACGGGCTGGTGCCGTCGCTGTGGGTTTCGGCGCTGAGCGTGACCTGCTTCAACTTCTTCTATCTGCCGCCGCTCTACCAGTTCACGATCGCCGACCCCGCCAACGTCATGGCGCTCTTCCTGTTCGTCGTCGTGGCGGTCATCGCCAGCGCGCTGGCGGCCAGGACCCGGACGCAGACCGAATCAGCGCGCCGCGAGGCGCGGACCACGGCAGGGCTCTACGCCTTCAGCCGCAAGATCGCCGGCGTCGTCGATCTCTACGACCTCCTCTGGATCGTCGTCTCGCACCTCGCTCGCCTGCTGCAGGCGGAGATCGTCGTGCTGATGCCGGAGGCGGGCGAACTCACCACCCGCGCCGCCTTTCCGCCGGACGGGGCCTTGAACGAGGCCGATCTCGCCGCCGCGCGCTGGTCCTGGGATGCCGACCGGCCGGCGGGGCGCGGGACCGACACCTTGCCCGGTGGACGCTGGCTGTTCGTGCCCATCCGCACCAGCCGCGCGGCGATTGCGGTGATCGGCGTGCTGCCGAACAAGGCGGGCCACGAACTCTCTTCTGGCGAACGCCGCCTGCTCGAGGCCGTCGGCAACCAGGCTGCCGTCGCCATCGAGCGCGTGACCTTGGCCGAGGACATCGATCAGGCGCGGCTGGGGGCGGAGCGCGAGCGGCTGCGCTCTTCCATGCTGACCTCGGTTTCGCACGATCTGCGCACGCCGCTGGCATCCATCATCGGCGCCTTGTCCAGCCTGCGCAGCTTCGGCGAGCGGTACGATGCGGCGGCGCGCGAGGAGTTGCTGGCGACGGCGCAGGGGGAAGCCGAACGGCTCGACCGCTTCGTCGGTAACCTGCTCGACATGACGCGCCTCGATGCCGGGGCGATCGTTCCCATGCGCGAGGCCATCGAAGTGGGCGACCTCGTCTCGACGGCCTTGCGCCGCGCTACGCCGCTCCTGTCGGGTCACGAGGTTTCTTCCGCGGTCGCGCCGCAGCTGCCGGTGCTGCAGCTGGATTTCGTGCTGGCCGAGCAAGCCCTGTTCAACCTGCTCGACAATGCCGCCAAGTATTCGGCGCCGGGCGGCCGGATCTCCGTGGAGGCCGGGCTCGTCGGATCGAGGATCGAGATCATCGTGCGAGACGAGGGGCCGGGCATCGCCGAGGCCGATCTCGACCGCATCTTCGAGAAGTTCCATCGCGCCGAATCGGGGGATCGGCGCCGTGCCGGCACGGGACTGGGGCTTGCCATCGCCCGCGGTTTCGTCGAAGCCATGGGCGGCACGCTCAAGGCCCGTAATCGAAACGGTCGAGATGAACGCGACGAACGCAGCGGTGCGGAATTCGTGATGGAATTTCCAGTAGCTCGAAATGACGGCTGACGGCGCGACCATCCTGATCGTCGAGGACGAACCGCCGATCCGCCGGCTCCTGCGCACGACGCTCGCGGCGCATGACTATCGCACCGTCGAAGCCGGCACGGCCGCCGAGGCGCTGCAGGCGGTGCACCATCACCGCCCCGACCTGATATTGCTCGATCTCGGCCTGCCCGACCGCGACGGGCTCGAATTGATCGCCGACATCCGCAAGCTCAGCCCCGTGCCGATCGTCGTCCTGTCGGGGCGCGGCGAGGAGGCGGCCAAGGTAGCGGCCCTCGATTCCGGTGCCGACGACTATGTCACCAAACCGTTCGGCGCCGAGGAACTGATGGCGCGCCTGCGGGCAGCGCTGCGCCACCGGCTGCAGCAGCAGGGCGCCGACCGCGGCTTCGCCAGCGGCACGCTCAAGGTGGATCTGGTGCGCCGGCTGGTCGAGCGGGATGGCGAGGCGGTCAAGCTGTCGCCCAAGGAGTACGACATCCTGGAACAGCTCGCGATCCATGCCGGCAAGGTGCTGACGCATCGCCACCTGCTGCGCGAAGTCTGGCGCGACGAGGCGGTCGATCCGCAGTACCTGCGCGTCTACATCCGCCAGCTTCGCCAGAAGATCGAGACCGATCCGGCCTCGCCGCGGCACGTGCTCACCGAACCGGGCGTGGGTTACCGGCTGGTCTGAAGACGAGTCGGCCCGCGCTGTGGTCGAACGAAACCACATCGAGCCCCGCACACGCCGCGCGGTGGCGAACGGCCGCAAGACCGTTGCGGCAGGCGCACTCCAAGCCCTCGACGATCACGCGGCCCCTGCCGCCGGTGCGAAGGCGTGCGGCCTGCAGCGCTTCGGAAAGCTCGTCCTCCTTGGCGACGTCGACGATCCAGGCGAGGTCCGCGACCTCGCCATCCGGCGAGGCCGCGTCGGGACGCAGGCTGCGCACGCGGGCGCAACCGTGCCGCATCAGCGCAAGCAGCAGAGGCAATGTGTGGTGTCCGATGACGGCGACGCTCGCCGTGGGCGGCAAGTGCGCGATCGCCAGGACTCGATCGACGAGGGCTCCCGACGGATCGTCGGGAGCGAAGGACGGAATGTCGAGCATCTGAACTCCTCGGTGATGCCTCCGATATGGCGGCAGACGCCGTAGGAATTCGAGAGGGGCAGGATCGGGCTGTCATAGCCTTCGCATAAATGTCGCTTCTCTAGAGTCTTTGCGGGCGGGATTGAAACGAGTCGGGAATCCCAACACTTGCCTCGCCCTGAGCGAACGCAGAGAGCGTCTCTAAGGGTGGGCACGAGCACGGCGTCTGTTGCCCATCCTTCGAGACGCCGCGCTTCGCGCGGCTCCTCAGGATGAGGTGAATGGTAAAACCGGGACGGAGAGACTCTAGAAAGCGCACTCCGCGCGCATGGCGGGGGTGATGGGATCGGCCGGCATGCTGAGCTTGCAGTGGTAGTCGAAGGCGGCCCGGTATGGGGCGGCGATGCGGGATTTGGCCTGGATGGGCAGGACGACGCGCGAATTGCGGCGGTCGATCTGCTGGCGGCCGTAGCCGATGTTGGTGCCGTCGGGGAAATAGGCGTCGAAGAAAGAATGGCCGGCCGTCGAGGTGAACTCGACGGTCAGGACGGCGCCGTCGAGACAGTCGAAACGCGGGCCGCTCTTCAGGGTGCCGGACTCCGTGCTCTTTCCCGCGGGGCCGATGATGGTCCAGGTCGACGTGGCGCCCGTCTTCGTGGTTTCGGCTTTCAGGACGCCACAGGTCAGGCTGCTCGGCGGAGGCGCGCTCGCAGGCTTCTTCGGCGTTTGCGCATGCGCGGTCGCGGCGAGGAAGAACGCCGTCACCGGCAGCAACAGGCTCGTTTTCATTTGGGTAGTCCGTCCAGCGCCTTCTTCGCATCGGAATCGTTCTGGGCTGCCGCCTGCTGCAGCCAGACCTTGGCCTTGGCGGCATCGGCGGTCAGGCCGGCCCCACCCTTCGCAAGAAGGAGGCCGAGCTTGCGCTGCGCTTCCGCGAGGCCGCTCAGCGCGGCACGCTCGTACCAGTCCGCAGCCTGGGTGCCGTCGTGCGGGAAGGCCCCCTTGGCCGGCAGCGTCGGATCGTAGAACGACGCCAGTTCGACCTGGGCGGCAGCGTTGCCCTGTTCGGCGGCCTGGCGGAACACCAGGAAGGCGGCGCCCGTGTCGCCCGCCTTGGCGAAATCCCGCGCTTTGGCCAGCATCGCGTCGGGCGCGGGCTTGGTCGCCAGATACTCGGCCACCGTCTCGCGCACCGACTTCGCGGGCGGCTGCAGGGGCGTCGGCGTGGGCGGCGGGGCCGCGGCGACCACGGGCTCCGGCGGATGGAGATGGTTGGTCCAGTAGTAGTAGCCGCTGCCCACCGCGAGCAGGACCACGACGGCGGCGATCATCCAGCCCGTCGCGCCGGAGCGTTTCGGGAGATCGGCCATGGGATCGCGTGCGGCCCGCAACTCGGGACGAGGCGGCGGCGGTGGTGTCGGTTCGGGCGCGACCTCGAGTGGCGGTGGCAGCTCCGGCTCGGGCGCCGGTGGCGGCGTCTGCCGACGACGCAGCCGCACCGTGTCGTCGTAGCTGCCGGAGGCGCCGGCGGCGCCCGAGGTCAGCATCGCCGGCCAGGCCACGACCGTCGTGCCGACGACGCCGATATCGGGTTCGTGCACCCGCAGCCTGACGGTCGCGATGCCGGCCAGCCGGTCGCAGATCTCGGGTCCGAGGTGGAACTCGAGGACCTCGCCGTTGCGCTGCACTTCGTCGGGCATCAGCCAGGTCTCGGTGCGACGCCAACCATCGTCGGCGAGATGCGTGTCCGGCCCCTGCTGGCGCTGGATCGAGATCGTCAGCCCCTCCGGGGCGGCGTCTAGTTCGCTCACGCGCAACAGCGCGTGGCCGGGCTCCGGCAATGGGGCAATGGTCGCGCGGACAGGCATCGGAAGCCTCTACGCCGCCACGGTGCGCAGGATGGCGCCCAGCCGGTCGTTCTGCTCGGGCGTGATCTCGCGTCCGCCTTCGTAGCCGACATTGTCCATGGCGAGCTGCAGGAAGGCGCGCATCCAGTCCTTGCAGTAGTCGGCATAGATCGGCGCCGGATTCTCGCTGAGCTGCGGGATGCCATCGACCATGATCGTCGGTTGTTCGAACACGCGACGCACCGGTGAATTCGGCGGCAGGCCGGGACGCTGGTCGAGCGGCAGCTTGTCGAAGCCCAGCGCGCTCACATAACCGTTGAGCGCGGAGGAGGCCGTGCGTACCTGGCGCTCGGCGATCTCCTCCCATTTGGCGTTGGCGGCATTCTCCAGCTCGCGCACCTCGTGGGAGAGCTGGTCGATCAGCTTCAGCCGATGCGCGCCCACGATCAGCTCGTCGATCAGCCAGCCGAGATGCTGGCGGTCGACGCCGAAATGCGACAACGCCTTCTCGTCGGCGCCGATGCGGCGCATGTTTTCGAGCCAGTACTCTGCGGCCTCGCGGGCGAAGCGCTCGGCGCGATCCTCGAGCACGCCGGCGGGCGGCGCGGTGCGGCCCGGCTCCTCGCCGAACACGTCGGCAAAGATGGCACCGAGATCGACGGTCGCTCCGGTCGACTGCGCCGTGACGGCCGCGGGTTTGCCGTTCTTGCCCAGGCCGTCATCCGAGGGACGGGCGGTGGCGATTCGGAAGTAGATTTCGCGCAACGCCGTGTCGGCGATCTGCAGGGCGGCGACCAGCTCGCCAAAGAGCTGCTGCTGGATGGCGTTGGCGAGTCCGCGCAGGACCATATGGACGAGGTCGCGCTTCTTCGCCCGCGCATCGCCGTCGGAGGCGCTGTGAAAGCCGGCAAGCCGATCGACGAGGCGGCGCAGCTGCACTTCGAGCTGGCCACGGACCTGGGCGCGCTTGATCGCCGGATCGCAGACCGGGATCAGGCTCTTCACCAGGTGCGCCACCCCGCCGTCGTTGGCGCGAAACGCCTCGTCCCAGGCCAGTGCCGGGTCGGCGAAGTGGCGGCGTACGTCCTCGTTCTCGATGAAATGGCGGCGCAGCTCGCCGGCGCGCTGGGCGAACGAATCGGCGATACCGACCTCGCGGCCGCCGTCATAGTCCATCAGCCGCTCGTCGATGACGGTCGGATTGCGCAGCCAGAAGCTGTTGTCGAAGGGCCTGCCGTTCCAGTCGAGCGGCCACTCGCCGCGGAAATTATTGACCAGCGAATTGCCGAGGCGCGCGCTCCAGCGCAGTCGTCGCGATTCCTCGGTCTCGCCGGCCTTCTGCTCGAACTCGCGGTCCATCTTGGTCAGCACCAGGAACAGCGCGTTCTTCTGCCTGGCGCGGTCGGCTGGCGTGGCGCCGATCGTCTGGTCGATCCAGGCCGACATCATGTCGGAGAGGTCGCGCACCTCCTGATTGCCGTCGGGAATGCACAGCAGGATGGCGCTGAGCTCGCGCTCGGCAGAATAGCGCTGAAACAGATAGGCGACCTTGCCGCGCAGCAGCAGCTCGCGCAGCGGGTTGGCGCCCTCGGCCACGCCCTTGGATTTTGCGACGTCGTCGAGGTTGGCGAGCTTCAGCCGCGAGCGGGCACCTGGGAAGTCGAGCAGATCGGTGTGATCGAAGAAGTCCCAGGGCTTCTCGTCGATCGCGACGTTCAGCTCGGCGGTGAGGGCGCAGACCAGCGAGCGCGGCAGGCGGGCGTCGGGCGAGGACCGGCCATCGGCCCGGCGGGGCCGCACCAGCAGGGGGTCGTCGGCATCGGTACCCAGCCGGTCGAGCGTCAGCACGTCGACGATGCTCTTCTCGCGCGGGATCAGCGCGTCCATGCCCAGCAGCGCCTCGGGCGCATGGCCGAGCTTCTGCAGCCCGTCGTAGAGCGTCAGGTAGAGGTCGGTGAAGGGTTGGAAGTCGTACCACAGCACCGACCACAGGCGGGCGCGGTCGTGTCCCGACAGGCGCGGCGCGAGATCGATCGCCTCGCGCCAGAAATCGGTGCGCAGCTCCGCTGTGACGCCCGCGAAGAAGGTGTCGAAATACTCGATGAGGTCGAGCACGTCGTCGGACTCGAGATCGCCGACCGGCGTCGGCTGCGCCTTCAGGCGCAGCTCGGACAGGCGCTTGCGGATCGCCGCGCCGTCGGGCCGCACGAACTCGGCCTTCTGGTGATCGAAGTCGAGCAGGAAGGAGTTGCCCAGGATCTTCACGATGTCGGTCTGCGTCAGCAGCCGCACCTTCACCGGGAAATCGGCCGAGCCGTCGCTGAGGCCGAGGCCGAAGCGCGTGACCAGGCCGGTCGACTCGCGATTGCCGGGCGGGTTGATCTCGCGCAGGAAGTCGTAGGTCTTGTCGGCGAAACGCGCCTGCAGCGGGCGGCCGTCGCGGCTCGCCAGGATGGAGACGAGGTACGATTTGCCGGCCTGGCTGGGGCCGAACACGCCGACGCACATGCGGCGCCGGGCGGCGCGCGCGAGTTTGCGGCTCTGGTTGCGGACCTTCTGCAGCTCGCTCACCAGCGACGGCGCCTGCTGCGCCACGGTGGGCGACTGATCGGCCGCATCCTTCAGCCAGGCCACGCCCTCGCTTGCGGCGACGGCCAATGCCTCGCAGTCCTGGGCCAGCTTGAGATCGACTGTGTCCATGATCTTCCTGGAAGTCCCTTCAACCGGTCTTGAGCATGCCGGTGTCGAGCCAGTAGCCCTCACGGCGCGGCAGTGTCTGGAGGCGGAGCGCCAGGCGGTCGAGCGCGACGGCGCGACCGTCGCGGTTGGTCACCTGGCGCAGGCGGAAGCGTTCGACGTCGCCCGACTCCTTGTCCTTGGGCTTCACCCTCGCGAGCGTGATCCGGAACGGCGTCTCGCGCGCATGGCGTTCGGCATATTCCGGCTTGGCGAACTCGAGCGCGTAGAGTCGCGCGGCCGGCCAGCGCGCGAGATCGAGCTGCCGCGCGCCCAGCCACATGGGCCCGCGGAACTCGAAGGCGACTTCCGGCAACTCGAACTCGCGATTGTCGAGATCGACGTCGCGATAGATGAGGTCTTCCTTCTGCAGGCGGCCGCCGCCGTCGAGCTTGCCGATGAACCGGGCGATGCTCCGGGAGCGCAGCAGGTCGGAGCGGAAGGAAAAGTCCGGAAGCTGGGATTGCGCGAGCGCCGCGATCATCGCGCCGACCGCCACGGTCGTCTTGGGATCCTCGACGCGCAGGCGGGCGTCGCGGAACGGATACCAGGCGCCGACGCGATACTCGTGCAGCGAGATCACCCGCTCCGGCGGCAGCGGCAGCAGTTCCATCACCAGCGAGCGGATGCCGGGCAGGCGCGACGGCCGGCCCGACAGCAGCAGCACGTCGCAGTCGTAGGCGTGGACGATCTCGGCGAGCGGCGCCAGGACACGACCCATCTCGGCCCGCACCGTCTTGTCGAGGCCCGGCAGGTCGACCGGGAACACGACTTCGCGCAGATCGAAGTTCTGGGCGCCGCGCTTGCGCGCCGCCTCGTTCACGAAGGTCACGACTTCTTCGGACGGCTTGGCGCCGCCCGGGAAGAAGGTCTCGTAGGCGCGCGGCTCGGCTGCGACGACGCCCGACGTCGGATCGTAGGTCTCGGCGGCGCGCAGGAATTCGAGCGCGAGCGGATGGGCGATCTGCAGCGCGAACTGCTGGCGCAGGTTGCGCTGGATCACGTCCTCGCCGCCGCGGTCGCCGCCGACCAGCTCGGCCATCAGGTCGCCCGGGTTGGCGATGCCCGCGGTGCGCAGGGCGGCCTCGATCGGCGGCAGCACATGGGCCTGCACGACGCGCAGCAGGATGTCGTCGCCCGCAACGCTGAAGCCCTCGCGGAACTTCTGCTCCGGGAACAGCGTCACGGAGGTGCCGGCGCCCTCCAGGCGGTAAGAGTTGATGATCAGGTCGGTCGTGCCGCCGCCCACGTCGATGCTCGCGATGTTGAGCACGTCCTCGGGCGGCTTGCCGCGCGGCTTGCGCGTGATCTGGAAGAAGCGCCGGGCGTCGCCGCCGAAATTGCGGGCGACTTCGGTGTAGAGATAGACGAGCTGCGTGCAACTCGCCTCGTCCCAGTCGGTCAGCACGCGCGGGGCGGGCGCCGCGGGATCATCGAGCTTCCAGCCCATCATCATCCAGACGAGGTCGCGCGCCGCTTCGGCGCGCTTGCGGAAGATCAGGCGCTCGGCGAGCGGCATGCCGGTCGGCAAGGTGAGCACGATGCGGCGCAGGCGGCGCGGCGTCTCGGCATGGGCGCGGCGGCCGCGCTGCTGCGGCGAGTTCATCAGCATCAGCGCCTGCAGCAGCACTTCGGTGAGCACGAAGGTCATCACCGAGGAGCGCGAGTAGAGAGGCTCGAACACCGGCAGATGGTCGGCCGAATCGGCATCGGGATCGACCAGGTGCAGCGGCTCGCCCTTCTGGTTCACCAGCTGCGCCATTGGCCCCGCTGCGGCCGGCATCGCCGTCTGGTCCTGCGCGTAGGCCACGTTGAAGCGCCATTCGCGGGTTTGCGGCTCCTCGTCCCACAGATACCGCTTGGGACTCGACATGCCGGTATTGCCCTCGGTGCCGCGCCGGCGGGCCGCCAGCCGCGTCGCCTCGGGTCCGACCCGCGTCATGGTGGGCCACACGAAGGCATCGGCGCGTCCGCCGAGGCGCGACAGGTGGTTCTTGCCGAACCAGGCCTGCGCGAACTCCACCCGCGACTCGAAAGGCCGCGTATGAACCACCTCGGGATGCGAGAGGTCGCGCAGCGCCAGCTCATAGGAATCGTTCAGGTTGACGCCCAGCTCGCCCGCCGCCTCGATCAACAGTCCGCAGGTCCGCGAATTGCCGACGTCGAGCACGAGATCCACTTCGATCGCGCCGCGCCCGGGCCGCTCCGCGTCGCCCACCAGCTTCACCGGCGGGAAATGCACCGCGGCGGCGAGCAGGCCGAGGAAGGCGAGATAGCGCGCCGTGGCTTCCTGCGGCTTCTGTTTGATGTCGTTGTCGATCTCTTCCGCGGTCGCGCGCGGATGCAGTTCGTGGAACAGCTCGTCGAGCCACTGCACCATCCAGCCCTGGCGCAGCAGCCAGTGATTGGCCCGCTGCTGCGGCGCCAGCGCGAACAATGCGCCGGAGGTCACGTCCTTGGGCGAGGGGGCGAGGTAGGCGCGGCCCTCGGCTTCGGCGATCAGGCCGGTGTCGAACGCCAGCACGGCCCGGTACCGGTTGCCCTGCTCGTCGCGATAGCCCGGGCCGTAGCGCGTTTCGAGATCGACGACGCGCACGCGGGCCCAGTCGGCCGGTCCCTCGCGGAACTGGTTGTTGGGCCGCACCTGCAGGAACGGCACCGGCACCCACTTGTCGAGGAACGGCGCGAGGGCGTCCTTGGCGGTGATGACCAGGTTGGGATCGGCGGCGCGGCGGCGGCCGTTCTCGACCACTTCGTACTGGCCGCGGCCCTCGTCGAAATCGAGCTGCACCAGGTCGTCGACCGCGTTCGACGCGGCGGCGTCATGGAAGCCCCATTCGCGGACCTTCAGGCGCACGGGATCGAAGCCGAAGTCGAGGAACTGGATGCCGGAGCGGGCAATCAGCGTCGTCGGGCTGGGATAGCTCGGCAGGCGGGCGAGGTCGCTCATGTCACTCCGGTACGGCCATCATCGTCTGTATGTAAGACCTCAGCGCCCGATCTGCACCTTGTAGCTGCGCGGGTCGCCGGGCTGGCTGCCCTTGCATTGTGCGGCGCCATCGGGGCCGATCTCGCAGTTCACGGTGTTGCGGGCGTAGGTCTTGCCGTCGCTGCAGCGCGGATTGCTCTTTTCCTCGATCACCAGCTTGGTGCCGTCCCAGCGCGCCTCGGCGGGCGCCTCGCAGGTGGCGCCGTTCTTCTGGGTGAAGGACACCTTGCCCTTGCCCTTGTCGTCGAGCGTGTAGTTCGGCCGCAGATCCTTCTCGCCGGTCGCGGTGGCAAGGCCGGTGCGCGAGCGCCAGTCGCCTTTGAGGAAGGCGAGGTCCTGCTTCTGCTTGGCCTCGGGCGGCACGACCATCGGCTTGGGCTCGTCCTTCCTGTTGCCGGCCTCGGTCTTGCCCGCGGCATCCTTGTCCTTGTTCTGCTCGTCGGGGCCCTTCACGTCGCCGCCCCTGGCCTCCGGCTTGTTCGGATCCTTCGTCGGGTCGTTTGCGGCGACGCCGAGATCGGGGCCGGCGCTGCGCTCGATCGGCGGTCCGCCGACGGATCCGACGATCACGCCGCCCGGTCCGATGACGCCGGCGGCGCAATCGCCGCCGCGGCGTGACAGCTCGTCGGTGAGACGGGCCAGTTCGAGGCGCAATTCCTCATTGTCATGCGCCAGGGTCGCGACGCGAGTCTGCTGCAGTTCCATCGGCTGACGCACGGCAAACCCCAGGGCGCGCTCGCGCGCTTCGGCCTCGATGTAGGGTTCGATGCGCGGCAGATAGGGTCGCACCAGCCAGGCCAGCAACGCCAGGATCAGCATCAGCACGACGCCGAGCAGCAGCCATTGCCACCACACGGTGCGCGGCGCCGCGACCGCGGCAAGGGCCGGCGCCGAGGCCATCACCGCTTCCGGTCGTCCGAGCTGCGGCGCGGCGGCGACGCGTGGCGCAACGGCGGGCGGCAGGCTTGGCAGGAATACGCCGGGCAAGGCGGCATCGGCGGTGAAGCCCCAGAAAGTCATCACCGGGCGACCGTCCACGACATAGAGCGTCTCTTCGCCCGGCGCGGTGAGTGCCTGACGCAGCAGGCGTGCGAAGTTGCGTTCGGCGTTGGAGCGCTCCACCGCCTCCATCTGGGTCGCCAGGCCTGCGATCTCGCCGTGCAGGCGGTGCACCCTGTCGAGCATCTCGCGGCGCTCGGCATCGCCAAGATCGCCGAGGCGTTTCACGTCGCCGTCGAACGGCGCATACCAGTTGATCGTGCGACCGCTCGGCTCGGCCTCCGGAACCGCCAGAAGGTCGGCATGCTCGCGTGACAGGCGGGCGGCAATGGCGGCGCGCAGCTGGCCCGCGGCGCGCCAGACCGGATCGCCCGCGAGCCCGAGCGCGCGGTAGCGCTGCAGCGGTTCACTGACGAGAAGCGGACCTGCAGCCATCTCAGCCCCTCACCGTCTGCTGCCACGCGGGCAGGAAATCGCGTAGTTCCAGCGCGTGCCCCATTGTTCACCCGTTACGATCACGTCGACCGAATAATCCCCCGCCACCGGATTCCAGTCGAACCCGAAGCCGCCCCGACCGCCACGCGGACCGCCGGTGCCGGCGATCTGCTGGCCGCGATAGAAAACCTTGATGTCGTCGGGCCGCACGAAGAGCTGGTAGTTCAGCGCCACGAAGCCCGGCTTGTCGCCGAGATAGTGCCTGTTGCGTGTTACGCCCTCGCCGCCCGAATCCCCCGACCAGTCGCAGGGAAGCTGGCCCGGCGGCGGCCGATTGACCGGCGGCGCGGAGGCCTGTTGCGGCGGCTTCGGGGCCGGCGGAGGCGGCTTCGGCGGATCGACCTTGGCCACCGGCGGGGGAGGCGGCGGAGGCTTGGGCGGCTCGATCGGCTTGCATTGTTCGAGTTTGCCCTTGAGCTCGGCCTGCAACGAGGCGAGCTCGGCCTTGAGCTTCTGTTCCTCGTCGCCGGCCGATTCCAGCGCCGCCTTCAACAGTGGCGTCGGGTCGGGTGGGGCCTCGGGGGCCGGTGGCGCCGGCGTTTCCAGCGTCGCGACGTTCACGGTCGGATCGACCGGCACGCAGGCGCGCAGCAGCCATGAGGTCAACAGCAGGAGTAGAAGCAACAGCAGGCCGAACAGCAGGGCGCTGAACCAGGGCGCCCAGCCGACGATGCGAGTCGGTGGGAGCATTGCCGCCGGTGCGCTGGCGAACACGGCCTCGGGCCGCGCCGCCGCGGGAACCGTCGCCAGCTGGAAGGCCTGAAGGCCTGCCGCGGCATCGGCTTCGTAGCCCCAGGCGACGATTACCGGCTGTCCGTCGACCACGAACACGAAATCGTCGGAGGGGCGCGACGTCGACAGTTCGAGCGAGCGCCCGATCAGCCGCGCCTCTTCGCTGGTCTGCGAGGCGAGGAGCTGCGCGCCCAGCGACCGGATGGACGCGAGATGATCCTCGACGATGCGCAGGACTTCCGTGCGTTGGGCCTCATCCAGTTCCGTGAGGCGCTGAACGGTACCGCCGCGCGCGGCGTACCAGTCGATACCGTCACCGGATTCTCGGAGCTGCGGATCGGCCAGCAGATCGGCCGGGCCGTCGCCCAGACGACGACGTATGACGGACAGCAACTGGCCCGCGACCGCATGCAGCGGTTCGCCCCGCACGCCCAGAGGGCGCACGCCCAGTCGCGTCGTCATCAATAAAGTGGGGCGTTCGCCCATGGATGCCTGGGGCCGGACTTATGATTGGTGGCTGAGGCATCATAACATCGTTCGAATCCGGCGGGTTTATGTCGGATTGAACACCGAACCGCGGTGAATCAGCCGGGGCTGAGGAAGGCCGTGCCGCCGGCGGCCTCGATTCGCACAATGGGTGTCGCGAACACGGCCGAGAGCCGCTGCGGGTCGAGCGTCTGCCGTGTCGGTCCCAGATTTGTCACACGGCCAGTCTCGACGATGCCGACGCGGTCGGCATAGCGCGCCGCCATGTTGAGGTCGTGCAGGACGGCGAGGACGCCCAACCCCCGATCGACGCGACGCCGGGCGCTGGCGAGGGCCGCATGCTGGTGCGAGAGGTCGAGGCCGGTGATCGGCTCGTCGAGCAGCAGGAACGGCGTAGCCTCCGGATCGGCGTCGCATTGAGCCAGCACGCGGGCGAGTTGGATGCGCTGCCGTTCGCCGCCGGACAGAACGGTGTAGGGCCGGTCGGCGAAGGCGAGCGCCTCGGTCTCGGCAAGCGCCTTTTCCGCCACCGCCTGCATCTGCGGTTCCGACAGGGTGCCGCGAAAGGCCAGCAGCCCCAGCATGGCGATCTGCAGGCCGGTGAAGTCGAAGGCCACGGCCGAATGCTGCGGCAGCACGACGCGACGGCGCGCCAGCTCGAGCTTGCTCCAGTGTGTCAACGGCCGCCCCTCGAGCAGGATCTCGCCGGAGGACAGGGTGCGATCGCCGGCCAGGGCGTTGAGCAGGGTGCTCTTGCCCGCGCCGTTCGGTCCGATGATCGCCACGAATTCGCCTGGTGCGACGTCGATCGAAACATCGCGCAAAAGAGTCTTGGTCCGGGCGCGCACCTCGATGCCGATGGCCTGGAGCAACTTCACAGCCCACCTCTCGCGGCGCGACTGGCCAGCAGCCAGAGGAAGAACGGACCGCCGACCAATGCCGTGAGCACGCCGATCGGCAGCTCGGCCGGCGAGACCATGGTGCGCGCCAGCGCATCGGCCAGCACGAGAAAGGCGCCCCCGAACAGGGCGGCCGCCGGCAGCAGGGTGCGGTGCGATGGTCCGAGCAGCAGGCGGACGATGTGCGGCGCGATCAGGCCGACGAAGCCCACGATGCCCGAGATCGCCACGCCGGCGCCGACCGCGAGCGCCACCTGGGCCACGAGCCGCTTCTTCAACCGCTCGACATCGACGCCGACATGGCCGGCCTCGCGTTCGCCGAGCGCCAGCGCGTCGAGCAGATGGGCGGTCGGCAGCAAGGTCGGCACGCTGATGAGGAGGATCAGCAGGGCCGGCAGGATGGCGACCCAGGTCACCGAGCCGAAGCCGCCCATGGTCCAGAAGATGAGGGTGCGCAGCTGCTGGTCGTCGGCGACGAAGACCAGCATGCCGATACCCGCCGACGTCAGCGCATTGATGGCGATGCCGGCCAGTAGCAAGGTGCCGACCAGCGTCACGCCTTCGCGCGCGGCGATGCGATACACGACGATCGTGGCCGCGAGGCCGCCGAGGAACGCCGCGATCGGCAGGCACCAGGGGCGCAGGTCCGGCGGCACGACATGCATCACCCTCTCGCCCAGCACGATCGTCGACACCGCTGCGAGGGCGGCGCCGCTCGACACGCCCAGCAGGCCGGGATCGGCCAGCGGATTGCGGAACAGGCTCTGCATCGCCGCACCGCCGGCTGCCAGCGCGGCGCCGACGGCAAAGGCTGCGACCACGCGCGGCGCGCGGATCGCATAGAGGACGGCGGCCGTGGTCCCGTCGAGCGGGGTGCTCGACAGGCCGACGGCCGACAGGATCTGGCCGAGGCCGACGGGGAAGGCGCCGATGCAGAGACTGCCCAGGACGCTCGCCAGGGCGGCGAGGACGAACAGCGGAATCGGACGGCGCAGGGCGGTGGCGGTCACGGTGCGCGGGCGAGGTCTGGATGCAGCGCCATGGCCAGTTCACGGGCCGCTTCCGGCGTGCGCGGGCCGAAGCCCAGCAGGAGCAGCGTATCGAATTCGATGATCCGGCCGGCCTTGCCGGCGGGCGTGCGATTGAGCGACGGCTGGTCGAGGATGGCCTGCTTGCCGCCCATCGCCTGCACCGTCTGTTGGGTCACGAGGACGACGTCGGCCCGGGAGGCGATGACGGATTCCGGCGTCAGGGGCCGGTAGCCGGAATAGCCGTCGACGGCGTTGATGCCGCCCGCCAGCCTGATGATGCCGGCGGCGGCGGTATCGCGGCCGGCGGCCTGGGGCGCGCCGCCGGTCATCGACAGCAGGAACAGCACACGCGGATGGCTCTTCGCGGCGGCCAGCTTTTCCGCAAGAGACTGCATCGCCGCGCGGCCCCTGGCGATCATTGCGTCGGCTTCTGTGACCTTGCCGGTCACCTTTCCAACGGCGGCGATCTTGGTGATCACGCTGTCATAATCGTAGAGGTCGGGCAGGATCATGATCTCGATGCCCGTGGCCTTGAGCTGGTCGAGCGCGCCCGCCGGACCGGCCGCCGTGGTCGCGATGATGAGGGTCGGCTTCAGCGACAGCACGCCCTCGGCCGACAGGGCTCGCATGTAGCCGACCTGCGGCAGCTTCCGCGCGGCCTCGGGGTACAGGCTGGTCGTGTCGACGCCAACCAGCATCTTCTCGGCGCCCAGTGCATAGACGATCTCGGTGATGGAGCTGCCGACCGACACAATGCGGGGCGGCTGCTGCGCATTGGCGGGAATGGCGCGGGCTGCCGCCGTGGCCAGTCCCATGCCGAGGACGGTGCGGCGCTTCATCACGAGGCCGCCTGCTTCTCGACGTTCGCCACGATGCCGCGCCATTCAGCGAGCTCAGGCGTGCCGGGCTTGCGGGCACCGAACATCAGCAGGATGTTGCGATTGCGCGCGTCGAAGGCCTCGATCGAGGTGACGATGCCGTCCTCGGTCGGCTTGCGCACCGAGAAAACGCGCGCCACGCCGTCTTCGCGCAGGTGCATGTTGAAGTCGGGGTCGAGAACGTTGAACCACCCGTGCGCATCGACCAGGCGCTTCACCGGGCCGGTATGGATCTGGATACAGCCGTGGCTGCCGACGAAGACCATGATCGGCGTGCCGTCGGCGGATGCGGCTTCGAAGGCGGCGCGCAAGGCGCGGACCGGCAGCTCGCGGGCGAGATCCTCGCCGACCAGGCGCAGCGCCTGGACGCGGCCGACCTTGAACGTAGCCAGCATGCCGAAGAACTCGTGGGTGTCCTTCATGCCCAGCCAGGCCGTGCGCAGGCCCGCGACGTCGATCTCGGAGTCGGGGCGGTCCACCGCATCGGGAATGCGTGCGCCGATCTTCATGTCGGGCGGCGTCGCCGCCGTATAGCGGGCGATCAGCGCATCGAAGGCCGCCCGGTCGGTCTCTTCCGTGGCGTAGATCTTGTGCACGGCGTCGCCGGCGCCGTCGAAGAACTGCAGGCTGAGCCGTTCGCCCTGTTGCAGCGGTTCGCGCACCGCGAAGCCATGCTTCCACGAGCCGAGGAACAGGCGAAGGTCGATATCCGGGCCGAGCACGATCCCGTGCGGGGCCTTCACATCCACGCCCTCGAAGCGGCCATGGCGCTCATGAACGCAATGTTCGTTGCGGGTCAGGCACATCACGCGGCCGACCTCCTGCATGTCGTTCAGGATGCCGCGCCAGTCGGCCGTCAACGGGGTCGCGGTCTTGCCCGTGCCCAGTGCCACCAGCTCGGCTTCACTGACGCCGAGCGTCGCGGCCGCGTCGCGGATGCGCAGCGCCGGCTTCTCGCCGCGCAGCGTGTTCCAGCGGGCGGCAAGGTCGGTATTCGGGGATGAGAGCATCAGACTGTCCTTTCAACGAAGATGAAATCGAACGGGGATTTCGACCCAGGCGGCGACCGGGCGGCCGTCGCGCAGGGCCGGAAGGAAATGCCAGCCGCGCACCGCGGTGAGTGCGGCGCGGTCGAGCAGGGGAAAATTGCTGCTGCGCCAGACCATGATCTCGGCCGCGCTTCCGTCGGGTTGGAGACGGACGCGCACCATGACCTCGCCCTGTTGGCCGAGCTCGATGGAGCGCGGCGGATAGACGGCCGGTGTCGGCGGGATCCGGAAGCGCGGCTTTCCCTCGAACACGACGGGTGACGACGACGAGGCGGCCTGCTGCTGCGTGACGCTGGCGTTGCCGAGGTCGGGGGAGGGAGTCTTCGTGACCGCGGCCTGCGCCGTCGGACGCGGCGCCGCCGCCGGCTTGGGCTGCGGCGGCCTGGGTTTGGGCGGCGCGACGGGCTTCAGCTCGGCAGCGGTCGGCGGCGGCGGCTCGTCCGGGGGAGGGAGATCGAGTTTGATCTCGGGTTCGGCGGCGGCGACCTCCTGCGGCGGCGGGGGTGGCTCCGGTTCAGGTTCCGGTGGTGCCTCGGTTTGCTCGACCGGCGGCGACGGCGGCTCGGGCTGCTGCTGAGGTTCGGGGGGCGTTTCGGGCTGATCGGCTTCCGTCGCGGGTCCGGCGGAGGACGCCGCGAGAGACAGCTCGACCATCAAGGCGGCCGGCTGGTCGTCGCTGGCGCTGCTGCCGGACATGCCGGCGAGGAGAAGAGGAACGATGGCCAGCCCATGCAACGCGAGCGACAACGCCACCGGCACGCGGGGACCGCGTGCCGGTGGCGCCGGCAGTCGCTCGGCAGAGAGGGCTGCCGGGACTACCATTTGGCCAGGAGGTTGACGCCGAAGTACCGACCGGGCTGGGCATAGAGATCGAGCTGCGGATTGGTTGCCGCGATGCCGACCGTATCCGGAGCGTTCCAGTACTGGGCGTTGGTGATGTTGAACGCGCCGGCATTGATCTTGAAGTGCTCGTTGAAGACGTAGCCGACGGTGGCGTCGAGA
The DNA here is from genome assembly GCA_009772935.1 of Rhodospirillaceae bacterium. Lineage (GTDB taxonomy): Bacteria > Pseudomonadota > Alphaproteobacteria > Reyranellales > Reyranellaceae > Reyranella. The sequence continues at coordinate 82,763 of WOUR01000012.1, forward strand.
TTGAAGTAGGCCGGCGCCTGGAAGTAGGTCGGGTTGCTGACCTGGGTATGAGCCGCCGCCACCGTGCCGATCAGCTGCGCCACGATGCCCTTGTCGAAGCCGTAGCGGATGCGCGCCTGCGTGGTCCACGGCGACACCGAGTCGACCGGCAGGCCGGTTCGCGTATCGGTACCCTGTGCGAAGGCGGTCCAGCCGGCGACCGCCCATTCCGGCGCGAAGCGGTATTCGCCGCGTGCCTCGATGCCCCAGATCGTCACGTTGGTGAGGTTTACGTACTGGTACTGCGTGACCGGGCCGACCATGCCGACGACGGTGGTTTCGAGGAAGTTGTTGTAGAGGTTGTAGAAGCCGGTGAGCTGCCAGCTCGATCCGTTCTCGTACTTGCCGCGCAATCCCACTTCGAAGGAGTTGGCCGTCTCGGGCTTCAGGTTGGCGTTGGGCAGGATCTGGTAGAACGACGCGGCATTGGTGAAGCCGAAGTTCGCATTGTCGTACGGCGGCGCGCGAAAGCCCGTCGCGTACTGGAAGTAGCCCGAGTAGGTGTCGTTGAAGTGATACAGCAGGCCGAGTTTGGGTGAGGCCGAGACATAGGTGGTGGCCGAGGGCACGGCGTTGAGCGTGGCGCCCGTCGAGTTCCAGAAGTACTTATCGGGATTGGGCGTCATATTGTAATAGTCGAGGCGCACCGCAGGCGTGATCTTCAGGCGGCCGCCCAGCGCGCTGATCTCGTCCTGGACGTAAATGCCGGCCTGCACCGTGTCGGTGTCCGGGAAGTTCTTGTTCGGATAGAGCTCACCGCCGACGGAGTTCGTGGTCGCACCGGTCGCCAGCGTGATCTGCGTGCGGTTGCGTGGCCGGGTCGTCGTCGTCCAGGAGAAGCTCGCGCCATAGGTGAAGAAGTTGTCGAGGCCGCCGATCTCGCGATTGGTGTGCATCTGCAGCTCCGCACCGGTGACGTTCTGCGAGTAGTAGAACTGCGAGGTGCGGGCATTGCTCGGGACGACGCTGGTGACGCCGCCGCGCAGCGTATAGGTATCGGCCTGGGTGTAGACCGAGTTGAAGTAGGCGAGGAAGCTCAGCCGGTCGACGAAGCCGATCGGCGCGTTGTGCTCCCATTGGGCGCTTATCCGGTAGGTGTTCGTATAGTCCTGGCCCCAGTCGTCATAGACCCGCGCGAACAGGCTGGGGAAGGTGCCGACGCCGCTGAGCATGTTGGTGCTCTGTCCGCTCTGGTTGTAGGAGCCCGTGAGTCGAATCGTGTCGACCTCGGTCGGCCTGATCACCAGCTTTGCGAAGAAGTTGTTGTTGTACCAGGTCGTGGGGTTCGGGCTGACCGTCGACTGCGCCGGCTGGTATTCCTGACCGTCGCGCCGCGTGTAGATGCCCATGAACTCGACGTTGCCCGAGCGAACGGCGCCGGTGAACGATTCGGAGAACTGCTGGTTGGCGCCGCTATAGGCCGCCTTGGCGCTGGCATAGACATCCTTGCCCGGGCGCAGGTAGTCGCCGGGATCCTTGGTTGTGTAGGCCACCACGCCGCCGATCGCGTCCGAACCGTAGAGGGCCGAGGCGGGGCCGCGGATGATCTCGACCCGCTTGATGTCCTCGAGGTCGGGTTGCTCGCGCGAGTAGGTGCCGGCGCCCTGGTTGCTGTCGGGGAAGTCGGGCGTGCGCATGCCGTCGACCATCAGCAGGACGCGATTGCCGCCGATGCCGCGGATCACGAAGTTCTGGAAGCCGGCACGGTTCGGGTTGTTGCCGACGGTGACGCCGGGCTCGTTGCGGACGAGGTCCCGGACGTCCTGCATGTTCTCGCGATCGATGTTTTCGGTGGTGATCACCGAGACGGTGGCCGGCACGTCGTCGAGCGGGCGCCGGCTGCGCATCGCCGCCGTCGTCACGGCGTCGAGTTGTGTGGGAACGGCTTGAGTGGCGGGCGGGACCTGCGTCGGATCGGAGGTCGCCGGAGCCGTCGGTGCCTGTGCCCAGGCGGGTAAGCTCAGAGGTGCGCTGATCGCCGTTGTGGCCATCAGTGCATAGACGGTGCGCAGCTTCATTTGAGCCAGGTCCCCAAGAATAAAAAAGGACGCCTGGCTTGCAGGGCTCCCTCGCGGGAGCGGCTGGCTGGGCAGTTTGACCGAGGAGGGATGGCCCCTCGGGGTTTCGGACTATTTCGTCAGGATGAGTTTGTTCGAGGCGGTGAGGCGCAGTCGGTACATCACGGCGCCGTGGCGGATCACGAGTTCACGCCGTCCCTGCAGGAGCGTGGCGCTCTCGACCGCCGGAAGGGTCACTTCCAGCCTGTCGCCCTGCGCCTCCAATACCCGAAGCGGCCGGGTCATCTCGTCCATGGATTTTCGCTGCCCTCGAAAAATGATTTGCGAACGACTCTCAATTGCATAAACTGGCATTCCCGTCAAGCCCCTTCAACTTTCGGTGAAGTCATGCAAACCCTTCAGGAACAGCGGCTTAGCGCCCTGCGGAGCGACCCGAAGCCGGGCTGCGGGAATGCCGATTGCGCCTGTGCCCTGCCGGTGAGCGAACGGTTCGTCTTGTGGGCGCTGCGCCAATGGCAGCAGGACCGCGCGCTGCCGTGCGAAGGCTCGATCCTCCATCGCGGCTTCAAGGTCGCGGGCGTTCTCGACGCCCTGCCGGACTTCGCGATCGCCATGGACGCGTTCCTGTTCGGCGCGCGGCGTGCCATGGAAATCCACGTGCCGACCTGCTCGAGCGTCAGCCACGATGAGGCGGTGATGGTCGCGCTCTGCGGTCTCGCCCAGGCCGATCACGACGGTCCGCTGCTGGCGTCGCTCGACATCATGATGGCGCCCACCGCCTCTCGCGTGGCCGCCATCCGCCTGAAGGCCTTTGCCGTCGCACTTGCCGGCGCGGGCCTCAGGATCGCCCCGGCGGCCGGTGCCGCCGCCGGTCGTCTCAATTGAAAGCCGACGGCATGACTGCACCGATGCCAGATCGCCTGTCCGACCTGCAGCAGGCGATGCGCGTGATCGCCGATGCCGTCGAAGGCCTGCCCGCGGAGTGCCGCGATCTCGCCGGCAACGCGCTGCTCAACGTTGCCGCCGAGGCGGTGGCGCAAGATGTCGGCTGCACCGAAGCCGGGCGCATCTTCGCCCGGCTGGGCGATCTCCTCCTGCGTGGCCTGCAGCCGCCGGCCAGAGATGCGATCTCGCTCACCGGCTTCGATGCGTGACGGTCGATTTCGCGATCGGGAATTCGTTTTCCGCCGACCCACCCGCCTCATCCCGGGGGGCTGACCGGAAATGAATTGAATCGCTTCAGGCGCTTACCTTATCCTTCGAGGCGCTCACTGCGGTCTCTCCTCGGGGCGAGGCCGGCGTCGGGGCCTTCGCCTCGATCGAATGGCCGGATCCTGGCAATTAAACGAAACAAACGTAATAAACGAATCAGTCGAAGCGAGTGTCGCACCCCCTCCCCCCGCGGTGAGGTATCCTGGTACCGCGTAGGGGTGTACCTGCCGGCACCTTGCAAAAAACCTGTCCCAGCAGCCTGCTAGATCTCTATTCGGCTGCCCAGTTCAACGACGCGATTGGTCGGCAGGCCGAAGAAGTCGCCGGCGCTGGCCGAGAAACGCGACAAGGCGAGGAAGAGCTTCTCCTGCCACCGCGGCAGCAGGGGCTTGCTGGCGTCCACATAGGTGTTGCGGCCAACGAAGTAGGACGTGCGCATCGGGTCGAACGGTATGCCCTTGTCCTCGAGCAGGGCGAGGGCGCTCGGCACGTCGGGCTGCTCCATGAAACCGTAGTGCAGCACGACGCGATGCACGCCCTTGCCGAGATGGGTGACCTGACAGCGGCCTTCGGACGATACGAAGGGGATGTCGGGGACCTCGATGCTCAGCAGCACGACGTGCTCGTGCAGCACCTCGTTGTGCTTCAGATTGTGCATCAGCGAACGCGGTGCGTTGGTGGACGTGGCGGTCAGGTAGACGGCGGTGCCCTGCGGCCGGTGCACGCGGGCCGGGTTGATGCTCTCGAGCAGGGTTTCCAGCGGCAACGCCTCTGCCTGCTCGTGCCTGGCGACGGCCGCGCGGCCGGTCAGCCAGGTCCACATGCAGACGAAGATCAGCGCGGCGATCGCCAGCGGCACCCAGCCGCCATCGAGGAACTTCAGCATGTTGGACGAGAGCAGCGCCAGGTCGAGCGTCATGAAGCCGCCGAAGACGAGGAGGCTGAGCGGCCACCCCCAGTTCCATTTGCGTATCGCGATGACGCAGACGAGCATGCTCGTGATCAGCATCGTGCCGGTGACGGCGATGCCGTAGGCCGAGGCGAGGTTGGTCGACGACTTGAACGCCATGATCAGGATTACGACGCCCAGCATCTGCAGCCAGTTGACCACCGGGAGGTAGACCTGCCCGAATTCGCTGGCGGAGGTGTGCTGGATGTGGACGCGCGGGCTGAGGCCCAGCAGGGCCGCCTGCTTGGCCATCGAGAAGGCACCGGAGATGGTGGCCTGCGAGGCGATCACCGTGGCGGCCGTGGCCAGGACGACCAGCGGATAGAGCGCCCAATCCGGTCCGAGATTGAAGAACGGGTTGGCCAGGGCGGTCGGATCCTCGAGGATCAATGCACCCTGCCCATAATAGTTGAGGAGCAGGGCGGGCAGCACGAGGCCGAGCCAGGCCATGCGGATGGGCTTGGCGCCGAAATGGCCCATGTCTGCATAGAGCGCCTCGGCGCCGGTGATGGCGAGCGTGATCGCTCCCAGCGCGATGAAGGCCACGATCTTCTCGCGCATGGCGAAGCCCACGGCATGATGCGGCGAGAGGGCCGCCAGCACTTCCGGGCGTTGCACGATCTGGTGCGCGCCGAGCACGGCCAGCACGACGAACCAGATGAGCGTGATCGGGCCGAACCACTTGCCGATGCCGCTGGTGCCGAAATGCTGGACCGAGAACAGCGCGACGATGACTCCGATTGCGATCGGTATCACCATCGGCTGGAACGCGGGGGTGGCGACGGTCAGTCCCTCGACGGCGCTCAGCACGGAGATGGCGGGCGTCAGCAGGCAGTCGCCGTAGAACAGCGCGGCCCCGGCAATGCCCAGCATGAGATAGAGGCGTCGCCGCCAGGGTGACGGAATGTTGTTCTGGCTGGAGACCAGCGCCATGAGTGCCAGCACGCCGCCTTCGCCCTTGTTGTCGGCGCGCATGACCACGGCGACGTACTTCAGGGTGACGACGACGATCAAGGCCCAGGTGATCAGCGACAACATGCCCAGCACGTTGTCGTGCGTGGGCTGGATGCCGGTGTACTCGCTGAAGCACTCCTTGACCGTGTAGAGCGGGCTGGTGCCGATGTCGCCGAAGACGACTCCGAGAGCGGCCAGGGTCAGCGCCGCCCGGCGCCGCCGGCCGGCGGGTTCAACTACTGTGCCGCTGGCGGCCATCGTTCGGTCAACTCTCCCCTTGGACAATTGATCCTAGCCGCGAATTCCGGGACGCTGCAGTCCAGAAATCGTAACAAAGGAGGAATCGATGGCCGAGAGTGAGAACTACAGGAAGGGCAGCCAGATGCGCGCCAACCTGATGGGGGAGAAGTTTGCCGCCGACATGAACAAGTCGGTCTACGACGACCCCATGATGCAGAAGTTCGGCGACTACGCCCGCGAGGCGGTCTTCGGCATGCTGTGGTCGCGTCCCGGCCTGGACCTCAAGACCAAGACGCTGATCTGCGTCATTTCCGACACCGCCCAGGCACGCTGGCCGGAACTCGCCATCCATCTCCGCATGGCCCGCCGCCAGGGCTGGACGGAGGATGAATTGTCCGAGGCGCTGATGCATCTTTGCGGCTATATCGGCCTGCCGTCGGTGCGCGAGGCCATGCTCACCGCCAAGGAAGTGTTCGAGGAACTGCGCAAGGAAGATTGAACGGAGGAACGTCACCCTGAGGAGTGGCCGCAGGCTGCGTCTCGAAGGGTGGGCATCCGCACTGTGGCCCGTTCTTCGAGACGGCCGCGGCGCGGCCTCCTCAGGACGAGGGATATGACGATGCTGATGACGGTGAGCGACCTGCCGCTGGAGCGGATCGCGCGTGGCAAGGTGCGCGATGTCTATGCGGTGGATGCGGAACGGCTGCTGCTGGTCGCGACCGACCGGGTGAGCGCGTACGACGTGGTGATGGCCGAGCCCATCCCGCAGAAGGGCGCGGTGCTGACCCAGGTCAGCGCCTGGTGGTTCCGCCAACTGGGCGACATCGTCGACCATCACATGATCTCGGCCGACGCCGACGAGATCGTCGGCGCGGTGCCCGCCCTGAAGGCCCACCGCGCCGAGATCGCCGGCCGCGCCATGCTCTGCCGGCGCGGCACGGTGTTCCCGATCGAATGCGTGGTCCGCGGCTACATCACCGGCTCGGCCTGGCGCGAATATGCCAAGGCCGGGACCCTGGCCGGCGAGACCCTGCCCCAGGGCCTGAAGGAGAGCGGCCGTCTCGATCCGCCGATCTTCAGCCCGGCGACCAAGGCCGAGAGCGGCCACGACGAGAACATCACCATCGCCCAGATGCGGAAGGTGCTGGGCGCCGAGGTCACCGCCGAGCTCGAACGGCTGACCCGGCTTGTCTACACCCGCGGCCGCGACGTCGCCCTGAAGCAGGGCATCATCATCGCCGACACCAAGTTCGAGTTCGGCCGCACCGTCGATGGCAGGATCCTGCTGATCGACGAAGTGATGACACCTGATTCCTCGCGCTTCTGGCCGCTCGACGGCTACGCGGAGGGGCGGCCGCAGCCCAGCTTCGACAAGCAGCCGCTGCGCGACTGGCTCGATGTCGAGCGCCATGCCGGCCGCTGGAACGGAGAGGCGCCGGCACCCCGACTGCCGGCGGAGGTCGTCGAGGCGACCAGCAAGCGGTACCTGGAGGCCTATCGGCGCCTGACCGGCGCCGACCTCGCGGTGTCTTAAGAAGGTCGTTTCCGCCCCCGAATGACGGGGGCGGAAGGCATTGTCGCTGGAGCCTTACTGCGCGCTACGCGCCACGCGCGCGCTGCGCAGGACAAGGCGCTCGCGCACCCACAGGAGGAGCGCGGCGAACGGCAGCCAGCCGATCCAGCGCACGCCTTCCATCAGGTACTCGCCCTGGGTGGTGGCCATCAGATAGTCGGCCTGGACCTTCCAGACGCTGGCGGCGACTTCGAAGCCCAGCATCCAGATCAGGATGGCCGGCAGAAGCAGGGTCAGCGGCTTCATCTGGTCGCTGAGGCGCTCATTGTACCAGGGCGCCAGCGCGATCGAGAAGGCCAGCACGGCCAGGATCAGCTTGGCGGCCGGATGGGCCTCGAACCACGACACCAGCATCGGCTCGCGGGTGATCATGCCGTAGGCGGTCCAGCACAGCACCGCGCCGCCCACCAGGATCACCGACGGGTAGCGGTCGACCAGCTTGATGACGAGCTGGCTGCCCCAGACGATGATCGGCACGCTGATGGCGAGACCGATCAGGATCAGCAGGATCGAGCCGTGCGAGGCGCCGCCGATGGCCAGCACGTTGTCGATGCCCATCACCGCGTCGGCGATGATGATCGTGCGCACCGCCGCGGCGAAGCTGGCCGCCGGCGCCTTCACGAGGTGGCTCTCCTCGGCATTCTCCTGGGGCGTCAACAGCTTGCGTGCGATCCAGACCAGCGCGAGGCCGCCAGCCAGCATGAAGCCCGGCACCGCCAGGATGTAGACGACGAGGATGGCCATCAGGGCGCGGATGGCGATGGCGCCGAAGGTGCCCCAGAAGATGACCTTGTTCTGGCTTTCCTTGGGAAGATTGCGTGCGACCAGGCCGATGATGAGGGCGTTGTCGCCCGCCAGAACGAGGTCGATCAGGATGATGGCCAGCAGCGCGGAAAAGAATGCGCCCGAAAAAAGTTCGAGTTCCATGAAAGTCTCCAACAACAAGTGAATGAGTGCCCACGCCGCGCGCTTCCGGTGGAAGGGCGGTCGCAGGATGTTCAACCAGTCGTCAGAGCTTTATCGGCACCTTCTCGACGGCGCCGGAATCGGCGGAGTCGAGCGGCCGGAAGAAGGCGCCGGCCACGATACGCAGGACCATGATGCCCGCAGCGATCACGGCGCCGGCCAGCAGCAGCTCGAGCAGGTGCCAGTGCCGCATTCCAAGGATGGAGAACTCGCCCCCGAGGTCGAAGAAGGCGAACTCCAGTCCCGCCTCGCCCAGCCATGTCGGATCGACCGCATCGCCGAACGCCGACAGGATCATGCAGATCACGATCGACGCAACGAACAGCTCACCGCTCGGAGACACGGTCCGGACGGCGTTGGCGGCGCGGTGCGATCGATGGATCAGGCGCATGGTCGTGCCAATTTCCGGCCGGGGCGCCCGCGGATCAAGCGCAAAGCGACACCACCGTCCCGAAATGTCGCAGACGTTCAGATCTCGAGGCGTCGCAGTCGGAGTGCATTTCCGATGACGCTGACCGAACTCAGGGCCATGGCAGCGGCGGCGAAGATGGGGCTGAGGGTTATTCCGAGCAGCGGATAGAGAACGCCTGCCGCCACCGGCACCCCGGCCGCATTGTAGACGAAGGCGAAGAACAGGTTCTGCCGGATGTTCGCCATCGTCGCCTGCGAGAGGTGGCGGGCGCGGGCGATGCCCAGCAGGTCGCCCTTCACCAGGGTGATGCCGGCGCTCTCGATGGCGATGTCGGTGCCGGTGCCCATGGCGATGCCGACATCGGCGGCGGCCAGGGCCGGCGCGTCGTTGATGCCGTCTCCCGCCATGGCGACCACGCGTCCCTCCGCCTTGAGGCGCTGGACGATCCGCGCCTTGTCCTCCGGCAGGACCTCGGCTTCGACCGCGTCGATGCCCAGCCGGCCCGCGACCGCTGTAGCGCTGCGCCGGTTGTCACCGGTCAACATGACGATGTGCAGGCCTGCCTCGCGAAGACGCTTGAGCGCTTCCGGCGTCGTTTCCTTCACGGGGTCGCTCACCGAGAGTAGCCCCTCTGCGAGGCCGTCGACCGCCAGCAACACGACCGTGGCGCCGTCCAGGCGCAGTGCGTCGGCCTTCGCATCGGCCGTGGCGACATCGACACCGGCTTCGCGCAGGAAGGCAGCGTTGCCCAGCAGCAGGCGCCTGCCACCGACCGTGCCGGACACGCCCTTGCCGGCGGGGGAGGCAAAGCCCTCGACAGAAACGGTCGAGATGCCGCGTGCCTGCGCGCCGGCCTGGATCGCCGCCCCGATGGGATGTTCGCTGCCGCGCTCGAGGCTGGCGGCCAGCCGCAGGATCTCGTCCTCCGGCAGACCGCCGAGCGCCTCCACCGCCGACAGGGTCGGCTTGCCGAGCGTCAGGGTGCCCGTCTTGTCGACCACGAGTGTGTCGACCTTCTCCAGCCGCTCCAGCGCCTCGGCGTTGCGGATCAGGATTCCGGCGGCGGCGCCACGGCCGACGCCCACCATGATCGACATGGGCGTGGCGAGCCCGAGCGCGCAGGGGCAGGCGATGATCAGCACGGAGACCGCCGCCACCAGGGCGTAGGAAAAGGCGGGCGAGGGGCCCCAGATCGACCAGGCGGCGAAGGCGATCACCGACACGGCGATCACCGCCGGCACGAACCAGCCCGCGACGATGTCGGCGAGACGCTGGATCGGCGCGCGGCTGCGCTGCGCTTCGGCCACCATCCTGACGATCCGCGACAGCATCGTGTCGCTTCCGACCAGCTCGGCCTTCATGACGAAGGTGCCGCTGGTGTTCACCGTGCCGCCGATCACCCGGGCGCCGACCGACTTCGAAACAGGCATGGGTTCGCCGGTGATGCTCGATTCGTCGACCGATCCCGCGCCCTCGATCACGGCACCATCGACCGGCACCTTCTCGCCGGGCCGCACGCGCAGCCGATCGCCCACGGTGATCTGGTCGATCGCCACTTCGGCATCGTTGCCGGCCGCGTCGACGCGTAGCGCCGTGCGCGGCGCCAGTCCCAGCAGGGCCTTGATGGCGCCACCGGTCGCGTCGCGCGCGCGCAGCTCGAGGACCTGCCCGACCAGCACCAGCACCACGATCACCGCGGCCGGTTCGAAATAGACGGGCACTGAGCCGTCCGCACCGCGCAGGCCGGCGGGGAACAGGCCGGGCGCCATGGTCGCCATGACGCTGTAGGCCCAGGCGACGCCGGTGCCGAGTGCAATCAGCGTGAACATGTTGAGGTGTCCGGTCCGCACCGATTGCCAGCCGCGCACGAAGAAGGGCCAGCCCGCCCACAGGACGACCGGTGTCGCCAGCGCCAGCATCAGCCACGGCATGAGACCGTGTGGCAGGACCCGGTGGAGGTCGAGCAGGTGCCCGCCCATGTCGAGGATCACCAGGGGGACGGCGAGCGCGCCGCCGATCCACAGGCGCCGCGTCATGTCGAGAAGCTCTTCGTTCGGCCCATCTTCGAGCGTGATCTCGGCCGGCTCCAGCGCCATGCCGCAGATCGGGCAGCCGCCCGGGCCGACCTGCCGGATCTCGGGATGCATGGGGCAGGTGAAGATGGTGCCGGGCGCGACCGGTGCTGTGGGCGGTGCTTCCGCGGGCTTCAGATAACGGACCGGATCGGCCGTGAACTTCTGCAGGCACTTGGGATTGCAGAAATAGTAGGTCTGCCCCTCATGCACGGTCGTGTTCTTGGCGCCGTCGATCTTCACTTTCATCCCGCAGACGGGATCGATGGCGATGGCGGGGTCCACGGCCGGCGTGTGGGAGGCATGGCAGCAGCTATGGGTCATGCTTGCCATGTATACCCTACCGGGGTATGGTTCAAGCATGAACGAAAAGCTCAAGAAGTCGCAACTCGCGCGCCTCAGTCGCATCGAGGGCCAGGTGCGCGGCGTCGCCCGCATGATCGAGGAAGACCGCTACTGCATCGACGTGCTCACCCAGATCCGCGCCGTTTGCGCCGCGCTCGACAAGGTCGAGCAGGAGACCCTGAATGACCATCTGCAACACTGTGTCGCCCACGCCTTCCACGCCGGCTCCGAAAAGGACCGCCAGATCAAGATCGACGAGCTCCTGGAGGTTCTGGACAGTCGTCGCCGCTAGCCTCGTCGGCGCCGCCGCGGCGCAGGCGCACGGCGGCGCCGAGGAAACGGCCTACGGCACGCCCGGCGACGGGGCGGGGCCGCTGCGCATCGTGCAGGTCGTGATGCGAGAGGAGGGCGGGCGCATGCTCTTTCAGCCGGATAAGCTCACCGTGCGAACCGGCGAGCAGGTGCGCTTCCTGTTACGCAACAACGGAAAGATCGAGCACGAATTCGTCGTGGCGACGCTCGAGGACAATCTCCGTCACATGAAGGCGATGGAGGCCAATCCCGACATGCGCCACGAGGAGCCGAACGCGCGGCGCCTCCAGCCGAACCAGACGGGCGAAATCCTGTGGCGCTTTACCAAAGGCGGCACGTTCGACTTTTCCTGCCTGATTCCCGGCCATCGTGAGGCTGGCATGTTCGGTACGATCCTCGTCGAGTAGGTTTCGCGCGTCGATCCGGTGGCATGCAATTTGCTGCGTTAAGGCTCTGGAATTCTGGGGCCGCGTGGGGGATTGCATATGCTGAAACGATTGCTGAGTGGCTTGGCCGTGGCGGCCGCGTTTGTCTCGGTTGCCGCCGCGCAGGATCTTCCCAAGAGCCAGTTCAAGGTGATCGGGCTAAACAGCCCGACACCGGTCTCGATTCACGACGAGCTGCCGTTCTGGCGCAAGACGATCCCCGAAGCCTCCAAGGGCGCCATCACTGTCGACGTGACGCCGCTCGACCAGATGGGCATCGACGACAAGACCATGCTGCGGCTCTTGAAGCTCGGCGTCATGGACTTCGCCGCCATGGACATCTCCAAGATGGCCGGTGACGACCCGCGCTTCGAGGCCTGCGATCTCGCCGGCCTCACGCTCACGCCGGCCAAGGCGCGCGAAGCCTGCAATGCCTATCGCGCCGTGATCGACCGACAGATGCAGAAGAACTGGAACGCCAAGCTGCTGGCCTTCGGCGGCAACACGCCCCAGGTCTTCTGGTGCCGCGACGTGCTGGCCGGCCTGGAAGGTCTCAAGGGCAAGAAGATCCGCGTCTTCAACAACACGATGCGCGACTTCCTGAGCGGCGTTGGCGGCACGGCTGTCAGCATGGCCTTTGCCGAAGTGGTGCCGGCTCTCAACAACGGCGTTGTCGATTGTGGTGTGACCGGCAGCCTGTCCGGCAACACTGCTGGATGGGCGGAGGTCACCAAGTCCATCTACCCGATGTCGCTGGGCTGGAGCATCAACGTGCTGGCCGTCAACCTCGACACCTGGAAGCGGCTCGAACCCAAGACGCAGGCTTTCCTGACCGAGCAGTTCAAGGCCTACGAAGACAAGATGTGGAAGACGATCGAGACGACGACCGGCGAGGCTGACAATTGCAACACCGGCAAGCAGCCCTGCACCATGGGTAAGCTCGCCAAGACCACCATCGTCCCGGTGAAGTCCGAGGAGATGGACACGCACAAGAAGCTGGTCGAGGGCGCGGTCCTCGCCGGTTGGGCCAAGCGCTGCGGGGCGGCGTGCGCCAAGGAATGGAACGAGACGGTCGGCAAGACGCTCGGCCTGAAGGCGCCGACGCCCTAGCCGGCGGCTCCTCACATGATCGGGGTCCGGCGCTTCGCCCAGTGGGGCCTGTGGTTCGGCGGTGCGCTGGTTCTCCTAGCCGCCGTGCTGATCGGAATCGACGTGCTGATGCGCAAGTTCCTCGCGCTGTCGATCGGCGGCGCTGACGAGCTGGCCGGTTACTCGCTGGCGATCGGGACGACCTGGGGGCTGGGTGCCGCCTTGCTCGACCGTGCGCACATCCGCATCGACTCCCTGTATGTACTCTTCCCGCAGAAGCTGCGCCTCGCCCTCGACCTTCTGGCACTCGTTCTGTTCACCGCGTTCTTTGCCCTGACCCTGTGGCACGGCTTCGGTGTCGTGGCTCAATCCTGGACGTCGGAATCGCGCAGCCAGTCCGCCCTCGAGACACCAACCATAATCCCGCAGTTCCTTTGGATCGCCGGATTGGTGGCCTTTGTCGGTATTGCGATCGTTGTCCTCGTCCAGTCGCTCAGGCTTGCCGTGGCGGGCGACCTGCACGGCATGGCGCAGCTCGTCAGCACGCGGTCCGCCGAAGAAGAAGTCGAGGACGAGGTTCGCGACCTCAAGGGCCGACAGGGTCGCGAGGGGAGCACCTGACATGCTGATCGTCACGCTTGTCATCCTTATCGGGCTTCTGGCGCTGGCGATTCCGGTCGCCGCCGCTCTTGGAATTCTTGGCCTCTCCCTCTCCGCCATCTATTCGAAGCTGCCGCTGTCGCTTGCAATGGGCGAGATCGCCTGGGGCACGTCGAACAACTTCCTGCTCGTGGCGATCCCGTTCTTCGTGCTGCTGGGCGAGATCCTGCTCCGCTCCGGCATGGCCGAGCGCATGTACAACGCCCTGGTGCTCTGGGTGCCCTGGCTGCCCGGCGGCCTGATGCATTCCAACATTGCGGCCTGCGCCATGTTCGCGGCCACCTCGGGCTCGAGCGTCGCAACCGCCGCGACCATCGGCACCGTGGCGCTGGGCGAGGTCGAGAAGCGCGGCTATTCCGAGCGGCTCTTCCTCGGCACCATCGCGGCCGGCGGCACGCTGGGAATCCTGATCCCGCCTTCGATCAACATGATCGTCTATGGTGTCCTGACTGAGACTTCTATCCCCAAGCTTTACCTCGCGGGGTTCATTCCCGGCCTCGTCCTGGCCGCCTTGTTCAGCCTGACGGTGCTGGTGATCTGCCTCATCCGGCCGGCGATGGGCGGCAGGCCGACCTCGACGAGTTGGGCGCAGCGCATGGCCGCCCTGCCCGATCTGATTCCGCCGCTGGTCATCTTTCTTGCCGTGATCGGATCCATCTATGCCGGCTGGGCAACCGCTACCGAATCGGCGGCGTTGGGCGTGATCGCGTCGATCGGCATCGCGGCGGCCTATCGGCGGCTGACGCTGCGCACGCTCCTCAACGCCTTCGAGGGGACCATGCGCACGACCGCCATGATCATGGCGATTCTGCTCGCGGCCTACTTTCTCAACTTTGTCATCACCTCGATCGGCCTCACAGGCCAGGTGAACCGCTTCATCACCAGCCTCGGCCTGTCGAAGGTCCAACTCCTGATCGTCGTGGTGATCTTCTACTTCATCCTTGGCATGTTCATGGAGACACTGTCGATGATGGTGGCGACGGTGCCGATCATCGCGCCGATCATGATCAAGGCCGGCTACGATCCGATCTGGTTCGGCATCATGATCATCATCCTCATGGAACTGGCGATGATCACGCCGCCGGTCGGCATCAACCTCTATGTCGTCCAGGGCCTGCGCAAGAAGGGCCGGATCGACGACGTGATCCTCGGCACGTCGCCCTTCGTCATCACCATGATGCTGATGCTGCTGGTCCTGTCGATCTGGCCGCAGATTGCGCTGTGGCTGCCGCAGATGGCGGCGACCTAGGCCGTCGCCAGCGTGATCACGATGTTGCCGGCGCCGTCGCGCTCGGCGCGGGCACCGGGCGGGACGACGCACGTCGTGTCGTACTCGTCGATGATCAGCGGGCCGTTCATGGCGTCGGCGAGATCGGCGCGACTTACGACCGGCGTGTCCCTCCAGCCATGCTTGTCGCCGAACCAGGCGCGGCGCGAGGTCTGCTGACCCTTTACCTCGACCCGGCTCGGTCGCACGTTCCGGGGCACGCTACTGCCTTCTCGCAGGCCCGCACCGACAAGCTGGATGGCGACCAGCTCGACCGGCTCGTCAGGGCCGGCGCGGTGGCCGTAGGTGCGCTCGTGCTCCTGGCCGAACGCTTCCTCCAGATGCGTGACCATGCGGGCGTCGATCGGCCCGTCCGGCACCGGCACGGTGAGCTCGTAGCTCTGCCCCTTGTAATGCAGCGCCGCGGAGCGCTTCAGCCGCGCGCCTGCGCCCGTGAAGCCCTCGGCGGCAAGCTGGCCGTCGGCCTGTTCCGCCATCGTCGTCCATGCGCGGTCGATCTCGCCGAGATCGGCCTGGCGCAGCAGGCGGCGGAAGGTTCGCGCATAGTGATGCTCGACATCGGCGTAGAGCAGGCCGAAGGACGAGAAGAGGCCGGCCGACGGCGGCACGATCACGCGAGCGATGCCCAAGGCTGCGGCCATGCCCGCCGCGAACAAGGGTCCGTTGCCGCCGAAGGCGAACAGCGAGAATTCGCGCGGATCGCGCCCGCGTTCGGTCGATACCGCCTTGATGGCGCGGATCATGTTGGAAGCGGCGATCAGGTGCGCGCCATAGGCCGCGCGCTCCACTGTCATGGCGAGCGGCCTGGCGATTGTCTCCTCGAACACGGCGCGCGCCTTGTCAGCGTTGAGCTTCACCGCGCCGCCCACCAGATGGCCGGGATTGATGTAGCCCAGCAGCACGTTGGCGTCGGTGATGGTCGGCACTTCGCCGCCCTTGTCGTAGCAGACCGGGCCGGGGAAGGCGCCGGCGCTTTCCGGGCCCGCCTGGAGCGCGCCGCCCGGGTCGATCCAGACATGGCTGCCGCCGCCCGCGCCCACTTCGGCGAGGTCGATGGCCGGGACCTTCAGCGTGTACCCCGCGCCGGTGAGCAGGCGCGAGCCGATCATGATGCCGGCGCCCACCGCATATTCCTGGGCGCGCGCAACCTCGCCGTCCTCGACCATCGAGGCCTTGGCCGTCGTACCGCCCATGTCGAAGGTGATGATCTTCTCGAGCTTCTTGGCGCGGGCCAGGGCCTGGGCGCCGACCACGCCGCCGGCGGGCCCCGATTCGATGATGTTCATCGGCCGCTCGGCGGCGGCGGTGTCGGTGGTGAGGCCGCCGTTCGACTGCATCAGGAGCAGGCGCGCCGGAATGCCCGCACCGTCCAACCCGCGGCGCAGCGCGTGCAGGTAGGTTGCCACGATAGGCATCACGTAGGCGTTGATGACCGTGGTCGAGGTCCGCTCGTATTCCTTGATCTCGGGCAGCACCTCGCAGGAAACGCTGAGCGGCAAGTGCGGAGCCTTGGCGGCAACGAGGTCGCGCAGCATCAGCTCGTGCGCCGGATTGGCGAAGGAGTTGAGCAGGCAGATGGCGATCGCCTCTACCCGCTCGGCCAGCAGCGCATCGACGGCGCGTTCGGCGTCGGCCGGATCGAGGGCACGGTCGATGCGGCCGGCATGGTCGACGCGTTCATCCACCACGCGGCGCAGGTAGCGCTCTACCAGCGGTTCCGGCTTGGTCCAGCCGAGATCGTAGAGCTTGGGCATGCGCAGGGTGCGGATCTCCAGCACGTCGCGGAAGCCCTTGGTGGTGATCAGTCCGACCCTCGCGCCCTTGTGTTCGAGGATCGCATTGGACGCGACCGTGGTGCCGTGCCGGATCTCCTCGATCGCGCCGCCGTCGAGCCCGGTCTCGCGGAAGACCTCGCTCAACCCGTCGACGATCGCTTGGGCGTAGTTGCCGACGCTCGACGAGATCTTCTTGGTGTGGATGGTGCCGTCGGAGCCCAGCAGCACGATGTCGGTGAAGGTGCCGCCGATGTCGACACCGACGCGATAGGTCACGGTCATGGGAGCTACTCCGCCGCCCGGGCCAGCGTGGCCGGGTCGTGCCATTGCACCTTGGGTGGCTCGGTCCAGCCGCGGGCTTTGGCCAACTCGGCACGCCGCTGTCCGGTGGCGGCGGAGTCGACCGTCCAAGACTTTGTGTCGACCACGACGCCGTAGTCAGCCAGCGCCTTGGCGGGCGACAGGAGTTCGTTGCGCACGTCGCGCAGCACCGCGGAGGGGTCGCGCTCCAGCGGATCGCCCCAGCCGCCGGCGCCGGCCAGCACGTGACGGAAGATGTCGCCGCGCTTGACCGTCATGGTGAGCTTCGACGGCAGCAGCCGGTTCTCGCCCTCGGGGTTGAGGTAGTTCTCAGACGGCCCGCCGGGACTGCCGCCATAGAGGCCGAACGGGCGATGATCGCGCCGGTCGGAGCGGACCTGCAGCATGCCTTCGGTCTCCAGGAATTTGTAGTCGCGCCGGAACGGCACGCCGCCGCGATACTTGCCGGCACCCGCCTTGTCGGCCACGAATTCGTAGGCCAGCAGCTGGATCGGTTGCTCGGCCTCGGTCACCTCGATCGAGTGCGAGGCCATGTTGGCGAACATGTGCGAGTTGCCGTCCAGTCCATCGGCGAAGGGGCGGGCGCCCCAGGCGCCGCAGGTGAAGTCGACATAGACGAAGGGCTTGCGGTCCGCATCGTAGCCGCCGATCGAGATGCCGGTGTTGCCGCCGTCGCCCGCCGCCTTCACGCGGTCGGGCAGCATCATGGCCAGCGCGCCGAACATGCAGTCGGTCATGCGGAAGCCGGTCAGGCCGCGCGCCGCACAGGCCGCCGGCAGCACGCCGTTGCCCACCGTGCCCGGCGGGCAGATCACCTCGATGGCGCGGAACACGCCCTCGTTGTTGGGGATGCCCGCCGGCAGCACCGACCGAACGCCGGTATAGGAGGCGGCCTTGGTGAAGGAGAGCGTGTTGTTGATCGCGCCCTTCACCTGCGGGTTGGTGCCCGTCCAGTCGACCACCATGTGGCCGCCCTTCTTGGTGATGGTGACGAACAGGCGGATCGGCTTGCCGTAGTCGACGCCGTCGTCGTCGATCCAGTCCTCGAAGCTCCATTCGCCATCGGGCAGCTCCCGGATCGCCGCCCGCGTCAGCCGCTCGGCATAGTCGATGACCTCGTTGAGGTAGAACTTGGTTTCTTCCGCGCCATGGCGCGCCACCAGCTCGGCGAACTGCTTCTCGCCGATGTGGCAGGCCGCGAGCTGGGCGCGCAGGTCGCCGAACAGCTGGACGGGCAGGCGGACGTTCTTCTCGATGAACGTCATGATGGTCTTGTTGAGGACGCCCTTGTCGTAGAGCTTCATCGGCGCGATGCGCAGGCCTTCGGCGTAGATCTCCGTCGAATCGGAGGCGTTCGAGCCGGCCACTCGGCCACCGACGTCGATGTGGTGGCAGACGGTGCAGGCGAAGGCCAGCCGCTCGCCCGCATGGAACAGCGGCTTGATCACGAAGATGTCCGGCAGGTGCATGCCGCCATCGAACGGATCGTTCATGATGAAGACGTCGCCTTCCGCCATGTCGTCCGCGAAGTGGCGCATGATCGATTCCATGGCGGTCGGCACCGAGCCGAGATGGCCCGGCAGGGTCAGGCCCTGGGCGGCAAGCTTGCCGTTGGCATCGGCGAAGCCCGTCGAATAGTCCATATTGTCCTTGAGCACGCCGGAATAGGTCGTCCGGAAGACCGTGAGCGCCATCTCGTCGGCGATCGAGAAAATGGCGTTCTTGAAGAGCTCCAACGCAATCGGATCGGACACCGGCACTTCGTCTTCCTCCCGAATTAGCTGCCGTCATTTGGCGGGCCTCACCATGCAATTTGCAAGCCGCTTCGCCTGTCGAACCTGCAGGCGTGCGTCCCAAGGGCGAAGTCCGACCGGTCGCATGGGCGAAGTCGCTCCCTGTGCGCTAGAGTGCGGCCCCTTCCGAAGGAACGCTCGATGCCCAAGACCAAGATTGCCCTCGCCTGTCAGGGCGGTGGCAGCCAGACCGCCTTTACCGCTGGCGCGCTGAAGGCGCTCTGTCAGGCCCAGGGCCAGGGGCGGCTGAAGGACGAGTTCGAGTTCGTCGCCATCAGCGGCACGTCGGGCGGCGCCGTCTGCGCCACGCTGCTCTGGTACTCGTTCATGAAGGGCGAGCGGCCCGTCTGGAAGCGCATGATGGATTTCTGGGAGGAGAACACCGCCCAGGGGCCGGTAGAGCACGCGATCAACAGCTTCATCGTCGAATCGGTCCGGCTGGTGAACGCGGGTGTCATGCCGACGCTGCAGCTCAGCCCGTCCTCGCTGCTCATGCAGTCGATGATGGAGTTCATGACGACGGGACAGCGCACGGGCTTCTCCGATTTCCGCGGGCTGCTGGAGAAGCATATCGACTTCGCCGAGATCGCCTCGTGGGGGCCGAAGCCACAGCGGCCAGTGCTGATGCTGGGTGCCGCGAACGTCACGAGCGGCGCGCTCGCCAAGTTCGTGTCCGCGCGCGAGGCGATCCGGGTCGAGCACGTTCTGGCGTCGTGCGCGGTGCCGAACATCTTTCCGGCGGTGCAGATCGGACAGGATGCTTTCTGGGACGGTCTCTTTTCGGACAATCCACCCGTCGAGGAACTGATTCGTCCGCGCTCGGTCGGCGAGGCCAACATTCCCGACGAGATCTGGCTGATCAAGATCAATCCCACGGCCAGCCGGCGGGTGCCCTTGAAGCCCGGCGAGATCGTCGACCGGCGCAATCAGCTCGAGGGCAACATCTCGCTGTTCCAGCAGCTCGGCCATCTCGAATTCATGAACGACCTGATCCTGGCCGATGCCTTCCGGCCGGAATTCCTCAGCCGTTTCGACATCAGGGCGCCGGTCCGCATTCCGAAGTCTTTCCATACGGACGGCGCCAAGCCCTACCACATCCCCTGCATCGAGATGCCGGCCGAGCTTCAGGACCTTCTCGACTACGAAGGCAAGATCGATCGCGGCTCGGAGAATATCGGGCGGCTGATCGCCGAGGGCGAGAAGGCGGCGGAAGTCTTCCTGCGGGAGCGTGCCGCGGCCGTCGCCGCGTCGACCCTGGGCGAAAGCCAGACTGCCGGGCAGGCCGCGCCCAACGGTGACGGGTTCGACGAACTTCCGCTGTCGCGCTGGCGCGACTCGCCCGACCGTCCGGCGTGATCTCTACTGCGGCTCGATCCTCGCGATCTTCACGTAGTCGGCCCACTTGGCCCGTTCTTCGCGATCCTGCGCCGCGCACTGTTCGAGCGTCAGCGCCTTGGCGGTGAGGGCGAACTCCTCCGTCAGGCGCTTGTTGTTCGCCGGCGATGTGATCGCCTCGTTGATCAGCGTGTTCAGCCGCTGCTGGATCGGCAGCGGCGTCGCCTTCGGCACGGCGATCGCCAGAAAGCCCGAGGTCGTGAAACCGGGGAAGGTTTCGGCGAGGGTCGGCACGTCGGGATAGAGCGGGCTGCGATTGGGAAGCGAGATGGCGAGAGGCCGCGCCTTCTTGTCGACGACCTGTCCGCGTGCGGCCGTTAGGTCGACGAACATGAAGTTGATGGCGCCGCCGTAGAGGTCGTTCCAGGCGTTGCCGATCGCCTTGTAGCCGACGCCTTGCCAGTCGACGCCGGCGCGCTTGCCCAGCACCTCGGCCGGGACCTGCGAACTGGCGTTGAAGTAGCCGAAGTTGAGCTTGCCCGGGTTCGACTTCGCATAGGCCAGCAGGTCGGCCAGGGTCTTGTACGGACTGTCGGCCGGCACTACGAGGAAGGTCCCGGAGGAACCGATGATGCCGACGACCGAAAAGTCCTTCTCCGGATCGTAGCCCGGGTTCTTGTACATGTGGACGTTGGCGGCGTTGGTCGAGGTCGTGGCCAGCATCAGCGTGTACCCGTCCGGCGGTGCGGCCTTCACGGACATCGCGCCCACGATGCCATTGGCGCCCGGCTTGTTCTCGACCACGAAGGGCTGGCCGGTCTTTTCCTCGATGTACTTGCCGACGAGGCGCGCCGTGATGTCGCCCGAGCCGCCAGGCGCGAAGGGCACGATGATCCGGATAGCTTTGGTCGGATAAGTTTCGTTCTGCGCGGCGGCGGGAAGGGCGGCAAGCAGGGGCAGGGCGAAGAGGCTGCGGCGTGACAGCGAGGTGCGGAATGTGTCCATGGGAGTGAAGTGTAGCGCATGCGCATCGGATGGACAGCCCGCCGCTTGCAGCCCTACCTTGCAGTCATGTCACAATCAGGTCGGCCGCCGCTCGACGGCATTCGCGTCATCGATTTCTCCCGCGTGATCGCGGGACCCATGTGCACCCAGATGCTCTCGGACATGGGCGCCGAGGTGATCAAGATCGAGAATCCCGACGGTGGCGACGACACGCGCAAGGGCGCCGGGCCGCGCGCCGGCGGTCCCGGTGGCGAGAGCCACTTCTTCATGACCTACAACAGGGGCAAGAAGAGCGTCGCGCTGGACTTCACCAAGCCGGAAGGCCAGGCGATCGTGCACAAGCTGCTCGCCTGCGCCGACGTGATGGTCGAGAATTTCCGGCCGGGCGTCCTGAAGAAGTACGGCTTCGATTATGCGAGCGTCGCGGCGAAGTATCCGAAGCTGATCTATCTCTCGATCTCGGCCTACGGACAGACCGGGCCGCTATCGGACCGCCCGGGCTACGATCCCGTGCTGCAGGCCGAGTCGGGCATGATGAGCGTCAACGGCGAGGCCGACGGCGAGGGGCTGCGCCATGCCATCGCCATCGTCGACACGATGACGGCGATCCACTCGGTGGCGGCGGTCAACGCCGCGCTCTATGCGCGCCGCGACACCGGAAAGGGACAGCAGATCGATCTCGCCCTCTACGACACGGCGCTCGTGTCGCTGGGCAACATGGGCTCCTACTACCTGATCGGCGGCGAGCAGCCGCGACGGGCCGGTAACGGCCACTTCGCCTCGGCGCCCAACAGCTCGTTCGAGACGGCGAACGGCAAGATCTACATGGCGGTCGCGAACCAGAAGCTGTTCGCCGACACGGCCAAGGCGCTCGGCCATCCCGAATGGGTGACCGATCCGCGCTTCGACACGGTGGCCAACCGCGTGGCCAACAAGCCCGAGCTGACGCGCCTCATGGAAGAGGTGCTGACGACCGATACCAAGGAGAACTGGGCCCAGAAGCTGCGGCACCTCCCGGCCGGTCCGATCCGCACCATGAAGGAGGCGCTGGACGAGCCGGAAGTGAAGCGTCGCGGCATGCTGAAGACCTACAAGCACAGCCGCGTCGGCGACGTGCCCCTGATCGGTTCTAACTTCCATTTCTCCGACACGCCGGTCGACGACACGCGGGCGCCCCCGGCACTGGGCGAGCATACCGATCGGGTGCTGGCGGAACTGGCGGGGCTCGGGGCGGCGGAGATTGCGGCGTTGCGCGAGAAGAAGGTGATCGCCTGAGGTTTCATATCGTCCTGAACGCAGTGAAGGACCTCACGGAACGATCTGACGACTCCTTGGCTGGTGCGAGATCCTTCGCCTTCGGCTCAGGATGACGAGGGCTCACCTGTCGAGCCAGGTCTTCAGGATCAGATTGGTCTCCTCGGGCTTTTCCATCGTGACGAGGTGGCCGCACTGGTCGACGACCACGAGCGCCGCGGCCGGGATGGCCTTGGCGATCTCCTCGGACAGGAACAAGGGGGTCGCCGCGTCGTCGCGGCCGCAGACGACGATGGTGGGGCACTTGATGCGCGGCAGGTCGGGCCGCCGGTCGGCGCGGATCGCCGCCAGCTCCTCCTGCCTCATGTAGATATCGACGCCGATCTCGCCGCACATCGTCATCACCTCGTCGACCAGCGCCTTGTCGGGCAGGCGATAGGCGGGAATGAAGCGCGTCATCTGCATGCCGAGGACCAGCTGGAAATGCCCTTCCGCGGCAAGGCGGATTCGGGCGCGGCGGATCGCCCGTTCGGCCTCGCTCTGGCTCCTCATGCCGGTGTCGAGCAGCGCGAGCTTCGTCACGCGGTTGGCGGCAAACTGCATGATCTCGACTGCCAGCATGCCGCCCAGCGACAGGCCGGCCAGCGCGAACTTCTCCGATGGCATCTGGTCGACGACCCAGCGGGCGGCGCTCTCCCAACTGTCCCAGATGGACAGCGGCGCCGTGTGCCAGTCGGGCACGACGATGTCGGCCTGGCTCGAAAGGGCCGCCACCTGTGCGGCGAACAGGCGGGGCGAGCACAGCACGCCGGGGACGAGCAGCAGAGGTGTCCTGGTCATTTCATTCCTCCCGCGCGAAGCGTAGCGCAGAAGATTCGACTGCGGTACCAATGGGCATGGCCGCCGCCTCCATTCGCGACATTCGTCTCGACTTGTTCCGCGGGCTCGCACTGTGGTTCATCTTCCTCGACCACATTCCGACCAACATCGTGAGCTGGCTGACCGTCCGCAACTACGGCTTCAGCGACGCGACCGAGATCTTCGTCTTCATCTCCGGCTACACCGCCGTCATCGCCTACAGCCGCATGCTGGACGAGGAGGGCTGGCCGCGCACCGCCGCCCGCATCTATCGCCGCGTCTGGCAGCTCTATGTCGCCCACATCCTGCTGTTCGTCGCCTTCTCGGCGCAGATCGCCTGGGTCTCCATCGCCCGCGACACGCCGGCCCTGATCGAGGAGATGCAGCTGCTGGGCCTCGGCCAGAACCCCTATCGCGCGATCCTCGAAGCGGCCCTGCTCAAGTTCCGGCCGGTCAATCTCGACGTGCTGCCGCTCTACATCGTGCTGCTGGCGGCCTTTCCATTCGTCCTGCCGGCGGTGGTGCGCTGGCCCTGGATCGTGATCGGCGTTTCCCTCGTCTTGTACGCCGCGACCTGCCGTTTGAACTGGAGCCTGCCGGCCTATCCCGACGAGAAGGTCTGGTACTTCAACCCCATGGCCTGGCAGGTCGTGTTCCATGTCGGGGCAGCCTGTGCGGTGTTCGGCCCGGGGCTTGCCCGGCTCGACCGGTTCCGCGGCCCGCTGACGGTCCTGGCGATCGTCTTCGTCCTGTTCGCGGCCTTCATCGCCCTGTCCTGGCATTACAATCCGCTGGAAAGGCTGGTTCCGATCTGGGTGGCGCGGATCATCTATCCGATCGACAAGACCAACATCGACATCCTGCGGTTCCTGCATTTCCTGGCGATCGCCTGGCTAGTCCGGATCGCCGTGCCGATCGACGCCCCGGCCCTGAAGTGGTCCGTATGGGAGCCACTTCGCAGATGCGGTGAAGCGTCCTTGCTTATATTCTGCATCGGGACCTTCCTGGCGCTCAGTGGCCAGGTCATCGTGAGCCACCATGAAGATTCGATCTTGTCGCAGATTCTCGTGAGCATCGCCGGCATCGTCATCATGTGCGTGGCCGCGTACATCGCCGCCTGGTTCAAGCGCGGTCACGCGCGGGCGCCGGCCCGCGTGCGGGCGGCAACGGGGTCCCCCCGGTGAGCCGGCCAATCGCCCTCCTGATCGCAGCGCTGATGCTCGTGCTGAGCGGAACGGCCCACGCGCAGTCGATGACCTTGTGTCGCGCCAAGCCGGCTCTGCTCGCGCTGGGGACGAACCTGCCGGTCGCGCGCAAGGCGATCGCCGAGAAGAAGGCCTTGCGCATCATCGCCCTGGGGTCGTCCACGACCGCGGGATATGGCGTGTCGAATCCGGCCTTCGCCTACCCCACGCAGCTCCGCATCGGCCTGGAGAAGGCACTGCCCGGCGTCGACATCGAGGTGATCAACCGCGGGATCGGCGGCCAGGACGTCGAGGAGATGGCCGCCCGCATGCAGGTCGAGATGCAGGAGAACCCGGCCTCGCTGGTCATCTGGCAAACCGGCACCAACGCCGCCATCCGGCACATGCCGCTCGACAAGTTCGACAGCACGTTGCGCGGCGGCCTGAGGCTCGGCAAGTCGCTGGGCGCGGATTTCATCCTGATGAACCTGCAATACGTGCCGGCCGTCGTCGCCGCACCCGACAAGGAAGCCTACGAGAAGGTCATGGCCGATGCGGCCCGGGACTATTCCGCCGGCCTGTTCCGACGCTACGACATCATGCGCGGGTGGTACGATGACGGCATGCCCTATGCCCAGTTCGTGCAACTCGACGGGCTCCATCTCAACGACTTCGGCCAGAAGTGCATCGGCAGGCTGCTGACCCGTTCGATCGTGGATGCGCTGAAGGCTCCCTGACAGAGGAGGCTCCATGCCCCGTCGCTTCGTCGATCTTTCGATCTATCTGGAGAACGACGTGATCTCTGATCCGCCGCCGTTCGGCCCGAAGATTCAGTATCACAAGCATGCCGACACGGCCGGCCAGATCGCCGGGTTCTTTCCCGGCCTCAGGAAGGAAGACCTCCCCGACGGCGCGGGTTGGGCCGTCGAGAACGTCAACCTCTCCACCCATAACGGCACCCATCTCGACGCGCCCTATCATTTCCACCCGACGATGAACAAGGGCGAGCGTGCCATCACCATCGACGAGGTGCCGCTCGAATGGTGCTTCCAGCCCGGCGTGAAACTCGACTTCCGCGACAAGCCCGACGGCCACGTGATCACCGCTGCCGAGGTCGAGGGGGAGCTGAAGCGGATCGGCCATGAGCTGAAGCCGCTCGAGATCGTCGTGGTCAACACGCGGGCGGGCTCGCGCTACGGCAATAGCGACTACGTGAACTCTGGCTGCGGCATGGGCTACGACGCCACGATCTACTTGCTGGAAAGGGGCGTGCGGCTGACCGGTACCGACGCCTGGAGCTGGGACGCGCCATTCTATTTCACCGCCCAGAAGTGGGCGAAGGACCACGATCCGTCGATCATCTGGGAGGGCCACAAGGCCGGCCGCGACATCGGCTACTGCCACCTCGAGAAGTTGCACAATCTCGAAGCCTTGCCGGGCGACGGCTTTACCATCGCCTGCTTCCCGCACAAGATTCGCGGCGCCTCCGCCGGCTGGACCCGTGCCGTCGCGATCTTCGAAGAGTGATCGGGCCGCGCGCGCGATCTCGAGCCCTTGCGAGGGATCTGTCCCTAATCCAGAGTCGAAGGTAGCCGTGCGAAAAGGAGTGCGAGGCCGAGCGCGGCGATGAGACCGCCCGCGGCCGTGCGCAGGCGGCGCAGCATCTCTGGCCGGCCCGTGGCGAGGGAGCGCGCCCGCGAGGCCAGTATCGCGACGACGACGTCCACGGCCGTGTTGAGCGCCACGGAGATCAGGCCCAGCAGCAGGAACTGCTGCCAAGCCGGACCTGCCGCTGGATCGACGAACTGGGGCAGGAATGCGAGGAAGAAGGCTGCGGTCTTGGGATTGAGCGCCTCGACGACGATGCCCTCGCGGAAGGCTTTTGCCGCCCCCGTCGTGACCGGCCTCGCCTCGAACGGCTGGCGTGCCTCACGGATGGCCTTGATGCCGATCCAGACCAGATAGAGCGCGCCCGCCAATTTCAGCATCGTGAAGGCCTCGGCGCTTGCCATCACCAGCGCG
This sequence comes from Rhodospirillaceae bacterium, assembly GCA_009772935.1. Lineage (GTDB taxonomy): Bacteria > Pseudomonadota > Alphaproteobacteria > Reyranellales > Reyranellaceae > Reyranella. Next base: position 108,864 of record WOUR01000012.1, read on the forward strand.
GACACGCCGATGGCGCCTGCCGCGACATGAACGAGCCCGCCCAGACCCGTGCCGAAGCTGGAGGCGAAGCCTTCGGCCCGGTCGCCGGCCAAGGTGCGAGCGGCCACGTAGAAGATGCCGGGCCCTGGCGAGAGCGCGATCGCCAGAGCCGTCACGCTGAACAGAGCGAGGGTCGCGGGATCCATCGCCGACTACGGCAGCGGGTCGGGCTCGCCCGGCGGCAGCGGCACCTCGAAGACGTTGAGGGTCATCGACACCAGCATGTAGTAGCCGCAGACACCGACGAGATCGACGACGCCTTTCTCACCGAACGCGTCGATGGCGCGCTTGTAGTTGGTCGGGGCGACCCTGTTGGTGTCGAGATATTCCATGACGAAATCGTAGACGATCTTTTCGACGTCGCGCTTGAAGGGCGGCGTGGTGCGCAGGCGGACCGCCTCGATGATGTCTTCCGCCAGGCCGGCTTCCTTGGCCAGGCGGGCATGGGCATAGAACTCGAACTGTGCCTTGAAATGCCGGCCGACCAGGCAGATCGCGAGTTCGGACAGGTCGCGCGGCAGCGAATTGTCGAAGCGGCAGTATTCGCCGAGCTTCTGGGCGCGGTCGGCGAGGATGGGGCTGCGCAACCAAGGCTCGAAGGGGCCGCGCAGGCCGCCGCGGGGACCCGACAGGATCGCATCGGCGACCTTCTTCTGTTCGGGATCGAGTTTGCTCAGGTCGAGCGGAGCCAGACGCGGCATGGCGTTTCCTCTGTTCTGTATTCTGGAAGGATTAGAGCGGACAGCCGGCGTCGGCGACGCGGTTGGCATCGGCATTGTCGAAGATGTGGTTCACGATCGACAGGCCGGCCTGCATCGCCGCACTCGAGCGCACGCTGCAGGACCCGGTTGCCGTCCACAGCACCTTGCCGCCGCTCGATTCGTAGAGCGTGAGAGACACGCGCAAGGTCGAGCCGGAGGGCACTGCTGGGATCGTGTCGCGCCGGCCGATCGGGTTGGCCGGCAGCATGAGGCGCGGATTGGCGCCCGTCTCGTAGTCCTGGGCCTGCATCATCGGCATTTCGCGATCCAGGCCGCCGCCGGACAGGTCGAAGTAGCTCACGTCCATCCGCATGATGTTGCCGCCGCTGAAACCGACCTGGTTGCCGCGCTGGGTGAGGCGGACCATGACCTGGCGGCGCAGCTCGCGCGCCAGGTGCGTGTCGGAGGTGAGCTGGACGGCGATCTTGACCTTGGGGATCTTCTGGTACGCCTTGATCTCCAGTTCACCCAGCTTTGGCCCGGCGGGCACGCCGTATCCCTGGGCGGAGGCCGGCGCCGCAAAGCAGAGCGCCGAAAGCGCAACAAAGATGGCGGCGATACGCATTTGTCTTTCCCCTAACGTCCCTCGACCGCCGTCAGCCTGCTCCAGCCGGCGTCGTCCCGGTCGAGCATGCGCTTCAGCGAGTCGAAATGCAGGAAGGCCTGCTGCGCCTCGCCCGCGATCTGCCTGGCCGTATGCTCGGCCATCGCCTCGTCGATATTGTGCAGCTCCCTGCCGGTCTGCATCGCCAGCACCTGCACCATCGCCGCACGTTCGAGGTAATAAAGGTCGTCGTAGGCTTGGGCAACGGTCGGACCTGAGACGATGACGCCATGGTTTCGCAGGAACAGGATGTCCTTGTCGCCCATCGCCCGGCACATGCGCTCGCCCTCGTCGTTGGACAGGGCGACGCCGCCATAGGCCTCGTCGTAGGCGATGCGGCCCCAGTAGCGGAACGCGTTCTGGGTGCACATCTCGATGCGACCGTCGCGGATCGAGGTCAGCGCCGTGGCGTAGGGCATGTGGGTGTGCAGCACGACCTTGGCGCGCGGGTTTCCGGCATGGATGCGGGCGTGGATATAGAAGGCAGTCGGCTCGACCGGATATTTGCCCTCGATGATGTTGCCGTCGCCGTCGGCCATCACGATGTCGGACGGCGTGATTTCCGACCAGTGCAGGCCCTGCGGGTTGACCAGGAAGAGATCGTCGCGGCCGGGCACTGCCATGCTGAAATGGTTGCAGACGCCCTCGTTCAGCCCGTGCCGCGCGGCCGCGCGCAGGGCGGTGGTCAGGTCGATCCGCGCCTGGGTGACCGGGTCGTTGGCAAGCATATTTCGGAGCTCCATCCTCGATGGCCTTTGCTGGGCCGATGATGCGGCTTCCGGCAATCGGGGCCAAGGGAAATTGCCAGGGGACCCGGGAGCGCGAGTTCAGGCAAGCGAGGAAACGCCCGGTCCGTCGGTCGCCGAGATCTCGCGCACCAGCTTGGTGCGCACGGCGCGGCCGAAATGGTCGAAGTTGTCGGCCACGACCAGAAACGAGCCGGAGCCGCCGATGACGCTCTCCTCGTAGTATTTGTCGAGGGTGAGGTCGGGCGGGCGGCCGAAATTGCTGCGGTTCATCATGACCGGCAGTCCATTCACCACGATGCCCTGCGACACGAGCTTGTCGCGCACGATTTCGGCCGGCGGCCCGTCGTTGGTTCGTCCGTCGCCGGACACGTCGATGACCCGCCGCTTGGCGATGAAGGGGGTATTCTCGAAGCGCTGGCCGGCATGGGCAAGGGCGGCTCCAACGGCGGTCCAGCTCTGCGAGGTGCGAGGCGCCTCGGCGAGCTTGTCGGCAAATCGCCGGGCGGCGCCTGGACTGTCGATCACCGTCCAGTCGATTACGACGGCCTGGAAGTGCGCGCCCGCCCACTCCGTGTAGCAGATCGCAATCCGCCGGTTCTCGCCGGACAGGATGGCGTCGACCACCCGGTCGTTGGTCAGCGCTTCGATGTAGCCGCGCCGCTGGAGCTCGGCCTCGACCTCGTCGATCGATCGCGAAACGTCGACGGCCAGCACGAGTTGCAGGTCGACCGGTGTCTGGGCGTGAGCCGACGTCGCCGTCGCCAGCGCCGCCATGGAGCCTACGAGCGCCGACCGTCGCCTCATGCCCACCTCCGTCGAAGAAGCGAAGCATAACACTGCAGCGGCCTGCGCAAACGAAAACGCCGGAGGAAATCCTCCGGCGTTCAGATCGACCGTCAGGACGGCCTACTGTCAGAGCGGCCTATTGATCGTCGTCGAAGCCGCGCTTGCGCGGTTCGTAGTCGCGGTCGCGACGCGGACGGTCCGGGCCAGCGCCGAAGCGCCGGGCCGGCTTGCCGAAATCGCCGCCTTCGGCCGGAGGAGGGGGGGGAGCGCTGGTGAAGTCGGCACGGCGATCCCGCATCGGGCCGCCGTCGCCGGCGCCGGCGCCGCGGTAACCGCCACCGCCGCCTTCACGACCGCCGCCTCCGCCGTAACCACCGCCGCCGCCTTCACGACCGCCACCACCGAAGCCGCCGCCCCCGCCGCCGC
>WOUR01000093.1 GCA_009772935.1 Rhodospirillaceae bacterium
ATCGGGCGCAGCGTCGCGAATACTCTGCCCGATCGAGATCGCGGATAGATGCTACAAGTCCGCGACAGACCCCGCGACGACGTCGACCTCGAGTGCGGCGCAGCGCGTAACCCTCGAAGCGACGTTCGTTGGCTGGGATGAGGACGAACCAGATCCAGCAGACTTCTGCATGGCCGACGTGCCCGCTCTCGACAGCAACGAGTTCCGAGTCGCACAAGCAGACGACGCACAGCTCACACAGCTACGCGACTGGATCGAGAAGAACTACACGCCGACAGAGGACGAACTCGCTGCTTGCCCGTCAGTGCTCAAGATCCTGCAACGCGAGAGCGAGCACCCCTTCATCCAGGACGACTTGCTCGTCTGGCATGAACCATTTCCGGACTGTCCGCGACGCATCCTCGTACCGAATTCGCTTGTGGAACAGGTCATCGCGGACTCCCATGATGGCACGTCAGCAGCACACGAAGGCGTCGAGAAGACGGATACTCGACTCTGTCGCTATTTCTATTGGCCCGGCATGCGAAGCGACATCAAGCTGTACATCGCCGCGAGTCCAGCGTGTGACAAGTTCAGGAACGCCCCGCGCAATGCACGTTCACCGCTGACACCCATCCGCGCCGCAAACCGAGCTGAGCTGGTAGCGATGTACGTCGTCGATGGCAAGGAGGCACTTCTCGAAACGGAGCGGCACCATCGTCACATACTGACCATCATCGACGTCTTCACGAAGTATGTAGTCGCAGTGCCCCTCACGAATCAGCTAGAGACGACTGTCAGCGAAGCGTCCCTGCGCCGTTGGGTCCTCGTTTTCGGAGCGCCAATGCGACTACTCACTGATCGCGGATTGAACTTCGAGTCAGCGGCGCTCGAGACGTCACAGACGGATCAGCTTCGTCGTCGAGGACTTCTCGTCCCATCACAGGCAGCGACACCGATACCCGCACGATTCGGCATGGAGGGACGAACGTTCGTTGGACCGTGTCAGACCCCCACCCCTTCCATTCTCTCGGTGCTGCCCAACTCGTTTGCGCTCGGAATGGGAGTCGGGTCCGCGACACCATCGATTCCGTCTGCGTCCGTGCTCGATGCGACGTTGCCGTCCCCCAGTGGTCGCGGACCACTGCGACCGAGCTCACCGTTCGGAGCAGCGAGCATGCAAGTCGGCGAGGCGAACGACCAATATGGACCGCTACAAGGACAGCCGCGTGCACTGGACCCACATGGACAGACGACTTCGCTCGATGCTGAGGTCCCCGCACTTTTCTACAGTCAGGTAGACTGCAGCAGAGACGAGCGCGTCGCCTTTGCGCTCCCGTTACCGGCTCATCAGCACCTCTCCTCACATTTACACGTCGCGGCGACTGACGATGCCTCGCAGCGTTGTGTGAATCAGACAGAACTCATGCTGCCAAGGCATCGGTCTGCGAGTACTTCGGCAGCCGGTGCCAACATGACTGCTGGCCTCGCGTGGCCCGCACCTGCACCTACAGAGGAGGTACCTGTTGCAGATGACACGCAGACGGGAGGAGACGGTAACGACATAGCGCAGCCCAATGAAGCGCGAGCGATTACGAACGCGACAGTCCGTGCCGTCTCGACATCTCAAGACTCCGCGCCGATCGTGTGTACACCGATGTCGACAGCGGCAATGCAGAAGCCGCAAATGCAGAGTGTAACGACACCGACGGCACCGCCACGCGCGATCGTCATGGGTCCGCCAAGCGCCCCGGCCCCTCGAGCGACACCGACGACGACTTCGAGTGCAACACGTGTGGCGGCGCGTCCGCGACAGACACTCGCGGAGCGGTACGGTGTGCCCGAGCAAGATGTGCGTCTTGTGCAGGGCGGACGACTTAGCTTCATCCACCGCCGCACTGGCACGTTCCACGAATGGTCCCCCGAGATCAGCGAGTGGGTGACCCGCTTCGGACTCATCTACCTGGACTTCGACACGCCGGAGGACGACGACGACACGTTGGTGTACGACGCAGCGCATCCTCGAGTACACATGGCGCCACCTGCACTCGCCTCTGCCTTGACGCCCGAGATGTTCGAGATCCGTCACTTCCTGGATCTGCGCGAACCAGCGACCGAGTACACCCGAGAAACTGCACGCGAGTCGGCACGAACGATACCGCGCGAGACTCCTCGAGAGACGCCGATGGAGCCAGTCCGCGAGACCCCCGGTGGTGCACCGCGGAGTCCCCCGCGACCTGACAGCCTCTTCCAATCGGCGATTCGTGCAATCAAACCAGACGGCGAAGACCTCGCAGGCAGTCCGAGCAAACGTCGACGTGAAGGGAAGTCGCACGAAGCCTACATCGACATGATGAAGCAGACGCCATCGCGGAGTTTGCTCGTCGAGTACGATCGATTCGACGACCCCGCCTACAGGAAGGAGTTGCAGGATCGCCTCGGATCGTTCGGCCCCGGCGTAGGTCTCGCTGTGTCAGTCACGCGCCCCGAACTGGCTCGTGCGCTACAACATGCACAGCGGATCCGCGAAACCAGCACAACCACTACGTCGCGTGTCGAATCGCTCGAAGAGGTCTTGCACCGCTTCCGAGAAGACGAACGACTCGCAAGCGGACGCGAGCGCGAGGACGAACGACACGCAAGCGAACGCGAGCGCGAGGACGAACCCAAACACTTCGATCATCAGATGGAAGTGCTACATCAGCAGCTCGAGAAAGCAGTCGCGGACCGAGAACGCGACAGAGCTCGCGGACAGGGTCTCAATCTCACAGAGTTCGCGGACCGGCAAGCCTCAGCTGCGCAGCAAGAACGGCTACGCGCCGCAGATGCAGCAGCCCGCACAGCGCAGCAGGAAGCTGCAACGACGCAGAGTTCGTGTAGTGTCCAAGTGATCGACCGGCACTTCCGCGAGCACTTCCGCGAGCCACCTGATGCTGCAGACCCCCATTCAGTAGTGAAACGCAAGAAGATCGGCGAACGACGAAGCGACGAGTCCGCGACGAAACCGAAAGCGCCCGAACGAGCAGCGACTAAACGGCAACCACGATCCCCGAAGGCGCGCATCCAGCGAGACGAGAAGCGTCGCCTGTCATCGTCGCTCTTAACACCTGAAGAAGTAGGAGCCTCTGCCAGCGGAGTACAGCGACCCCAGTCCGCGACAAGCCAGACACGTGCAGCGGCCAAGGTTGCGGAACTGAAGTCGGCAGAGGCACTCGCAGCCACTCGCATCCGAGTCAGCTCGGCAGGACTAGAACAGTGCGACGACTGGAAGAAGATGCCTGAAGCCGATGCTCGCGCTGCCGATCAGGAGCTCGAGATTGCTCCTGCCCGCGGACAACGAGCACTGGAACTCGAGCGCGCAGGGCCCATGCGCGACGACGCGCAGCAGCTGGTTGTTGGACGGCAGTGCTCAAGTACTCGTTCACGAAGCGCGGCTGCGAAGCTGTCTAAGGAGGAGAAGGGAATAGCAGAGACAGCGTCGAGTCCGCGATCTTGTGACGGCGTCGAAACAGAGCGCGATAAGGACAATGACCGCCGTGCCAACCGACGAGAACGAGTCGGCGTGACCACGGAAGTAGAGGTGGACCTGACCTCCGAAGCGCAGTTGGAGGAGGAGGTCGCCGACACCTCTATCGAAGGAGCCGCGGACTGGTCTCTCGCCGGACGCCTACTGTTGGCTCGATCGCAGCCTCTCCCATTCGGCACCGCCCCTCATCCGCCATCGTCGGTCAACACGTCAGCCACTGCGCCGGCTCCTGGTACCGCTGCACGGAGCGCCAATGTAGGACGTCTCCTACCGATACCGGATGTCGGTTCGCTTGCTCGTGTCGCAGACGTGGACAACGCGACGGCGTCCGCGCCGCAGAATGTCATACAGCCGTCCGCAGAATCGAGCTCGCTCAGCAGCACCACGGGCAACTCACGTGCTGGACAGGCGCAGACTCTACGATGCAGCCCGAAGCCGAGGTGGAAGCTCCGAAGGCGACTGAAGCGGAGCCGGACTCTGCAAGGGCGATCGAAGCAGAGGCGGACTCCGCGAAGGCGAGCGAAGCGGACCTGGCGACGAGCGCACCCGAGGCGGCGTAGGCACCGCGCACGGAAGCGGCACCGGAAGCGACGTCGTTGCCGAGTGTGCGAACTGGTCCGACCGAGGGGGCTGAGAGTACTGCTTCAGTGGCAGACAAGGCCAGTCGGCGCGGACACAGTAACGGCACAGGGCGCGGACACGGACACGGGTACGGGAAACGGAGGAGACGGAAGGAATGCGGTTATGGGCGCGGGAGTGGGCGGAGCG
>WOUR01000094.1 GCA_009772935.1 Rhodospirillaceae bacterium
GACCCGTCGTGCGGGCCGCCCTCTACATGAGCATCCTCGTCTCCATCCGCCGCAAGCTGCCCTTGGCGCTGACCTATCACCGCCTGCGCGCCGCCGGGAAGCCCGCCAAGGTCGCCATCGTCGCCTGCATGCGCAAGCTCGTGACAATCCTCAACGCCATCCTCAGGGACAGAAAACCATGGGCAAACGCTTGACCAACACGACGGTCGCTCAGGATGAGGTGGTGTGGGCGAACTCTTAAGAGAGCCCTTAAGGCAGCAGCTGCGTGGGGACACCGAGAGCCGGGCCCGCCGCTGCGAGACGCTGATCGAGCGTATGCACCGTGGCGCCATGCTCCGACGCCGTCGCGAGGTGCAGGGCATCGCCGGCGCGAAGGCCGAGCGCCTGCTGGTCGACGAACTTCGCCGCCGTCCGGAAATGCGCGCTCGTGACCGGCAGAACGGCGAAGCTCTCCGCAACGAGCTTGTTGAACAAGGCGAGCACGATGGCCCGCTGGGCCAGATCGATCTGTCCGGTCCGCACCTTGATGGCCATCGCGGAGGACATCTCGGTGAGAGTCCAGTCGCTGATGAGGAGCTGCGCAGGGTCCTGCCGGGCCAGCCAGGCCTGCGACTGCGTGGTCATTGCCTCGTTGGAAAGCGCGGCGACGATCAGCGAGGTATCGAGATAGAGCATCAGTAGCGGTCGCCCTCCCGCATCGACGACACGAGGGTCGCGGCATCCTGCTCTTGCGGCGGCAAGGACGCGGTGAGGGCCTGCAGCAGCGCCGCGTCGATCCGCTTGCGCAGCCTGTCGGGCGCGGTCAGCCGGGCGACCGGCTTGCCCCGGCGGGTGATGTCAATCGAATCCCCGGCCTCGACCCGGTCGACCAGTTCGCTCAGATGGGCCTTGGCTTCTGCGAGCGTGATAACATCCATGACGTGCTCCTGACCATCTAGACGGTCATGTAGCGTGGATGAGCGGCTGATTCCAGCGCATTCCGGACGTTCTCGGCACTCTGCGCGCTACCGCCCTCTGGACCGACGGCATTCCCGCCGATACTACCGCCGGCTCCCTCCCGCGTACCCCCGGTCCCCATGATTCGCCTCGACAACATCAGCAAGCAGAACGGCCACCAGATCCTGTTCATCGACGCGTCGATGGGCCTGCAGAAGGGGGAGAAGGCGGGGCTGGTAGGGCCCAACGGCGCCGGCAAGACGACGCTGTTCCGCATGATCTCGGGCCAGGAACAGCCCGATGACGGCCAGGTGACGATCGATGCCGGCATGACCATCGGCTATTTCAGCCAGGACGTCGGCGAGATGTCAGGCATGAGCGCGATCGCGGCGGTGATGGACGGGGTCGGGCCGGTGAGCGCGCTGGCGGTCGAGATCGCCCAGCTCGAGGCGGCGATGGCCGATCCGGACCAGGCCGACAACATGGACGCGCTGGTCGAGCGCTATGGCGAGGTGCAGGGGCGCTTCGAGGAGCTGGACGGCTATGCGCTCGACGCCCGGGCGCGCGAGGTGCTGGCCGGGCTGTCGTTCAGCCAGGAGCGGATGGACGGCGATGTCGGCCTGCTGTCGGGCGGCTGGAAGATGCGGGTGGCGCTGGCGCGCATCCTGCTGATGCGACCCGACGGCATGCTGCTCGACGAGCCCTCCAACCATCTCGATCTCGAAAGCCTGATCTGGCTGGAGGACTTCCTCAAGAACTACGAGGGCGCGCTGCTGATGACCAGCCACGACCGCGAGTTCATGAACCGCATCGTCGGCAAGATCATCGAGATCGATGGCGGCACGCTCACCACCTATTCGGGCAACTTCGACTTCTACGAGGTCCAGCGCGCGCTCTCCGAGAAGCAGCGCCAGGCGCAGTTCGAGCGCCAGCAGGCGATGCTCGCGAAGGAGATGAAGTTCATCGAGCGCTTCAAGGCGCGCGCGAGCCATGCCGCCCAGGTGCAGAGCCGGGTGAAGAAGCTCGACAAGATCGAGAAGGTCGAGCCGCCGCGCCGCCGCCAGTCGGTGCGGTTCGAGTTCCGCGCGCCGCCGCGCTCCGGCGAGGACGTGGTGAGCTTCCGCGGCGTCCACAAGGGTTACGGCACGCAGCCGATCTATTCGGGCCTCAACCTTCGGCTGCGCCGCCAGGAACGCTGGTGCGTGCTGGGCGCCAACGGCGCGGGCAAGTCGACGCTGCTGAAGCTGGTGGCCGGGGCGACCGAGCCGGACGAGGGCAGCGTGACGGTCGGCGCCAGCGTCAAGATGGGCTACTTCGCGCAGCATTCGATGGACCTGCTGGACGGCGACGACACGATTTTCGAATCGCTCGATGCCTCGTTCCCGCAGGCCGGCACCGGCGCGCTGAAGTCGCTGGCCGGCTGCTTCGGCTTCTCCGGCGACGATGTCGAGAAGCCCTGCCGCGTGCTGTCGGGCGGCGAGAAGGCGCGGCTGGTGATGGCCAAGATGCTGTTCGACCCGCCCAACTTCCTGGTGCTAGACGAGCCGACCAACCATCTCGACATGGCCACCAAGGAGATGCTGGTCGCGGCGCTGGCCGACTTCGAGGGCACCATGCTGTTCGTGAGCCACGACCGCCATTTCCTCGCCGCGCTCTCGAACCGGGTGCTGGAAGTGACGCCCGACGGCGTCCACCAGTATGGCGGTGGCTACACCGAATACGTGTCCTCGACCGGCCGGGAAGCGCCGGGGCTGCATCCGGGATCGTAGCGTCGCCCGTCCAGTAGAAATCCGGCAGCCGGCGCGTATGTGTCAACGCCGAGGTAATTCTGACCCACCATTGGCGGTAGTCGCCGGAGTAAAACTGACCCACCCGGGCGCTTGATGCGCTGGTCGGCTGCGGAGGGCG
>WOUR01000013.1 GCA_009772935.1 Rhodospirillaceae bacterium
CCGATCCTTCGGCCGGCCGCGACGGTTCGCTCTCCGGGCAGGCCGCCGCGCTGGCGCTGCCGGCCGGGCGCGCCGCCGCCGTCGTGGGCGTCGGCTGCTGCGCACTGATCGCGCTCGGCCTCGTGCGCTATGGCGGCATCGTGCCGCCGCTCTCGACCATGCCCTCGACCGCGATGGCCTATGTGAAGCAGGCCGGGATCGGCGGCCGCGTGCTGAACCACTATGTGTTCGGCGGCTATCTGATCCATGCCGGCGTTCCGACCTTCATCGACGGCCGCGGCGAGCTCTACGGCCGCGACTTCATCAAGCGCTATGCGGACACGATCGGCCTTCGCGGCGGCGAGCCGCTGGAGCAGTTGCTCCAGCGCAACAGCATCGACTGGACCTTCATGCCGCCCGATCAGCCAGCCAATCGTTTACTCGCTCGCCTCCCGGGCTGGCGCCAGGCCTATGCCGACGAGGCGGCGGTGATCTTCGTGCGCGAGCGCTGAGCCAGCTCGTCCACGTGCGAGCTGCGGACGGCCGCCGCTACTCCTTCAATACGATCCAGGTGCAATGCGCGATCGCGCAGAGGCGGCCCGACTCGGTGTAGAGGGCAGTCCCCGAATAAAGCTTGCGGCCCTCGGCGCCGATGCGCCAGCCGACGACCGCGCAGCGTTCGCCGACTCTGGGGCGGTCGAGCACCTTCGCGGTCATGCGGCCGGTGAGGGCGGGGCGCATATCTTCGGGATCCTGGACGGCCCAGGCGCCCGGACAGTCGAGCGTGCCCCACAGGAACTCCGGTCGGATGCGGCCGTCGCTGTCGGCATGGTTGGCGTGCGGCACGTAGCACGAGAGCGAGGCGCCGTTCCCTGAGTGGCTGCCGAACACGCGCAGCCCGTCTCCCACGCCACGGCTGCGACCGCAGACCAGGCACCATTGGAAGTCGCTGCCTTCGCCACAGCCGCCGACCGCGTCCTGCTGCAGCACGGCGTTCCAGTCCGACGGTGGCTTCGGCGGATCGAGATGGTCGACCTTACCGGCGCGTGCCTCGCAGATCAGCGTGTCGCCGTCGCGCATTGTCATCGCCGCCTCTTCGCGTACGAGGGTCATCGACGTCTCGATGGGTATCGGCGCGCGGAGCGTGATCTCGACGGCGCCGTCCCCGCCGAAAGCGCTGGTGTAGCGATCGGCCAGCAGGCCGGAGACATAGCCGCCATTGCCGGAGAGGCGCGGGCCGTTGAAGCCGGCCTTGATGATGAGTGTGTCGTCCACCGTGATCTCGCGCTGTGAAAGCCGGGCGCCGAAGCTGCCGCGCGCATGCGGAGAATGCAAGCCTGCCGGTCCGTCTATCGGCTTGCATCGGATGCCGCGCTCGTCGAGGTTGAAGCGATGGGATCGGCTTTGCCGTGGGCGCTCGTGGCGCTGTGTTTTGCGCTCGGCGTGGCCAGTCGCTCGATCAGCGACACCTTCCTCGTCTTCGTGCCGGCGCTGCAGCACGCCTTCGACGCCAATCGCGGGTCGGTCACGCTGATCTACAGTTTCGCGCTGCTGGTCGGTGGGACCGCCGCACCGATCACCGGCTGGATCCTCGATCGTTTCGGCCTGCGCACTCTGACGGTGGTCGGCGTGATCGCCGCGGCGACAAGCACCGCCGTGGCCTCGCAGGCCAGCCATCTCTGGCATCTCTATCTGTCGCTCGGACTGATGATGGGGTTCGGCGCGGCCTCTCTGTCGGGGATTCTATCCTCGTCGCTGATCGGCCGTTGGTTCCCGGCCAATCGGCTCGGTGTGCCGCTTGCCGTCTCATGGTCAGCCTCGGGAGTCGGCGCGATGGCGACCTTTCCGGCGGCGCAATACCTGATTGATACCGAGGGCTGGCGCCACGCCTATCTCGTCTTTTGCGGCGTGAGCGCGATCTTCATTCCGCTTCTGCTCGTGCTGCCGTGGAAGACGATCGAGCGCGGCGCGCCCGGCCTTGCCAGGTTGCGCGAGACCGCGGCGCCCGGTGTCACGGTCGGCGAGGCGTTGCGCGACTGGCCGTTCTGGGCGCTGACCTCGTCGTTCGCGCTGACGTCGATCGGCATCTTCGCCTTGATGCCACAGACCATGGTCTATCTCCTGGAGCGCGGCATGGAGGGACCCTATGCGGCGCGCGCCATGGCGGTCGCGGGCTTCCTGACGCCGCTCGGCATGATCGGCTTCTCGTGGCTGGCCGATCGCGGCGGCCGCCGGCTGGCGGCCATCCTCGCCTATGCCTGCTCGATCGCCGGTGTCGGGGCGCTGGCGCTGGTGCGCGGGCCGGGTGACGATTTCTGGCTGTGGACCTTCGTGCTGCTGTTCGGCGGCAGCATGGGCTCGCGCGGACCGATGATCTCCACGCTCGCGACGCTGCGCTATCGCGGCGCCCATTTCGGCCGCATCTACGGGCTCATCGCCATCGGCATGGGACTTGGCGGCTTCCTGGGCGCCTGGATCGGCGGCGTCCTGCATGACCTCACCGATGGCTACGCCGCCGTCATGGTGCTCTCGGTGGTGGCACTGGTGACAGCAGCCGCCACCCTGGGTTCGGAAGCCGGGGCACGGGAGCGCCTCGGCCGGTAGGAGCAGGGTGCCCATGACATGTCGGTGACGGTGTCTCCCGCATATTGTGTTTCTTCGGGAGTCCGGCCACTATGGCCGGCATGTTGGACCGCATCGATTTTCCGAGTAGTCCCACTCCGCGGCGGCGGGCCTAGCCGTGGCGCCCGGCCTTGAGTCCTGCCACGCGCTGGTGCTCAACGCCGATTTTCGGCCCTTGTCGTATTTTCCCCTCTCCGTCTGGTCGTGGCAGGATGCCGTGAAGGCGGTGTTCCTGGACCGTGTCAGCGTCGTCTCGGAATACGACCGCACGATCCACAGCCCGACCTTCGAGATGAGGCTGCCCAGCGTCATCGCGCTGAAGGAATATGTGCCGGCGGCACGCCGGCCGGCCTTCACGCGTTTCAACGTGTTCCTGCGCGACCGCTTCACCTGCCAATATTGCAACGGCGACTTCGCGACCAACGAACTCACCTTCGACCACGTGATCCCCAAGTCGCGCGGCGGCCGCACGAGCTGGCAGAACGTCGTCACCGCCTGCAGCCCCTGCAACCTGCAGAAAGGCAACATGCTGCTCCGGGAGAGCGGGTTGATGCTGCGTTGTACACCGGTCGAACCCTCTACGCAGCTGCTGCAGGAACACGGTCGGGCGTTCCCGCCGGGCTACCTGCACGAGAGCTGGCGCGACTTTCTCTATTGGGATTCCGAGCTGGATCAGGGCTAGGGCTTTCGTTTGCGAAAGCCTTGGTGCGCTAGATCCGCGTCGACAGCCAGATCGCGAGTCGCGAGCCGGTCTTGATGACGGCCGACAGCGCCTCGTAGGCGGGGGCCTGCTCGGCGCCGGCCGCCAGTGCGGTGTCGCGATGCTCGAGCTCCTCGTCGCGGAACTTCTCGACCGTGGTGCGCAGCGCCGCCTCGTCGTCGCCGAGCCTGGCGGCCTGGTGGGCGTAGTGCTCCTCGATCGTCTCCTCGACGGCGACGGTGCAGGCCATCGCCGCCTTGTCGCCCATCAGCGCGGTGGCGGCGCCGAGCGCGAAGCCCGCGACGCTCCACAGCGGCGACAGGACTGTCGGACGCACCCGGCGCTCGACCAGCAGCCGGTCGAATACCTTGTTGTGTTCGCGCTCCTGGGCCGCCATGTGCTGGATGCGCCGGCCGGTCTCGCTGTTGGAGCGACCGCTCCAGCGCAGCGCCGCCAGCTGGCCCTCGTAGATGCGCACGGCGCCGAACTCGCCCGCCTGGTCGACGCGGATCGTGCGCTCGACCACCTCGCGGGCGTCGGGATCGCCGGGGTTCCGGTTGTCGGCGGTCTTCATGTTCTGGCCATCCGTGACAGGAAAGAGGCGAGGCCGGTCGCGAGGATCGCCGACAGGATCGCGTTCCAGCCGGCCATCGAGATCCCGAACAGCGACCATACGATCGCGTCGCAGCGGACCATCTTGGCGCCGAACAGGTACTTCTTCAGCTCCTCCGGCGAGAGGCCCGTTGGCACCGTGCCGGTGCAGGATTGCGGGCCCGCCCACCAGCGATACTCGACGCCGGCATGGAAGATCCCGATCGCCGAAGTGACGGCGATGGCCGCGATGGCGATCACCACGAACGTGGTGGCGAGCCGGGGACGGCTCGACGAGGCGAAGGCGGCGAGCCCCGCGACCATGGCGACGATGTGCGGCCAGCGTTGCCAGTGGCACATCTCGCACGGCGGGAAGCCCATTGCGTACTGGAAGAAGAGGGCGCCCCCGATCATGACACCACTGCCGAGCAGCGCGATGAGGCCAAGCTGGCTGGGGAGAGGAAGGCGCTGCGTGGCAGCCATGGAACGATCCTAGAAGAGGAACCGGACGACGACGAAGCCGCCGATCAGGGCGAACAGGAAGATCCATGTGAGCAGGGTGAGGCGCTTCTCGATGAAGGCCCGGATCGGCTCGCCGAACTTCCAGAGCAAGGCTGCCACGAGGAAGAAGCGCACGCCACGCGTCAAGATGGACGCCCACACGAAAGTGAACAGGTCGAAATGCGCGGCCCCTGAAGCGATTGTCACCAGCTTGTAGGGGATCGGCGTCAGGCCCTTGATCAGGATGATCCAGGTCCCGTACTCGTCGAAACCGGCGCGGAAGGCGGCGAGCCCCGCCTGCAGCCCGTAGGTCTTCACCACCCAGGCGCCGAGCGTCTCGAAGAAGTAATAGCCGATGGCGTAGCCGAACAGTCCGCCCAGCACGGAGCAGACGGTGCAGACCAGGGCGATCCTGAACGCCTTGTCCCGGTTGGCCAGCACCATCGGCACCAGCATGACGTCCGGCGGGATGGGGAAGAACGAGCTCTCCATGAAGGAGACCACGCCCATGGCGGGGATGGCGTTCTTGTGTTGGGCGAGGCGGATCACCCAGTCGTAGAGGCGGCGGATCATGTGGCAGCGTTTCTAGCCTGCCGGTCGCGATGAGGCGAGGGACCCTTTTGAGGTGTCCAGAGGGTCCCGGAAGCGCACAAAGGGTTCTTGAGTCAGACCTGTCGTCCCGGCTCGCCGATCCTCCACTCAGGAGGAAGACTGATAATCCTCGATCTGGCGATCTCGTCGTCTCGAATCTTCTCGATTATCTCTATCGTTTCCGCCTGAAAGGGATTCCAGCCTGCGCTGATCGGCCACTTGAACAGGCATTCCGCAATGTTCATTCCCACGGTCTTGAGGAAGACGCGTTCATCGATATCCGGATGCGATGCGAGGTAGCTTGAAAAGGCGCTGTCGATATAGACGGACCAATCTATCGGCGGGGCGCGCTGTTGCTTTTCCTGCCGGCTGTTGCGGTAGATCGAGAATGCCACTTCCAACGCGATGCGGGAATCCTGGTAGGCCATGGTAGATTGATCTTCTCGGCCAATGCCGCGAATTGAGATGATAATTCCCGACTCATCGGCCATCTGAGAGAACCACGTGCCGTTGGTATTTGGCACGCTGGTGGATTGCACTGGCCGAAACATCGTTGCTCCTCCGAGTTGAGGGTGGGGCATCTTAATACTTCGCCAAAAATTAGAAGAGATTTGTCGATTAGCGCTGCGACAAGCTCGCGAGGGACGTGATGGTTTGGCAAAGTCGGGGCCATGAAACCCTTCCACACTGCCCAGCCGCTCACCCTGCCCAACGGCATCGTCCTCAAGAACCGCATCGGCAAGGCGCCGCTGACCGAGGGGCTGGCTGATCCGATGAATCGCGCCACCGAACGTCATGTCCGTCTTTACGGTCGATGGGCGGCGGGAGGGGCGGCCGTGGTCGTCACCGGCAACGTGCAGATCGACCGGCGCTATCTCGAACGGCCGGGCAACGTGGTGATCGACGGCAATGGCGGGCTCGACGCGTTGCGTGCCTACGCACAGGCGGGCACGGCCAACGGCACGCAGCTCTGGATGCAGATCAATCATCCCGGCCGCCAGACGCCCCGCCGCGTCTGCGAGCAACCGGTAGCCCCCTCGGCGGTGCCGCTGGCGCTGCCCGAGAGCGCCTTCGCCCACCCGCGCGCCCTGACGGCCGACGAGGTGGCCGACCTGCCGCGCCGCTTCGCCGAGGTCGCGCGAACCGCCCGCGAGGCGGGCTTCACCGGCGTTCAGGTCCATGCCGCGCACGGCTACCTGCTCAGCCAGTTCCTGACTCCACTGGTCAACCGGCGCGACGATCGCTGGGGCGGCGATATCGCTGCGCGCGCCTCGCTGTTGCTCGAGGTCGTGCGCGCGGTACGAATGGCGACGGCGCCGGACTTTTGTATCTCGGTGAAGCTCAACTCCTCGGACTTCCAGCAGGGCGGCTTCTCCAACGAAGAGTGCCTGATGGTCGTGAAGTGGCTGGGCGAGGCCTCGGTCGACCTGATCGAGATCTCCGGCGGCAACTACGAGAAGCCCGCGATGATGGGCAGCGGCGCGAAGGAAAGCACGGTGCGGCGCGAGGCCTACTTCCTCGACTATGCGCGCCTGATCAAGCAGGCGGCGACGGTGCCGGTCATGCTCACCGGCGGCTTCCGCTCGCTCGCCGCGATGGAGGCGGCGCTGGACGAGGGGGCGTGCGACATGATCGGCCTCGGCCGGCCGATGTGCGTCGACACCGACCTGCCGAATCGGCTTCTGAACGGTGAGACCGATCGGGCCGAAGCCTACGAGGAGCGCATCGTCCCGCCGAAGGCCGGACTCGGCTGGTTCTGCCTGCAGCTCATCGCCCACGGCGACGGACGCGAACCCGATCGCGCGCTGAGCGGAGACGATGCGATCCGGGGCTATGTCGAAAACGAGGAGAAGACCGCGGCAGCGTTGCAGGGGCGCTAGCAGGCTGTTGGAACAGGTCTTTCAGAAGCACCGGAGAGCAACATTGTTGCGCCAGCGCTCGCCACGGCACAGGATCCAGGGGGGTGCGACAATCACTTCATTTGTTTCGTTTATTTCGTTTGTTTCGTTTATCGGCCCCGACTCCTGCTTTTCCAGCAGCATACCAGAGGTATCGCCTATTTGGCGAACGCCTCGGCCGCGATGGCAAAGTTCAGATTCTGGGCATCCTTGCGCATCCAGGTCGTGACCCCCAGGAGCTGGCCCTGCGCATCGAACAGGCCGCCGCCGGAGGATCCGCGCGAGATGGGGGCGGAGGTCTGCAGCAGGCGTTCGCCGTCGATCACCCGCTTGGCCGAGACGATGCCTTCGGCAATGGTCAGTTCCAGGCCTTGGGGCGCGCCAATTGAGAAGGCTGGCTCGCCGACCTTGATGTCCGCATAGGGACGAACCCTGACCCATTGGGGAAGGGGCGCTTCGCTGGTGAGGATGCAGCGATCGGCCTTCGGGTTCGCCGAGGTAAGCGAGGCGTTCTGCTTTCGGCCGTCCCGCTCCAGGACCGCGCGCACGTTCGAGTCCAGAACATGGCAGTTCGTCACGACTTCCCGGTCGCTGATGGCCACGGCCGAGCCCTGTTTCTGCCCGGTGCGCACGACGTATACCGTCCCGGACGCGCGCTCGAAGACTTCGCGCGGCTTCAATTCGGTTCCGTCGAACAGCGTCAGTCGGATCGCGGCGGTCTTGCCGGCCTTGTCGACCGCAACGGCGGGCGCGCGCGTCGGTGCCGGCTCAGGCTCGGGGACCTGCGGCGTCAATGGCGGCGGTGGCGACGGCCCGGGCGATGCTGAGGCGTAGCCGGGAGGAGCCGGCGGGAAGACGATCCGCGGGGAGGGCTGCGCCTGGCCATTGAGGGTCGGCTTCAGGGAAAGACTGTTGGCAACGGCCACGAACATGAAGCCGAGAGCCTCGGCTTGCGAGGCATGCACACTCAGGATGACCCTGACGATCGCCTGATCGCGGCACTGGGCGCGGGTGTAGAAGCGGTGCTCGCCGCGCCGGCCGGCGATCACGAACCAGTCATCCTTGCGCGCCTGGAAGGTGACCTCCCGATCGGGTGCCGGACTGGACAGCAGGGCGTTGAACATGTCGTCCATCGACGCGCATGCTGCCTTGCGGGGGATGACCGTTACGGTGTGGCCGAAGGCGCCTGACGCCTCGTACCACCAATCGCCATCGGAACGGGTGGGCGGCCGCGGTGTGGAGAACTTCGTCGGGATGCCCACCGAGAAGCCAACGGCCTCGTCGACCAGCAAGGCCCAGCCATGCGAATCCCGGGCTTTCAGGCCTTCCGTGACCAGATCCATTGCCTGTGAGGTGGTCAGCGTTCCGGTGGCCTGAAGGCCCTTCGAGGTCTGCCAACCCGAAATCGTCCGCCGAGTGTACGGACCTGCATCGCCATCCACCATGGCACCGAAGTGGCGTGTCCAGACGAGGGCGTTCTGGACATCCGTGGTCGTGATGGCGTCCGGGGGAACGGGACCCGACCATTTGTACCGGAAGACGCCGCCTTGCGTCTGCGCGTTCTGGGCCTGCGCAGGCGACAGACCCAGCAGCAGCAGAGCGATTGCAAGAGTCGCGCGGCGCAAGGCCCTAGGAAAAGCAGAAGCCACGAAACATGCCGGCGAAGGCTTCCCCACGATGGTCATCAGTCGAACGATGCTATCACCGCCCTCGAAGGAGGCAAAGTCGACGCGACACTCAAGGGAAGTCAGAGGCGCGCGCCGCCGCCGCGGGAGACGGCCTGGCCCCTGTCGTACCAGCCTTTGCTCGCATTCACGATCTTCACCACCGAAAGCATGACCGGCACCTCGATGAGCACGCCGACCACGGTGGCCAGGGCCGCGCCTGACGAGAAGCCGAAGATGCTGATGGCGGCCGCGACCGCCAGTTCGAAGAAGTTGCTGGCGCCGATCAGCGCCGAGGGGGCGGCCACGCAATGCTGTTCGCCGGCCGCCCGGTTCAGAAGATAGGCGAGCCCCGAGTTGAAGTAGACCTGGATCAGGATCGGCACGGCCAGGAGGGCGATGATCAGCGGCTGCGCGATGATCTGCTCGCCCTGGAAGCCAAACAGCAGGACGAGCGTGGCCAGCAGGGCGACCAGTGACAGCGGCTGCAGGCGCGCCAGAAGACGGTCGAGACCCGCCTGACCGCCCTTCGCCAGTGCCGCACGGCGCACGAGCTGCCCGAGCGCGACTGGCACGAGGATGTACAGCACAACCGACAGCAGCAGCGTCGGCCACGGCACGATGATGGCGGAGAGACCGAGCAGCAGCGCCACGATGGGGGCAAAGGCCACGAGCATGATCGTGTCGTTCAGCGCCACCTGCGTGAGCGTGAAGTCGGGGTCGCCGTCCGAGAGGTTGCTCCATACGAACACCATCGCCGTGCAGGGCGCCGCGGCCAGCAGGATGAGCCCGGCGATGTAGCTCTCGATCTGGTCGGCCGGCAGCCAGGGCCTGAACAGATAGCCCACGAACAGCCAGCCCAGCAGGGCCATCGAGAACGGCTTCACCGCCCAGTTGATGAACAGCGTCACCCCGATGCCTCTCCAGTGCGTGCGCACCTCGGCCATGGCAGCGAAGTCGACCTTGATCAGCATCGGGATGATCATCAGCCAGATCAGCGCCGCGACCGGCAGATTGACGTGAGCCACCTCCGCCGCACCGATGGCGTGGAAGACGGCAGGAAAGAAGTGTCCCAGCGCGATTCCGACGACGATGCACAGGGCGACCCACAGGGTCAGGTAACGCTCAAATAGGGACATGCGGGTCGTCTCCGGATCGATTTGCCGAGGCTGGCCATCGACTCATGACGGCCGCCCGAGTAATACGTATGTCACATTTTTGGATTATTCGAGAACAATGGAAGCGTCGGACGCTGCTGTCGGATTCGGTGCCCTTTCCCAGGAAACCCGCCTCAACCTGATGCGGCTTCTGGCGACCAGGGGTGCTTCCGGCATGGCGGCCGGCGAAATCGCCAGCGCGCTGGGGCAGCTGCCCTCGACGCTGTCGTTCCATCTGGCCGCTCTCGAACAGTCCGGCCTCGTCCAGTCCACCCGGCAGGGCCGCAACATCATCTATGCGGTCCGATTCGCCGGTTTGCGCGCGCTCTTCAGCTTCCTGACGGAGACGTGCTGTGGCGGACGACCGGACCTCTGTGGCGACCTGGCGCGACTCCTCCCCGAGGATCAACCCGAGGTTCACATGACCCCCGCCTTCAACGTCCTGTTCCTGTGCACGCACAATTCCGCCCGTTCGCTCATGGCCGAGGCGATCCTCGATCAGGTCGGCAGGGGCAAGTTCAACGCCTACTCCGCGGGCTCGGAGCCGGCGGCGCAGCCGATGCCCGAGGTGCTCGCCAAGCTTCGCGCCCTCGGTCACGACGTCGAACGGTTGCGCAGCAAGTCTTGGGACGAGTTCACCGGACCGGACGCCCCGCGCATGGATTTCGTCATCACGCTCTGCGACGTGCTGCAGGGCCAGCAGTGCCCCGACTTCGGCGAGCGGCCCGTGACGGGCGCCTGGCCGTTGCCCGATCCCGCCAAGTTCATGGGGTCGGAGGTCGAGCGCGCCACGATGATCAACGAGCTCTACGGGATGATCCGCCGGCGCCTCGAGATCTTCGTCAACCTTCCCTATGCGTCGCTCGACCGTATGGCGCTCAAGAAACGTCTCGATGAGATCGGCGACTCAGCCAAAGCACCGGCGTGAGCGGGCGGAGCGGACGATGAAAGTCGGAATCAACGGCATGGGGCGCATGGGGCGCCTTGCCCTTCGGGCCGCGTTCGGCGGGATGCAGCGTCCGCTGGACGATCCGCGGCGGGACAACCGCCTCGAGGTGCTCCACGTCAACGAGATCAAGGGCGGTGCGGCAGCCACCGCGCATCTCCTCGAATTCGACAGCATGCACGGCCGCTGGCACACCTCCTTCGAGGTCGACGGCGAGCGCGGCCTGGCGGTCGGTGGCACCTATCTGGGCTTCAGCGCCGCCGCGTCGCCGGGAGATGTGGCCTGGGGCGACCTCGGCTGCGAGATGGTGCTCGAATGCACCGGCAAGTTCCTGAAGCCGGAGCAGCTGCAGGCCTACTTCGATCGCGGCGTGAAGAAGGTCATTGTCGCGGCGCCGGTCAAGGACGAGCGGGCGCTGAACATTGTGGTCGGCGTCAATGACCATCTCTACGAGCCCGCCCGTCATCACCTCCTGACGGCGGCTTCCTGCACCACCAACTGCCTGGCGCCCGTGGTCAAGGTCGTGCACGAGTCCATCGGCATCCGGCACGGCCAGATCACGACGATCCATGCGCCGACCAACACCAACGTCGTCGTCGACGCGCCGCACAAGGATCTTCGCCGTGCGCGCTCGGCCATGCTCTCGCTGCAGCCGACGACGACGGGCAGCGCTACCGCGATCACGGTCATCTATCCCGAACTCAAGGGGAAGCTGAACGGCCACGCCGTCCGCGCGCCGGTCCTCAACGCCAGCCTCACCGACTGCGTGTTCGAACTCGCGCGGTCGACCAACGAAGCCGAGGTCAACGAGCTGTTCCAGATCGCGGCCAAAGGGTCGCTGGCCGGCATCCTGGGCTACGAGACGCGGCCCCTGGTGTCGGCGGATTATTGCGACGACACGCGCAGCTCGATCGTCGATGCCCCCAGCACGATGGTGACCGACGGCACGCTGCTCAAGGTCTATGCCTGGTACGACAACGAGGTCGGCTATGTGTGCCGCATGGTCGATCTGGCGAACAGGGTGATCGAAGCAGGCGCCTGATGGGCACGAAGGCGCGCGACTATCTGATCGTCACTGCGTCGTACTGGGGCTTCACCCTGGTCGACGGCGCGCTGCGCATGCTCGTGCTGCTTCACTTCTTCGGGCTCGGCTACTCGCCGTTCACGCTCGCCTTCCTGTTCCTGCTCTACGAGTTCGCCGGCATCGTCGCCAATCTCGCTGGTGGCTGGCTGGCTACGCGCTTCGGCATCCCGCGCATGATGATGACCGGCCAGCTGCTGCAGATCGCGAGCCTGTTCCTGCTGTCGGCACTCGATCCGGCGTGGAGCCCCGTGCTCTCCGTCGCCTGGGTCGTCGTGGCGCAGGGCCTGGCCGGGCTCGCCAAGGACTTCACCAAGACCGCCTCCAAGTCGGCCATCAAGGCGACGGCGGGCGAGGGTGCCGGGCGTCTCTTCAAGTGGGTGGCCTGGTTCACCGGTTCGAAGAACGCGATGAAGGGCCTGGGCTTCTTTGTCGGCGGCCTGCTGCTCGAGGCAGTCGGGTTCCGCACGGCGCTCTGGCTGATGGCAGGAGCGCTGCTCCTCGTTCTCCTGGCCGGGTTGCTGCTGCTGCCACGCGAGCTGGGCAGGGCGAAGGCGTCGAAGACGATGCGCGAGCTGTTCGCCAAGTCGGCCGGTGTCAATCTGCTGGCGGCTGCGCGCGTCTTCATGTTCGGGGCGCGCGATATCTGGTTCGTCGTCGGCCTGCCGGTGTTCCTCTACGCCTCTGGCTGGCGGTTCGTGGAGGTGGGTGCGTTCCTCGCCGCCTGGACGATCGCCTATGGCGGGCTGCAGGCCATCGCACCGGCACTGGTGCCGCGCAGTGCGGACGGGCTCAGCCGTGAAGTGCCGGGCGCGCGCCTCTGGGCGGGCCTCCTGCTTGCCGTGCCGCTGGCGATCGCTCTCGTGTTGAACGGTCCGCTCGACCTGCGCCCGGATCTCGTCGTCGTCGTGGGACTGGCGATCTTCGCCCTGCCGTTCGCCGTCAACTCGTCCCTGCACTCGTATCTGATCCTGGCCTATGCGGGTTCGGAGAAGGCAGCCGAGGACGTCGGCTTCTACTACGCCGCCAATGCCTGCGGCCGCCTCGCCGGAACGCTCCTCTCCGGACTCTTCTACCAGTGGGGCGGCATCGGCTTCTGCCTCGGCGGCTCGGCAGCGATGCTGCTGGCCTGCTGGATCATCACCTTCCTGCTGCCGGCCCACCCGGGCGACATCCGGACCGTCGAGCGCGCGGCCTGAGTCGATCGAATCGGCGCGGCCTTGCGCTGGCGCAAGGCGCGACGGCTGGCGTTGTGTCTTCTTCACGACCGGCAGGCTGCCATGCCCGGAGTGAAGACATGCCATCCAGTATCCCGCTCGGACTCCTCAGGGCGCCCACGCGCCACCTGTTCTTCACCGGCAAGGGCGGTGTCGGGAAGACGACGCTGGCCTGCGCCACAGC
Organism: Rhodospirillaceae bacterium; assembly: GCA_009772935.1. Taxonomy (GTDB): domain Bacteria; phylum Pseudomonadota; class Alphaproteobacteria; order Reyranellales; family Reyranellaceae; genus Reyranella. The sequence continues at coordinate 13,132 of WOUR01000013.1, forward strand.
CCTCGCGCTCGCCGATCGTGGGAGATCGGTTCTCCTGATCAGCACCGACCCGGCGTCGAATCTGGACGAGATGTTCGCCACGGGGCTGTCGAACGCCCCGCAGCCGGTGCCCGGCGCCCCCGGCCTGTCGGCGATGAACATCGATCCCGAGGTCGCGGCGGAGGCCTATCGGCAGCGCGTCCTGGAACAGCTCGGGCCGGAGGCCAAGGATGCCGAACGTGCGGCGGTACGCGAGCAGCTTTCCGGCGCCTGCACGACGGAGATCGCTGCCTTCGACGAGTTCGTGGGCTTGCTGGCCACTCGCGCCGAGACGTTCGATCACGTCGTGTTCGATACCGCGCCCACCGGCCACACGCTTCGCCTGCTCAGCCTGCCCCGGGCCTGGACCGGGTTCCTGAAGGGAAACGACCGCGGTGCCTCGTGCCTCGGCCCGCATTCCGGCCTCAAGATGCAGGAGGAGCGATTCCAGGCCGCGCTCGCGACTTTGGGCGACGCGCAGAGCACGACCATCGTGCTGGTCAGTCGCCCCGACCGCGGCGCCATGCGCGAGGCCGCGCGAACCAGCGCCGAGCTTCGGGCGCTTGGGCTTGCCAACCAGTACCTGGCGATCAACGGCGTCTTCGCGGCGACCGATCCCGGCGATGCGGTGGCCCGGTCGATCGAGGCACTCGGCCGCCAGGTCCTCGACGATCTGCCGGAGTCCCTGCAAACGCTGCCGCAGGACCGGATCCCGCTGCGGTCCTTCGACATGGTCGGACTGGACGCGCTGCGACAGGTGCTGGGCGGCGAGCCGGAACGCCCCGTCGATGCTGCGGCGGACGACTCGCCGGCGGCGCCCGCGATTCCCGGGTTGGGTCGGCTGGTCGAAGACCTCGCATCGGCGGGCCGCGGGCTGATCATGGTCATGGGCAAGGGCGGCGTCGGGAAGACCACCATCGCCGCCGCGCTCGCGGTGGGGCTGGTGAAGCGGGGACACGGCGTTCACCTCAGCACCACCGACCCCGCCGCCCACGTCGCGTCGACGCTCGGGGCGACGATGGACGGCCTCCGGGTCGACCGTATCGATCCGCGCGAGGAAACGCAGCGCTACATTGCCAAGGTCATGGCGTCCCGCGCCGCGGATCTCGACGAGGCGGGCCTGGCCTTGCTGCGCGAAGACCTAGCCTCACCCTGTACGGAGGAGGTCGCTGTCTTCCACGCCTTCTCGCGCATCGTGATGGAGGCCCGCAGCGCCTTTGTCGTGCTCGATACCGCGCCGACCGGCCACACGCTGCTGCTGATGGATGCCGCCGGCGCCTACCATCGCGAAATGACACGGAACATCGGCACCCACGCCCAGGGCCGGGTCGTGACGCCGCTCATGCGGCTGCAGGATCCCAACTACTCGCGCATCATCCTGGTTTCGCTCCCGGAAACCACGCCGGTATCGGAGGCGGCCGCGCTGCAGGAGGATCTGCGTCGGGCGCACATCGAGCCCTACGCATGGGTCATCAATCGAAGCCTGGTCGGAAGCGGCACGCACGATCCGCTGCTCGTCAGGCGTCTGCGCGGCGAGCGCGCACAGATCGCGAGGGTCCAGCAGGGCCTCGCCCGGCGGCTCTACATGCTCCCGTGGCAGGCGAGCCCGCCCGAAGGGCTCGCGGCGCTGGCAAGCCTGGTGGTCTGATCTGGATCAACGACGTCTGCCGCGCGATCGGCTGTCATACGGATCATCGCCATCGCTTGCCCTCATGGAGGCTCCATGACGACAGTCGTGTTCCGCGTCCCGCTCGTGGCCTCGCATGATTACGATGCCCTTCGGGAACTCGTCCGCGAGGCTCCGGCCACGCACCATGCATGGGTGGAACTGCACCGAAGGCGTACCGCCGAGGAGCGCCACGCGGGCCACGCCATCCACGAAATCCACGTCGACCCGCACCGGTTCGCCGATCATGCCCGCCGGAACGGATACGAGACGAGCCTCGCGACGCTGGAGCGCTTCCTCGAAGACATCGATCCGCACCGGCACGACCCGACACCCGCGACGGCAGGATGAGGTCCCTCCGGAAGGCAGTGTTATTTCTATATTTCTGGAAATACGGTTGACTCGCGCCAACGACGCCCTATGTTCCACTCATGAAGCTCGACGATGCCGCCGCCCGCCTCGAAGCACTGGGCAATCCAACCCGGCTGAAGATTTATCGCGCCCTGGTGCGTGCCGGTGCCGAAGGCATGCCGGTCGGGCGCCTGCAGACCAAGCTCGACGTCGCGGCCTCGACCCTGTCGCATCACATCAAGTCGCTGGTGATCGTCGGTCTCGTCACGCAGGTGAGGGAAGGCGCCACCCTCGTCTGCCACGCCAATTACGAGCTGATGCACGAACTCCTCGCCTACCTGGCCGAGGAATGCTGCGCCGACGGCGTCCACCCGGCCGCAGGGAAGACATGCGTCGCCTAAATGACGATTTTGTTGCGTCTGATCTTTCCAATATTCTAGAAGGATAGGAGAGTTATCATGCCTGATTCAATCACCCCTCCGAAGAAGAAGGTCGCCGTGATCGGCGCCGGTCCCGTAGGCCTCGCCGCGGCGTCGCATCTGCTGGAGCGCGGGCTGGAGCCCGTCGTGATCGAGGCCGGTCCGACGGTCGGCCATGCGGTGCGCCAGTGGAGCCACGTCCGCATGTTCTCGCCCTGGGAATACAATATCGACAAGGCCGCCGACCGGCTGCTCTCCGAAGCGGGCTGGAACCGGCCGCAGCCCGACCACTATCCGACCGGCGCCGAGCTGGTGGAGCAGTATCTCGAGCCGCTGGCCACCCGCACGCCGCTCAAGGACCACATCCGGACCCAGAGCCTGGTGACGGCGATCGGCCGCGTGGGCTTCGACAAGGTGAAGACACGCGGCCGCGACGCCGCGCCCTTCGAGATCCGTTACCAGAACGGCAAGGGACCGGAGGTGCTGCGCGCAGACGCCGTCATCGATGCCACGGGCACCTGGTTCTCGCCCAATCCGGCGGGCGCCAACGGCCTGCCCGCGCTGGGTGAGCGCGAGGCGCGTGACCGCATCGCCTACGGCATGCCCGACGTGCTGAGCCGCGACCGGCCGCGCTATGCCGGCCGCTGCGTGGCCGTGCTGGGCGCCGGCCATTCCGCCGTCGGGACCTTGCTCGACCTCGCGAAGCTGAAGGAGCAGGAGCCCGCCACCCAGATCGTCTGGCTGCTCCGCGGCGAGAGTCCGGAGAAGTCGTTCGGCGGCGGCGCTGCCGACCAGCTCTCGGCACGTGGCGCGCTGGGTACAGCGTTCGCCGGATTGGTGGCGAGCGGCGGCCTCACGATCGAGAGCGGCTTCCGCGTGAACCGCATCGCACGCGACGGCGACCGGATCGTCGTTTCAGGCGCGGGATGCCCCGGCCGCCACGTCGCGGTCGACGAGTTGGTCGTCTCGACCGGCTTCCGGCCCGACGTCGACTTCCTGCGCGAAATCCGGCTGTCGCTCGATCCGGCGCTGGAATGCCCGCCGGCGCTGGCGCCGCTGATCGATCCCAATGAGCACAGCTGCGGCTCGGTGCGCCCGCATGGCGCGCGCGAGCTGGCGCAGCCCGAGGCGGGCTTCTACTTCGCCGGCATGAAGTCGTACGGCCGCGCGCCGACGTTCCTGATGATGACGGGCTACGAGCAGGTCCGTTCGATCGCCGCCGAGCTGGCGGGCGACCACGACTCCGCTCGCCGGGTGGAGCTGGTGCTGCCCGAGACTGGTGTCTGCAACGGCGCGCCCGCATCGGCCACGTCTGTGGAGACGGCAGCGGGTTGCTGCGCGCCCCCCAATGCGGTGCCTGCTGCCACCGGCTGCTGCGCCGGGCCCAAAGCCTCGTGATGGATCGCCGCCGGCTTTCGACGATCATCGTCCTGGGGACGGCGCAGACCCTGGCCTGGGGCTCGACCTACTACCTGCCGGCGGTGTTGGCGGACGAGATGTCGCGAGACATCGGCATCTCGACCGACCTGTTCTTCGGCACCTTCTCCGCGGCCCTGATCATCTCCGCGATGATCGGGCCGAAGGTCGGGCGGGTGATCGATCGCGCCGGCGGCAACGGCGTGCTGTCGGCGTCGAGCCTGCTGTTCGCCGCGGCATTGGTGCTGCTGTCGCAGGCGCAGTCGTTCCTGCCCTTCGCCGCGGCCTGGACCCTGCTGGGTATCGGCATGGGGCTCGGCCTGTACGACGCCGCCTTCGGCGCGCTGGGACGGCTCTACGGCAAGGAGGCGCGCGGTGCGATCACCGGCATCACCCTGCTGGCAGGCTTCGCCAGCACCGTCGCCTGGCCGCTCACCGCCTGGGGGGCCGCCGGAATCGGCTGGCGCGAGACCTGCCTGTTGTGGGCGGCCGCGCATATCGTGATCGGCCTTCCCTGCAACTCCCTGCTGCTGCCACGCCCGACCGATCTCGCGGCCACCCTGAAGGCGGTCGACGAGCCGGTGCCGTTCGACCGCACGATGGTGCTGCTGGCGATCGCCTTCTCGGGCGCGTGGATCGTCTCTTCGGGGATGGCGGCGCACTTTCCGCGCATCATGGAAGCGGCCGGCGCCACGCCCACGCAGGCGATTGCGGCCGGCGCGCTGATCGGGCCGGCCCAGGTGGCGGCGCGCATGCTCGAGGCCGGGCCGCTGCGCCACCTGCATCCACTGACCTCGGGCCGCCTCGCCACCACGACGCATCCCGTGGGCACCGTCCTTCTGCTCGGGTTTGGCGGTGGCCTGATGGCCAGCGTCTTCGCGGTGCTGCACGGGATGGGCAACGGCGTGATCACCATCGCGCGCGGCACGGTGCCCTTGGCGCTCTATGGCCCCAAGAGCTACGGCTATCGCCTGGGGCTGCTCGGCGCCCCGTCGCGCTTCCTCTCGGCCGGGGCGCCCTTCGTGTTCGCCGTTCTGATCGACCGGCTGGGCGCCGGCGTCCTGGTCATCTCCTCCGCCCTCTGCCTCACGGCCTTCGCGGCGCTCTGGATGATCCCGGTGCCGCAACCGACGGCGAGCCATGCCGACTGAGGGGCCGACCAGGACGATGTCCGGCCCGCGCCTCGTCGCGATCGTCTGCGCGGCGCAGATTTTCGTGCAGATCGGCGCCGGCTTCTGGCCCGCGCTGCTGCCGCAGATGATGCAGCGCTGGAGCCTGTCGAACAGCGAGGCGGGCTGGATCACCGCGATCTTCTTCGGTGCCTACATGGTGGCGGTGCCGGTGCTGGTCACGCTCACCGACAAGATCGACGGCAAGAGGGTCTATCTGTTCGGCGTCGCCTGTACGGTCGCCGGTCACCTGATGTTCGGCCTGTTCGCCGACGGCTTCTGGTCGGCCATGGCCACGCGCGCCTTGGCCGGCATCGGCTGGGCGGGCACATACATGACCGGCCTCAAGCTGCTGGCCGATCAGGTCGATTCCAAACTCATGTCGCGCGCCGTCACCGGCCATGCGGCCAGCATCGGCATTTCCGGTGCGGTCTCCTACCTGCTGGGCGACGTGCTGGCCGACCAGGTCGGCTGGCGCTGGACCTTCGTCTTCTCCGCCGTCACCGCCGCGATCGCCTGGACGATGGTGGCGCTGTCGGTGGCGCCGAAGCCGCCGGCCCCGCGCACCAAGGCGCAGGGGGCGCTGTTCGATTTCAGGCCGGTCGTCCGCAATACCTCGGCCTTCGCCTATTCGGTCGTCTACTGCGTCCATACGCTGGAGATGAGCGCGCTCCGCGGCTGGGGCGTCGCCTTCCTCGCCTTCGTCGCGGGCAGCACCGGTGTCACCGAAGGCACGCTGTCGCCGGCGCTGGTGGTCACCGTGATGGCGCTGCTGGGGACGTCCGCCAGCGTACTGGGCAACGAGGCCTCGATCCGCTTCGGCCGCCGCCGGCTCGTCGCCACGGCGATGATCCTGTCGATCGGCTTCGCCGCGATCGTGGGCTTTGCAGGATCGACCAGCTACTGGCTGGCGGTGTTCCTGGTGATCGCCTACGGCGTCGTGGTGTGGCTCGATTCCTCGTCGGTCACGGCGGGCGCGGCCGGCAACGCCGAGCCCGCACGGCGCGGCGCCACGCTCGCGGTGCATTCGACCCTGGGCTATGCGGGCGGCTTCGTCGGGCCGCTGGTGGTGGGTTGGACGCTCGATCTCGCCGGCGGCATGTCGCCGATGGCCTGGGGCCTCGCCTTCCTCGTGGTGGGCGTGCTGATGCTGGTGGCACTGGCGGCATTTCTTGCGATGAGACCGGCCAATCTCGCCGCGGACCGAGGCGGCTGACGAGAGCGTGCAAGGCCACGCACTCAGTGAGTCTAGCGGCCCGTCCTCGGCGTGGGCTTGGAGGCGGGCCGCTTTTCCAGCCGCTCGATGCGTTGCTCGAAGCTCGTCTGCATCTTCGTGAGCTGCTGTTCGAGTTGGCGCTCCTGGACCTTGAGCTGCTCGATCTGGCTCGAGAGAGCGGAGATCGAGCGCTGCAAATCGTTGAAGCGCCCCTCGATGCCGGTCTGCGCCGTGGCAGCGCCGGGAGCGAGGACCAGCGCCAGCAGGGCGAGGCGGGGTAGGGACGCGCTCATCCGGGGCCGCGCCGGCCGGTTTACTCGGCGGCCTGCTTGAGGCGCGTCGGCACGGTCTCCCCGGCGAACAGGGCGGCGCGCGCGGCGTCGTACTCGGCCTTGAGGCGGGCCACGATCTCGGCCGCCGGCGGCGCGTCGTGGATCTGGCCGACGCCCTGGCCGGCGCCCCAGATGTCGCGCCAGGCCTTGACCTTCATGTTGCCGCCCGAGCCGAAGTTCATCTTGCTCTTGTCGGCTTCCGGCAGCGCGTCGGGATCGAGGCCGGCGGCCGCGATGCTGCGCTTCATGTAGTTGCCGTGCACGCCGGTGAAGAGGTTGGTATAGACGATCTCCTCGCCGGTCGAGTCGATGATGCACTGCTTGTTGGCGTCGGTGGCGTTGCCTTCCTTGCTCGCGGTGAAGCGCGTGCCGAGATAGGCGAGGTCGGCGCCCAGCGCCTGCGCGGCCAGCACCGAGGCGCCGTTGGAGATCGAGCCCGAGAGCAGGATCGTGCCGTCGTAGAACTGGCGCACTTCCGGCACCAGCGCGAAGGGCGAGAGGCGGCCGGCATGGCCGCCGGCGCCGGCGCAGACCAGGATGAGGCCGTCGACTCCGGCCTTCAGCGCGCGCTTGGCGTGCGTGACGTTGGTCACGTCATGGAACACCAGGCAGCCGTAGCGATGCGCCGAGACGACGACCTCGTCGGGCGCGCGCAGCGAGGTGATCTGGATCGGAACCTTGTACTTCTCGCACATGTCGATGTCGTGCTGCAGGCGGTCGTTCGAGGAGTGCACGATCTGGTTGACCGCGAAGGGGGCCACCTTCTTGTCTGGATGCTTGGCCTTGTAGTCGGCCAGCTCGCCGGTGATGCGCTTCAACCACTCCTCCAGCATCTCCTTCGGCCGCGCGTTGAGGGCCGGGAAGGAGCCGACGACGCCCGCCTTGCACTGCTCGATGACCAGGTCGGGATTGGAAACGATGAACAGCGGCGCGCCCACCACGGGGATCGAGAGGTTGTCGCGCAGCAGGGCGGGAAGGGACATCGTTTCGCTCCTTGGATTCGTCGTTTCGTTGTGTCGGTTACGGGCCTAGCACGGCCATGGTCTTTTTCGCTACTTCGCCAGCTCGTAGGCGCCGCCCTTTTCCAGCGCCCGCTTGTAGGCGGGGCGGGCATGGATCCGGTCGAGGAAGCCCTTGAGCTTCGGCATCTTGTTGATCACCGGCGAGCGTGACGCGGCGGCCTCCAGCGGGAAGCTCATCTGGATGTCGGCCGCGGTGAAGTCCGGGCCGGCGAACCACTCGCGGCGCATCAGTTCGCCTTCGAGGAACATGAAGTGGTTGCCGAGCTGCGGCATCAGCAGCGTCTTGTCGGCGCCGCCCGCGATGGCGCGCGCCACCGGCCGCATCAGGAAGGGCACACGCGCGGGCAGGAGACCGAACACCAGCTTCATGAACAGGAGCGGCATCAGCGAGCCCTCCGCGTAGTGCATGAAATAGGTGTAGTTCAGCCGCTCGGGCGTGCCGGGGGCGGGGGTGAAGCGGCCGCCGCCATAGGTCTCCGACAGGTATTCGAGGATGGCGCCCGACTCGGCCAGGACCTTGTCGCCGTCGGTGATGACCGGCGACTTGCCCAGCGGATGCACGTTGCGCAGCTCGTCGGGTGCCTGCATCGAGGGTTTGCGCTGGTAGCGCTTGACCTCGTAGGGCAGGCCGAGCTCCTCGAGCATCCAGAGGATGCGCTGCGAGCGGGAATTGTTCAGATGATGGACGGTGATCATCCTCACAGCGTACCGGGGCGCCAGTTGCCGTGGAAGCCCGCCGGAACCCGGCTGCTGAGATGGGCCAGCGCCACCGGCCCTTTGGCGATGTCGGTCGCTTCGAACACCGCGAGGTCGCTGCGGCCCTCGGCCGAGCGGAAGATCGTCGCCAGCACCCAGCCGTCGCCCTCGGCGGCCTTTTCATGGCGCGGCACGAACACCGGCTCGCCGAAGCGGTCGTCCTCGCCCGACTTCCAGGTCGCGTTGCTGCCCTTCTTCAGGTCGTAGTGGGTGATGCCCTCGCCGCGGCGGACACCGGCATGGGCGATGTTGCCCGACACGATCCAGCCGTGGCGGTAGTCGCTCATGCAGAAGCGCTCGTCGAAGCGCGGGAACTCGCCGGCGCGGTCGTCGAGCTGCTCCTCGCGGAAGGTATTGCCCGGACCGCCGAGGTCGAAGGTCCAGCGGAACAGGCGCGCCGCCGGCGGCTCCTGGGTCGAGGGCGAACCGTCGGGCAGCGGGAAGAGGGGCGCCACGTCGTACTTCATGACGTCGATCACGACCTTGCCGTCCGGCGTCTCGAAATGGTTCATCGGGTGGAACACATAGGACGGCGGCGCCGTCACCCACTTCACGTCGGCCACGGTTCCCTTGCGCGGAATGAAGGCGATGTGCGTGCCCTTGTCGGGCTCCCAGGCGAAGGGCGGCAGCCCGCCCATCGCGCGCTCCATCGACGAGGTGAGCGGGAAGACCGGCACGACGATCCAGTTCTTCGTCACGGCGAAGTCGTGGATCATCGACGGGAAGGGGCCTTCGAGCATCTCCGCGCGCGTGACGGTGCCGTCCTCGGTCACGGTCTGGATGCTGATTTCCTTGGTGAAGCGCCCCGTCGCCGAATAGCCGAAGAAGATCATCTCGCCGGTTTCGGGGTCGAACTTGGGATGGGCGGTGAAGGGGCCGATCAGCTTGTCGCCGAACGTCTCGTATCCGCCGTCCTTGGGGCCGACCGGCATCAGGCTCTTGGGGTCGAGCGAGAAGGGCGCATGCGCCTCTTCGAGCGCCAGCAATTTGCCGCCATGCCAGACGATGTTGGTGTTGGCGATGGTCGAGTTGAGCGCAAACACCCGCGGGTCGGTGTAGCGCGGATTGCCGAACGTGCCGGAGAGGCCCTCGCCCTCCTCGTTCTCGATCTTCCACTTGGGCGTCCGCACCCAGCGGTTCTTGTAGGAGACGTTGCCGTTCTCGATGTGGAAGGCGTGGATCATGCCGTCGCCGCCGAACCAGTGATAGGGCCCGCGCGGCGCGAACTGCGGGTTCGGCCCGTTGCGATAGAGCGTGCCGCACAGTTCCTTCGGCATCTCGCCGGTGATCTGGAGATGCCCGGCATCGGCCTCGGTGTTGACCGGCGCGAAGTAGCCGCGGAGGAACGGATTGTCGGTAGGGAATGGCTTGGCCACGGGAAGTCTCCTTCTGGGTAACGCCGTGTATCTAAGGGACGTTATCGATACACGGTGTTCCCCGCAAGGGGATATTCGGGGATAAACACCGCTGTCGTCTCGACCGGAGCCTCGCGCAGCGAGGCGTAGTGGAGAGACCTTTTTCCCACGATTTGACGGCTTGAGATGGAAAAAAGGTCTCTCCACTTCGCGCTACGCGCTCCGGTCGAGACGACGGCCATGGAGATCGGCTAATGACGCCAGCATGAACCCAACCAGCCCCGTCCTATCGTCCGGCTATTCCGCCGTCCCGCCGGGACACGTCGCTGCCGTCGTGACCAGCCTCGAAATGCTGAACCGTCCGCCTGCGCGACCGGCGCAGCCGTTTCCGGCGGGCGTGACGCTCCAGCCGCTGGAGCGGTCGATCGCCGCCTATCGCAAGCTCTATCGGGCGGTGGGGACGGAGTGGCTGTGGTTCTCGCGGCTGGTCATGGCGGACGAGAAGCTGCGGGCGATCGTCGACAATCCGCAGGTGGAGTTCTTCGCGCTGCGCCGGGACGGGCAGGATGCCGGGATACTGGAGCTGGACTTCAGCCAGCCGGGCGAATGCGAGCTGGCCTTTTTCGGCGTGGCGCCGGGTCTGGTGGGGACGGGCGTCGGGCGCGCGCTGATGAACGAGGCGATCGCGCGGGCCTGGGCGCGGCCCATCCGGCGGTTCTGGGTGCATACCTGCACCCTCGATCATCCGGCGGCGCTCGATTTCTACCGGCGATCGGGCTTCGTGCCCTTTGCCTTCCAGGTCGAGGTGTTCCCCGACCCGCGCCTCACCGGCGCCCTGCCGCGCGACTGCTCACGGCACGTGCCGCTGCTCGACTGACGCCGCGGCGCCCGCGGCCTCACGGTCCTCGACCTTGCGGTAGTGGAACCACCCGGCGATGCCGAGCGCCAGCAGGAGCAGGCCGAAATAGAATTCCGTGTGGGTCGGGCCGATCAGGTCGAACAGCGGCGTCGCTGCCACGTTGAACAGAAGCATCGAGCCCGCCATGACCGCCAGCCGCAGGCGGAACACGCGGGCGATCTCGGCGCCATGGAACACGGTCTGCATGCGGGTGATCATCGGGATGAAGAAGAACGGCCCGCCGAAGCCCGCGACCAGGCCCGCCAGCATCATCGCCGGCAGCTTGTAGGGGTTGTCGATGCCCCAGGCGGCCAGAGCGATCAGGGCGAAGCCGCTGCCCATCGCGACGTAGCCCAGGAACATGGTGGACAGCGGGCGGCGGAAGCGGACGCTGCCCGCGACCAGGTTGCCGACCACGTCGCCGACGCCGCAGGCGCCGACGATCATGCCGAGCGACGCCAGCCCGTGCAGACCGAACAGGTGCGGATCGTGCTCGACAACCATCAGCGCGATGCAGAGCTGCAGCGCCACGCTCCACGGGCCATTGGCGAAGGCATTGACCATCAGCAGGGCGCCCATCGTGCGCTGGCGCAGCATCAGGCGCGCGCCGTCGAGCAGGGCGTCCCAGGCGCCGCGCAGGCCGCCGCGGCCGGGGCGCGGCTTGCTCGTCGGATCGACCAGCCGGTCGCGCACCGCCCACACCGCCAGGCCTGAGAGCACGAAGCCCACCGCCGTGATCGACAGGAAGTGGATCACCGGCAGCAGCGTGTTGAGGACGGCCGCCATCATCGGGCCGATCAGGCGGGCGAGCCGCCACGTCGCGTCGAACAGGCCGTTGATCGCCTGCATGGCGTCGCGGTCAGTGACCAGCACCGGTACCGCCGACTGCAGCGCCGGCGTGAACACCATGCGCATCGCCGCGAGGCCCATGACCGAGAGGATGAGCAGCGGGATGGAGACGCCCCAGATGTAGAAGCCGATCACCGGCAGGATGGCGAGCACCGCGCTCGCATACTTGGCGCCGATCATGGCGCGGTCGGCCCGCCAGCGGTCGAAGGCCGAGGCGCCCAGCAGGCCGACCACCAGCATGGCGGCGTACTGGGTGGCGTTCACGTAGCCCGCGGCATTGCCGATCTGCTCGGCCGCGATCCACACGACGGCCACGCGGAACAGATCCTCGCCGATGGTCGAGGCGGCGAGGCCCGACCAGATCGTGGCGACGGCGGGATCCTTGAGCGGACGGAAGACGGGGATCATGCCGGGTGACGATTCCCCACGATTCTCATCCTGAGGAGGCGCCCCTCGAATACCTCGGGGTAAACTCCGCCGCCGTCTCGAAGGATGGGCAACGGACGCGGTGCGGGTTCCCACTCTTCGAGACGCGGCCTGCGGCCGCTCCTCAGGGTGAGGTTCTGTTCTGCAATCTCAAACGTCACTTCACCCACACGCCGCCGTCCTTGTTCCTGTAACCCAGCGACAGATACGCCGCGTCGACCAGCGACTGGCCGCGTTCGTTCATCAGCAGGCCGGGGCCCATGCGGTTCATCGTGTAGCCGAACGACATCCCGGCGACCGGGTCGGCGAAGCCCAGCGAGCCGCCGGCGCCGACATGGCCGAACGCGGCGCTGCCCAGGATCACGCTGTCGCAATCCTCGCCCCAGAGTTTGGCGGCGAGGCTGCGCCTGCGGTTGTCCATCGACTTCATGAAGCCCAGCGCGAAACGCGTCGGGATGCGCAGGGTGGCGTCGTCATGCGTCGCCATCGAGACCTCGCCCATGCGGGCCAGCGTCGTGGCATCGACCAGGTCGCCGCCGCCGTTCGCGAGGGGCGCATACATGCCGGCCAGGCCGCGCGCGTTGGTGATGCCGTTGGCCGCACCGATCTCGGCGGCGTGACCGGCCCGCGTGTTGGCGCCGCCCGACCGCCAGGCGCCGTTGTTGAAATAGAACAGCGCTGCCACCGATTCCTTGTTGGTGGCGAGGTCGCGCATGAACGGCGTCACCGCGTCGGCGGCCTTGTAGACATGGGCCACGATCGGCGCGACCCGCGGCTCGATCTCCTCCGGAAGGCCGATCCAGAAGTCGAGGCCGAGCGGTCCCGCAATCTCCTCGCGGAAGAAGGTGCCGAGCGATTTGCCGCTGGCCCGCCGCACCATCTCGCCCACGGTCCAGCCGAAGGTAAAACCGTGATAGCCGTTGCGCGTGCCGGGCTCCCAGAACGGGACCTCGGCCGCAAGCCGCTCGGTCATGTAGGCCCAGTCGTAGGGGCCGTCGTCCTTCACCCTGGCGCGCACCGCCGGCACGGCCGAGGAATGGTCGAGCATCATGCGCGTCGTCACGCGCTCCTTGCCGTGTTGCGCGAACTCCGGCCACAGCTCGGCGACCGGCGCGTCGAGGTCGAGCGCGCCGCGGCTCGCCAGCACATGCGCGCAGAGCGCCGTGGCGCCCTTGGTGCAGGAGAAGACGATGCTCACCGTGTCGCGCGTCCACGGCACCTGTGTCTTGGCATCGGCGACGCCGCCCCACAGGTCGACGACCGTCTCGCCGCCCACCGTCAGGCAGACCGAGGCGCCGATCTCGCCCTTCTCCTGGAGGTTCTTTTCGAAGGCCTCGGCAACCCGCTCGAAGCCCGGCCGGCAAGTGCCCTCGGTCATGGCCGCGCTCATTGCTTCGGCACCGGGATCTGGAAGACATCCAGCACGAAGCGCGCACAGTGGGACAGGCCGGTCTGGTCGATCCCGTGGCCGACGCCCTTGGCGATGTGCACGCCGACTTCCACCCCGTTCTCGTGCAGTGTCTGCGCGGCGCGCTGGGTGAGCACGGCCGGCAACATCTCGTCGCTGTCGCCGTGGACGAGCAGAACCGGCGGCTTGGACCTGATCTCGTCCTTGAGCGAATCGGGGGCGGCCAGCATGCCGGAGAAGCCGACGATGCCGGCCAGCGGCGTGGCGCGGCGCAGGCCGACATGCAGCGCCATCATGGTGCCCTGGCTGAAGCCGATCAGCACGGTCTTCGATTCGTCTAGCCCGTACTTGGCCATCGTGTCGTCGAGGAACTGCTCGACGAAAGGCGCGGCCGAGCGGACGCCCGCCGCCGCGACCTCGGGGTCGAGGCGCGAGATGCCGAACCACTGAAAGCCCATCGGATTGCCCTCGCACGGATAGGGGGCGTTGGGCGCATGGAACACCACGTCGGGCATCAGCGGCGCCAGCACGGGTGCGAGGCCGATCAGGTCGTTGCCGTCGGCGCCGTAGCCGTGTAGCAGAATCACGAGATGGCCGGGCTTGCCGCCGGCATGAGGGCCGTGGCTGGGGCCGTCGATCTTCCTGGTCATGTCGCCTTTTTCTCCTTTGCGCCCCAGTCCGGCATGTTGCGGCGATAGTGCCAGAGCACGAGCGCGGCCGCGCTGCGCCAGGGCCGCCAGGCCTCGGCAATTTTGAGAAGCCGCTTTGCGTCGGGGCGGGTACGCAGCTTCTTGAGATGTTGCGCCGCCACGACCAGGCCGAGATCGAGGCCCGGCATGATGTCGGGGCGGCCGTGCGCGAACATCAGGTAGATTTCCGCCGTCCACGGGCCGATGCCCTTGGCCTGCGTGAGCATGGCGATGGCCGCCGCGTCGTCGAGCTCGTGCAGGGCATCGAACGAGATCCGGCCCTCGACGATGTCGGTGGCGAGGCTGCGCCCGTATTTCACCTTGGCGCCCGAGAGGCCGACGGCGCGCAGCTGCTCGTCGCTCATGGCCAGGAAATCCGCCGGCTCCATCGACGGCACGGCCGCTTCGAGTCGCAGCCAGATGCTGCGCGCGGCATGGACAGAGACCTGCTGGCCCACGATCGAACGCATCAGCCCGCCGAAGCCCGTCGGCATGTCGCGCAGCTCGGGATGACCGGCCTCGTCGAGCGCCCGCGCGATGTCGGGATCGGCCGCCGCCAGCTCGGCCAGCGCCTGCTTGAGCGTCGTCTTGTCGAGGATGACGCCGGGGAGCGCGGGAGAGATCTTGGGACGTGCCGTCTTGGATGCCGTTCTGGCCATTGTGCCCCCGCCATAGCACGCGACGAGGGGGCGCTGTAACGTCGGATCATGACCGTCGTCACGCGTTTTGCCCCCAGTCCGACTGGCGAGCTTCATCTCGGCAGCGCCTATTCGGCTCGCATCGCCTGGCGGCGCGCGCGCGCGGCGGGCGGCACCTTCCTGGTGCGCATCGAGGATATCGACATCCGCCGCTGCCGCCGCGAATACGAGACCGCGATGCTCGCGGATCTCCAATGGCTGGGCCTCGCCTGGGATGGCGAGGTACGGCGGCAGTCCGACCATTTCGCGGATTACGGCCGGGTGATGGACCAGCTCGATGCGCGGGGCCTGGTCTATCCCTGTTTCTGCACGCGCGCCGACATCGCGGCCTCCACCAGCGCGCCGCATCCGACGGCAATGGGTCCCGACGGGCCGCTCTATCCCGGCACCTGCCGTCATCTCTCGAACGAGGAGCGCCGCCGCCGCATCGCGTCGGGCGTGGAGCACTGTATGCGCTTCGATTGCGCCCGGGCGGCGGAGCAGGCGGGGCCTTATTCCTTCGTTGACGAGGCGCTGGGCCGTATGGAGGGACAGCCGCTGTTGATGGGCGACTTCGTGATCGCTCGCAAGGACACGCCGACCAGCTACCATCTGTCGGTCACGGTCGACGACCATCTGCAGGGCGTGACCCTGGTGACACGTGGGATCGATCTGCTGCCGTCGACCCATGTCCATGCCCTGCTGCAGAAGCTGCTGGGCTATGCTGCGCCGCAATATGCGCATCATCCGCTGCTGACCGATGCCAGCGGCCGCCGCTTCGCCAAACGTGACCGCGACCTCACCATCCGGGCCTTGCGCGAGAGTGGGAGGACGCCGGCCGACGTGTTCGACATGATCGACGGTTGGAGTTGCGCGACCCCCGTGAAGGGCTGACACTTCGGCCATGGACCGGAAAGAACAACTGGCCGTCGGGAGGCGGCTGCTCGGCCATATCGACGGCCGAACCACCGATCTCGCCGACGCGCTGTTCCGCAACCGTGTCGACGCCTATTCCTGCCGCGAGCGCGCCGCCCGCGAGCGCGACGCGCTGTTCCGCAGCCAGCCGCTGTTCATGGGGCTGTCTTCGCGCCTCTCCAAGCCCGGCGACTACATCACCGAAGACGTGGCCGGCATGCCGGTGCTGCTGGTGCGCGGGCCCGACGGCGCGGTGCGCGCCTTCGCCAACATCTGCCGCCATCGCGGCGCGCCGGTCGCCGAGGGCTGCGGCAATGCCCGCGCCTTCGTCTGTCCCTATCACGCCTGGACCTACGACTCTCAGGGCAAGCTTCTTGGGGTCACCGACAAAGCGGGCTTCTCCGGCCTCGACCTCGGTGCCCATGGGCTGGTGCGCCTGCCGGCCGGCGAAGACCACGGCATGATCTTCGTGCGCGCGACGCCGGTGCGCGAGGGCGAGAGCGCGGAGATCGACGTCGCTGCCGTGCTGGGCTCGTTCGCGCCCGACTTCGCCGCGCTGCGGCCCGAGACCTATCCGCTCTATTCGGTCGACCGCATCACGCCGCGAATCAACTGGAAGTTCGCCATCGACACGTTCCTCGAGGGCTATCACATCCCGCATCTGCACCGGAAAACCATCGCGCCGTATTTTATCGGCAATTGCGGGACCTTCGACGGCGCGGGGCCTCATGGCCGCATGTGCGTGCCGCGCACCTCGATCGAGGCGCTGCGCGCGCTGCCCGACGACGAACGCAACCTGCGCCCGCACATCATCGCGATCTACCAGCTCTTTCCCAACACGATCGTCATCTGGCAGGTCGACCATATCGAGGTCTGGCGCGCCTTCCCGCACCGCGACGATCCGGGAAGCTGCGATGTCGAGTTCTCGCTCTACCGTCCCGCCGACAGCGACCGCCCGGAGAAGCACTGGGCCAAGAACCGCGACATCGCCATCCGCACCGTGCTGGACGAGGACTTCCCGCTGGGCGAGCGCATGCAGATCGGCTTCGAGTCCGGCGCGACGGACGAAGTGATCTACGGCCGCAACGAACCCTCGCTCGTTCACTTCCACCGTTCGATCCGCAGCGCCCTGGGCGTGACGGCTTGAGGTGACGACCAGCCGCACGACACGCGTGGCGCTGATGCTCAGCGTGATCCTGTTCGCCGCGAGCCTCAGGCAGGACGCGTTCTGCGTCTCCGGCATCTGCTCGGACTGGCAGGGCTGGAGCATCCTGCTGTTCGGCGCGCTTGGCCATACCAGCTGGTTCGCCAATCCGCTTCTGCTCGCCTCCTGGATAGCCGCGCTTTTCGCCCGTCGCCGCCCGGCACTGGTCCTGTCTCTCGCCGCGCTCGGGCTCGCCGGCTCGTTCATGTTCGAAACCAGTGTGATCACCAACGAGGCCGGCATGGCCAACCCGGTGACCGGACTGCGCGAAGGCTACTGGCTGTGGCTGGCGAGCATGGGCGCCGGCGTTTGCGCGGCGTTCTTCGCGCGCAAGGTGCCCGTGAAACTTTAGCACAACCCCGTCGTCTCGACCGGAGCGCCGAAGGCGCGAAGCGGAGAGACCTTCCCCCAGCCAAAAGCCGGCCAATCGCAGAGAGAAGGTCCTTTCACTACGCCTCGCTGCGCGAGGCTTCGGTCGAAACGACGGTATCTTATTTCAACGCCCCACGAGCTGCTTGTTGATCCACACCTGCGCGGTGTTCGATTCCAGGAACTCGTGCGCGATCTTGCGCTTCGCCGGATCGCGCGCATCGCCGTCGATGATCGCAGTGATGACGTCGCATTTGTAGGGGACGGCCAGGGCCTCGCCGTAACGCAGGGACTTGTTGTTGCGGCGGTGGACGTAGACGCGGGTCCAGCCCACGAGGTCGGTCACCCGCAGGCGCTCGCCCGGACCGATCGGTTCGAAGCGCGGGTCGAGGAGGCGGATGTCGACGGCGCGCTCCAGCGCCGCGTCGCTCGCGATGCCATCCGGGCAGTCCCCGCTGCTGCCCAGCGCGTTCAAGGTCAGCCAGACATAGACGTCATGATCCTCGCCGCTATAGGCGCGGCCCGCGGGCGCACGCTCGGTCGAGAGGGGCCAACTGAAGGGTCGCCAGCCGAGCTTGTCGGTCGGACCCAGCGCCACCTGCCGCTCGGCGAACCAGGCGAGCAGTGCCAGCGCCGCGACCTGTGCCACGCCGAGGGCAATGTAGATCCGCGTCTGGCGGCTGAGCTTCATCGAGCTCAGCTCGGCGGAGCGGCCAGCAGCAACGATGACAACTCGTCCATCGAGTTGGCGACGGCGTCGGCTCCCGCATCAACGAGCTGGGTTCGCAACGACGCGGTCGCATGTGCGCCTCCCCCGAAGCCGATCGCATGCATCCCCGCGGCGCGTGCGCCGGCTATGCCATGAGGAGAATCCTCGATCACGGTGCATCTTTCGGGCGGTACGCCGACTGCTTGTGAGGCGTGGAGGTAAATATCGGGCGCGGGCTTGCCACGCTGTACGAGCGCAGTGCTGAAGATGTTGGGTGCGAACCACGGTGCCAGGCCCGTGATCTCGAGCTTCATCTGCAGCTTGTCGGGTGTGCTGGACGAGGCGACACATTTGGGCAGCACAGACAGAATTCTAAGGGCTTCATCCACGCCGGGGACAATGCGGAGGTCCCTGGCGCAGCGAGTCCACACCGTACGTTCCCGGACATCCAGAATATTCGCAGGAATCGGACGACCGAGTTCGTCGAAAACAGTCGCGTACATGTCCTTGCGCGAGATGCCGACGAACCGGCCGAGGAGTTCCTCTGCGGTCCGATGATAACCATGGACCGCCAGCATTTCTGCGTCGACCGTGTGCTCGAGAATCTCGCTGTCGACGAGCACGCCGTCGCAATCGAAGATCAGGAGCCGGTCCATGCCTCTCCGTCAGATCTGGTGCGCCATCGGCGGCGCGGGGATCGGGCGGACGCGCTCGTAGGCGGCGGCGGCGCGCAGGACCAGCGCGTCGCGGGCATGGCCACCGACGATCTGCAGGCCGATCGGCATGCCCTCGCGGTCGAGGCCGCAGGGGATGGTCGCGGCCGGCTGGCGCGTCAGGTTGAAGGTGAGCGTGAACGGCGTCCAACCGATGTCGACGCCGTCGCCGCCCCAGGCCGCGTTCTCGTTCACCGCGAAGGCGGTCATCGGCATGGTGGGCGTCAGCAGCAGGTCGTACTTGGCCATGAACTGGTTCATGATCGCCGAGATCGCCTGGCGCTGATGGATTGCCGTCACGACCGCTTCCTGACCGAGATTGGCGCCGTATTCGGCGGCCTTCAGCAGGCCGGGGTCCATCAGCTCGCGCTTCTCGGGGCTGAAATTGTTGAGCAGCAGCGCGACGTTCGACTGCCAGTGGGCGTTCAGGATCTTGCGCGGGTCCATGCCCATGAAGTCGGGCGAGTCCTCGACGATCCGAGCGCCCAGGGTCTTGAACACCTTGACCGCCTGCTCGACCGCCACCGCCACGTCTCGGTCGATCTTCTCGCGCTCGACGAAACCCAGGTGAGGCGAGTAGGCGATGCGCAGGCCCTTCACGCCCTTGTCGAAGCCCTTGAGATAATCCTCAGCATCGTCGGGACGGCCATAGGGATCGCGCGGGTCGGGGCGGGCGATGACGTTCATCATCATCGCCGCGTCGCGCACCGTGCGCGTCATCGGGCCGATATGCGAGAGCGTGCCCTGCGCGGAGACCGGCCACAGCGGCACGCGCGCCTGGGTGGGCTTCAGGCCGAAGATACCGGAGAAGGAGCAGGGGATGCGGACCGAGCCCGCGCCGTCGGTGCCGATGGCAAGGTTGCCCATGCCGACCGCCTCCGCCGCCGTGCCGCCACCCGAGGAACCGCCGGGTGTGCGGCCGATCTTCCACGGATTGTGCGTGGCGCCATAGAGCTTGGAATCGGTGACGCCCTTCCAGCCATATTCCGGCGAGGTCGTCTTGCCGAGAAGCACGGTGCCGGCCTCTCGCAGGCGCTGCGCCACCGGCGCGTCGATATTGAAGGGCCCGTCGGGATCGGTGGCGAGGCTGCCCATGCGGGTCGGCATGCCCTTGGTCAGCACCATGTCCTTGATGGTGATCGGCACGCCGTCGATGTCCGAAAGCCGCGTGCCGCCCTTCTTCCAGCGCTTCTCCGAGGCGCGCGCCTGGCGCATCGCGGTGTCGGGATCGAGATGCTGGAAGGCGTTGAGCTGGCCGTTGAAGGCATCGATGCGGGCCAGTGCGGCCTTCGCAGCCTCGACCGGCGAGGCCTTGCGGGCCTTGAAGAGTTTCACCAGCTCGTGGGCCGGCATCATGGCAAGGTCGGCAGTCATCTACTTGGTCTCCGGAAGGACAGGGAATTCGAGGGGATGGGCGTCGGCGTAGGCGGCGGCGGCGCGCAGCACCAGCGCGTCGTTGTAGTGGGCGGACACGAGTTGCAGTCCGACAGGAAGGCCCAGCCGCGACAGGCCGCACGGCACCGTCACCGCGGGATGGCGCGTCAGGTTGAACTGCGGCGTGTAGGGCGACCACATGACATTGGGCTTTCCGTCGGGCCCGGGCGGGAGGTTGGTGCCGGCCTCGAAGGGCTGTACGGCCACGGTGGGCGTGAGCAGCAGGTCGTACTTCGCGAAGAACAGGTTCCAGGCGAGGGTGAGATCGCGCCGCGTCACCTGCGCGTTCACCACGTCCTGCAGGGTGTAGCGCAGGCCCGCCTTCGCGCCGGCCAGCAGGTTTGGATCGAACTCGCCGTGGCGCGCCTCGGGGAAGACCTGCAGCAGGCGCTGCAGCGCCGAAAGCCAGTGGATCACGAAGGCGCGGCCCGCCTCGGCGAAGGGGAAGGGTGCCTCGACCTCCTCGACCGTGCAGCCCAGCGCCTCGAAGTCGCGGGCGGCCCTGGTCACCATTGCGGCGACCTCGATGTCGAGTGGATGGTCGCCGAAGCGCAAAGCGAAGCCGATCTTCAGCTTCTTCGGCAGCTTCGTGAGCTTCTTCGTGTAGTCGGTGTCGTCGGCAGGCAGGGCGTATCCGTCGCGCGGATCGGGCCGGGCGAGGGCGTTCATCATCAGCGCGGCGTCGAGCGCGGTCCGCGCCATGGGGCCGGTGTTGGAGAGGTCGCCGGTCATCGATGGCGGCCAGGCCGGCACGCGGCCGAAGGTGGCCTTGAGGCCGATCAGGCCGCTGAAGCTCGCGGGGATGCGCACCGAGCCGCCGCCATCGGTGCCGATGGCGATCGGGCCGAGGCCCGCCGCGACCGCGGCACCGGCACCGCCCGAGGAACCTCCCGGCGTCATGTCGGTGTTCCAGGGATTGCGCGTGATCCCGTGCAGCGGAGAATCCGTCACGCCCTTGTGGCCGTATTCCGAGCTGGTGCTCTGCGCGAAGACGAGGGCCCCGGCCTCGCGCAGCCGCGCCACCGCCGGTGCATCGGCATCGACCGGCGTCTTGTCGGTGAGCCTGCTGCCCATCGAGGCGGGCCAGCCCCTGACGCGCACCAGCTCCTTGATCGAGACCGGCACGCCGTCGAGCGGCGAGAGCGGCTTGCCCTTTTTCCAGCGCTTCTCCGAGGCCCGAGCCGCGGCGATGGCCGCCTTCGCATCGACATGGCAGAGAGCATTGATCGTCGTCGCGAGCCGCTCGGCGCGCGCCAGCACGGTCTTCATCGTCTCGACCGGGGAGGCCTTGCCCTTGCGGTAGAGGCCGCCGAGCTCAGCAGCGCTCGCCTGCGTGAGATCCACCGTCATGCCGCTTCTCCCGTTCTGGCCGCCGCGGCCCGATACTGGCGAGCGAGTTGTTCGGCGTGGTACTCGGCAGCCAGCGCCTGCTCGGTGCGGCCGACCTTGCGATAGAGATCGGCGAGTGCGCGCTTGGTCGCGGCGACGCCGGGCCGCTCGCGTTCGTCGGCCTGCAGGATCGCCAGCGCCGCATCGTTCCAGCCGGCGCGGCCCAGCGCATCGAGATGGATGGCGCCGAACAGGGCGCGCTGGGCGATCGAGCCGCCGAGGCTGCGAAGGTACGGCATAGCCTGACCCATCAGGCGCGCCGCCGCCGGCATGTCGCCCGCGGCGTGGGCGGCCAGGCCGTGCGCCAGCGGGACCACGCAATCGGCCCAGAGTTCGCGCTCGAAGGGTTTCGCACGCGCGGCGCGGTCCTCGAGGCTGGCCAGCATCTCGGTTACGGCGCTTCGCTCGCCGGCGCGCGCCAGGCCGTAGAGATAGTGGACGTCGTGGAAGGCGGAGAGATGCTCGTGCAGGCGCGGCTTGAGATAGGTCGCGAGATCAGCCCAGCGCGTGCCGACATCGACGCCGCGCAGCTCGAGGCGCGCCAGTAGCGAGACGGCATTGGCCTGGTCCTCGCAGAACTCCTTCCAGACGCCCCAGACGCGCTCGTCGTGGAGCGTCAGTGCTTCGTCGGTGCGGTCGAGGTCGATCAGGAACAGCGCGAGGTGCCACCAGTTGTGCGTCTGCATGAACGAATTGCAGTCGCTCCAGGTGTCGGACACCGAGTTGAGGAAGGCGACGCCTTCCAGCATACGGCCGCGCGCCTCCAGGCAATGGGCGATGGCGTGATGCGCCCACGGGTCGTTGCGGTCGAGCGCCAGACCCTTGCGCGCCGCGGCCTCGGCCTCGTCGAGGCGATTGCACTCCTCCAGGCCGAACGCATACATGCCCCAGACGAAGCGATTGTCCGGGTTGGCGGCGAGCAGCCTCTCGCCGACCTCGAGCAGCGTCTCGGCCTCGCCGCGGTTGAAGGCCAGCAGCTGCGCCAGCTTGCCGGCCAGCAGGTCGCGCGGCCAGTCGGCGACGATCCTGCGGAACTGTTGCAGGCTGCGGTCGGTGTCACCATCGACCCAGAATTCGATGGCGCCGAGCCACGCGAATTCGCGAGAACTCGCGCCAGCCGTCATCTTCTGCGCGCGCGAGAGGTGGCGCGTCGCGGCGGCATGACCTTCCGGCGAATACATCGAGAGGAAGAGGCTCGCCGCGACCAGTGGCAGCATCGGGCACTTTTCTTCCGCATCGGCGGCGGCGATGAAGTCGGCGAACCGCTTGCCGAAGCCCAGCCACTCCTGCCTGACGAAATCCAGCGCGCCGACCGCACTCTCGTCGGCATTGCCCAGCTCCAGCCCTTGCCCGTCCTTCGCCACGCCGTCCTCACCATATTGCACTGAATCAGCTTCGCATGGCGCACCGCGACTGGTCGAGGGGCTAGCTCTTCCTGGGCCTGTCCCCGATACTGGCAATCAAGAACGATCAGTAACCACCAGGGAGGAAGAAAATGAAGCGTCGCCATCTGCTGGGGTCCGCCGCAGCGCTCGCAATCACGTCGGGCATCGCGCCGTCGATCGCGCGTGCCCAGGCGTTCCCCGACAAGCCAATTCGCCTCATCGTGCCCTACGCGCCGGGCGGCGCGACCGACACGTCGGCACGCATCGCGGCGGAGTATCTGACGACCAAGTTCGGCCAGCAGGTGTTGGTCGAAAACAAGCCGGGTGGGGGCACGATCATCGCCACCGAGATCGTCGCCAAGGCGAAGCCCGACGGCTACACGATCCTCCTGGCGGCGGCCCCTGTTGCCACCAACACGTCGTTCGGCCTCAAGCTGCCGTACGATCCGGTGAAAGATCTGGCCCCGGTCTGCAGCTACGTCGACATGCCGCTGCTGCTCGCCTGCAATCCGAGCGCGCCCTACAAGACGATGGCCGAGTTCGTCGCCTGGGCGAAGAAGCAGACCTCGCCAATACCCTATGCCTCGGCGGGCAATGCGAGCATGCCGCATCTGTGGGGTGAACAGCTCAGGATGGAGACGGGGATCAGGCTCGAGCATATCGGCTACAAGGGAAGCGCCGATGCGCTGAAGGACGTGCTGGGCGGCCACGTCATGCTGTTCTCGGATACGCTGCTGCCGGGCGGCCTCGCGGTCAAGGACGGAAGGTTGCGCGGCCTGGTCGTCGCGGCGGCCAAGCGGGTGCCCATGCTTCCCGACGTGCCGACGGTGGCTGAGGCCGGCCTGCCTGCGAACCTGACGGGTGCGGTTTTCTTTGGCGTCATGGCGTCCGGCGGCACGCCCGAGCCGGTCATTGCCAAGCTGAATGCCGCCTTCAACGAGGTCCTCACCGATCCGATAACTTCGAAGAAGCTCGTCGATCTCGGCTTCGTGCTGGTGGGTGGAGGTGCCGCCGATTACGGCAAGCGCCTCGCCGCCGAGACGGAGAAATGGCGCAAGGTCATCCAGGAGGCGAAGATCTCGCCGCCGGCGTAAGCGCACGGTGCGCAATCTGAACCGCCTCACCCAAGTCGCTTCACGACTTGGGTGACCCCCCAAGGAAGCAGAAGATGGTACCGGTCTTGTTCGCGCAGATATGGCTGCGGCCGTCGGGGGCGAGTTCGTTCAGGACTGCCTTCGGCGGCACGGCGACCCAGCGGCCGTCGAGCAGCGCGTACCACGTGCCGTCGTCCTTCTGATAGGCCCGTGTCGGGCGGCAGTCGCCCTCGACGCCGTTGATGGTGCCGGTGCAGCACGAGGCGTTGGAGCCCGGCCGCTTCAGCTTCTCGTACCAGTCGTGATTCTCGGCGTGTCCCTGGCCATGATGTCCGTCCTGCGCCATCGTGGACGGGCTGGCGAAGATCACCGACAGCGCGATGACGAGGAGGGCACGTGGCATGAGGGCCGCCACCTTTCGCTGTGTCGGCCGACCCGCCACGCATTCGAGGTGACGGTGCCGGCGCTCAGCCTGAAACGTTGGCCGGAGCCTACATCATCCGCAGACCGGCGACGATGGGGACGAACTCAGGATCGTCGGCCGACAGCATGCCGTGACGCACGAAGAAGTCGATCAGCACCAGATTGCAATTGTACTTGAACTCTACCGTGTTGCGCACCGTCTCGAACACGCGCTGCACCGGCCACAGTTCGAACGAATGGACCTCGCCGTCGTTGGCGCGCGGTGTGAAATCCTTCGGCAGCTCGAGATCGAAGCACGTCATCACGTCGGGCTTCAGCTGCTGGCCCGACTGGTTCCAGTAGCCGACGATGCTCACGGCCTTCGCCTGGCGCGCAAGCTCGGGCGGGATCGAGGCTTCCTCGCCGCATTCCTTGACCAGGTTCTCGTGCAGGCCGAGCCCCGCCGGCTGGCCGCCGGCTACCGTATTGTCGAGCTGGCCGGGGAAGGTCGGCTTCTCGTAGGAGCGGCGCGGCACCCAGATGTGCAGCCCGTCGGCGCGGCGTACATAGCCCGTCATGTGTGGACCGCCGGCCCGCACCCCGAACCACGGTACCGCCGAGCGTTCCATCTCCATCAGGACTGGCGCGCCTTCCTGCGGCGCCACGGCGTATCTCTCCTCGCGCCACAGGCCGTTGAAATGGCCGGCCGCGCGCAAGCCCAGCAGGAACGCGTGGACCTCCGCCGTGCGCTTCCGCGGCGTGTCGAGGCGCGGATCGAGGTGCCAGGCGTCGCCGCTTCGCGCGAACAGTCCGGACGACTGCAGGGTACTCGCTGCAAAGTCGCGATGGACGAAGCCCGCCCGGTGCTCGCCCACGAACCACGGCTCGAACTGGGTGAGATCGGCGTTGTTGCACCGCCGGATGTGATCGAGGAAGGACATGGAGCAGGGAGATAGCATAGGGTGGCGTCGATGACCGAAGAGGAACTTCAGGCCCGGCTCGAAGCCGTCCTGCCCGCCGCCGACCTCCACGATGTGTTCGTCGAGGAATGCCAGGACCAGGACGTTCGGCTGCGCTTTTCACTGGCGGCTGGAGAGGAATGGACGACGGCGGCGCTGTTGTCGCTGGTCGACACCTCGCTGCGTGCGGCCTCGGGGTTGGAGGCGCGCGTGTCCCATCTCAGCGTGACGGTGCTGCGGCCCGCGCAGGCCGCCGAGGTGGTGTCCCTGTCACGGGCCATCCGTCGCGACGGCGACCGGATCCACGCCGAGACCTGGCTGTTCAGCCACGCCGTCGTCGAGCCCATGCTGCACGCGACGGCGACTCTCGGGACGTCGTCGATGTAGTTCGCCATACTTCAAGCCGGAGCGGCAAGCGGAGGAGTTGAGATGCAGCGTGTCACCCTGTCGGTCGACGACGATCTGCTGGCGACGCTCGATCGCCACATGAAGAAGCACCGCTACGCCAGCCGCTCCGAGGCGCTGCGCGACATCCTGCGCGGAGTGGCGGCGCAGGAGGCGCTGGAGGCGAAGCCAGCCGGCCAGGCGGAGGGCTTCTGCATCGCCACGCTCGCCTACGTCTACGATCACGAGACCCGCGATCTCGGCCGGCGCCTCACCCAGGCGCAGCACCGCCATCACGACCTGCAGGTGGCGACCCTGCATGTCCATCTCGACCACGAGTCCTGCCTGGAAGTGTCGGTGCTGCGCGGTCCGGTCAAGGACGTGCGCGCCATGGCCGACGACACGGTGAGCCAGCGCGGCGTGCGCCACGGACAGCTCCATCTCGTGCCGGCCGAACTCGACCACAAGCGCCACGGTCACGGCGGGCGCGGCGACCATGACCATATCCACGCCTGACCTCGACCAATTGCCGCGCCAGAACGCGGCGGCGTTGTCGCGCATGCGGCGCCGTCGTAAGAACAATCATGAAATTCCGCTTAACCCTCGCCATCATCCTGGCGGGAGCCGCTTTTTCGACCCTGACCGCGCGAGCCCAGGTCGCGGTGGTGGCCGTTGCCGGTGATCCAGGTCACCTCAATCCGGCGATCTCGACGGCAGGGCCGCTGCATGCCGTCGCCGATTCGATCTTCAACGGTCTGGTCTCGCTCGATCGCGACGGCAATGTGCAACCCGATCTCGCCACCTCCTGGACGGTCTCGCCTGACGGCCGCGAAGTCCGCTTCACCCTGTCCCCGGGGGTGAAGTGGCATGACGGCAAGCCGTTCTCCGCCGAGGACGTGAAGTTCACCTTCGTGGAGGTGCTGTTCCGCTTCCACGCCCGCACGCGGGCCGGTCTGGCACCGGCCGTCGAGGCCGTCGAAGCGCCGGATGCCGACACGGTCGTGTTCAGGCTGAAGCGCCCGCATCCCGCGCTGTTGCGGCAGTTGAACGTGACCGAGGCGCCGATCCTGCCGCGCCATCTCTACGCCGGGTCCGATCCCAACCGGAACGAGGCCAACTCCCGGCCGGTCGGCACCGGCGCCTTCCGGTTCGAGGGCTACAAGCGCGACGACAGTGTCGTGCTGGTGCGCAACGAGAACTACTTCAAGCCCGGCCTGCCGAAGCTCGAGCGGCTGGTGTTCCGCGTCATTCCGGGGACCAACACGCAGATTGCGGCGCTGGCTAAGGGCGAGGTCGATTATCTCGGCCGCGTGGCCCCCTCCGACGTGGCCCGCCTCAAGGACAAGGCGACCCTGCTCGATACGACGTCGGGCCCCGGCGGCGCCAACTGCATCATGACCCTGGCCTTCAACCTGCAGCGGCCCGCGCTGGCGGCGCTGCCGGTGCGGCAGGCCTTCGCCCATGCGCTGAACCGCCGGCAGATGCTGGATCTCGTGCAGTTCGGTCAGGGCCGCGTCGCCCAGGCGCCGATTCATTCCGCCATCGGCTGGGCCACGCTTCCCGGAGCGCTGCAGGCCTACGAATTCGACCCGGCCAAGGCCAATGCGCTGCTCGACCAGGCCGGCCTGCCGCGCAGCGCAAGCGGCGAGCGGGCCACGCTCGACTTGCTGATGTTCCCGGCTTTCGCCCGCTATGCCGAACTGATGCGCCAGCAGCTTGCGGCCGTCGGCATCGCCCTGCGCCTGAAGCCGCTCGATCCGGCGGCCTTCGCGACCTCCGTGTTCACCCAGCGCGATTTCGATCTGGCGCTGATCTCTTATTGCAACGGCGTGGATCCCGAGATCGGCGTGCGCCGCATGTATCACTCGACGGCGATCGGCAACGTGCCCTTCTCGAACGCGGCCGCCTATCGCAATGCCGACGTCGACCGGCTGTTCGACCAGGCCGGCTCCTCGACCGACACGGCGGCGCGTGGCGAGGCCTATCGGGAAATGGAACGCATCGTCGCCCGCGATCTTCCCTACTGGTGGCTGGTCGAGACCGATTTCACCTCGGCCTGGCGCGGCGATTTCGCCGACTTCGCGCCCTGGAGCGGGCAGTTCGCCGAGCGGGCCTTTCAGAAGCGTTGATGCTTCTTCGGCGTCTGGCCTGGGCATTCGGCACGGTCTGGCTGGCGGCGAGTCTTGCCTTCCTGCTGATCCATCTGGCGCCCGGCGGGCCCGCGGTCGCGCTGGGCGGTGATTCGGGCGCTCCCGGCTACCTTGAAGAAGTCGCGCGTCTCTACGGTCTCGACCGTCCGCTGCCCGAGATCTATCTCGACTGGCTGACGCGGTTGGCCACCGGAGATCTCGGCCATTCGTATCGCAGCGGCCAGTCCGTGCTGAGTCTCATCCTGGAGCGGCTGCCGGTCACACTGGCCCTGGTCGCGCCGGCCGTGGCGCTCTCGGCGATCACCGGCACGTTCCTGGGACTTCTGCGCACGCGACGCGGGTTTGCCGCCTCGATGGCCGCGCTCCATGCGGTGCCGGGTTATCTGGTCGGACAGGTCCTCGTCATGGTGTTCGCGCTCGGCCTGGGCATCCTGCCGGTCCAAGGGCTCGTCGATGGGCGCGGCGAGATCGGCGGTGGGCTGGAGCGACAGCTCGACATGGCGCGTCATCTGGTGCTGCCCGTCCTCGCTCTGGCGCTGCACAACCTCACCTTCGTGGCGTTGCTGACGCGCACGCGCGTGATGGCCGAGATGGAACGGCCCTACACCCTGACGGCGGCGGCGAAGGGGGTCGCGCCACGCCTCGTCCGGCGCCGCCACGCGTTGCCCAATGCGATGCTGGGGCTGGTCTCGCTGCTCGGATCGCGGTTGGGAGGCTTCGTGGCGGGCGCCGTGACCATAGAAGTCCTGTTCGCGCTGCCAGGCCTCGGCCGGCTGGCGGTGACGTCGGCCATCGCGCGCGACCATCCGGTGGTGATCGGGCTCGTCCTGTTCACCTCCGCCGTCGTGGTCATGACCAATCTGGTGGTGGATCTCACCTTCCGCAGGCTCGATCCGCGGGTCGGAGACGCCGTTTGAGCCGGCACGCAAGGACCATCGCCGGCGCCATCGTCGGGGTGCTGTACCTCTGCTGCCTGTTGCTGGCGCCCGCAGGCGCGCTTCAGTCGCTGCCGATGAGCGGGCCTTTCCTGCCGCCCTCGTTCGCGCATCCTCTCGGCACCGACGATCTCGGCCGTGACATGCTGGCGGCGCTGGCCCAGGGCGGCCGCACCTCGCTGATGGTCGCGACCGCGACCGCCCTGCTGGCCGTCGGCCTTGGCATGGCGATCGGCATGGCGGCCGGAATGGGAGCACCCTGGCTCGACGACCTGCTGATGCGAACGGCCGACATGGTGCTGAGCCTGCCCGCGCTGCTGGTCGCCATCCTCGTGGCGTCGCTGTTCGGCGGCTCGTCGTTGAACCTCGCGCTGGTGCTCGGCCTGATCCGGTGGCCGACGATCGCCCGGATCGTGCGGGCGGAGACCCTGTCGTTGAGGCGCAGCGACTTCGTTCGCTCGTCGGTCGCCGTCGGCACGCGTCCCGTCGCCGTGGCGGTCAGGCACATCCTGCCGCATGTCAGTCCCACGGCGCTTTCCGCCACCGGAATCGTGTTCGGCGGTGCCATCCTGGCCGAGGCGGCTCTCGCCTTCGTCGGTCTCGGCGATCCCGCTCTCACCAGCTGGGGACAGCTGATCGCGGCCGGCTACACCTTCTTCGATCGGGCCTGGTGGATGTGGGCCTTTCCTGCCCTGGCCCTTTGCGGCACGTCGGCACTGGTCGCCGTGGCGGCCAGCCGGGCGTGAAAGGCGCTACGCCGCTTCCTTCCACGCCTTGTCGACCACCGACACCACGTCGCGCATGATCTGCGTCAGGTCGAAGTCCTTGGGCGTGTAGACTCGGGACACGCCGGCGGCGATCAGGGCCTCGGCGTCGGCGGGCGGGATGATGCCGCCGACCACGACCGGCACGTCGCCGATGCCGGCTTCGCGCATTCCCTTCAGCACGTCGCCGACCAGCGAGACATGGCCGCCCGACAGGATCGACAGACCCACGACGTGCACGCTCTCCTCGAGGGCGGCGTTGACGATGCGCTCAGGCGTGAGGCGGATGCCCTCGTAGACGACTTCCATGCCGCAATCGCGGGCGCGCACGGCGATCTGCTCGGCGCCGTTGGAATGGCCGTCGAGGCCGGGCTTGCCGACCAGCATCTTGATGCGCCGGCCGAGCCGACGTGAAACGGCGTCGACCTCGCGGCGCGTCGCTTCGAGGCGGCCGTCAGTGACGCCGGCGGCGCGCGCCACGCCCGTGGGCGCGCGATACTCGCCGAACACGCTGCGCAGCGCATCGGTCCACTCGCCGGTGGTGACGCCGGCCTTGGCGCATTCGATCGAGGCCGGCATGACGTTGCGGTCCTCTTTGGTTGCGGACACCAACTCGGCGAGGGCAGCCTTCACCGCAGCCTTGTCGCGCGTCGCCCGCCAGGCGTTCAGCCGCTCGATTTGGCCGCGTTCGACCGAGTCGTCGACCGTCATGATCGACTCCTGGCCGCCGCCGAGCGGCGAGGGCGCGCCCTCGGTATAGGCGTTGACGCCGACCACGGTCTGCTCGCCCGATTCGATGGCGGCGAGACGCTTCAGGTTCGATTCGACCAGGCGCTGCTTCATGTAGGCGGCCTCGATGGCCGCGACCGCGCCACCCATGTCGGCGATGCGGCCCATCTCTGCCAGTGCCTCCTGCTTCAGCGACTCGACCCGCGCCGCGATCTCCTTGCTGCCGTCAAAGATGTCGCCATATTCCAGCAGGTCGGTCTCGAAGGCCACGATCTGCTGCAGGCGCAGCGACCATTGCTGGTCCCACGGGCGCGGCAGGCCCAGCGCCTCGTTCCACGCCGGGAGCTGGACCGAGCGGGCCCGCGCATTCTTGCTCATCACCACGGCCAGCATCTCGAGCAGGATGCGATAGACGTTGTTCTCCGGCTGCTGCTCGGTGAGGCCGAGCGAGTTCACCTGCACGCCGTAGCGGAACAGGCGCTGCTTGGGATCGGCGATGCCATAGCGGTTCAGCGTGATGTCTTCCCACATCTCCGCGAACGCCCGCATCTTGCACATCTCGGTGATGAAGCGGATGCCGGCATTCACGAAGAAGGAGATGCGGCCCACCACCTTGGGGAAGTCGGCGTCCGGCACCTGGCCGCGCGCCTTGACCGCGTCGAGCACGGCGATGGCGTTGACCAGCGCGAAGGCGAGTTCCTGAACCGGCGTCGCACCGGCTTCCTGCAGGTGGTAGCTGCACACGTTCATCGGGTTCCACTTGGGAACCTCGCGGTAGGTGAAGCCGATCGTGTCGGCGGTCAGGCGCAGGGACGGCTCGGGCGGGAAGATGTACGTGCCGCGCGAGAGATATTCCTTGATGATGTCGTTCTGCGTCGTGCCCTGCAGCTTCGACCGGTCCACGCCCTGTGCCTCGGCAGTGGCAATGTACAGCGAGAGCAGCCAGGCTGCCGGCGCGTTGATCGTCATCGACGTGTTCATCCGGTCGAGCGGGATGCCGTCGAACAGGGTGCGCATGTCGCCGAGATGCGAAATCGGCACACCCACCTTGCCGACCTCGCCCTTCGCCAGCACATGGTCGCTGTCGTAACCGGTCTGCGTCGGCAGATCGAAGGCGACACTGAGGCCGGTCTGGCCGCGCGCGAGGTTGGTGCGGTAGAGCTCGTTCGACTTCTCGGCTGTGGAATGGCCGGCATAGGTGCGAATGAGCCAGGGCTTGTCGCGATTCGGAATTGTCATGTGTGGCGGTTCGCAGGGCTGTTGACGTATTGTTGGGTACACCAGAACATGCTGCGTTGCAGCATCGAAGATTATGCAGCGCGGCGGAAGGGAAAACAGGGGACTTGAGCGACGCTTCTTCCCCCTGGGTTCAGGCGGCCGGACAGGCGCCAACAGGAACCGCCAGCCCGACCTCTGCCCCCGGTACGCCCTGGAGCCCAGACCTGACCCCGAGCCGGCCGGTCTATGACGGACGGCTGGGCGAGATCTACGCGATCTACCTGCGCCATCTCGCGATGATGCTGCTGACCCTGGGCTGGTCGCGCTTCTGGGGCCGCACCCGCATCCGGCGCTATGTCTGGAACCATCTCTCGGTGCTGGGCGACCGGTTCGAGTATCGTGGGCGGGGCATCGAGTTGATGATCGGCTTCCTGCTGGCCCTGCTGCTGGTCGCCGCCTGGTCCGGCCTCATGTACCTGGTGTGGCTGTACGTCTTCCACGAGAAGCCGTTCGCCAGCTTCGGCCTGTTCGACCTGTTCTCGCTGTCGGTCGTGCTGATCGGCTTTCCGCTGGCCTATGTCGGCCACTATGCCGGCCTGCGCTACAAGCTCTCGCGCACCCGCTGGCGCGGCATCCGGTGCGGCATGGCGGGCTCCGCCTGGGGCTACGGCGCCAGCGCGACCTTCCTGCAGTTCGCCAATGCGATGACCGCTTACCTGTTGACTCCGGTCGTGTCGGTGAACCTGGCGCGCCCGCGCATCGTCAACGCCCGGGTCGGCACGCAGGGTTTCGACTTCGCCGGCCGCGCAGGCGACATCTACGGCCGCTATCTCGGCTACTACTTCCTGAACATCCTGGCCTGGGTCGCAGCAGCCGTCGCGACCTTCATGGCCGTAGGCGGCACGCTCGAAACGCTGGGCGTCTCCTCCGACGACTTCCTGAAGCTGTTCGCCCATCCCAGCCTGCACACCGTCGTCGTGCTGCTGCTGGTCGCCTTCGGCGCCTATATCCTGTTCGGCCTGCTCATCCTGCCGCTGCGCTGCTGGTGGCAGGCCTATCTGCTACGCTATCTCGTGACCCACAGCCGTGCCGGCAACGTGCTGTTCGCAACAGCCATCTCGACCTGGCAGATGTGGGGTTTCCTCGTTCTGAACTACCTGATCGTGCTGCTGACGCTCGGCATTGGCTGGCCGTGGGTGATGCACCGCACGATGAAGCTGATCTCGGGCCAGCTCTGGATCTACGGCGCGCCCCAGGGCAGTGAGATCCGGCAGCCGGCCGATCATGGCCCGGGCTATGGCGAGGGCCTGCTCGACATGTTCGACGTGAGCGGGGTCTGACGATGGCCGCGCGCTATTACGACGGCGTCACCGCCGACGTACAGGAAGTGACCTTGAAGGTCACCAGCCACGAACTGCTCATCAATCGTTCGGAGGACTCCGGCATCGTGGCGCGTTGGCCGGTCGCCGACATGCTGGTCCTGGGCGATTCCCACCACGAGGCCGTGCCGCCGCTCGCTCTCCGCGGCAGCGAGGCGCGGCTTGTGATCGAGGATCCGGCCTGGCGGGCGCAGCTGGTCTCGCTGGTGCCGGCACTGAAGCCGCTGGCGCTGGAACCGGTGAAGGTCGCGCCGCGCCTCGGCGCCTATTCGCTGGCGATCGTCGCGCTGGTCGGCCTCTTCTGGAGCGCGGTCGAATACGGCACCGCATATGCCGTACCGCTGCTACCCTACACGCTGCAGGCCAAACTGGGCGAAACGGTGCTCGACGAGCTGCTGGCCGACAAGGACACCTGCCAGGGCCGGGCGGGCCTGGCGGCAATCAACCGGCTGGCCAACGACCTCGCCAAAGAGGCCGGCTACAAGCACGAGGTCACGGTGCACATCGTCGAGGGCGGGCCGGTCAATGCCTTCACCCTGCCGGGCTCGATCCTGGTCTTCTATTCGGACCTGATCACCCAGGCCAAGGACAGTTCGCAAGTCGCCGGCGTGCTGGCGCACGAGATCGGCCATGTCGTGCATGACCATCCAATCAAGGGCGTCGCGCGCGCATACGGTATCGACCTGCTCTTCAAGGTTCTGACGGGCGGCTACTCCGACATACTGAGCACCTTCGGCACCGGTGGTGGCGCGCTGCTGGCGATGCGCAATGGCCGGGCCTTCGAGCGCGAGGCCGACGCCACCGGCGTACGCCTGCTCGAACAGCGCGGCTTGCGCGCCGACGGAGTCTCGACCTTCTTCGAACAGATGCTTGAGAAGGAACCATCGGACGCCGCCAGCGCCGCCGGCATCTGGTCCAGCCACCCGCCGACACGGGAGCGCATCGAGGCAACCAAGCGTCCCGCCACCGGCCGCCCGGCCTTCAGTGCGGCTGAGTGGCAGGCGCTCCGGAACGTCTGCAAATAGAGGGTTGTCGTACTCAGCCGGTACGGATCAGCCGAATTTCCACCTCGCGCTCCACGTACTTCCATTCCTCGCTCGCGCGCAGTTCTCGCAGGAGAGCGTCGAATGCCGCCTCGTGCTCGGGCGCGAACTCGAACCAGGTGAGGAAGTCGAACGGCTCGCCGAGATCGCGGGCATGGTGGAGGCGGCGCGCCACTGCCGGCAGGTACTTCATCGACAGGGCGATGTGGCGCGACCTGTCCTCGAAGATCGCCCGGCGCTCGTCCTGGGCCATCGACCACCAGGATTCGGACTTGCGGATGGGGATCAGCGCCGCGCAGGTGGCCTCGCCGCGGCCGAGCCCGGCCTGCACGCCGGCGAGCTCCTTCAGTTCGCCTGCCGTCGAGTAGCGCGGATGGCTGACGACGCCGCGCAGCCGCCATGCCGCGCCGGGACTATCGATCATGGCAAGATGCGTCGCCGCGGCAAGGCCGGGACCGCAAACGGCAGACAGGCGCTCGATGCGCCAGGGACCGGCGTCCCCGGCGGAGAAGGTGACGGTAAAGGGCGGCGGCATGGGCCGATCGAAGCAAGACGCGCGCCGGCTCCTTGGCTATGAAGCGGCATGAGCCCGCACATCGTTCTCGCCACCGCCGCCGACGACCCCGCCATCAGCCCCTCGGACCGGCTCTACGCCGACGCGCTGGAGCGGCGCGGATGCCGTGTCACGGGCGCGCCGTGGGATGGCCCCCGCGCGGCCTTCACCGGCGCCGATGCCGTCGTGCTGCGCTCGACCTGGGGCTACTATCGCGCGCTCGACGAGTTCAAGGCCTGGACCGAGGCGATGGCCGCGTCGACGCGGCTGTTCAACTCGATCGATCTGGTGCGCTGGAACCTTCGCAAGGATTACGTCGAGAAGCTCGCGGCGGCGGGCGTTCGCGTACCGCGAAGCTTCGTCGTGCCCTGCGATGTGTCGGCGATCGGGAAGGTCTTCGACGAGACCGGCTGGGCGCAGGCCGTCGTGAAGCCGGCCAGCGGCGCGTCGGGTCATTCGGTCGAACTGCTGCGGCGTGAGACGCTGGCCGGACAGGTTGCGGGCCTTGCCGACGAGGCGCGCCGGGCGGGCGTCGTGGTGCAGGAGTTCCTGCCGGAGATCGAAGAGGGCGAGCTGTCGCTGGTCTACTTCGACGGCGTCTTCAGCCATGCGATCCGCAAGCGGCCGCCGCCGGGCGAGTTCCGCACCAACTCGCGCTACAAGCCGATCCGTACCGCCGAAGCGCCGCCGCCCGAGGTTACCCGGCAGGGTGCCGCGTGCCTCGCGACCCTGCCCGAGATGCCCCTCTATGCCCGCGTCGACGGTGTCGTGCGCGATGGCGTGCTGATCGTGATCGAGGTCGAGGTGCTGGAGCCGGCGCTGGCCATGGACGTCGATCCGTCTTCGGCAGAACGCTTCGCCGAGGCGACGCTCAAACGCCTCGCCTAGCTGTCCCGGAACAGCGACGTGACTTCGGCTGGATCGGGCGCGACCTTCCAGCGGGCGCCGGCGGCTTCCACGAGTTGTCGCCATCCCTCCAGCCGGCGGGCGTAGCGCGCGGGTTCACGATTGTCGTCTGGAAGGCGCGTTACGTTGGTCGCGATCACCTCCATGCCGCGCAGGGTCGCCGGGAGCGCGGCGTCGCGACGGCAGTTGGGCGGCAGATCCTCTTCCAGGTCGGAGAAAAGCACGATGGTGCGCGAGGCCGCCTGTCGCGCCGCGAGATATTGCGCCGCCTGCAGCAGGGCGCCGCGTATGTCGGTATTTCCCGCCGGCTTCGCTCGGGCGCCATAGTCGGCGAGCTTCTGGCCGTAGGCGGCGACGAGCCGCTGACGCTGGGTCGGCCGGTCGGGCGCGGTGAAACTCAGCAGGACCGCCTCGTCGGTGAAGCTGCAGGCGCCGATTTCCGCCACCGCGAAACTGTCGCGCGCCCGCATGAAGCCCATGGTGACGCGCAACGTGCGCAACGCCTTGTCGACTTCGCGGAAGTAGCTCTTCGACACGTCGAGCAGGCCGTAGACCGCGGAGGCCGTGGCGCTGCGCTCCTCACAGGCGCCGAGGGCAAGGGCCGGGCCCGCCGTCGCGGTCGCCAGAAGGCCGGTGTTGAAGAAGCGGCGGCCTAATCCCGTCATGACGATCGCACCGCGCGGGAGGAGAGCAGCACCCTCACCAGCCGTTCAACGACGAGCGGCAGGAAGATCACGAGATCGTAGGCTGCCAGCGCAACGACGAGCAGTCCCTCGACGAGAAAACGCAGAAGTCGCACCGCGAAGGAGAGAGATTCGAGCACGAACGCAACGAGGAGCTGGAGGACGACGCGTCCGTTGCGGATCAAGGCCTCGATGGCGAATCCCAGAAAGGCGAGGGCGAACGGGATGGTCAGGCCGAATGCCGCCTGCGCATAGCGCGCCATGGCGCCGGCCGTCTCTCCGGCTTCGGAGGGCGCGCTGCCGGCCACCGTTCCCAGCAATTCGCGTTCGAGCCGGGAGATCTCGTCGCGGGTGAGGGCGAGCGCCGCCTCGATCAGCGCCAGCACCACCAGCGCCGTCGTCATGACGATGATGATGGCGAGCCGTTGTCCCTTCTTCTGTTCCAGCCGCTCGAACTGCGGGAACATGGTCGTGACGCCCAGCGCCTCCAGCAGCACGATGCCGACGGCGACTTCCAGCACGATGATGGCGAGGGCGGCCAGCCGATAGATCGGCACGCCCATGATGCGATAGGAATCGCCCACCACTTCGGCCATCGGCCGTTCGAGCAGGGCGAAGTTGAGCCAGCCGGCGATCCCGACGGCGAGGATCAACACGATGGCGAAGGCGAGGCCGATGCCGGTCGAATGGCCGAGCTTCACGTCGCGCCGTGGGGCCGGCGATGCCTGGATGTCGTGGAGCTGGACGCCGTACGACTGGATCACCTGCCGATGTTCGATGACGCCCGATTCGAGGCGCTCAAGCGCAGCCCGTACCCCGGGATCGTCCGGGCCACGGCGGTCGACGAGGCGATGGACTTCACGCATCTCGGCCGGCAGGCGCGGCTGCAGTTCCGCCTCCTTCATGCCCGCCGTCAGTCTCTCGTAGCGCGCATTCGCCGAGGCGGCACCGAAGCCGATCCAGCGCTCGACGAGGCGAAGGGTTTGCGCAACCAGCAGGAAGGCTGCACGCAGCAAGCGGTGCACCGCGTCGCGCGCGAGATAGAGCAGGACGATGGCTCCTGCCAGAAGGACGAGATGCTTTTCGTCGGAAAGCCACGCCTGCAACGCTGCCACCATGCGGCGACAGATGAAGTGTGATATCGCCAAAACAATGGCGCGGCGTCGTGCGCAACGATATGCGGGTCGCTGTGTCAGGTATCACACCGCGCCGCGTCGCGACGACGCGGAACCACATTGCTGCCAACTTTCCGACCAATTCTCCCCAGGCGCCGACGCCCGCCAGCGTCTCACGTCTTCCCAACCTCCGTCCCCGAGGACTCCCCAGGAATGCCCCATCCCCAGGCTTTCATGGCACGGCCCCCTCTTGAACAGATTCGCCCCGCGGTTTCGGCAGGGCGCCACTGGAAGAATGTCGGAATGTGCTTCGGCAGTCTGGTGTTCCTGGCGATGGTCAGCCTGATGGCGCTGCCGTCGATGAAAGAGCCCGACACTGCTGTCGGCGAATTCGACTTTCATCCCGAATCGGGAAGGCCGGTGGCGCTGATGGCGATGCCGGAAGGCCCGGAAATGCCAACGGAGATGCTGACGGAAATGCCGCCTGAAGTGCCATTGCCGGATATCGCGAAGGTCCTTCCGGCACCTGACATGAGCGACCCCTCGCCGCCGGACTTCGGATCGCCGCACGTCGAAGCCGCAATCGAACTGCAGAAGGGCGATACGGTCGCGCGCGTTCTCGACCGGCTCGGCATCGAGGCGGCCGAGATTGCCGAGATCGTGGAGGTTCTGGCCGATCGTGTGCGCCTGGATCGCCTGCCGATCGGCCAGGCCCTGATCGTAAAGCTGCAGCGTCTGCACGAGGAGGAGAAGCCGACGGTCCTGGTCGGCCTGTCGATCCGTCCCGAGCCACAACGTGCTTTCAACGTCGAGCGCGACGACGACGGCGGCTACAGCATGGAAGAAGAGGTCTTCGAGGTCGCGCCGCGGTTGATGCGCGCCTCGGGAGAAGTCGACGGGTCGGTGATCGCCAGCGCCGAGGCGGCCGGCGTGCCGCACGGGCCGCTGGC
Organism: Rhodospirillaceae bacterium; assembly: GCA_009772935.1. GTDB lineage: Bacteria > Pseudomonadota > Alphaproteobacteria > Reyranellales > Reyranellaceae > Reyranella. The sequence goes on from WOUR01000013.1 coordinate 51,181, forward strand.
CGAGATGCTGCGCGCCTTCTCCTGGGACGTGAACTTCCAGCACGACATCAAGCCCGGCGACCGGTTTGACGTGCTGGTCGAACGCTCATGGACCAGCGACGGAAGACCGGCCGATGACGGCCGCGTTCTTTGGGCCGAGATCACCACGGGCGGCGGCGCCGATACCTACAGCGTTTACCGCTTTAAGCCGCGCGACGGAGAGGAGTTCTTCTACAGCCCCGAGGGCGAAAGCGTGGTCAAGGCGCTGTTGCGAACGCCGCTGAACATGAGCCGGATTTCCTCGCGCTTCGGCCAGCGGCGCCACCCGGTCCTGAAGTTCACGCGCCTGCATTCCGGCGTCGATTTCGCCGCGCCGCCAGGCACGCCGATCCTCGCAGCCGGCGCCGGGCATGTGATCGAGGCCGGACGGTTCGGCGGCTACGGTAACTGGGTCAAGATCGCCCACGACGGAAATCTCGCGACCGGCTACGCGCACCTGTCACGCATCGCGCCTGGGGTGAAGCGCAGCGCTCGCGTGCGGCAGGGGCAGGTGATCGGCTATGTCGGGAGCACCGGCCTGTCGACCGGCCCGCACCTGCATTTCGAGCTGCATCGCGGGGGTCGCCCGATTGATCCGCTCACCATGGCACGCACCGCGCAACGCACGCGGCTCGCCGGCAAGGATCTCGAGCGCTTCAAGGCCCAGGTTGCGGAAACGGATCGTGTCCGCGAGACGGCGGCAACCCTTCGCGGCGAAGAGAGCAACTGAAGTCGGCGCATGGCCTGGACCGCCACCCTCTTCCTCTCCCTGTGCGTCGCATCGGCGGTGATGCAGGATGGCAGGGTGGCGCGGGCGGCGGATTGCGAGAATGGCGTTCTCGACGGCGGCGAGGCCGGCATGAACGTGCTTGTGTACCAGCTCTGCGCCGACCGGCTGACAGTGGGATTTCGCGACAGCGAGGTCATCGAGGAGCTTACCTGCGGGCCGGCGGGAAGCGTGCATCTCTGGATGTCGACCGATCACGAAATCTGCGGCTCGCCGCCGGCACCCGAAACGCCCAGGGTCTACGACCTTTTGGAACCCCTGCGCGGTGTCGGCGGAACCTCCTCGGCCCCGGTCGCGAAGCGCGTGACCTGTGGCGGCACGTCGGGGCGTGCCACCGCGGTCGTGTCCGACGCGCGGGCCGCGCTGCTGGCGACGAGAACCGGTGACACGATCTATGAACAGGTGAGTCGCCGGTTCGTCCGGCAGTGCATGGGCCCGTCGGTCTGAACTCCCCCGCCGGAGAGGGAACCAGTCGGAGCCGGGCCGGTTGTCGGCGGCGAACGGAGCAGCCGGCATGTCCTATCGTCGATTCGGTGGAATGGTCGCGACGTCGACCGTCGTGATGTTCGTCCTGATGTATCTAAATACCCATGCGTCGGAACACGTCTGGTTCAGCCAGACCCGCATGTGGATGGCGCTCGTAATGGGCGCCTGCATGGCCGTGATCATGCTGCTTTTCATGTTGTCGATGTACAGGAACGCCACGGCAAACGTCGCCATCGTCGGGGTGGGCCTTCTCGTGTTCGCGGGCTCGCTGTGGCTCGTCCGAAGTCAGGAGGCGGTCGACGACGTTTCCTACATGAAGGCGATGATTCCCCACCATTCCATCGCCGTGTTGACCAGTTCCCGCGCTCACATCCGCGATCCGCGGGTGCGGCAACTGGCGGACGGGATCATCGAGGCCCAGCTTCGCGAGATCGCGGAGATGGAGCGGCTGATCGCCGACCTGGAAAGAAGCCCGATCCCGGACACTGCCCCGGACATTGCGCCCGCGACCGCGCGGAACGCGGACTGACCGGTTCCTATCCGTTCGTCATCTGGCGCGGCAGGATCGTGACGATGTCGGGGAAGAGCGTGATGAGCAGCACACCGACGCAGAGCAGGACGAAGAACGGCGCCGTGGCCTTCGTCACGGTCCAGATGTCGCGGCCGGTCAGGCTTTGAAGCACATAGAGGTTGAAGCCGACGGGCGGCGTGATCTGCGCCATTTCCACCACGAGGACGATGTAGATGCCGAACCACAGTGGGTCGATCCGCTGGGCGGTGACCATCGGCAGCACCACGGGCGCGGTGAGCACGATCATCGAAACCCCGTCGAGGAAGCAGCCCAGCACGATGTAGAGCACGGTGAGCAACAGGATCAGCCCGTAGGGGGTGAGACCCAGCCCGTTGACCCAGTTCGCCATCGTCGCCGGCAGTCCGGTGAAGGCCATGGCCATGGTGACGAAGGCGGCGCCGACCAGGATCAGCCCGATCATGCAGCTTGTTCGAACCGCACCCAGGAGACTGTCCTTGAACGTCTCCCAGGACAGAGACCCGGTGACCGCCGCGAGCACGAGGGCGCCGACCACGCCCATGACGGCCGCCTCGGTGGGGGTCGCGACGCCGCCATAGATCGAGCCCAGAACGGTGACGATCAGCAGGATCACCGGGATCAGGCGGCGCGCGTTCCAGATCTTCTCGCCGAAGCTCATCCGTGGGTCGGCGGGCGGCACCTTGGTCGGATTGAGAACCGACCAGCCCGCCGTGTAGGCCATGAACAGGCCGATCATCATGAAGCCCGGCAGGAAGCCGGCGATGAACAGCCGGCCGATCGAGACCTGCGCGGTGATGCCATAGACGATCATCATGATCGAGGGCGGAATCAGCAGCCCGAGCGTTCCCGACCCGGCCAGCGTTCCGATCGCCATGCCCTCATGGTAGCCGCGCTTGCGCAACTCCGGCATGCTCATGCGGCCGATCGTGGCGCAGGTGACGGACGAAGAGCCGGAGACCGCCGCCATGACCCCGCAGCCCAGGATGTTGACGTGCAGCAGCCGGCCCGGAAGCCAGCCGAGCCAGGGGGCCAGTCCCTTGAACATGTCCTCGGACAAGCGCGACCGGAAGAGGATCTCGCCCATCCAGATGAAGAGGGGCAGGGCGGTCAGCGCCCAGCCCCAGCTCGAGTCCCAGATCGTGCTGGCGAGGAGGGAGCCCGTGGGCGCCGGCGTGAAGAAGAAGAGAGCTACGAAGCCGACGACGACCAGCGTTACGCCGACCCAGACACCGCTCGCGAGCAGCAGGAAGAGTGTGCCGAGAACCGTCGTCGCGAGGATCAATTCTGCGCTCATCGTACGACCGCCTTTTCGCTGCCGACAGTCTCGCTAGCCATGCTCAGGGAAGCCGCTTCGAGTTCCTCGTCGATCGCCTGAGCTTCCGCATCGGCGAAATCGGGAATCCTGCCGCCGAGGGTCTGAGCGAGCTCGTCCATGAATCCGACCGTCATGATCGAAGCCCCGAGGGCCATGCCGATCTGCGGGATCCAGAACGGTACCGCCATGAGTCCTGGGCTGGTGTCGCCGAAGAGGAAGGAGTCGTACGTCATGAGCCAGGCATTGGCCGACACATAGGCGAAGGCGGCCGCTCCCAGGCCGCAGCACCAGATCTCGACGCGTCGCTTGTTCTCCGCCGAGAGCTTGCCGACCATCAGCGTGACCCGGATGTGGGCATTGGCGCGCAGTGTGTAGGCGAGGCCCAGGAACGTCGACGCCGCCATGCAGAAGCCCGAGATTTCCGTGGCATCGAAGGCGAAATTCAGGAACCGGCCGGCGATCTGCAGAAGGATCGTCACGCCGATCATCACCAGGAAGAACGCGGCGAGCAGACCGCTGACGTTATAGAGATTATCCAGGACACGCCGCATCGCATCACCATCAGCAAGGCGAATGCCGGGCTGCCGCGGGCAGCCCGGCGTCACCAGAGCTCAGTTGGTCTTCTGACCCGACATGTACGCGGTGAGGACCGCGACGGCTGCGGGGCTTGCCGTCGCCTTCCACTCGTCGGCCATCTGGACGCCGACCTTCTTCATCGCGGCGAGCACTGCCGGCGGGCCACCGGTAACCGTCATGCCGTTCTTCTTGAGGACGGCCGCTTTCTCGTCACCGGCCGCCTTGCTCAGCTCCCAAGACCTCTTGGTGTAGGCCGCCGCCGCGTCCGTCACCACCTTCTGGTCGGCCGGCGACAAGGCAGAAAAGGCGCGTTTGCTGAAGATCAGGGCGTTCTTCGAGAGGATCGCGCCGACGTCGGTGAAGTACTTCGTATTGTCCCAGGCCTGGATGTCGACTCCGGTCTGGGCACTGGTGAAGAGGGCTTCGATCAGGCCGGTGGAAAAGGCCTGCGGGATCTCGGCGAAGGGCAGGATCGTCGCGTTGAAACCCAGGAGGGTCGCCATTTTCTGGGTGGCCGTCGAATAGATGCGGATCTTCTTGCCCTTGAAGTCCTCGACCGTGTTGACCGGCGTCTTGGTGTAGAAGCCCTGGCTCGGCCACACCTGGTAACCCGCGATCACCATGCCGGCCTTGTCGAACAGGCCCTTGAAATATGGGTCCTGCAGTTCCATCAGCTTCCATGCTTCCTCGTAGGTCGAGGCGACGAACGGCACGCCGTCGAGGATGAACATCGGATCTTCGTTGCCATAGACGCCGAGGCGAATCTCGCCGGCCTGCACCTGTCCGCGCTGGACCGCCGACTTGATGCTGTCAAGCTTGATCAGGCTGTCGTTGGTGTGGAGCGTGATCTTGAGCTTGCCGCCGGTGCCCTTTTCCACGTCTTCGACCCACTTGCGCAGGTTCTGGGTCAGGAAGTTGTTCTCCGGGTAGCCGCTGGCCATGATCCACTGCGTCTGCGCACTGGCCGTGCCCGCCAGCGCAAGACTTGCGCCCACGGCTGCAGCGGCCAGCTTCAAGGCCGAAATCCTCGATATCAAGCTCATCCCTGTCCCCTGTTCCCCAATGACAACTACCGGAGCGGCTGCAACTTCCATGCCACCAGGGCGAAGGCTCCTCGTTGTCAGACGTCTCTCCGGGTCGGCAATTCGAGGCGGCACGTTGTCCCGATCGCTTCGAGGAAGGGCTCGTCATGGCTCACCACCAGCAGCGCGCCGTCATAGGCACGCAGGCCGCCCTCGACCGTTTCGATCGATTCGATGTCGAGGTGGTTGGTCGGCTCATCCAGGATCAGCAGTGGTGGCGGTGTGGTCCCGCCCAGCACGCAGGCGAGGCCGGCGCGCAGCATCTGGCCGCCGCTCAGCGTCGACACGATCTGCACTGCCGCATCGGCGCGGAACATGAAGCGGGCGAGGGACGCACGGCAGGCATTCTCGTCGGCCTCCGGGTTGAGACGCAGGAAATTTTCGCGGATCGACAGCGACGCATCGAGCAGGCTCACCTCCTGGTCTAGCATTGCGAAGTCCGTGTTGACGCGCACGCTGCCCGAACGGGGTGCGAGCTTGCCGGCGACGAGGGCGAGCAGCGTGGTCTTGCCCGAACCGTTCGATCCGGTGACCGCCACGCGCTCCGGGCCGGTGAGGGTGAACGAGAGTCCGTCGATGATCGCCGGGTCCCTTCCGTAGCCCGCGCTTACGGAGTCCAGACGCAGCACGGTCCGGCCTGCCGGCAGACCGGTCGAGGTCAACACCATCGACAGCGGCTGCAGGACCTCGATCCGCTGGCGCGCGGCCGCGGCGTCCTCGACCGCCTGCGTCCGTCGCCGCTCGGCGACACGCGCATTGTCGCCGGAGGTGGCCTCGGCGCGGTTCTGTCGCGCGCCGGCCAGGATGCGCGGCATGTCGCCCTTCGCCCGCTTGCGCTGGCCTGCCCCGTCCTTGCGCGTCTTGCGCTCGACCACGGCCTGAGCGGTTCTCGTCACTTCGGTCGCCCGGCGTTCGGCGTCGTCGAGGTCGTGCCGTGCCGCGGCCAGCTCCACCGCCTTGCGCTCGCGATAGTGACTCCAGTTGCCGCCGTAGCGCGTGACGCCGAGCGATGTCATCTCGACGATGGAGTCCATCGTCTCCAGCAGCTCGCGGTCATGGCTGACGACGAGTGCGCCGGACCGCCACGCCGAAAGCAGCTCGACCACGGCCGCGCGCCCCTCGCGATCGAGGTTGTTGGTCGGCTCGTCCAGCAGGATGAAATCCGGATCGGCCAGCACCAGCGAGCCCAAGGCGGCGCGTGTGCGCTGGCCGCCGGAGAGTGTCGACAGCCGCGTCGCAGGCTCGGCGACGAGCCCGACGCGACGGAGCGCCGAGGCGATGCGGACTTCGAGGGTCCAGTCGGCCGAGGCCAGCTCTTCGGCGGTGGCCCGGCCTTCCTCGGCGCGGCGCATCACGTCGAGAGCGCCCGCGACCCCCATCAGGTCGGCGAGCGTCTCGTCGGCGGCGATCTGCACGGTCTGCCTCAGGACACCGAGCGTGCCGGTCGTCGACACCGTTCCCGCCTGCGGCGGCAACCTGCCGGCAACGATCCCGAGCAGCGTCGACTTGCCGACCCCGTTGCGGCCGACGAGGCCGGTGCGGCCGCCGTCGAAACTCAGGTCCAGATTGCTGAAGAGAGTGCGGCCGTCAGGCGTGGTCGCGGTGAGGCCGGAAAGCGTGATGGAAGGCATGGAAATGGAGTCCCCTGATGGCAAGGCGGGCGGGCATTGCAGTCAGGTGGAAATCCATTGCGGTGCGGTCCATCTCTGTGGGCGACGGCTGCTAGATAGTCGCCGCCGCCGCCCGGATCAAGGAGAGGGGTGCGTCACCCTTTGAGTCGCTGGCCGCCGATGCGATGGTCCGTCAGCACTTCCGGACGGAAGGCCAGGCCGTGGCCCGGGCGCTCCGGTGGCGACATGGTGCCGTCGGCGGCGGGCAGGACCGGCTCGATCCAGAGGTCGTCGTTCCAATCCATGTATTCGAGGTAGCTGGCGTTGGGGATCGAGGCCAGTACGTGGACCATCTGCTCGTGGAACAGGTGCGGCGCCAGACGGATGCCGTGGGGCTCGGCCATCGACGCGATCTTGCGCAACTCCGAATAGCCGCCGCGCATCGGGTCGGGCTGCAGGATCGGCGTGCCGGGATGCTCGAAGAACGGCCGGAGATCGTTCCGCATGAAGTGGCTCTCGCCGCCGACGACGCGCGTCTTCAGCGCCGCGGCGATGCGGCGGTAGCCCGCGAAGTCCTCGGCGACGACCGGTTCCTCCAGCCAGTAGGGATCGAACTCGTCGATGCGGTGGCCGGCCTGGATCGCCGTGTCGGCGTCCCAGCCCATGTTGACGTCGATCATGATCTCGATGCCGTCGCCCATCGCCTCGCGCATCGCCCGCACGTTCTCGACGTCCTCGCGCCACGGCCGGATGTGCGCCACCTGCATCTTGATGGCCTTGAGCCCCTGGGCGGTGAATTCCTTCGCCCGCCGGATCATGCCGTCGCGGCCGAGGCCGCGGAAGCAGCCCGACCCGTAGGCCGGGATTCTGGTGCGCGCGGCGCCCCACAGCCGGAACAGCGGCAGGCTGGCACGCTTGCCCACGATGTCCCACAGCGCCATATCGACGGCGCTCTGGGCGAACAGGGTGACGCCCATGCGGCCCAGCCAGAAATTGTTCTTGTAGAGGGTCTGCCAGATGCCCTCGATCTCGGTGGCGTCGCGGCCGATCACATAAGGTGCGATCAGCTCCTTCATGCAGGCGTCCAACGTGTGCAGGCCGCCATGCAAGGGCATCAGGTAGCTCATCCCGACCAGCCCGCCCTGCGTCTCGATCTCCAGCACGAAGATCTCGCGCGGCCCCGGCGCCAGGATCCCGGCGGCGGGCGGCGACGACCGCCACGGCACCTGCAGCAGTGTCGTACGAAGCTCGACGATGGTGGTCGGAGTGGTCATAAGGCGTATCTCCCGAGGTATCCCGACACTATGATGCGCGCGCCATGAGCCAGTCCAACCGAGTCTATCTCTTCGACACCACCCTGCGAGACGGGGCCCAGACGCAGGGCGTCGATTTCACCGTGGCCGACAAGGCCGCGATCGCGCGCGAGCTCGACCGGTTGGGCATCGACTACATCGAGGGCGGATGGCCGGGGGCCAATCCGACAGACGACCGGTTCTTTGCCGATCCGCCGGAGTTCCAGAACGCCAAGTTCGTGGCCTTCGGCATGACCCGCCGTGCCGGGCGCAGCGCCGCCAACGATCCCGGCCTCGCCGCGATCCTGCAGACCAAGGCGCGCAACGTCTGCATGGTCGGCAAGACCTGGGACTTCCATGTCGACGTGGCGCTCGAGGTCGACCGCGCCGAGTATCTCGAGATGATCTCGGACTCGCTCAGCTATGCGAAAACCCGCATGGAGGAGACGATGTTCGACGCCGAGCACTTCTTCGACGGCTACAAGGCCAATCCCGATTACGCGATGGCCTGCCTCGCCGCCGCCGAGAAGGCCGGCGCGCGCTGGATGGTACTCTGCGACACCAACGGCGGAACCCTGCCGCACGAGGTCGAGCGCATCGTGGGCGAGGTCGTGAAGACGATCCCGGGCGACCGGCTCGGCATCCATACGCACAACGACACCGAGAATGCCGTGGCCAACTCACTGGCCGCGGTGCGCGCCGGCGTGCGCCAGGTCCAGGGCACCATCAACGGGCTGGGCGAACGCTGCGGCAACGCCAACATGATCGCGCTGATCCCTAACCTCGTGCTGAAGATGGGCTTCGACACCGGCCTGAAGGATGGGGCGATGCAGCGGCTCACGCACCTGTCGCGCCTGCTCGACGACCGGCTGAACATGCCGACCAACCGCAGCGCGGCCTATGTCGGCACGCGCGCCTTCGCGCACAAAGGCGGGCTGCATGTGTCGGCCGTCGAGAAGGACCCCAGGACCTACGAGCATGTCGACCCGGAAGTTGTCGGCAACCAGCGCATCATCGTGGTCAGCGACCAGGCCGGCCGGTCCAACATCATGGCCCGGTTCCGCCAGATCGGCCTCGAGGTCGATCCTAGGCATCCCGGCGTCGCGCGCCTGCTCGAGATCGTCAAGGACCGCGAGTCGGAGGGCTATGCCTATGACGGGGCCGATGCGAGCTTCGAGCTCCTGGCGCGGCACGAGCTGCACACGCTGCCCGACTATTTCGCGCTGCACAGCTTCCGTGTCCTGGTCGAGCGTCGCGTCAATGCGCGCGGCCAGACCGTGGCCATGTCGGAAGCCACGGTCAAACTCGACGTCGCCGGCCGCCGTGCAATGGAAGTAGGCGAGGGCAACGGTCCGGTGAACGCGCTCGATGCTGCGCTGCGAAAGGCGCTCGTGCCGGTCTATCCCGAGCTGGAGGACATGCGGCTTGTCGATTTCAAGGTCCGCATCCTCGATTCGGCAGGCGGCACGGCGGCGACGACGCGCGTCATGATCGAGAGTGCAGATGCGAAGGGACGGCGCTGGAGCACGATCGGCGTGTCGCCCAACATCGTCGACGCCTCCTACAACGCGCTCTACGACGCGATCACCTACAAGCTCTTCCGCGATGGCGCCCGCCCGGCGGAGCCTGCCTAGCTGCCATGCCGCACCTGCCGGTTGACCTCCGGTAGGGCGGGGCAGACCATGTGAGCGTGCGAGACGGAGAGCATCTGGACACCAAGACGCCGCCGATCGCGGCGGCTGCCCTGCGCCGTCCGCGCATTGGCGCCCGCGTGCTTGCGCGCGCCTTCATGTGGTCGCTGCCCGCGATCGTACTGGCCGCCACGCTGCTGATCTGGCTGTCCTCAGGTGGCACGGTCACGACTGACAACGCCTATGTGAAGGGTGACCGCGCCCAGATCGCGACCCAGCTTTCCGGCCTCATCGTCGAGGTGCCGGTGCACGAGAACGAGAAGGTCTCGCGGGGCCAACTCCTGTTCCGGCTCGACGACCAGTCCTATCGCCACGCGCTCAGCCGCATCGAAGCCGAGACCGAGACGGTGCGCGCCGAAGTCCGCGGCCTGCGCGCCCAGTGGCGGACCAAGCGCGAGGAGATCAAGGCGGCGCTCAGTCAGCAGACCTTTGCCCAGGCAGAGTTCGACCGGCAGTCGGAGCTGGCGGAGAAGAAGGTTGCCTCCACCGCCAAGCTCGAGGAAGCCCGCATGGGCCTCGAGGTCGCGCGCCAGCGCATCTCCGCGGCCCAGGAGGATCTGCAGCGCATCGAGGCCGCTCTGGCCGGCGACCCCAAGATTCGCGCCGACAACCATCCGCGCGTGCGCCAGATGATGGCGATGCGCGAGGAGGCGCTGCTGCAGCTGCGCCGCACCACCGTCGAATCGCCGATCGATGGTATCGTCAGCAAGCGGCCGGTGCCGGGAAGCTATGCCACCGCCGGCGTGCCGGTGATGGTGGTGGTGGCCGATACGGATCTGTGGGTCGAGGCCAATTTCAAGGAGACAGAGCTCACGCGCGTGCGGGCGGGGCAGAAGGTGCTGATCCATGTCGACACCTATCCGGAGTCCGAATGCTGGGGCACGGTGGCGAGCATCTCGCAATCGACCGGCGCGGAGTTCGCCGTGCTGCCGCCGCAGAACGCCACCGGCAACTGGGTGAAGGTGGTCCAGCGCATTCCCGTCCGCCTCTCGGTCGCCTGCCGCGAGGGCGATCCGCCGCTCAGGGTCGGCATGAGCACGACCGTCGCGGTCGAGACCGGCCACACGCGCTCGCTCGCCAGCCTGTGGGCGGGGTGGGCCAAGTCGCTCGGCCTCTCGAGCGCCGCGGCGTCGCCCAGGCCCTAACCGATGGCGCCGGCCGTCGACCCGGCGGTCCTGCGCCGCCGCCGCCTGATCACCTTCACCGTGATGGCTGCAACCATCATGCATGCGCTCGACGGCACCATCGCCAACGTGGCGCTGCCGTCGATCCAGGGCTCTCTCTCCGCGACGCAGGAGCAGGTCTCCTGGGTCGTCACGTCCTATATCGTGGCCTCCGCCATCCTGACGCCGCTAGCCGGCTTCTGCGCCATGCGCTTCGGCCTGCGCCGAACGCTGGCGACCTGCGTGATCGGCTTCACCATCGTGTCGATGCTGTGCGGCGCGGCGCAAACGCTCGACCAGCTCGTCCTGTTCCGCGCCCTGCAGGGCGGATTCGGCGCGGCGCTGGTGCCGGTGTCGCAGGCCATCATGATGGACACCTATCCGCGCGAGGAGCAGGGCAAGGCGATGGCCATGTGGGGCGTCGGCACGATGCTCGGCCCCATCGCCGGACCGTCGCTGGGCGGCTGGCTGACCGACGAATTCTCCTGGCGCTGGGTGTTCTACGTGAACCTGCCGGTCGGCATCCTGTGCGCGGTCGGCATTCTGGCCCTCGTGCGCGACAACGTGCACGGCGCGCCACGACGCTTCGACCTGCTGGGCTTTACCCTGCTGGCCGTCGCCATCGGCTCGTTCCAGCTGATGCTCGATCGCGGCCACATGCTCGACTGGTTCGACTCGGTCGAGATCATCGGCGAGACCTTGGTGGCAGCCGTGGCCTTCGCCATGTTCGTGATCCACATGATGACGGACCGCCAGCCGTTCCTGTCGCGGGAGCTGTTCCGCGATCGCAACCTCACGGTCGGCCTCTGCTTCACGGCGCTGGCGGGCCTCGTGCTGATCGTGACGGCGACCCTGATGCCGCCCTTCCTGCAGCAGCTCATGGGCTATCCCGTGTTCACGACCGGCGTGGTGCTGGCGCCGCGCGGCGCCGGGATGATGGTGTCGATGATGATGGTGTCGCGCCTGATCGGCCGCGTCGATGCCCGCCTGCTGATCGGCCTCGGCTTCGCGCTGGCGGCGCTCTCGCTCTACGACATGACGCTGTTCAACCTCAATGTCAGCGAGTCGCGCATCATCTGGAACGGGATCCTGCTGGGCTTCGGTCTCGGCCTCGTCTTTCCGCCGCTCACCGTCCTCACCTTCGCCACCCTGCCGCAGCGCCTGAGGACCGAGGGAGCCGCGGTGAACGCGCTGCTGCGCAACCTGGGCGCCAGCATCGGCATCGCCGTCCTGGTTTCGATGCTGGCCAGCAACACCCAGCAGAACCGCGCCGACATGGTCGAGAAGTTCACGCCGTATCATCCCGGCTGGCCGATGAATCCCGCCGGCGTCAGTCTCGATCCGACTCAGCTCGCGATCTGGGACGGCGAGATCACCCGCCAGGCCGCGCTGATCGGCTACCTCAACGACTTCCGCGTCATGATGATCTGCTCGCTGGTGCTGATTCCGCTCCTCTTCTTCATGCGTCGTCCGCCCCTTATCGCCGGCCGCTGAGCACGCTATTAGGGCGGCATGGGACGCGCATCGAAGGGCCGCGACGTCGACGCCGCAACGCCGGCGGTCGTCCTCGTGCGCCCGCAACTCGGCGAGAATATCGGCATGGCCGCGCGCGCCATGCTGAACTGCGGCCTGTCGACCCTCAGGCTGGTCGCGCCACGCGACGGCTGGCCAAACGAGCGGGCGCAGCGGGCCGCCTCGGGTGCCGACATCGTGCTGGAGAAGGCCGAGGTGTTCGACAGCGTGGCCGAGGCGGTCGCGGACCTCGAACGGGTGGTCGCCACGACGGCACGCAACCGCGAACTGGTCCAGCGCATCGTGACGCCGCGCCAGGCCGCGACCGAGATGCGCGGCTGGATCGGGCACGGGGAAAGGGTCGGCATCCTGTTCGGGCCCGAGCGGACCGGTCTCGAGAACGACGACATGGTCCATGCCGACACCGCGCTCTCGATCCCGCTCAATCCGCAATTCTCCTCGCTGAACATGGCGCAGGCGGTGCTGCTGGTGGCCTATGAATGGTCGGCCGCCGGCGACGCGACGCCGGCCGTGCGGCTGGCCGACCATGCCGCTCGGCCGGCGACCAAAGAGGAGCTGCAGAGCCTGTTCGACCATCTCGAGCGCGCGCTCGACCAGTCGGGTTTCCTGCGGAACAAGGAGATGCGGCCCTCCATGGTTCTCAATCTCAGGGCGCTGTTGCAGCGCGCCGAGATGACCGAGCAGGAGGCCCGCACCTTCCACGGCGTCATCAAGTTCCTGTCCAAGAATCAGCACGAGGAATAGCCATGTCCACCACTGCCAAGGTCACCTGGGTCGACGGGATGCTGATGGTCGCCGAGGGCGGCACCGGCCACACGATCACCATGGACGGCGCCCCCGACATCGGCGGACGCAATCTCGCGTCGAGGCCGATGGAGGTTCTGCTGATGGGCATGGGCGGCTGCACCGCCATCGACGTCGTCTCGATGCTGAAGAAGCAGCGCCAGGACATCGAAGGGGTGGAAGTATCTTTGGTTGCCGAGCGGGCCGAGGACCACCCCAAGGTCTACACTTCGGTGAAGCTGGTCTACACGGTGCGCGGCCGGAATCTCAACAAGGCGCTGGTCGAGCGGGCGGTCAGCCTGTCCGACGAAAAGTACTGTTCGGCCACCGCCATGGTGAAGAAATCCGCCGCGGTGACCCACGAAGTGGTGCTGGTGGAGATCTAAGCCGTTGATCCGAAAGGATTAACGCCCGCTTGACTGAGCGGAAACGGCCAGTATGTTCCGCCCTTCTTCCGGAGAACGTGGTTGAGGGCCGTTCGGGCTCTCCTCCCGCCCCGACAGACATGTCGGACCAAGGCCTATCCGGACAACCGAGCGGACCCGCAAAGCGGGGCGCATAATGATGGAGTGCCGCGTGAGCAAGCGCGCGAATTCGAAGTACAAGATCGACCGCCGCCTCAGGGTCAACCTGTGGGGCCGTCCCAAGAGCCCGCTCAACAAGCGTGAATACGGTCCCGGCCAGCACGGCCAGGGCCGCACCAAGCCGACCGACTACCGCCTGCAGCTCATGGCGAAGCAGCGCCTGAAGGGTTACTACGGTTCTGTCAGCGAGCGTCAGCTGCGCCGCTATTATGCCGAAGCCGTGCGCCGCAAGGGCGACACCGGCGAGAATCTGGTCGAGCTGCTGGAGCGCCGGCTGGACGCGGTGATCTACCGCATGAAGTTCGCCATCACCGTCTTCGCCTCGCGCCAGCTGGTCAGCCACGGCCACGTCAAGGTCAACGGGCGCCGCGTGAACATTGCGTCGTACCAGGTGAAGGACAACGACGTGATCGAGCTGACATCCAAGGCCAGCCAGATGGAGCGGGTCCTCGAGGCCACGCAGACCGCCGAGCGCGACGTGCCGGAGTACGTCACGGTCGACCACAAGGACATGAAGGGCACCTACGTCCGCGGCCCGAAGCTCGCCGACGTGCCGTACCCGGTCCAGATGGAGCCCTCGCTGGTCGTCGAGTACTACAGCCGCTGATCGGCCGACCCTGGAAATGACGAAAAACCCGCCCGTCTGTGGCGGGTTTTTTGCATCAAGATTCCGATAGCGACAGTGTTTCCGGCTATCGCCGGGCGGTGGGGGGGCTATAATCCCGCTGGGGCTTGGGGACTGGAGTCTTGGGAATGGGATTCGTCCGTGCGGCGGTCTTCGTCTCGATCGTTGCGATCGGCGGAGCGGCCTACATTTACCGCGATGATGTGATGCGGCAGGTCGGCCCTTATATCGGCATGGGGACGGCGGCCAAAACGGCCGAGGCCCAGGCGAGCCCCGCCGCGGGTGCGCAGCCGCAGGGCCGCCGTGGTCGCGCCAATCCCGGAGGCGCGGTACCGGTGGTGGTCATGCCGGTCACGCGCGAGGCCATGCCCGTCGTGGTCGATGCCGTCGGGACGGTGCAGTCGATCGCCTCTGTCCAGATCAAGCCCCGGATGGACAGCCAGATCATGAAGGTGAATGTCGAGGAGGGCGCTCTCGTGAAGGAGGGCGATATCCTCTTCGAACTCGATGCGCGCAGCCTGAAGGCGCAGCTCGGCCAGATCGAGGCGCAGATACGCAAGGATCAGGCGCAGGTCGTGCAGGCCCGGCGCGACTTGCAGCGCAACGAGGAACTCCTGGCGAAGAACGCCGGCACCGTGGTGCAGCGCGACAATGCCGGCACCGCCCTGAAGGCTGCCGAAGCGCAACTCGAGGCCGACGAGGCCAACAAGGCCAGCGTCCAGACCCTTCTCACTTTCACCGAGATCCGGGCCCCGGTTTCGGGGCGCATCGGCTCGATCGCCAACAAAGCAGGAGCCGTCGTTCGCACTGGCGACAACTCGGCCACCAGCACCCTGGCTACGATCAACCAGATCGATCCGATCTATGTCACGTTTGCCATCCCGCAGATCATCCTGCCGGATCTGCGCGCCGCGATGGCCAAGGGCCCGGTTACGGTCACCGCCATCATCGACGACTCCAAGAAGCAGTCCGGCGAGATGGCCTTCATCGAGAATACCGTCGATCCGAATACCGGAACGGTGACGGCGAAGGCGCGCATCGGCAATGCCAACGAGCTGTTGTGGCCGGGCCAGTTCGTCAAGGTGGAGATCGTGCTCGGCATCGAGTCCAATGCGATCTCGGTCCCGGCGAGTGCCGTCCAGCTCGGTTCGCAGGGACCGTTCGTTTTCGTGATCAAGGACGGCGTGGCCGAACTCAGGCAGGTCGTCGTCAAGCGCACGCAGGACGGTCGGGCCGTGATCGGCAAGGGCGTCGAAAGCGGGGAGCAGGTGGTGGTCGATGGCCAGCTCCGGCTGGTCCAGGGTGCATCGGTGACGATCCGGCCACCGACGGTGGATCCAAACCGGCCCGCGGCGCCACCGCGCGGATAGCCGATCCAAGCGGAGGCGGGACGTGAACATCTCTGAACTTTGTATCCGCCGTCCGGTGATGACCATCCTGTTGATGGCATCGTTCGTGATCGGCGGCATATTCGCCTACAAGCAACTCCCGGTCGCCGCCATCCCGCGCGTCGAGTTCCCGACCATCCAGGTCACCGCGCAGCTTCCCGGCGCCAGCCCCGAAACGATGGCGTCATCGGTCGCCTCGATCCTCGAGCGCCAGTTCTCGACGATCGCCGGCGTGACCACGATGACATCGACGTCCTCGCTGGGGAACACCTCGATCGTCCTCCAGTTCGACCTGAACCGGAACATCGACGGCGCGGCCCTCGACGTCCAGTCGGCGATCTCCTCGGCCATGCGGCGGCTACCGCCCGAGATGACGACCCCGCCGAGCTTTCGCAAGGTCAATCCGGCGGACTGGGCGGTGATGTTCCTCGCGCTCAAGTCGAACCAGGCCCGTCTCTCGGACGTCGATGCCTTCGTCAACCGGGCGATCATGCCGCGCGTGTCGACGCTGCCGGGCGTGGCGCAGGTCCTGATCTTCGGCTCGCAGAAGTTCGCCGTGCGCGTCCGCGCCGACCTCGACCAGCTCGCGGTTCGCGGGCTGACCTTGCAGGAACTGCAGGCCGCCGTCGTCAACGCCAACTCGAGCAAACCGGTCGGTTCGATCGCGGACCAGAAGCAGAACGCCATTCTCGAGGCGACGGGGCCAATCAACAAGGCCGCGGACTACATGCCGGTGATCGTCACCTGGCAGAACGGAGCGCCGGTGCGCATCTCCGATGTGGCGACGGCCATCGACAGCGTCGAGAACGACAAGGTGGCGAGCTGGCTCGATGGCACCCGCGCCATCGTGATGGGCGTCTATCGCCAGCCCGACGCCAATACGGTCGAGGTGGTCGATCGGGTGAAGGCGATCATCCCGCAGATCCAGGCCGAACTGCCGGCCGGGGTCGAGATTCACCTGTTGGCCGACCGGTCGAAGCCGATCCGCGAAGCCATCGACGACGTCGAGTTCACGCTGGCGCTTGCTGCCATCCTGGTGATCATCGCGATCTATTTCTTCCTGCGCAGCTTCCGCGCGACCATGATTCCGGCAATCGCGCTGCCGATCTCGATTATCGGCACCTTCGCCGGCATGTATCTCTGCGGCCATTCGATCGACAACATATCCCTGCTGGCGTTGACCCTGGCCGTCGGCTTCGTGGTCGACGACGCCATCGTCATGCTGGAGAACATTGTCCGCCACATCGAGGCCGGCGAGAAGCCGATGGAAGCTGCGCTCAAGGGCTCGCGGGAAGTAGGCTTCACGATCATCTCCATGACGCTGTCCCTGGTCGCCGTTTTCATCCCCGTCCTTTTCATGGGCGGTGTCGTCGGCCGCATGTTCAACGAGTTCGGCCTGGTCATCGCCTTCGCCATCCTGATCTCGGGTGTCGTGTCGCTGACCCTGACGCCGATGCTCTGTTCGCGCTGGCTGAAGCCCATCGACCATCACGAGAAGCACAATGTGCTGCTGCGCAGTTTCGAGTGGGGCTTCACGAAAATCACCAATGGCTATGGCTGGGCGTTGCGGCACACGGTCCGATATCCCCGCCTGGTGCTCGCGATCACCCTTGGAACGTTCGTCGCCACGGCGGTTCTCTTCCAGGCAATCCCGAAGGGCTTCTTCCCGTCGGAGGATATCGGGCAGATCCAGGGCTCTACGATCGGGCCGGACGACGCGTCCTTCGACGCGATGGTGGCCCGGCAATCGGCGCTGGCCGAGGTCATCAGGCGCGACCCCGACGTGGCCTCTGTCGTATCGACAGTCGGTGGCGGCAACGCCGCGGCCACGGTGAATTCCGGACGCATTTTCATCATGCTGCGCGACAAGCCGGAGCGTACGGACAGCGCCCAGCAGGTCATCGCCCGACTGCGCCGATCGACGGCGGCCGTGCCGGGCATCAACGTGTATTTCCAGGCCGCCCAGTCGATCAACATCGGCACGACGCAGAGCCGCGCGCAATATCAGTTCGGCATGCGGTCGAGCGATCTCAATCTGCTGCGCGAGTATGCTCCACTGATGGAGGCGAGGATGCGCCGCATCCCCTCGATCCTCGACGTCAACTCCGACCTGCAGGTGCGGGCCTGCTCGGCCATGATCGACATCGATCGCGACATCGCCTCGCGCCTCGGCGTGTCGGTCGACCAGATCCGCCTGCTCCTCTACTCGGCGTTCGGCTCGCGTCAGGTGTCGACCATCTACGCGTCGGACGACACCTATCAGGTGATCCTGGAGGCGGATCCGAAGTACGGGGACGCCGGCGACATCCTGCGCCGACTGCAGGTCCGCACCCCCAATGGCGGCCTCGTGCCGCTCGACACGTTGGCCAAGCGCATCGACAAGCCGACCTCGCTGACCGTCAACCACATCGCCCAGCTGCCGTCCGTCATGATCTCCTTCAACCTCGCACCGGGGGTGGCGCTCGGCGACGCGGTGCGGGACATCCAGGCGGCTGCGGCGGAGGTCGGCCTGCCGGCCACCATCACCACCAGCTTCGAGGGCAGCGCCCAGGTCTTCCAGCAGGCCGTCGCCAACCAGGGCCTGCTGCTGCTGGCGGCGGTGCTGGTCATCTACATCATCCTGGGAATCCTCTACGAGAGCTTCATCCATCCGCTGACGATCCTGTCGGGCCTGCCGTCGGCCGGCATCGGCGCCCTGGCGACCCTGATGCTGTTCGGCATGGACCTGTCGGTCATCGCCATGATCGGCGTGGTGATGCTGATCGGCATCGTGAAGAAGAACGCCATCATGATGGTCGACTTCGCGATCGAACGGCGCGGGCAGGGCGCCGATGCCGAGACTGCGATCGTGGAGGCGGCCCTGCTGCGCTTCCGGCCTATCATGATGACGACCGTCTGCGCCCTGCTCGGCGCCCTGCCGATCGCCGTGGGCCATGGCGCCGGCGCCGAGTTGCGCCAGCCGCTGGGCATCACCGTGGTCGGCGGCCTGATGGTGTCGCAGCTCCTGACGCTGTTCATCACGCCCGTCGTGTACATGTGGTTCGACAAGCTCACCGGCATGAAGTTCAGCCCCGGCTGGGCTAGGCGCTGGCGCACCAAGGGCCAGACGCCGCCGGCGCCGGCCGAATAGCCGCTGTCGTCCTGAGCACAGCGAAGGACCTTACATGGCGGCCAGACGATTGCGTGGCGAATGGGAGATCCTTCGCTCCGCTCCAGGGCGGGGGGTACCCCGCCCGCGATGACTTGAGAGGGTAGCGTTCCATGACTGACGAAATCGGCGCCTTCGTTCCCGGCCCGCGGGTTCATGTCGAGGGCCGTGCCGAAGGCCCGCTATCGGGCCTCACCTTCGCGGCCAAGGATCTCTTCGACGTGGCGGGCGTGCCGACCGGCGGCGGCAACCACGACTGGCCGGCAGGGCGGCCGATTCCGGATAGGCACGCCTGGGCGGTGCAGACTCTGCTCGATGCCGGTGCCACCCTGATCGGCAAGACCATCACGGACGAGGTGTCGCTCGGCATCCTGGGCGAGAACGCGTTCGACGGCACCCCGAAGAACGTGCGCGCGCCCGGTCGCGTGCCGGGCGGCTCGTCCTCGGGCTCGGCCGCTGCGGTGGCGGCCGGTATCTGCGACACCGCGCTTGGCACCGACACCGGCGGTTCGGTGCGCGTCCCGTCGAGCTTCTGCGGCCTCTATGGCATCCGTCCGACCCACGGCAGGATCGACGTCACGGGCATGCTGCCGCAGGCGCCGACCTCCGATACGACAGGATGGTTTGCGCGCGGCGCCGGGACCTTCGCACGCGTGTGCGCCGTGATGCTGGGCGAGGAGATTCCGACGGCCCTGCCGTCGAAGCTCATCATCGCGGTCGATGCGTTCGGTTTCGCCGATGCGGACACCTCCGAGGCGCTGCAGCCCATGGTGAGGAAGCTCGCGACGCTCATCGGTTCGAGCCGCGAGGAGATCATGGCGCCGCAGGGCCTGTCGGTGTGGGCCCGCGCGCAGCGCACGCTGCAGCCGGCCGAGGCCTATGCGACGTTCAAGCCGTGGCTGGACGAACGCAATCCGCGCTTCGCCTTCTCGGTCGCCAAGGCGCTGGTCACCGGCTCGATGATTCCCGAGGGCGAGAAGGTCTGGGCCAACCTGATGCGCCAGGAAGCGCGCAGCCGCATGAAATACCTGCTGCCGCCGGGCACGATCCTCTGCCTGCCGACCACGCCGTTCCCCGCGCCGAAGGTCGGCCTGCCGCTCTCCGTGCTGGATCCATTGCGCGACCGCATCACCTGCCTCTGCGCGCAGGGCGGGCTCGCGGGCTTTCCGCAGGTCAATCTCCCCGGTGCCACGACGGTTGACGGTCTGCCGGTCGGCCTGTCCATCATCGGTCCGCGCGGCAGCGATGTGACCTTGGCCGCCGTGGCGCGGGCGATGGAGAAGACGGCAGGCTGATCGGTCGGTGCCGCAGGCCTCGGGAGGGCATTTGGCGACCGAGAAACAGAGGATGCTGGCGGGCGAGCTCTACGTGGCGACGGGTGAGGAGCTTGCCGCCGACGCGCGTCGCGTCGCCGGATGGATGGACCGCTACAACGCCTCGATCGCCGTCACGCAGCGGGACCATGCGGCCCTGCTGCGGGAGATGCTCGCCGAAGTGGGCGAGGGCGCCTATATCCCGCCGCCCTTCCATTGCGACTACGGCTACAACATCAGCCTCGGCAGGGGCGTTTTCCTCAACATCAATGAGTTCGGGCGTCCCGTGACCATCGGTGCCAATGTCTGGATCGGCGGCGGCGCCATCGTGCTGCCCGGTGTCAGCATCGGCGACGGCGCGATCGTGGGCGCAGGCGCCGTCCTCACCCGAGGCGTGTCGGCAGGTGCTACCGTCGTGGGAAATCCAGCAAGAGCGAGGTGAGCGTGACGGATCTGACGCCGAATATTCCCGAAATCGTGGCCGAGGTGCGCGAGTTGTTCGAGCGCTACGAGCAGGCGTTGATCGACAAGAATGTCGAGGTGCTCGATGCCACCTTCTGGAACAGTCCTCACACGATCCGCCTCGCCAACAACGAACACGGCTACGGCTTCGACCGCATCCACGCCTTTCGTATCGCCCGCCCGCCGGGGCCCGGCACCAAGGAGAAGCGGCTGCGGCTCGACATCGTCACCCTGGGCCGCGACATCGCGACGGTCTCGCTGGTCTACAAGGTGCGCGGCAAGGAGATGACCGGCCGGCAGACGCAGACCTGGGTGCGCCTGCCCGACGTCGGCTGGAAGGTCGTCCATGCCCACGTCTCCATGATTGCCGAAGAGCCGATCCACTAAGAATGCCGACGACGGAGGAAACGATGGCCCAACCCGCCGAAAGCCTCGGCAACGTAATGAATCCCGACCCCGCCTGGGTCGCCAAGGTGACCGAACCCGCGCTCGAACCCGACCTGCCGATCGTCGATCCGCATCACCATCTCTGGCAGCGCCCCGGCAATGACTACCTGTTCCACGACCTGCTGGCCGATACGCAGACCGGCCACAACATCGTGGGCACGGTGTTCGTCGACTGCCATTCGATGTATCGCAAGGACGGTCCTCCCGAGCTGCGCTGCATCGGCGAGACCGAGTTCGCCAACGGCGTGGCGGCGATGAGCGCGTCGGGCCTCTACGGGGACTTGCGCGCCTGCGCCGGCATCGTCGGCCATGTCGACCTGCGTCTCGGCGAAAAGGCGGGCGACGTGTTCGACGCCCAGATCGCCGCCGGCAACGGCCGCTTCAAGGGCATTCGTCACCAGACCGGCTGGGACGCCGACCCGGGCATCCGCAACTCGCGCAACAATCCGCCCCCCGAGCAGACGCGCGACCTGACCTGGCGCGAGGGCTTCCGTGAACTGGCGAAGCGCGACCTCACCTTCGACGCCTGGCTCTATCATCCGCAGCTTCCCGAGATCGCCGAACTGGCCGACGCCTTCCCGGGCACACATATCGTGCTCGACCATGTCGGCGGGCCGTTGGGCTATGCCGGTTATGCCGGGCGGCACGACGAAGTTCGCGCGGCCTGGAAGAAGTCGATGGCGGAGCTGTCGAAGCGACCGAACATCATGGTGAAGCTGGGCGGGCTCGGCATGGCCATGGGCTTCTTCGACTTTTACCAGCGCCCCATGCCACCGGGCTCCGAAGAACTTGCCGAGGCGTTCAGGCCCTGGGTCGAGACCTGCATCGAGTTGTTCGGCACGGAGCGCTGCATGTTCGAGAGCAACTTCCCGGTCGACAAGATCACCTCGGGATACGGCGTGCTGTGGAATGCGTTCAAGCGTCTGGCAGCCGGCGCGTCGGCTGCGGAAAAGGCCGCTTTGTTCTCCGGCACGGCCACCCGCGTCTACCGCCTCGCCTGAACCTCTCGTTCGCGTTCCGAAACGTCGTTTGACATTTCGACAGGCGACCGGCAGTTTCGTTCCCACAGAATTCTGTTGCATCCGAAACGGAGCAGCAGGCGGCAGGCCGGTCAACGGCCGTCGCATCAGGGAGCGAAGGACAAAGCACAGATCGGACGGCCAACGTCCTTCGCATGGCTTTGACCAATGGGAGGGAAAACATGCGCGTACTCGGTGCGTTGTTTGGTGTCGCGGCCGCCGCGGCGGTCGCGTGTGCTTCGGGCTCTGCGGTTGCCCAGGACAAGAAGGTCCGCATGCAGATGCAGTCGAACTTCGCGTCGACGCTCGCACTGCTTGGGCCGAACGCCAACTATACGGTCGAACAGATCCGGAAGCTGTCGGCGGGCAGCATCGACATCAAGTTCTTCGAACCTGGCGCGCTGGTGCCGCCGGGCCAGGCCTTCGATTCGGTCGCGTCCGGCGCGCTCGACGCGGCCTGGGCGACGCCCGGCTTCTGGACGGGCAAGGACATCGCCTTCGCCGTCTTCTCGACCGTGCCCTTCGGCCCGGGCCTCGGCGAATACCTCGCCTGGATGAAGCACGGCGGCGGCGAGCAGCTCATGCAGCAGCTCTACGCCAAGTACAATATCCACGCCGTCATGTGTCATCTGATTCCGCCCGAGGCATCGGGCTGGTTCCGCAAGGAGATCAAGACGCTGGAGGACCTCAAGGGCCTCAAGATGCGCTTCTTCGGTCTGGGTGCCAACGTGATGCAGAAGCTCGGTGTCTCGACGCAGCTTCTGCAGGCCGGCGAAATTTTCCAGGCCCTGCAACTCGGCACAATCGACGCCACCGAGTTCTCCATGCCGGTGATGGATCTCAGCCTCGGGTTCCACCAGGTGGCGAAATACTACTACTTCCCCGGCTGGCATCAGCAGGCCACGGTCGGCGATCTGATCATCAACAAGGCCAAGTGGGACTCGCTCTCGGCGCATCAGAAGCTGATCGTGGAGGCGTCGTGCGATCAGACCGTGCTGCGCGGCATGAGCCTGGGCGAATCGCTGCAGCCGAAGGCACTGGCCGAAATCGAGAGCAAGGGCGTCAAGCTCGTAACCTGGGGGCCCGAATTCATCGCTGCCTTCCAGAAGGCCTGGGACGAGGTCGCGGTCGAGCAGTCCGCGAAGAGCCCGGAGTTCAAGAAGGCCTGGGATTCGCTCAGCAATTTCCGCAAGGAATACGCGATCTGGAGAGAACGCGGCTACCTCAAGTAGACATTGAGTCTGATGCAGGCGGCCGCTCCAAAGGGGCGGCCGCTTCTCTCTGCGGGGGAGTTCGTTCTGATGCTGGCATTGCTGAGTGCGAGCGATGTGATCGACGGTATTCTGGCGCGCATCGCGAGACTGTTCGGTTGGCTGTTTATCGCTCTTGTCGTCGTCATCTGTTGGGATGTGCTCACGCGCAAGCTGGGCTTCCAGATTCCGGGGTTCGGTTCGACTCCCATCCAGGAGCTCGAGTGGCACCTGCATGGCGCCTTGTTCCTGTTCTGGCTGGGATATGCCTACATCCGCAACTCTCACGTTCGAATCGACGTGTTCACCGCGAACAAGACGGAACGCCAGAAGGCGAAGCTCGAGATCTTCGGTATTCTGGTCTTCGCCATTCCCTACTGCATCGTTGCGACCTACTACTCTTTCCTGTTCGCTGAAGTCTCGTTCCTGCAGAACGAGCGATCGGACGCGCCGAACGGGCTCGAGTACCGCTGGATCCTGAAGGGATGCCTGTTCCTCGGTCTGGTGCTGGTCGATGCGGCGGTTGCCTCGGTGCTGATGCGAAAGCTCGTCATTCTGTTCGGTCCCCCGGACCTCGCGGCGCGTGCGGCCTCGCCCGCGGCCAGTCACTGAGGGGGCCCGGCCATGGAATGGATCGCAGACCATCTCTCCGTCCTCATGTTTCTCGTGCTCACGTTCATCATGTTCGTGGGCTATCCGGTGGCGTTCGTGCTGGGGGGCGTTGCGCTTGCCTTCGGCGCGCTCGGTATCGCATTCGACGTCTTCCGCCCGGCCCAGTTCGGTAGCCTGATTCCCCGCATCTGGGGCCAGGCGGTGCAGAACCAGGTTCTCATCGCCGTCCCGATGTTCGTCTTCATGGGCACGATCCTGGAGAAGTCTGGCGTAGCCGACGAGCTGCTGAAGGCCCTTCAGGTGCTCACGCGGCGGATTCCCGGCGGACTGGCGATTTCGGTCACCGTGATGGGAACGATCATGGCGGCGACCACGGGTATCGTCGGCGCATCGGTGATCATGCTCACCCTGATCGCCCTGCCGACCATGCTGGAGCGCGGCTACTCGAAGGAACTGTCGGTCGGTACCATCGCCTCGGCGGGCACGCTGGGCATCCTGATCCCGCCCAGCATCATGCTGGTCATCATGGGCGATCTGATGACGCTGTCGGTCGGGACGCTGTTCACGGCCGCCATCCTGCCGGGGCTGCTGCTGGCGGGCATCTACCTCGTCTACATCTGCATCTATGCGGCGCTCAATCCCAAGATGGCGCCGCCGCTCTCGTCGGCCGAAGGGCCGCAGAACGCCAGCGAACTCCTGCGCCTCGTGCTGCGCAGCTTCCTGCCGCCGGCCTTCCTGATCTTCGTCGTCCTGGGCTCGATCTTTGGCGGCTGGGCAACGCCGACGGAGGCCGGTGGAACGGGATGCGCCGGCGCGCTGTTGCTGGCGTGGTGGAACAAGCGTCTCAGCCTGAAGATGTTGAATCAGGTGATCGAGAGTTCGGCCCTCACCAATGCGCTCGTGTTCTTCATCATCTTCGGGGCGACGCTGTTCTCGTTTGTGTTCCGCGCGCTGGGCGGCGACGACCTGGTGATCGAGCTGCTCAAGGCGGCCGGTATCGACTCGGGCTGGGAAATCCTGGTCTTCGTGATGGTGCTGGTCTTCATCATGGGATTCTTCTTCGACTTCCTCGAGATCTGCCTGATCGTCCTGCCGATCTTCGCGCCCATTCTGCTGAAGGTCGATTTCACGCCGCACATCGCCGAGAACAAGGACTTCATGGTCTGGTTCGTGATCCTGGTGGCGGTGAACCTGCAGTCGGCGTTCCTGACGCCGCCTTTCGGTTTTGCGCTCTTCTACATGAAGGCGACCGTTCCACCGTCGGTGACGATGGCTCACATCTACCGCGGCATCGTTCCGTTCGTGGCCCTGCAGGTCCTTACCGTCGCGATCTGCATGATCTGGCCGGAGATCATCCTGTACCTGCCGCGTGAGTTCGGGTTCCTCGACTGACGCCCTGGCAGATGCCGCCCTGCAGGGTACCTCAGGAGGAGGTTGCGCGCGGTGGAACGGGAGCAAGTCGTGCTAGCAAGAACCGTGTCAGGAATCCCACGCGGTGTTCCGCTGGAGGAAGTTTCTTTTTCTCCGCCCCGGCGCTCGTGCGCTGACAGAGGCTGTGAACTCGCCCTAAAGTTTCGGCGCTCGCGTCGTCCACTGGGGGCCATTCATGCGTCGTTTCCTACTCTCCGCCGTCGCTGCCGTTGCCACCGTATCCGCTGTCCCGATCGCATCGGCACAGACCTTGAAGGTCGTGATGCATTCCGACGTGAAGGTCCTCGATCCGATCTGGAGCGGCGCCTACATCACGCGCAATCACGGCTACATGCTCTACGACGTGCTGTTCTCCATGGACGAGAAGTTCCAGGTGAAGCCGCAGATGGTCGACACCTGGACCATGAGCGACGACGGGCTCATCTGGACCTTCAAGCTCCGCGAGGGGCTGGAATGGCACGACGGCCAGCCGGTGACGGCGGAAGATTGCGTCGCGTCGCTGAAGCGATGGTCGGCGCGCGACGCGATGGGCCAGAAGATGGCTCAGGCGCTGAAGGAATATAGGATCGTCGATCCCAGAACCTTCCAGATCGTGCTGAAGGAGAAGTTCGGTGCGGTGATCGAGTCGCTGGGCAAGCCTTCGGTCGTCGTGCCCTTCATGATGCCCAAGCGCATCGCCGAGACCGATCCGTTCAAGCAGATCGAGGAGTACATCGGCTCCGGTCCCTTCGTGTTCAAGAAGGACGAGTGGAAACCCGGAGAAAAGCTCGTCTACACCAAGTTCGCCAAGTACAAGCCGCGGTCCGAGCCGATATCGGGCCTGTCCGGCGGCAAGGTGGTGAACGTCGATCGGGTCGAGTGGATTTCGATGCCCGACGCCGAAACCCAGGTCAACGCGCTGCTGAACGGCGAACTCGACTATCTCGAAAGCGTCTCGGCCGACCACTTGCCACTGGTCGAGAAGGGCAAGGGCGTCCGCGTCATCAAGGGACGCGTCTCCAATCAGTATGCCTTCCGCCCGAACTGGCTGCTGCCGCCGTTCAACGACGAGAAGGTCCGCCAGGCCGCCGCGCTGGCCCTGAACCAGGAGGACTTCCTGCAGGCCAATATCGGCGACAAGCGCTTCTACCAGACCTGCAAGGCCATGTTCACCTGCGGCTCGCCGCTGGCGACCGATGCCGGCATGGCGGGGCTGGTCGAGGGCAATGCCGCCAAGGCCAAGGCCCTGCTGGCCGAAGCCGGCTATGACGGCACGCCGGTCACGCTGCTGGCGCCGACGGATCTGGGCGTCATCAAGCAGCTCGGGCCGGTAGCCAAGTCCCTGCTGGAGCGGGCCGGCTTCAAGGTCGACATGATCTCGATGGACTGGCAGAGCGTGATCGTGCGGCTGGCCAAGAAGGTGCCGGTCTCTGAGGGCGGCTGGAACGCCTTCTCCACAAGCTGGTCGCAGGTCGACATCCTCGACCCGCTGATGACGCCGTTCCTGATCGCGAGCTGCGACAAGGCCCGCTCCGGCTGGCCCTGCGACGAGGAGCTGGAGAAGCTGCGCGACAAGTACGTGCAGGCGACCACCGAAGCCGAGAAGAAGGCGGCCGCCACCGCCGTCCAGGAGCGGGCCATCAAAGTCGTGACACATGTGCCACTCGGCGAGTGGTTCGGCGTCAGCGCCGTGCGTTCGAACATCGGCACGATCACCCCGCCGCCGCCCGTGACGGTGTTCTGGGGCGTGTCCAAGAAGTAGGGACGTTCCCCGATTTGTGGGCATCAGATGGGCTTCCGTTAACATCCTGCGTGAACTCTGGGTCGATTGGTCAGCTCAGAGTTCACCTTAACTGTCGGCGCTAGCAGCTCACTCAGCCCTCTCCAGTTGGCAGCCTTTCCTGACTGTTTGCTTTAATGTCTTCAGGTGGTGTCTGACGGGCCCTCTGATTAATGTTCCAAAACAATACCTTGCCAGCATCGGTTAACGCGCCGAAAGCTGGCGAATGGTGGAACCGAGTTCCCTTGGCGGGCGGTTTCCGCCCCATCGGATTTTCTCAAACTGGCTCGGCTCGGCGGGCTCGGCCCGTCTCCTGTCCCGATGGCGCCTTTGCCGATGGCCGCTTCGCCGTGAACATCGGGCTGTGCGGCTGACCGCTATTCCGCCGCCTGCAGCGCGGGCGCCTTCTCGGGGGACTTCTCGATCAAGCGGCCGCTACGCTTGGCGGCGTCCTCGGCTTCCCAGCGAATGGCGATCGCGGCCAGCCGGTCCATGACTTCGTCCAACTCGCCGCCGCGCTTGGTGAGGGAGTAGGTGACCTTGGGCGGGATGGTGGCCTCGTAGTCGCGCTTCACCAGCGCCGCGCCTTCCAGGGTGCGCAGGCGCTCGGTCAGCATCTTGGCCGAGATGCCGGACACCCGGCGCTTCAGCTCACCAAAGCGCTGCGGCCCGTGGGTGCGCAGATTGTAGAGGATGTAGGTCGTCCACGGCCCCATCAGCATGCGCAGGATGAAGTCCATCGGGCAGCTGACGCTTTCCTTGGCTTGGGCGGCGGTAGCCGGGGTTGAGTTGCTCATCGAGAAAACCTTCAAGTTACGATTCGGTACCTACTGGTGGATATATAGCGACCTCCCTAAGTCTTTCCAGTCACTTTGTGAAAGCAACTGATTTGAAGAAACGCAATGAATGTTTCTTCAGTCAAATCAAGGGATTGGAAGCCATCATGAGCAATGTCGCCATCGTCTATCACTCCGGCTACGGCCATACACAAGCTCTCGCCGAGGCCGTCGCCGCGGGCGCGCGGGCGGTTCCAGGCACTACGGTCAGCCTGATTCCGGTTGCCGAGGCGGAGTCGCGGGCCGCCGAGCTCGACGCCGCCGACGCCATCGTCTTCGGCAGCCCGACCTACATGGGCGGCGTGTCGGCCGATTTCGCCAGGTTCAAGGATTGGACGTCGGGCCGCTGGATGGAGGGCAAGTGGCGCAACAAGCTCGCCGCCGGCTTCACCGTCTCGGCTTCGTGGAACGGCGACAAGCACAACACGCTCTACCAGCTGCTCACCCTCGCGGTTCAGCATGGCATGGTGTGGGTCGGCCTCGGCCTGCCGCCAGGCAACAACCACTCGAAGGGCTCGAGTGCCGACCTCAATCGGGTGGGCGCCTCGATCGGGGCGATGGCGCAGGCCAATGCCGATCAGGGCGTCGAGGGAATCGGCGCCAGCGACTTCAAGACCTTCGAGGCGCTGGGCCGCCGGGTCGCCGAAGCCACGCAGCGGTGGCGGGAAGAGTCGCTCGCCGAGGCCGCTTGATCGGCGGCTGGGTCCACAAACGAGAAGGGGGACCTTCGCCTGCCTGGCGAAGGTCCCCCGATCGACTGTTGCTGGCTGCGATGCCGCTACTTCTTGGTGATGTTCCACATCACCGGCACGGGGCCGGGCAGCCAGCCGCTGATCCGGTCCTTGCGGTACGCACCGAACGCCTTGTACTGGCCGAGCACGATGTAGGTGGCCTGGTCCATCACCCGGTCGGAGACGGCCATGGCGATCTCCTTGCGCTTGGCCGGGTCGACTTCCTTGGCGTAGGACGAGCGAAGCTTCTCCATCTCGGGATCGCACGGCCAGCCGAACCAGGCCTTTTCGCAGCCACCGCTGGTGAAGGAATTGCCGGCCGGGCTCTCGGTCCCGACCGTGACGGTCGTCGTGTAGAAGATGTTCCAGCCGCCCTGCGCCGGCGGATCCTTCTTGGCGCGGCGCGTCACGACCGTCTGCCAGTCCATCGACTGCAGGTCGACCTTGAAGCCGATCTTCTCCAGCGCCTGCTTGCCGACCGGCGGAAGCTGGTTCGAGGAGAGCAGGTCGGTCGCGTGCATCATGACGATCGGTGTGCCGTCATAGCCGCTCTCCTTCAGGAGCTGCCGCGCCTTCTCGAGGTCGGGCTTGATCAGCAGGTTGCCGTAGCTCTTCTCGTAGGGCGAGCCGCACACCAGCGGCGCGTTGCAGACCCGGTAGATCTCGGGGTCGCCCACCTGGGCGCGCAGGAAATCCTCCTGGGCGATCGCATACATCGCCGCCTGCCGGGCCTTCAGGTTGTTGAACGGCGGGTGGAGGTGGTTGAAGCGCATGATGATCTGGCTGCCCTGCGCGTTCCAGCCGTAGAGTTCGATGTTCTTGTCGGCCTTCAGCAGCGGGAAGAGATCGGGTACCGGAATTTCGATCAGGTCGATCTCGCCCTGGACCAGGGCATTGACCGCCGTGCTCGGGTCGGAGATCGCCAGCCATTCGAGGCGATCGATCTTCACCACCTTGCCACCGGCCAGCATCGAGGGCGGCTCGGCGCGCGGCTTGTATTTGGTGTTCTTGACGTAGACGACCTTCTCGCCGGGCTTCCACTCGTCCTTCTTGAAGATGAACGGGCCGGAGCCGGTGTAGTCGTCGATCTGCTTGAAGGGGTCGGTCTCGGCGACCTTCTTGGGCATCATGAACGGCACGGTGGAGGACGGCTTGCCGAGTGCGTCGAGGACCAGGCCGAACGGCTCCTTCAGGACGATCTGGAAGGTCTTGGCATCGATGGCCTTCATCGTGCCGACCGCCTTCATCATCTCCTGGCCGAGGGCGTCGCGGGCGCCCCAGCGCTTGATCGAGGCGACACAGTCCTCGGCGGTGACGGGCTGGCCGTCATGCCATGCCAGGCCGTCGCGCAGGGTGAAGGTCCAGGTCAGCTTGTCGGCCGAGGCCTCGTACTTGTCGACCATCTGCGGCTGGATGCGCGCTTCGGCATCCTGGGCGAACAGCGTGTCGTAGATCATGTAGCCGTGGTTTCGGGTGATGAAGGCAGTCGTCCAGATCGGGTCGAGGACCTTCAGATCGGAATGGGCGACCATTTTCAGGGTCTGCGCCGAGGCCGGGGCCGCGATCGCCGCCGCTGCCGTCGACAAGGCGAGACAGGCCGCGACCTGTCGCAATCTCCGCATAACGTGCATGATTTATCCGTTCCCTTCTCAAATCCCCAACTTCACACAAGCTGCCACGAGCCGGACGAGGAATAAAGCAATGTCGATGCCGACCATCTTCGTGTCCCACGGAGCGCCGACGCTGATTCTCGGCGAGGCCCCCGCACGGACTTTCCTTGCCGGGCTCGGCCAGCAAATTCCGCGCCCGGCCGGCATCGTCGCGGTGTCGGCGCACTGGGACACTGACATGCCGGCCGTATCGCTGGTCCGCCGGCCGGACACGATCCACGATTTCTACGGCTTCCCCGACGCGCTCTACAAGCTGCGCTATGACGCGCCTGGCGCGCCCGTGCTCGCCGAGAAGGTGGCGAAGCTCACGGGCGCCGCGCACGATCATCATCGCGGCCTCGACCATGGCGCCTGGGTGCCGGCGATGCTGGCCTGGCCGGAGGCCGACATTCCGATCTTCCAGCTCTCCGTGCAGCCGGCACTCAGTCCGGCGCATCACATCGCGCTGGGACGAAAGCTCGCCGCGTTGCGCGAGGAGGACGTGCTGGTCATGGGCAGTGGCAGCGCCATCCACAATCTGCGAGCGCTGGTCCGCAGCGAGGACGCCTCGGAGCCCGAGCCCTGGGCGCAGGCCTTCGACGACTGGCTGGCCGACACGGTGGAGAAGGGTGACGAGGCGTCGCTCG
Source organism: Rhodospirillaceae bacterium (assembly GCA_009772935.1). Taxonomy (GTDB): domain Bacteria; phylum Pseudomonadota; class Alphaproteobacteria; order Reyranellales; family Reyranellaceae; genus Reyranella. Next base: position 81,968 of record WOUR01000013.1, read on the forward strand.
CCGACTACCGCGCCCGCGCACCCTACGCCCGGGAAGCCCACCCGACCGACGAGCACTTCCTGCCGCTGCACGTCGCCTACGGTGCCGCCGGCGAGGGCGCGCGCGGGCGGGCACTCCATCGCAGCTTCACCCTGGGCAACCTTTCGATGGCCGCCTACGCGTTCGGGTAGGGGCCGCCCCGCCTCACGTCATCAGGTCGTAGTCGCGCGCCGCCTGCGCGGCGTCCAGTGCCGTGGTCCATTCCGCAACGGCGCTGGCATCCCTGGCGGCGATGTTGGCCAGCGAGAGTTCCCCGAGCGAGACGTCGGTCAGCGTGTAGGTCTGGTTGTTGCCCTCGATGGTGATGACGGTCGAGCCGTTCGCTTCGGCGATGGAGAAATGGTCCTTGGCCATCCAGCTGAAGTCGAGCGTGTCGAGGGCGGTGTCGAAATCTATCGCCTTGTTGGTGCCCCAGGCCCAGGTGATCGCGAACGTATCGGCCTTTCCATTGCCCACATGGCCTGGGTCCGGCGCGCTATCATCATTAACGATGGTGCCGACGGCGGTCGCATCGGCAAGGGTGGCGCCGCTGGCATTGGAGAGCGTGACCGCGAAGGTCTCGTTGCCCTCGAACACGGTGTCGCCGCTGATATCGACATGTACCGTCTTCGAGGTTTCGCCCGCCGCGAAGGTGAGGGTGCCGCCGGTGGCCGCATAGTCCGAACCGGCGGTCGCCGTACCGTCCGCTGTGGAATAGGCCACCGTCACCGGTCCCGTGGCGGCCTTGTCGAGTGTCACGGTGAACATGAAGTGGGCGAGCTCGCCATTGCCCTCAGCGACCGCCAGGTCGGCGATGGAGAGGGCCGGCAGGATCGCGGCGTCGTCGTCGACGATGGTGCCGATCGCGGTGCCGTCGGCGATCGTGGCGCCGGCGGGGCTGGATAGGTTGACCGTGAAGGTCTCGTTGCCCTCGGCAAGTGCGTCGCCCTTGATGTCCACATGGACCATCTTGGAGGTCTCGCCGGCGGCAAAGACGACGGTGCCGGTGGACGGGACATAGTCCGCATCAGCCGTGGCCGTCCCATTGGCGGTGGAATAGCCCACCGTCACCGGTCCCGTGGCGGCCTTGTCGAGCGTTACCACGAACATGAAATGGGCATGGTCGCCATTGCCTTCCGCCACCGAGAGGTCGGCGATGGAGAGCGTGGGAAGCGTGCCGTCATCGTTCCCGGTCACGCCGTCGGTCGCCCCGGATGCCCCCGTCACCGTGCCCCCGCCGGCAATTGGCAGGTTGAAGTCGACGATCTGGACGTTCGAGGTCTGTCCCATGCCGATCTTGCCGGGCAGGTCGTCCTCGCGGACCTGGGTGAAGGTGAACTCGAAATTGTCCGGGGAGAGGTCGGCCCGGGTGACCCCGACCAGGACGAGCTTCTGGCCCGTGCTGAGATCGGCGATGACCACGCCTTCAGGGCTGTCGGTCATCGAGAGGTTTTCGCGGCTGCCGTAGAATTTGAAGCTCACCACGTCGGTGGTCGGATCGAAGGCAACCCGGTCTACCTGACCGACTTCATGGGAGCGCATATAGACGGTGTCGGCGGCGAGCACCGGTCCATTCTCCCAGGCGAGCGCGCCGCTCAGCGCTTCGCGCAGGTGATTGTTCTCGATGAACCCGAAGTTCTCCACCGAGAGGTCGGCGAGGCGGACGCCCTGCACGATCACCGTCTCGCCGCTCCAGGGGCTCATGAAGCCGAAGCCCTGGGGCGTGTCGATGATGATGAAGGAATGGATGTTGGCGTTGCCGAGGTCGATCCTGTCCACCGCCGGATTGAAGCCGACGATATCGGCGCCGCTCACGGAGTTGACGAGGTGGACCTTGCCGGAGCCGTTGCCCGGATCCTGGACCGTGTCGTCATCGGTGATCTGTCCCACCGCCGTGGCATCGGCGATGGTTGCGCCGGTGGCGCCGGAGAGGGTGAGCGAGAAGGTTTCATTCGCCTCCACCGCGGTGTCGCCATTGACGACCACGTGCACCATCTTGGAGGTCTCGCCGGCCGCGAAGGTGAGTGTTCCGGTGAGGGCGGCATAGTCGGAGCCGGCGGTTGCGGTGCCGTTGGCGGTGGCGTAGTTCACCGTCACGGGGCCCGTAGCGGCCTTGTCGAGCGTGACGATGAACATCAGCTCGGCGGTTCCCGAGTCGCCCTCGCGCAGGGAGACATCGCCCACCGAGAGCGCGGGCAACGTCGCCGCCGTATCGTCGTTGGTGAGGGTGCCGGTCGCCGAGCCGTCGATGATGGTCGCGCCGGCGGCATTGGCGAGGCGGACGGTGAAGGCCTCATTGCCCTCCACGGCCGTGTCGCCATTGACTGTCACCTGGATGGTCTTCGACGTTTCGCCCGCCGCGAAGGTGAGGGTACCGCTCGCGGCGACATAGTCGCTGCCGGACGTGGCGGTGCCATCAGCCGTGGAATAGGCGACCGTGACCGGGCCGGCTGCCGCCGCGGACAGGGTCACGGTGAAGGTCATGAGCCTGGTGCCGGCGTTGCCTTCCTGCACCGACACGTCGGCGATGGACAGGCTGGGCGTCGCCGGCTCCGCCGTGTCGAAGGCCGCGACCCATTCCTGGATCGCGCCCGCGTCCTTCGCGCGGATATTGTCCATGCTCAGCTCGGCGAGCGTCACGCCGTCGAGCTTGTAGGTCTGGTTGTTGCCGGTGATGGTGATGACCACCGAGCCGCCCACCTCGGCGATGGAGAAATTGTCCTTCTGGAACCAGCCGAAATCGAGCACGTCGAGGTCCGGGTCGAAGGAGAGGACCGTATTGGTTCCCCACATCCAGCTGATGGTGGTTACGGTGACCGCGCCGTCGCCCCCTGTCTGGCCACCGCCCCCTGTCCCTCCGCCGCCACCTGTCTCTCCCCCCGTGGAGCCACCGTCCGCCTGGGTGCCGTCCCAGCCCGCATAGTTGGAGACGGCGCCGTCATCGTCGAAGTCGTCGTGCCAGAGTTCCTCAGCGAGGGAGAGCGTCTTGCCGGCTTGATGGGCGGCGATCAGCGTCGAATAGCTCGGCGTGTCGTAGGCGCCGAACTGCTGGATGTATTTCAGGATGGAGGTGCCGTATTCGTCGGCCGAGACGCTGCCATTGTTGAGAAGGTCCAGCGTTCCCCAGGCCCCGCGCAGATGGGCGGCGGCGAGAATGCCGGTGAGGGTGAGCGTGACGGTGACGGTCTGCCCGTTGGTCTCCACATAGGTGCGCTGGCTGCCGATCAGCGCGTCGAGGCTGGTGCCTTTGGCCTCGAGCCCGCTCTCGATGACGTTGAGATTGTACCCGAAGGCATCGAGGATGATGGCTTCCTGGATGTCGGTCTTGAGCGTGTCGAAACTGTCGACGCCGTTCTTGCCGGTGAAGTCGCCGGTCCACAGGTTGCCGGTATTGTCCAGATAGTAGCCGAGGTCGATGAGCAGGGGCTCGCCGAACTGATAGCCGACGAAGCCCAGCGAATTCACGGAGGTGTATTGCATGTCACGCCAGGAGAGTTCGCCGGCCTGATAGGCGTTCCAGTTGTCATCGCCCACCCAGCTCCGGATCTGGGCCTCGGTGATCTGTCCCGAGAGATAGCGATCGTAGTCGACCCCCGATTCGAACGCCCGCAGCGCGTCCAGAAAGTCCGTGAAAGTCCCGTTCGACATGACTCGCCCCCTCCGACATCAACTCGGGCATCGACTGCGCGCCGCTGTCGATGCCCATAGGCCGTACTCGAAAACCATAACCGTTCGATGTCGCACCTGTCGAAGGCCGCAGTGCCGATGGCCACCCGCAACGAAAAACGGGAGCGCTTTCGCGCTCCCGTTTGAGTCGGAAACCAGGATGCCTGGGCGACTAGGCGGCCTCGGCCAGCGCCACGCCCTTTTCCTTGAAAACCTGCTCGAGCTCACCCGTCTCGAACATCTCGCGGACAATGTCGCAGCCGCCGATGAACTCGCCCTTGACGTAGAGCTGGGGGATCGTCGGCCACTGGCTGAATTCCTTGATACCCTGGCGCAGTTCCGGGTCGACGAGGATGTTGACGCCGTGGAATTTCACGCCGAGCTGGCTCAGCACGTCGACCACCGCGGCCGAGAAGCCGCACTGGGGAAACACGGGCGTGCCCTTCATGAACAGCAGAACGTCGTTCTTGCCGATCTCGTCGCGGATGCGCTCGAACACCTGGGGTTCGCTCATGATCGATCTCCGTGAGGCGCCCTCGGGGCGCGGGGTTTGCCCGAATATAGGGCGTTCAGGGCTTTTGCGCCATGGTGGTCAGCTTCAGCGCATGGAGAACACCCCCCATGCGGCCACCCAGGGCGGCATAGACCATCTGGTGCTGCTGGATCTTGGATTTTCCGGCGAAAGCCGGGGAAACGACCGTGGCGGCGTAGTGGTCGCCGTCACCCGCGAGGTCCTGGATCTCGACCTCGGCGCCGGGGATTCCGTCCTTGATCAGGCTGATGATGTCGTCGGCGTGCATCGGCATGGGACGATCCTTCTCGTTGGCCTCAGGCGGCGCTGTTCATGTAGCCGGGGAGCCAGTTTTCGTGGGCGTCCCGCAGCTCCTGCAACGGCAGGGCGAGGAGCCCGTCGACCGTGATGTCGGGCCCGCCGGAGTAGCCCAGCAGCACGGCGGGCACGCCGGCCTTGTGGGCGGCCTCGACGAGGGCGGGGCCGTCGTCGGTGGCGATCAGGTAGCGCCCCTGGTCCTCGCCATAGAGATAGGCGTGGGGCGCGACGTCGCTTTCCGGCAGCTTGATGCAGGCGCCGGTGCCGCCCGCCAGGCACATCTCGGCGAGCGCCACCAGGAGCCCGCCGTCGGAGAGGTCATGGCAGGCATGGACCCGACGTCCGACGATCTCGCCGCGCACGAAATCGCCGTTGCGGCGCTCGACGGCGAGATCGACCGGCGGCGGCGCGCCTTCCTCGCGGCCGTGAAGCTCGCGAAGATAGATCGACTGTCCGAGCCAGCCCTTCGTTTTGCCGATCAGCACCAGCGCAAGGCCGGACTGGACGAGGCGCGAACCGGCCGAGGTCGCGATGTCGTCGATCACGCCTACGGCGCCGATGGTCGGGGTGGGCAGGATCGGCCGGCCCTCGGTCTCGTTGTAGAGCGAGACGTTGCCCGACACGACCGGGAAGTCCAGCGCGATGCAGGCTTCGGCCATGCCCATGATGGCGCCGGCGAACTGGCCCATGATCTCGGGCTTCTGCGGGTTGCCGAAGTTCATGTTGTCGGTGACGGCGAGCGGTCGGGCGCCGACCGCGGTAATGTTGCGCCACGCCTCGGCCACGGCCTGACGGCCGCCGGTCTCGGGATGGGCCTGCACGTAGCGCGGGGTGCAGTCCGACGTCATGGCGAGACCCTTGTGGCTCGCGGCCTTGGGCGCGCCCGGTACACGCACCAGCGCGGCATCGCCGCCCTGCGGGCGGATCGCGGTGTTGCCCATGATGAGGTGATCGTACTGGTGCCAGATCCAGGCCTTGCTGGCCAGATCAGGGCAACTCATCAGGGTAAGCAGCGAGGCCTTCCAGTCGGTCGGTGCGGGCACCTTGGCGGCATCCAACTCGGGCGGCAGCGGCGTCAGGGTCCACGGCCGCTCGTACATCGGCGCCTCGGTGACCAGCGGCGGGATCGGGATGTTGCCCACCACGTCGCCGTGCCAGGTCAGCACCATGCGCTCGGTGTCGGTCAGATGGCCAATCACGGCGAAGTCGAGTTCCCACTTCTCGAAGATCTTGCGCGCCTCGTCCTCGCGGCCGGGCTTCAGCACGATCAGCATGCGCTCCTGGCTCTCCGACAGCATGAGCTCGTAAGGATTCATGCCGGTCTCGCGCATCGGGACCTTGTCGAGCTCCATGACGAGGCCCAGCCCGCCCTTGGCCGCCATCTCGAACGAGGAGGAGGTGAGGCCGGCCGCGCCCATGTCCTGGATGGCGATGATGGCGTCGGTCGCCATCAGCTCCAGGCAGGCCTCCAGCAGCAGCTTCTCGACGAACGGATCGCCGACTTGCACCGTCGGCCGCTTGCTCTCGCTGTCCTCGTTGAACTCGGTCGAGGACATGGTGGCGCCGTGGATGCCGTCGCGGCCCGTCTTGGAGCCGACATAGACCATCGGATTGCCGATGCCGGCGGCCGCCGCATAGAAGATCTTGTCGGTGGCGGCCACGCCCACGGTCATGGCGTTGACCAGGATGTTGCCGTTGTAGGCGGCGTGGAAGTTGGTCTCGCCACCCACGGTGGGAATGCCCATGCAATTGCCGTATCCCGCGATGCCGGCCACCACGCCCGACACGAGGTGCCGCGTCTTGGCATTCTTGGGGTCGCCGAAGCGCAGTGCGTTGAGGTTGGCGATCGGGCGCGCCCCCATCGTGAAGACGTCGCGCAGGATGCCGCCGACCCCGGTCGCCGCGCCCTGGTAAGGCTCGATGTAGGAGGGGTGGTTGTGGCTCTCCATCTTGAAGATGGCAGCCTGGCCGTCGCCGATGTCGATGACGCCGGCGTTCTCGCCCGGGCCCTGGATGACCCAGGGTGCCTTGGTCGGCAGCTTCTTCAGCCACACCTTCGAGGATTTGTAGGAGCAGTGCTCGCTCCACATGGCCGAGAAGATGCCCAGCTCGACCATCGTGGGCGTGCGGCCCATGATCTTCAGCAGGCGCTCGTATTCGTCCGGTGCCAGACCGTGCTCGGCAACGATCTGCGGGGTGATTACCGGCTCGTTCGGCAGTTTGACGGGCGGGTTCTTTTCCGGGGCGACGGTCACGACACGTCCTTCATCAAAGCGGGCCTCACGAAAGTGCCTCGACCATGCCCTCGAACAGGGCCTTGCCGTCGGTGCCGCCGAACATCGGCTCCACTGCGTTTTCGGGATGGGGCATCAGGCCCAGCACCGTCTTGGTGTCGTTGAAGACGCCCGCGATGTTGCTGCTGGAACCGTTGGGGTTGCCGCGGCCGTCGATGATCGAGCCGTCGGGGCCGCAGTAGCGGAAGGCGATCTGGCCGCGATCCTCGAGCCGCTTCATCGTGTCGGCGTCGGCGAAATAGTTGCCCTCGGCGTGGGCCACCGGCACTTTGATCACCTGGCCGGCCTGGTAGCGGTTGGTGAACAGGCTCTGGCTGGTCTCGACCCGGAGATGGACGTCGGCACAGACGAACTTGAGGTGCGAGTTGCGCATCAGGGTGCCGGGCAGCAGTCCCGCCTCGGTCACGATCTGGAAGCCGTTGCAGATGCCCAGCACCGGCACGCCCTGCGCAGCCCGCTTCTTGACCTCGGCCATGACCGGCGACTGCGCGGCCATCGCGCCGCAGCGCAGGTAGTCGCCGTAGGAGAAACCGCCCGGCACCACGATCAGGTCGACCTTCTCGAAGTCGCCGTCGCCGTGCCACACCATCTGCGGCCGGCGCCCGGTGACCAGCTCGATCGCCTGCGCCACATCGCCTTCGCGATTGGAGCCGGGGAAGACCAATACAGCTGCTTTCATCTCCGTCCGTCCCTACCGGCAAGGCCCTCACCCTGAGGAGCGCGCGCAGCGCGCGTCTCGAAGAATGGGCAACAAAGGCGGTGCGCGTTCCCATCCTTCGAGACGCGGCCCTGCGGACCGCTCCTCAGGATGAGGTTGTTCGGCTTCATCAGCCCACCAGTTCGATCGAGTAGTTCTCGATCACCGTATTGGCGAGCAGCTTCCGGCACATCTCCTCGACACGGGCCTTGGCCTTTACCTTGTCGGTCTCGGCCAGCTCGAGCTCGATGAACTTGCCCTGGCGCACGTCGCCGACCTCGGGGAATCCCAGACGGTTCAGCGAATGTCCGATGGCCTTGCCCTGGGGGTCGAGGACGCCGTTCTTGAGGGTCACGTGGACTCTGGCTTTCATGTCGCCTCTTTACTGCAGCGTGGTGGGGCCGCGCACGTCGCCCGGTCCCTGGTCGATGAGGATGCCGAGGCGCCGCGCCACTTCCTGGTAGGCTTCCTCGACCTTGCCGAGGTCGCGGCGGAACCGGTCCTTGTCCATCTTCTCGTTGGTCCTGAGGTCCCACAGCCGGCATGAATCGGGGCTGATCTCGTCGGCCAGCACGATCCGGACCATGTCGTCCTCGTAGAGGCGGCCGAACTCGATCTTGAAATCGATCAGCTTGATGCCGCAGCCGAGGAACAGGCCGAACAGGAAGTCGTTCACGCGCAGGGTCAGCGCCACGATATCGTCGAGGTCCTGCGGCGTCGCCCATCCGAAGGCGGTGATGTGCTCCTCGGTAACCATCGGGTCGCCCAGCGTGTCGTTCTTGTAGAAGAACTCCATGATCGAGCGGGGGAGCTGCGTGCCCTCCTCGACGCCGAAGCGCTTGGCGAAGGATCCGGCCGCGACGTTGCGGACGACGACCTCGAGCGGGATGATCTCGACCTGGCGGATGAGCTGCTCGCGCATGTTCAGGCGGCGGATGAAGTGGGTCGGGACGCCTATTTCCCCGAGCTTGGTCATGAGGAACTCGGAAATCCGGTTGTTGATCACCCCCTTGCCGGTGATCACCCCCTTCTTCTGGTTGTTGAATGCGGTCGCGTCGTCCTTGAAGTACTGGACGATCGTCCCGGGTTCGGGCCCCTCGAACAAGGTCTTGGCCTTGCCCTCGTAAATGCGGCGGCGGCGGGACATGTCTCACTCCTGCGCGGGCGATGCGGGTCGCCCGCCGTTCGGGCGGAATATGGCGGAAACGCCATGCTCCGGTACTGGGGAAAAATCCATTGAAAAAGGTGACGGGGTCGTCATATTGAACTTCAAACAGGAGGCCTCACATGGCCCAGCAAATCACCTACGACAAGGCCTATGACACGGTTGGACGCGAGGATTTTCCGGCAATGCTGGAAGTTCCCCGCTACGGGCGGCGCACGGACGCCTTCGACGGCATCATTTCCGCCACCCACGACCATTTCTGGGACCCGTTCGACAAGAGCTACATCGACTTCGACCAGCCCTTCGACATGTCGAAGACGCCCATTATGCCGCTGGATACGGTCGTCGAGCTGAAAAGCGCGGTGGCTGACCGGCTGGACGAGGGCCAGAGGATCGGCCTCGGCAACGATGTCATGCACTGGTCGATCTCCAACCTGCTGCACGGCGAACAGGGGGCGCTCTCCCTGTCGGCCAGCCTCTGCCACATCCTGCTCGATCCTGGCGCCCAGGAATATGCTGCCAACCAGGCCCGCGAGGAGGCACGTCATGTCGCAGGGTTCACGCGCTATATCGGCCGCCGCTGGGGGGCGCCGCTACCTGTGGGCAAGACCATTGCCACCGTTCTCACCGATCTGGTGACGACGGAGGAGGTCTACAAGAAGATCGTCGGCATGCAGATGCTGATCGAAGGCATCGCCATGGGTTCCTTCGCAACGCTCAATGCCAAGACCAACGACCCGGTCCTGCGTCGGCTGGTCCAGCTGGTCATGAGCGACGAGGCCTTCCACCACCGCTTCGGCCGGATCTGGGCCTCGCGGACCATCCGCCATCTCAGCGAGGACGAGCACAAGAAGGTCGAGGACTGGGCGGCGCAGATCTTCCAGACGCTGCTGTTCAATCTGATCAACGCCGAGCAGAAGCAGGTCATCTACGCCAAGTACGGGCTCGACTGGCAGTGGGTGCGCGACGCGATGAAGGAGGTCTTCACCGACGAGGACCGCCGCGCGGGCCTGAAGGAAAGCACCAACATCTTCCGCGTCCTGATAAAGACGCTGCTGCACGCCGGCATCATCACCTCGCGCACCGCGCCGCTCTACGGCGTCTGGGTCGACATGAAGGAACTCGAAGCCGAAGGCGACGGCATCCCGGGCGACATCGTCGCCGAGGAGATGATGGTGACGCTGCGCGAGATCAACGCGAAGCGCAAGCGCATCGCCTCGAAGGACGTGGCGGCGACCTGAACTTCGCGTTTCGCAGAGTATCACATACGTCCGTCGTCCCGAGCGGAGCGCCGAAGGCGCGCAGTCGAAGGACCTCTCTTATGCGGCAGCCGGTCGTCTAATTCCTCGCAAGCGCGACAGGTCGAGCTCTGTATGTCGGCATAACGACAGACCTTTCGCGCCGCCTCGAAGAACACCGGCTCGGGCGAGTAATCCACACGGCGAAGTACAAGATCGAGCGTCTGATCTACGTCGAGCCTTTCGAGACGACGCCGGATGCGATCGCCCGTGAGAAGCAACTCAAGGGTTGGATGCGAGCGAAGAAGATCGCCTCGATCAACCGCTCGAATCCCGGTTGGCGCGACCTCGCAAGTGAGATCGACGGCTAAAGGAGGTCCTTCGACTGCGCGCCTTCGGCGCTCCGCTCAGGACGACGGAAAAAATACGGATGCTCTGCGGTGAGTTCTCTAAGGCTTCCGTGCCAGCACGAAGCAGGAAAGGCCGGCCAGGCGGTTGATCGGGAACAGCGGGAGTTCGGCGGCGCAGATGGCGGTCAGGAGGGCGTTCGTGAGGGCGCCCTGTTTCTTCAGGCTGCTGCGCGGCTCCGTCGTGTTGCGGTCGGCGAGGCGTACGGCGGCGGCGAGCGGGAAGACGAAGCCGAAATAGTAGCTGCCGCGCACGATCTCGAGGCCGGCGTCGTGCAGCGCGGCCTCGATCCCGGACAGGCGGTAGCGGCGCTTGTGCTCGAGGAAGACGTCATGGCCGCTCCACAGGAACTCGAAGGCGGGCACCGTCACCAGGAAATGTGCGCCGCTCGGCACCTTGTCCGCATAGTGGCGCACCAGCAGGCGATCGTCGTCGACATGCTCCAGCACGTCCATCATCAGTACGAGATCGCAGTCGGTCGGCCCGATGTCGCGTCGATAGCGCACCGGCTTGCCGGCCACGCTGTCATCGCGGTCCGCGGCATAGCCGATGTCGACGCAGAGCGCGCTCTCGGCCGGCGTCTGCTCGAGCAGGTGCCGCGAGAAGAAGCCCGAGCCCGCGCCCACGTCGAGCAGCCGCTTCGGGGCCAGCGCGCCGACGGCCTGGCGCAGCGCGGCGGCCTTTGCGCGGTAGTACCAGTGGCTACCGATGCCGGCGCCCAGGATGTCTTCTTCCTTGAGGTCCATCGAAGGTCAGGTCACCGGCGGCTTCGGCGGGGCATCCTCATAGACTCCCTCGATGACGTAGATCGGGCGAGCCTTCACCTCGACGAACAGGCGGCCGAGATATTCGCCGATGATACCCAGTGACAGGAGCTGGATGGCGCCCATCAGAAGGACCGCGATCAGCAGCGAGGCGTAGCCCGGTGTGTCCACACCGAAGATCAGAACGCGGGTGACGATGAACAGCGCGTAGAGCACTGCCACCGTGGCGATCACCAGGCCGACATAGAACCAGGCGCGCAGCGGAGCGGTCGAGAAGCTCACCAGGCCGTCGATGGCGAAGTTCCACAGACGCCAGAAATTGAACTTGCTCGTGCCGGCGACGCGCTCGGGTCGCTCGTAAGGTACGCCGACCGAGTTGAACCCGACCCAGGCGAAGAGTCCCTTCATGAAGCGGTTGCGCTCGGGAAGCTGGCGCAGCACCTCGACGGCGCGACGGTCGACCAGCCGGAAGTCCCCGACATTGGGCGGGATACGAACCGGCGACATGGAATTGAACACCCGGTAGAACCAGCCTGCCGAGACCCGCTTGGCCCGCGTGTCGGTGTGGCGCGCGGTACGAATGCCGTAGACAATGTCGTAGCCTTCGCGCCAGCGCGCGATGAACGAGCCGATCAACTCGGGCGGATCCTGCAGGTCGATGTCCATGGGGATCAGGATGTCGCCGCGGGCGTGGTCGATGCCGGCAGTGAGGGCGGCCTCCTTGCCGAAGTTGCGCGACAAGTTGACGATGCGGAGGCGCCGGTCGGCGCGGCTACGATGGAACAGGCAGGCGAAAGTGTCGTCCAGCGAGCCGTCGTTCACGAATACGATTTCGAACCGTATGCCGTCGCGCTCGAGCAGAGGCACCACGGTGGAGAGGAAGGGACCGATCGTCTCCTCCTCGTTGAACACCGGCACGACCAGCGACAGAAGCGGATCGACGGGGCGCCGCGCCCGCTGGGCGGCAAGCTGGTGTTCCAGCGCTGCATCCTTGTCGATCGCGAAGGGGAGGGATTGCTCGGGCACGAGGGGGCGGCGACGTTAGCTAGGCTACCGTCTCGACGGTGCCGTTGAGGTCCATGATCCCCAGCTCGACGATGAGCTGCGGCTGGCGCTTGCTCGCCTGGTCGCGGAAGGCGCGCAGCCCCTGGCTGAGCATCTCGGTCTCGAAGGCGCGGTCGGTCTTGATCCGGTTGCCATAGGCGAGGGCAGCCGCCCCGCAGTCGCGATGGGCCATGCCGATCAGGCGCTTCACGTTGTGAAGCTGGACCGAGATGTCGAGATTGGCCTCCCAGGCGGCGCGCCATTCCTGGAAGATCGGAGCCACTGCGGCGACGGGGCCCCCTGCAATGTTGAACTGGCTGTACTTGTTCTCCCAGCCTCGCGAGGACATGTACTTCCAGGTGTACGTGGTGAAGCGCGGATCGATGCACTTCATCAGCATCGCCTCGTATCCCTCGTCGGCGGCCAGCGCCGGACCGGCAGCCGCGACGGCAGCGGCGCCGAGAGCGAAGCCGATCAGGTGTCGGCGCGAGAGGGCCGCGAGACAGCCGCAGCCGGCATGATGCGTATGGGTCATCGGAAAGTGGCCTTGCCCTGTTGTGCGAGACCGCCGTTGGGATCGGCGATCCAGGTTGTGGTCGAGCCGTCCGGTTCGCGTCGTCCGTTGACGCCGAGAGTGGCGCCGCCGAACACCGGCGACAAGGCGCGGAACTCGAAACTCTCGACCACCTTACCCGGGTTGGAGCGTCGCGCCAGTTCGATCTGTAGCATCCCCATCAGGGGCCCGTGCACGATCAGTCCGGGATAGCCTTCGACGCCCGTTACATAGGGCTGGTCGTAGTGGATGCGGTGGCCGTTGAAGGTGAGGGCGGAGAAGCGGAACAGCAGCACAGGGTCGGCCACGATCGTCCGGGTCCAGGTCGCATCGGCCGGCGCCGGCCGGGGCGGCTTGGGTGCCTCGCCGGGCTTCGCCGCCTCGCGATAGACGATGTCGTGCTGCTCGACAAAGGAAACGCCGCGGGGGCCGGAAATCGTATGCTGCACGGTGACGAACACCATAGATCCGGTCGACCCGGTCTTGGGCTCGACCGACTTGATTTCGGAGAGCCGCCGAACGGTCTCACCGACCCGGATCGGCTCGCCGTCGAACGAGAAACGGCTGCCGGCCCACATGCGGCGCGGCAGCGGCACCGGCGGCAGGAAGTCGCCGCGCTCGGCATGGCCGTCGGGGCCGATCTTCGACTGGGGCGCGACCTCCAGGAAGTAGAGCCAGTGCCACAGCGGCGGCAGGGGATCGCCGTTCTTCGGCTCCGGATCGTTCTTCTCGTCGAAGGTCGCGGACAGGGCGCGGGCCGGGAAGGGGGCGGCGAAATCCTCCACCGACTGCGTCCGGCCGATCCAGTCCTTGAGTTTTTCCAGCGACATCTCGGGTTTCCTCTCTGCGGGGCGTGACACTGCCACTGCGAACGCAGGGTGGAAAGACGGTGTCGCGGTCGCTATATACCGCCCCGAAGAGACAAGCCCAACCGGAGCGGCCGATGACCACGTTCGACGATCGCGAGAAAGCCTTCGAAGCCAAGTACGAGCACGACGAGCAGCTGAAATTCAAGGTCAACTCGCGCCGCAACAAGCTGCTGGGCCTGTGGGCCGCCGGCCTGCTGGGCAAGACCGGAGCCGACGCCGAGGCCTACGCCAAGGAGGTCGTGATGGCCGACTTCGAGAAGCCGGGCGATTCCGACGTCATCGACAAGCTGATGAAGGACCTCGCCGCCGCGGGCAAGCCGATGGAGGATCACACGATCCGCAAGCACTCGCAGCTCCTGGCCGACGAGGCCAAGAAGCAGATCATGGCGGAAGTCCGCTAGGGCGCTACGCTCATACGCCTCTCCCCTATCGGGGACAGGAGTACGGCATCTATTCGAACGCGCGCTTGAAGATCGTGTCGACGCGCACGGGGTGGTAGCCCATGTCGAACAGCGCGCCCGCCCCGAACGCTTCGGTCGCCGTGTGAGAAGACGACGCATGGAACCGCTCGAGAACTTTCCCCGCGAGACGCTGGCCGCCATACGTGGGGTCCTGACCGACATCGACGACACCGTTTCCAGCGACGGGACGCTGACCGCCGAAGCCTATGGCGCGTTGCAGGCGCTGAAGCGGGCCGGTCTTCTGGTCGTGCCGGTTACCGGCCGGCCGGCCGGGTGGTGTGACCACATCGCCCGCTTCTGGCCGGTCGATGCCGTGGTCGGCGAGAACGGCGCCTTCTGGATGTGGCACGACCGCAGCCAGAAGCGCCTGCGTACCCGCTTCATCCAGTCCGAGGCCGAACGCGCCGAGGGCCGGCGGCGGCTGGACCTGGTGCGGAGCGAGATGCTTCAGGAAGTCCCCGGGGCCGGCATCGCTTCCGACCAGCCCTATCGCCTGGCCGACCTCGCCGTCGATTTCTGCGAGGACGTGCCGCCGCTGCCGCACGCCGACATAAAGCGCATCGTGACTGTCTTCGAGCGCCATGGCGCCCACGCCAAGGTGAGCTCGATCCACGTCAATGGCTGGTTCGGCGACTACGACAAGCTCACGACCAGCTGCACGATGATGCAAGAGCTGTTCGGCATCGACCTGGCGGCCGAGAAGGCGCGCTACGTCTTTGCCGGCGATTCACCCAACGACGCGCCGATGTTCGGCTATTTCCCCAATGCCGTGGGCGTGGCCAACGTCGCCGACTTCGCCGACCTGCTGGAGCACCGGCCGCGCTGGGTCACGAAATCGCGCTCCGGCGCAGGGTTCGTCGAGCTGGCGAACGCGCTGCTGGCCGCGCGCGGCTAGCTCAGCGCGAGGGCGGGGGACCGATCAGCAGGGAGCCGTAGTGGGTGACGCTGTCGCCCTGGCTCCACACCCCAACGGGCCCGGGTTGCATCAACGTTCGGTCGGTGACGTCGAAGAGCTTCTTGCCGTCGAGCGCCACCTCGATCCGGTCGCTGACCGCGATCACCCGGAGAGAGTGCCATTGGCCGAGTGTGACCGGCGCTTCCTTCATCCCGAGCTGGCTGCGCTTGCCCTTGTCCATGCGGTAGAGGCGGACAGAGTTGTCGCGGGCATTGGCGCGCACGACGTAGTAGTCGTTGGCGCTCTGGGCACGGAACATGAAGCCCGCCACCTGGTCGCGCGATCCCGAGATGGGCTTGAAGCGCAGGGTGGCGTCGAAGTCCCGGCCGGACGCCTGCTCGGCGATACAGAGCGGAAAACGCTGGTCGGTCGCATCGGGCTCGCCCTCGACCAGCGCCCAGCCGTCCGGGCCGTCGGGATCGGCGACGGCGCGCCAGTCGGCCGGCCGGCCGATGCCGGTCTTGCCCTGGGTGCAGCCGACCCTGCCGTCCGGCGTGGTGAGCGGGACGACGAGCTGCGCCGAGGCGGGCAGGGCCATGAAGAGGAGCGGAAGAGCGAGAAGAAGGAAACGCATCGCCGGAGACTAGCAAAAAAAGCGGCGCGCTTGACCGAAGATGCGGGAGGGAGGAGTTTACGCGCGGCCGTATTTCGGACGAAATCTTCAAGGGGGAAATTCATGCGTCTTTGCACCATCCTGAGCGGCGGCAAGCCCGCCGTCGGCGTCAAGCTCGGGGACGGCAAGATCGTCGATCTCAGCAAGCAAATGCCGCGCGGACCGAAGTCGGTCGTCGAGATACTGGCGGGCGGCAAGAAGCTCCAGCAGGCGGTGCTCAAGGCCTGCGCCAAGCCCAAGGCCGGCGCCACCGTGTCGGAGAAGTCGGCCAAGTACCTGACGCCGATCCCGGCGCCCGGCAAGATCCTCTGCATCGGTCTCAACTACCGCAAGCATGCCGAGGAGACCGGCAGCCCGATCCCGACCTATCCGGTGGTGTTCACGCGCTTCAACAACACGCTGGTGCCGCACAACGGCAAGATGCTGTCGACGACGCATTCGAAGGAATTCGACTGGGAAGCCGAGCTCACCATCGTGATCGGCAAGAAGTGCCGCAACGTGCCGAAGGAGAAGGCGCTGTCGGTGATCGCCGGCTACGCCTGCTTCAACGACGGCTCGATCCGCGACTGGCAGCGCAAGTCAGGCGGCCAGTTCACCCTGGGCAAGAACTTCGACGCCACCGGCGGCTTCGGTCCCGACATCGTGACGCCGGACGAGCTGCCCAAGGGCGCCGCGCCGCTGCGCATCATGACCCGTGTCAACGGCGTCACCATGCAGGACAGCAACACCGACGACCTGATCTTCGACGTGCCCACGCTCGTGCACGAGCTCAGCAAGTGCATGACCCTAGATCCAGGTGACATCATCATCACCGGCACGCCCTCGGGCGTGGCGATGGCCCGCAAGCCGCAGCCCTGGCTGAAGCCGGGCGACGTCTGCGAGGTCGAGATCGAGGGCATCGGCGTCCTGCGCAACACGATCGCCCAGGGCGCGTAGGCGTTCTTTCGGACATCGGTTCGAGACCAACGGCGGCTCCGGAAGGGGCCGCCGTTTTCTTTGGAGCGCGCCACTCCCGTGGCGCTCGAGATCATGATGCGCCACGGGAGCGGCGCGCTCCAATAAAGTCAGCGCCGCGGCAGCTTTTCGAGGCCGCCCAGCATGAGGTGCGTGGCGAACTCGGCGGCGGCGGCGGGATCGACCGGGTCGCGGGCCACCATCACCATCGAGATCTCGAAGGCGATGCCGGACATCGAGGCGCTGAGGTAGGAGACGTCGACGTTCGGCAGGATGCCGCGGGCGATGGCGGCGCGGATGTCGTCGTTCAGGGCCTTCGCCAGCGCCCGCACGTCGGGCTTGTCGAGAAGGGTGCGCACGGCGGTGAAGCTCGACCGGGCCAGCGCCAGCAGCTCGGGGTCCTCGGCCAGGAAGTTGAAATAGGCGGCATAGTGCTCGCGGACGAACGCCTCGGTCGTGGTGGCCTGGGCGCGACCCTCCCGGTGGCGCTGCAGCAGCACGCTGGTCAGCTCCCCGACCACCGCCTCGAAGATCTCGTCCTTGTCCTTGAAGTAATTGTAGAAGGTGCCCGAGGCGAGATCGGTGCGGCGCACGATGTCGCGCACGCTGGCCGCGCCGTAGCCCATCTCGGCGAATACCGCCCGCGCCGCCTTGATGAGGGCGGTGCGGTTCTCCGCCTTGTTCTGTTCTCGCCGTCCGCCCCGTTCGCCGCGCGCTTCCGAGCCAGTCGTGCCGTCGCCCATGTTGCGGTGCTCCGTCATCGTCCAAGTTGTGCGAGTTCGTGGCGCAGTCCTGCGACCATGTCGTCCATCGCCCGTGCCGCGGCGTGCACCGCACCACGCATGCCGATGAAGCCGTGGATCAGCGTCTCGAACTCCCGGTGGATGGTCTTGACGCCGGATGCCTGCAGGCGTTCGGCATAGGCGCGGCCCTCGTCGCGCAACGGATCGAAGCCGGCGGTGAAGACCAGCGCCGGGGCCACGCCGCCAAGGTCGGCGGCGCGCAATGGCGAAGCCCGCGGATCGCCGATTTCGCCGTCACTGTTCAGATAGTGCATGCGGAACCACATCATGTCTGCCTGGGTGAGCAGGAAGCCGTCGCCGCAGGTTCGATGGGAAGGGGTGTCGCCCGCCATGTCGGTCGCGGGATAGATCAGCCACTGCAGGCAGGGCGGGTGCGGCTCGTGGCGCATCTCCTGGGCGACCACGGCGGCAAGCGTCCCGCCGGCCGAATCACCCGCCACGACGATGCGATCGGGGTCGAGGCCCAGCGAAACGGCTTCGCCGGCCACCCAGCGACAGGCGGCGAGGGCATCGTCCACCGCGGCCGGGAACTTGTGTTCGGGGGCCAGCCGGTAATCGACCGAGACGACGGCGCAGCCCGAGCGGGCGCAGAAGTAGCGGCAGGCGAGATCGTACCCTTCGAGGCTGCCGATGACCCAGCCCCCGCCGTGGAAATAGACGATGGTCGGGAGCAGACGCGCAACGGTGCCGGCCGGCCGGTAGATGCGGATGCGTATGGCGCCCGCGGGGCCGGGGAGGGTACGGTCGAGGATTGAACTCACCGGTGCGGGGTGGCCGCCCAGCATTTTCATGAAGGCGTCGTAGTCCTCCCGGGCCTCGACGACGCTCATCGTGTGCGCGGCGGGCTGGCCGCTGAAGGCGAGCAGCTTCAGGAACCACTGGGCGCGGCCATCGAGGGTGCGGCCGTCGACTCCGATCGGCGGGCCGGCCAGGATGTTCACCCAGGAAATCGGCATGCGCAGTGCCAGGTTGGCGACCTTGCCCTGGAGCTCCCGCGCGATCTCCTTCATCGACATGGTTCAGTACCTAGCACTGCCCCGGCCCGTTGTGGAGCCCGCCGGCACTGGCTAGTTTGGCGCCCGATGGCTGCCGCGGCGCCCGACTTCTTCGCAGACGCGCTCCGCCGCGAGATCATCCGCAGCGAGCAGCAGCGCATGCGCGCCCTCGCCATCATCCTGGCGGTCCTGCTCGCCCTTTCGTTGACGGTCGCCAACGTCTTCGTGGACTACGTCTCCCGCATGTTCGAGCGCGACGTGCCGGGCTGGCTCCCGTTGGTCGGCATCGGCCCGTTCCTGCTCTACGAGTTGGTTTCATTGACCATCCTGCGCTACCGGGCGGCGCGGGGCCTTGATTTCCTGCGGGTAACGCGTTTCGCCAATGCGCTGATCGAGACGTCTCTGCCGGCGTCGATCATCATCACGCTGAGCCACTACATGGACCCGGTGCTGGTGTTCAGCTTCTGGCCGCCGCTGCTCTATTTCCTGTTCATCCTCCTTTCGACCCTGCGGCTCGATTTCTGGCTGTCGGTCTGGACAGGCACCGTCGCCGCCCTGCAGCAGATCGTGCTGGTCCTGTGGCTGGTGCCCCTCGAGCCCTGGGGCAACATCCCGCAGGAAACACTGCTGTTCCATTTCAGCCGTACCCTCGTCCTGTTCGCTTCCGGGCTGGTGGCGGGTTTCGTGGCGAACAGCCTGCGCGCACAGTTCGAGAAGTCGGTGCGGGCCGTGGCGGCGCGCGACCGGGTCACCAACCTGTTCGGCCAGCACGTCTCGCCCGCCGTGGTCGACCGTCTGCTGGCCACGCGCACCGATCCTCCGAGCGAGATGCGCACCGTGTGCGTGCTGTTCCTCGACATACGCGGCTTCACGGCGATGACGCGTCGGCGCAGCGCCGAGGAGACGGTGGCGCTGCTCAACGCCTTCTTCGCCGAGATGATCGAGGTGGTGGACCGCAACAACGGCATCATCAACAAGTTCCTGGGCGACGGGTTCATGGCGGTGTTCGGGGCGCCGCTCGACGATCCCGCGGCGGCGCGGAACGCCCTGGCGGCGGCCCGCGCCATGATCGACGCGGTTGATCGGTGGAACGGCACGCATCCCGGCTGGGCACTGAAAGTGGGTATCGGCGTCCATCTCGGCGAGGCGGTGACGGGCACGGTCGGCTCGCCGCAGCGCAAGGAATATACCGTGATCGGCGATACGGTGAACCTCGCCGCGCGCCTCGAGCAGCTCACCAAGGAGTTGGGGGCGCAGTTGCTGATCTCGCAGTCGGTGCATGATTCGACCCCGTGCGAGGGGGCCATCGATCTCGGCTCCGTCGAGATCCGCGGTTACGAGGAAGGGGTGCGCGTATGGCGGATGGCCTGACCTGGTACTTCGCCTACGGCTCCAACATGGACGCCGCGCGCCTGTTCGATCAGCGGCTGGCGCCGAAAGGCGTCCCGCGCGGCGAGCGTATCGCCGGCCGCCTCGACGATTGGCGCCTGGTATTCGACAAGCTCTCCCGTCTCCTGAAGGGCGGTGCGGCCGCCAACATCGTGGTCGCCGAGGGCGAGGTGGTGCATGGCACGCTGAACGCGCTACCGGACGCGGGATTCGAGGTGCTGGACGTCTACGAAGGTGTGGCCGCCGGACACTACGAGCGCCGCATGATCCGGGTGGTGCGCTCCGATACCGGCGAAGAGGTCGAGGCGATCGTCTACGTCGCGCTCATCCGGGGCGAGGGTCTCAAGCCGCCTCGGGCGTATCTCGATTGCCTGCTGGCGGGACGCGATCTGTTGCCGCCGGATTATTGGGAGCACCTTGCCTCCACGCCCACCTGCGATTGATCTAGCCGCCCAGCAGGTGACGCCGCACGTAACCCTTGAGGTCTTCCATCGACTGCTTTGCGGCGGTGTCGTTGGCGCCGCCGCTGACGCCCAGTGTCTTGCAGGCGGCCACGGCCCTGGCAATCGCACCGGGGATCGGCTTGCCGTCGGGACCGAAGGTGACGATACCGCTGTCGCGCATGACCCAGGAGCGGTCGCGCTGCTGCAGGTTCACGCACTTCGAGTAGTTCTCGCCGCGCGGGATTGTATAGGGTGGGCCGTAGTCGAACCCATGCATCGCGCCGGGAAAGACTTTCGTCTGGATCGTGGCGCCCGCGGCCCGCAGGGCTTCGCCATAGGTTTGGCAAGGCTCGAAGCCGACATAGGTGTCGGCGGCGCCCAGCAGCTGGTAGATCGGCGCGCCTGTCGTGCGGGGCTGATAGTACTGCGAATAGCATGACGGATAGAACGGTACGTGCAGCGCGTAACGCGGCCCGCCCGGCGTGCCGCCGGCGGCGAGGACGAGCTGCTCGTGCGAAGCCATCAGCGCCGAGGTGCCGCCCTTGGAGAACCCCATGATGCCGATGCGGCGATGATCGATGCGCGGGTCGGCGGCCAGCGCCTTGAGCGCGGCCAGCGCATCGAGGTTGAAGTCCTGGCCGGTGACGGAGGATTGGTCGAGCACGGTCGAGGTGACGCCGCGCGGCTTGAAGGAGTCGATCACGACGGTGGCGACGCCCATCGGTACCAGCTCGCGGACGTAACGGGCTTCGCGTCCGCCGACGCCGCCACTGCCGTGATGGATCACCATCGCCGGCACAGGCCCTGCCGGGGCATTCCCCGGCCAGGTGATCTCCGCCGTAACCTGGACGGGCTGGCCCTTCTGGCGGCTCTGGAAGGAAATCGTCTCGCGCTGCTGCCCCTGCGCCCCACCGAGGACCGAGGCGCAGAGCAGCAGCGTCAGGGCGGCGACGCGCGCCGCCCGCGCCATCTAGGCCGGGACCTTCTGCTTCTCGGCCGTGACCTTGTTGGCCATCGGGTCGTAGCCCGCCAGCTCGGCCACGTCTTCCTCATGCCAGAAGTTCAACTCGATCATGACGCCGTCGGGATCGTGCACGAAGACCTGCTGCAGCGGGCGCGCCGGCACCTTTTTCACCTCGAACGGCAGGCCATCCCGCTTGATCTGATCGAGCGTGCCGCGGATGTCGGCGCAATTGATGGCGACATGGTCGATGGCGCCGCTGCCCTGGTCGGCGCGGCCGGTCTCCGACACGAGATGCAGGATCGCCTTGTCGCCGGCGTACATCCAGGCGCCGGGGAAGGGGAAGGGCGGACGGTCGCCATTGGTCAGGCCGACATAGCGCTCGTAGAAGCGCACGGTGGCCTCGAGGTCGGTGCAGTAGATGTTGTAATGGTCGAGCGAGAGAGCAGGCATGCATGCCTCCTTGGGTTCTGGAAGCTCCGGTCGGACGACGTCAGCTTAGGCCGAATGGGCGAACGGGGAAACCGCTTCCGGGCGGCCGAGGACGGCATTGAAGACGGTCGAGGGCACGGCAATGCGTGGATCCGGGTACACCGCCCGCAACTCTTCCAGGTGCCTGTCGGGAGCGTGAGTGAGGCGGGCCAGCCGGTCGATGAAGGCGAGATCGATCTCGGCATTTGCCAGGGTCATGCCGCCCCACACGTCCCACGGCAGCATCTCGCGGTTGTTGAGCGCCGCTGCATCGCGAATGACGTTGCTGGCGATGAACCAGAGGCCGGCCATGTCCAGGACCCCGAAGGACTGCGGATCGGCGTGGCCGTCGCGGCAGAGCTGCCAGGCATCGCCGGCGACGAGGAACCTGTCGCGCGGCACGTCCAGCGTGTCGAAGTCGATGCCGAACAGCGCGCATTGCCGGTCGTCGATCTGGGCATCGACCAGGATCCAGCGCTGCTGCGCCTCATCGAAATACTCCGTCACCCAGTGGTCGACAAACTTGCCCTTCGCGAAGTAGGCGCCGAAGCCGCAGCGCGCCCGGGCCGCGATCCCCTTGCTCCTGAGCATCGCGACGAGCAGCAGCGTGTAGTGGCGGCAGCAGCCCGCGAAGCGCTCGGCGGGCGCGCGGGCCCGCGACAACGGCCGCGGATCGTGGACGGCGATCCGTTCCAGAATCGCTTCGGTGCTGCGCACATGGGGTTCGCCTCGCTGCCGGGCCGAGAGCGTGACGCCATAGACATCCGGTAGATGCTCGTGGATCAGCAGGCCCTGCAGGACCTTCGCGAGACCGGCGACATCGTCTGGCAGCGCTGCGAACTGCAACGCCCAGATGCCGGCGTCGCTCAGGGCGACAGGCGCGCGAAAGGGGGCGAGGTTCACGCGAACAGCTCCTCCAGCTTGTCGAGCGCCCTGCCCCAGCCGCCACGGTGGCCGTCACGCGCCTTCTCGTCGAAGAATTGCTCGTGGATCAGGGTGAGAATCGTTCCGTCCTTGTCCGGTTTCAGGTCGACCGTGACCTGCGATTCGCGCTCCGGCGTGCTCTGCCAGGCCCAGGAAAAGACGAGCTTGGTCGGCGGCGCGATCTCGCGGTAGACGCCGCTCACGCTGTGATGCTCGTCGTCCGGCGTCCAGAACTGGACACGGAAGCGGCCGCCAACCCGGAGGTCGGTCTCGGCGATGGGGGAGCGGTGGTGGCCCATGACGCCCCACCAGCGGATCATCTTCTCGGGCTGCGTCCAGGCTTCGTAGACTTTCTCGGGCGGGGCGTTGAGGCGGCGCTTGAGGGCGAGGCTGGGGTTGCTGGCCATTTTTCTTCCTCCAGGAAGGCGGCGAGGCGGTCGAGCTGCTGGGTCCAGTAGCGCTGGTAGTGGGCGAGCCAATTCATCGCCGCCTCCATCGGCTCCGCCTTGAGTTGGCAGGTGACGGTGCGCCCGGACTTGGACCGCACGATCAGGCCGGCGTCGGAGAGCACATCGAGATGCTTCATGATGGCCGGCAGCGAGACCGGGAAGGGCCGCGCCAGCTCGCTGACGGTGACGGCTTCCTCCGCGTCGAGACGGGCCAGTAGCGCGCGTCGGGTCGGATCGGCGAGGGCGGCAAAGGTGCGGTCGAGGACGGCGGCTTCTTTGTTAACCATGAGGTTAACAGTTAGGTGCCGCCCTCGGATGTGTCAAGACCCTGCCACCGTCACCCGAGCTTCGAGATCAGCGCCTGAGCGGCGGCGGGGTTACGGACCTTGGCGCCGGAAATGAAGTAGACGAAGGCGTCGCCCTTCTTCGCCCAGGCCTTGGCGCGCCTGGCCCACGTGTCGATGTCGGCGGGCTTGTAGCCGGTCTTCACCTTCTCCTCGGACTGCATGAGGCGGGCATAGGTGAAGTCGGCCGTCGGCTCGTCGATCTCGGGGAAATCCTTTTCGTGGGCATAGACGATGGCCGTCTTGTATTTGCGCGCGAGAGCGTAGAAGCGTTCGTCCTTGAAGCTGTCGTGTCGCACCTCCAGGGCATGCCGCAGCGGCAACTTGCCGACCTCGCGCGGCAGCAGCTTCAGGAAAGCCTCGAAGTCCTCGGGATCGAACTTCTTGCTGGCCATGAACTGCCAGTTGATCGGGCCGAGCCGGTCCTTGAGTTCGACAAGCCCCTGCGTCACGAAGCGCTGCACCGATTCACCCGCATCGGCCAGGACCTTCCGGTTGGTGCAGAAGCGCGAGGCCTTGACCGCGAACACGAAGCCGTCGGGCGTCTCGTCGCGCCACTTCGCCCAGCTCGCCGGTTTGAAGCTGGAATAATAGGTGCCGTTGATCTCGATCGAGGTGAGCTGGCGGCTGGCATATTCCAGCTCGCGCTTCTGCGTGAGGTCGTCGGGATAGAAAACGCCACGCCAGGGCTCGAAGGTCCAACCGCCGATGCCTACAAGGATTTTTCCGCTCATGCGGGGAGTATAGCGCGAAATGGAGTTCAACAAATCCGCTGCAGGCGCAGATGAGACGAGGTCACGCTAGGTTTTTGCCCGCACCACCAGAACGGGACAGGGGGCGTTGCGCATGACGCTCTCGGCGACGCTGCCCAGCAGGACGCGCTTTATGCCACCTCGTCCATGGCTGCCGATGACGATCAGGTCCGCTGGCAAGTCCTTCGCGGCCTTGACGATCTCGGTATGCGGAGCGCCGATCGGAACGAATTCCAGAGCGGCCAGCTGCTGCGGGAGGCGTTTGCGAAAGTCGTCGATGAGCTTTCGCGCATCTTCCTTGGCGGCGGCGGCAAATACATCGGGCTGAATGCCGGTGTCGGCGGCGTTCACGAGCTCGGCGTCGATAACATGGACGAATGCCAATTCCGCTCCCGCGAGTTGCGCCAACTCTGCAGCGATATCAGCCGCGTGCGCCGAGATTGGTGCGTCGTCGACAGCCACGAGAATCTTCTTGAAGATCACGAAAGCCTCCTTGAGCTACGGCGACAGGTCGAAGAAGCGCTTGATATGCAGCGGTAGCCCGGCTCCCGAGTCACAATCGCTGCGACATTGAAGAATCGCAAGTCTAGCCTTCCTGCTCCTTGCGATAGATCAAGGTGGCTAGGCGAGGAAAGGGCGAGCGTTCATCTGGCTATCGCGATCATCCTCAGGCTCGGCCAGATGGCCTAACCAGGCGGCCTGACAGGAGGCGCAGGATGTCGATCGGATCGTTGTTGCGTGAGTCCCGTGGCGACCGTGAAGCCACTTGGAAGTGGGTGGCCGCCACCGTGGGAGGTCTCGCCCTCTGGGCGTTACTCTACGCACAGCTCATCCCGTTCTCGGAATGGATCGTCTCCCTGCTGCCGGTAGATCGCAAGAGCCATCTTGGCGAGGCAATCGCCTTCTTCGTTTACGATATGCCCAAGGTGTTTCTGCTTCTCACCTTGGTCGTGTTTGCCATGGGTGTCGTGCGCAGCTTCTTCTCGGCTGAGAAGACCCGCGCCATGTTGGCGGGGCGGGCCGAGGGCGTCGGCAACGTCGCTGCCGCCGGACTTGGAATTCTGACGCCGTTTTGCTCGTGCTCGGCGGTGCCCTTGTTCATCGGCTTCGTCAGTGCCGGCGTACCGCTGGGGGTCACCTTCTCGTTCCTGATCGCCGCACCCATGATCAACGAGGTGGCCTTGGGACTTCTGTTTGCGTTGGTCGGCTGGGAAGTTGCCCTGACTTATCTCGCCTTCGGCCTTTTTGTCGCGATCGTCAGTGGATTCGTCATCGGCAAGCTGAAGCTCGAGGGCTGGCTGGAGCCCTGGGTGCGCGAAATCCGGGCCGGCGCAATCGAGCTGCCCGTCGAGCAGATCACAATCGTGGACCGCCTGAAGGCCGGCGTCGAGGCCGTGACGGATATCGTCGGGCGGGTATGGATGTGGCTGATCGCGGGCATCGCCGCGGGGGCGCTGATTCACGGCTACGTGCCCGCCGGACTGATGGTACGGATCATGGGGGCCGACGCCTGGTGGTCGGTGCCGGCAGCCGTCGCGCTCGGCATCCCGATGTACACCAACGCCGCCGGGATCATCCCGGTCGTCGAAGCCCTTCTCGGCAAAGGGGCCGCGCCCGGAACGACGCTCGCCTTCATGATGAGCGTGATCGCCCTCTCGCTCCCCGAGATGATCATCCTGCGCAAGGTGCTGTCGCTGAAGCTGATCGCGGTGTTCGTGGCCGTTGTCGGCACCGGCATCCTGGCGGTCGGCTTCTTGTTCAACGCTCTGTTCCGCTAACAAAGGAGAGATTCGATGAAAGACGTGAAGATCCTCGGCCCCGGCTGCAAGCGCTGCGACGCCGCGGCCGAGATGGTCAAGGCGGAAGCTGCCAGGCTCGGCATTGAGGTGATGGTCGAGAAGGTGACCGACTACGCCGGGATTGCCGGCTATGGAATCGCCTCGACGCCGGGCATCGTCGTCGAAGGCAAGGTCGTTCATGCCGGTGGACTGCCGCGTCAGGACGCGATCGCCGGATGGCTCAAAGCTTGACCCGATAAGGACGTGGCCGATCCAGAGGGGGGGGAGAGTGGCGGCGGGCGGCGCGTCCCGTCGGCGAGGCTTGGCCGCCGAGTCTCGGGTGCCAGAAAAGACAAACAATTCCGGAATGCGGTTGGACTTGAGTGAACCGAATCGCGTTTGACCGCGTAGGCGGTGCGGCTGTGGGAAGCCGTGCGTGCGAATTGGGGTGTGTGTTGGTAGATTCCAGTGATGCAGGCGCCTCGGGCCTGTCGGTTCTCGTTGTCGAAAGCGACCCGGCGGCTCGGACCGTCCTCCTGGACCATTTACGGCGGCAGGGATTCAGGATCGTCGAATCGGAACATGGCGGTGCCGCGATCAGGGCGGCGGCCGCCCAGCCGTTCGACTTTGTGGTGGCCGACATCGACTGGGTGGGTGTGAGCGATGGTGCCGCCCTGGCGCGATGGACGAGGACCAAGCGACCACAGACGATGGTCGTCCTGACCTCCACGACCCTGTCGCACTTGTTTCCCGCCGGCAGCACGATGGCCGCCCTGCCGCTCATCAGAAAGCCCTTCCGGCAGGAAGACCTGGATCGGTTGCTGGCGCCGGTGGGAGACGCGGCGATTCGGGAATCATGAAGCCCGAGCGCGCAATAGCGCTTCGTATGTGTCTGAAGCAAAATTCCCGACCCACACGCTCTCGTGCGCCACATCGGGATCATAGCGGCCAACGGCTGCGTGGCCGGGAAGAGCCCCTTTCTGCTGCACGTGCTGGGATCAGCTACCTATAACGCGGCTCCTTGATTGCGCCGTCCGGCAGTTTCCCGAATAGACTCTCGAACATCGTTTCTATCTTCTTCCGTTGCTCGGAAAATGCCCGGTACTGGCCTAGCGTCGCAACAGTGGAAGTCGGCGGGGTGGTCGGTTGATCCGGCTCGGGTATGTTGTTGGCGGCGGCGTAGTCAGCGAACGAGCTCTCTGCTTTGACGAGTTCTTCCAGTGCTTTGTCGAGCTCCTGAATAGCTGGCCCGTCCACCAGCTTTCCACCGAGATAGACGACCTGGCTCAAGCCCATCACTCCCAACAATGCGGCTGGTATTGTGAAAGTGGCCAGTTCGGAGAAACCGACTTGCAGCAGCGCAATCCCGACGACCAAGCTGAAGACGAGCATTTGGAACCGGTAGACATCGAAGCCATCGATCCCGCTGACGATCTCTCGCCACTGGGCTACCCGCGTCGAAGCGATGCCGTTTGGCGGCAGCCAGTCCTTTCTTATGAGCCAGGCCCAGTTCTCGAACTTCAGTCGCTGGCGCTTGACGTCCGTACCTTGCGCCGCGGCGGCTCCAATGCCCGAAATGCCGAGCAGGAGCAGCACGGTCTCGGACATATCCGACAGCAGGCCAACGCGGAGCAATATGTAGAGCACGATACTGAACAACAATACGGAGAAGAACAGGACCTGAAGCCTGGAGATGCTGCCGGTACCATTTGGACCAGAACTCAGGACGACGGGATCCAGATAGCGATACCATTTGAGCTTGTAGGGGGCGCTACGGTTAGCGTCCTCGCATCTCGCGACGGCGTATGCGACGAGGACATAGAGAACGAGAGTGACGAAGGCCGTCAGAAGGAAGACGGGGATGCGACTGCTGAATTCCGTAGCGCGGCGGCCGACAAAGGCGATCTTGTCGGCTTTGCAAGCGATGACGGTGATCGCGCCGGGACGCCAGAGGGAAAGCCCCGTCATTATATGAGGAACATCGAACGACAGCAGCGTGGTGCCTTGGGCGACCGCTCCCGATAGCTTCAGGACGTACTTTTCTCCGACGGGCTTCGCGGTTATGTCGCGGTTCTCGGCTACTCGCACATTCTCAATGCCCGGGTTGGTGGCTTCGCCCAGCTGAAAGACGATCCGGAACGTCATCTTTTCGTCATTGGGACGAGCGAGCACCAGTTCCGCCGGGGCCCCGGCGGGCGCCCGGCTGAAGAGCGGGACCAGGGCGGCTGTTTCCTGTCCACTGCGTTGGGCGAGTGCCGCGACGAGTTTGGCGGGGTCATGCTCTGTGCAGACATTCGTCTCCTGCGCCCTGACCTCCTGATGCAGAATCGCAAAGACCGCAATCGCAACGAATAGCCTGACAAAGTGCATCTCCCCCTCCCAGATCTGCAACTACCGCGACGCTGTTCAAACGCACTCGGTGAAACGGAAGCCGGTGCGGCCCCCGAACCTCAGGCGGAAGGGCTGGCCGGCAGGTCGAATCCCGGTACTGCCGAGATCACGCGTGACAGTTCGTGGCGGGTGCTTACCGCTTCATCGTGCCTGTGAGTGGGCAAGTGCGTGAGCACGATGTTCCTCGCGTCCAGTCTAGCGGGGACGACCTCGTGCAATTGAAAGGTCGGCTCGTTCTCGACCATCACCTTCAGAGCCTTGGCCCGGCTCAGCGTCTCGTTGTTCGACGTGAAGTGTGTGGTGATGAACGCTGATTGGGGAATGGCACGGCCGATATTCGAGAAGCGCGCATGCTCGGAGGGAACATGCTCCGCTCCGTCCATCAACGGCGTGCTCCAATAGAGGCAATCGAACAGCGAATGTCCGATCGGAGCCAAGGTGGTCGCGGCCTGTGGCGAGGAGCGCAGCGTTTTGATGACACGGCTCCAGGCAACATGGCCGTTACTGTAGGCCACCAGATGCAGCTTCGCCTGCAGGATGGCGGCCCGGACCTCGCCGCGTTCGACGATCTCGCCTGCCGCCTTGCCTGCCGCCAGCACGGCTTCTTCGACGAGCGAGACGATACTCCCGAAGGATGCAAGATAGTCGGCGTTGACGCTGCCGCTGACATGCATCGTCGGGGCGACCAGGATCACGTTCTTCGTCGGGGCGGCCACTTGTTCCGGCAGGCGATGATGGGTCAGGGCAAAGCTCTGCGGATTGTCTTCCCGGCCATGGAAGAACAGAATGACGAGGAGCGGGCTATCGAACGAAACGCCGGGATTCCATGTCACCACTGCATTGGCATCGCCGGTCGCGAGGCCCTCGATCGGCAGGGTTACACGCCGCATGTTGTCCGGCGGGGACATCAGTCGAAGCGCTTCTTCAGGACAACGAACCAATCGTGATGCGGATCAACGAGCTGGCCATTGTTGTTCAGCTTCAGCGTCTTCTTCGTCACCGAATCCCGAACGTTGCCACCGATGACGTCGATCTCGCCCGGCCGCTTGGCCACGACGATGTCCGCGTGACTCGTATATGGCCCGGTCCTGTCGAAATAGGCGAGGGCCTGCGGACGGGTGAGCGGCTGGCCGCGGACGCAGCCGACCAGATCGCCGACATCCGGCAACGCCTCGGCCTCGTCCACGCGGTAGCCCCAATAGGCCGCATCCAGCTTGTTCTGTTTCCGGTTGGCGATGCCCCACGTGAGGTACGTCGCATGTGCCTGGGAGAAGGGGAATTCCGTCTTCAGAAACCCCGCGGTCTTCATGATGTACGAGATGGTCACGGCAGACCACGGGTAGTCGTCGTTGGAGATGTTGGCCTGGCTTGGCCAGGTGATCGGCGGGCTGAAGAATAGCGGGAGGTACGTGTCGATGACGTACCTCGCAAAAGCTTCTTCGTCGTCGTTGTGGAACCCTGACGATTTATCCCCGGTGATGCAGTTCCACGTCGAGTTGCCCCAGCGATTCCACTCGGCCGTTGCGGCCTGCACGATGGTGTTGGTCGAGAACGGCATGACGTGATCCCCCCGGACGTCAAGCTAAGGACTCTATCTTAGGTAGAGTAAAAGTCAAATGCGCACTACACGCATAGAGAGACTATCGAAGGTCACGTCGTCCGCTCAGCGGCTTCGACAGGCCCGACTGGATCGCTGTGTCAGAGCAACCCCAGGCTCCGGAAGCTCGCATGGCCTTTGCGGCCGATCACAAGGTGATCGTGGATCGCGATCCCCAGCGCCTCGGACGCCGCCTTGACGCCTCGGACGCCGCCTTGATCTCCCGCGTCATCTCGATGTCGTCGCGGCTGGTTTCGGAATTGTCATTCGGGTTTGCCCCGTATTGTTCAATGAAATTAGTCAACAGTTACTGAGATCGGTGGCACTCTCAGCGCCACTGTTCCCATAAATCCCGTCCCCATTTAGGCAAAGTCGGATCAGGCAGCTTACTTGTTTGGTCTTGGCACTTGAGAAAACTTCCAATACTCCAAGGTAGGAGGTCAGAGCAACCCCAGGCTCCGGAAGCTCGCATGGCCTTTGCGGCCGATCACAAGGTGATCGTGGATCGCGATCCCCAGCGCCTCGGACGCCGCCTTGATCTCGATGTCGTCGCGGCTGGGTTTGGGGTCGCCCGAGGGATGGTTGTGCACGAGGGTTCCATGAGGCATATGACATTGATTTTCAAGGAAGCTCGCCAGCATCGATGAGTCAGTGGGGTATGGAACGGGGATCGGTAGTGTGTGATCCAACGTGATCTGCATTCTCGATAACACACAGGCATGCCTGTGAACTGCGCAGCACGTTCGATACACGACGTTCATGTAGCGAGCTCGACAGCTTCGGGTACTGTTGTCGTAGCTCAAGCGGGGAATGGTTCGCTGACATGTCCACCTATTACACAGATCGCGAATACGGGGCGCGCCCTCCTTCCGTAGATACAATCGACGATCGGTTGTGGGCTGGTCTCTACAGCCTCATTCAGACGCGCATCGGCGATGGTTCCTTTGGGCTCCGCTTTCCTGAACAATGCGCCGACGGAAACGGTCCCTGCGGTTGCGATGAGCAGGCATTCCACCGGGTCCTGACGGCCGAGGTGCCATGGGTGGTATCGCCGCTCTCGGCGACCGAAATGCCCAAGACCCCGGTCATTCTCGACCTGCTCGAGTTCTGCGCCCGGGCAGTGGGCGAACCGATTCAAGGGGCCTATCATTCGTTCTATCGGCATCACCATCTGAGCTGGGATCGGGACTCCGGGCTCCAACGCTTCGTCGGCGACGTGAACATGCTGTTCCGGCGCAACGCGTTGGCATTTGAACTCACACCCGAGGGTCAAGCGCGCCGTCTTCTTCCGGCACCCCTGCCGAAGTGGTCGGCTGGACTCTTTTCCAGACCGGTGACGCCGAGACTGATCGACTCCTTGAGTCGGCGCGGCTCCGGGTTCTGTCGCCAAAGGAGGACGATCGCCGCGACGCTTTGGAAAAGCTCTGGGATGCCTTCGAGCGTTGGAAGACGCTCGAACCGGGGGCCAACAAACGCGTCCAGGCGGATGCACTCTTGGATCGGGTTGCGTCGGTAGGGTCGGGTTATCGAGGGATGTTGGCGCGAGAGGCAGCGGAGCTGGCGACCATTGGCAACAGCTTTCGCACCCGGCATTCCGAGGTTACCCAGGAAGCTCTGACGTCTCAGGATCAGGTCGACTACCTGTTCACTCGGATGTTCGCCTTTGTGCGGCTTGTGCTGCGGAGAACCGGGCGTGGCGGCTAGCTAGCCACTTTGACTTGATCCGCCGATCATTCATGCCATTCGTCGGTCATGACGTAACCGGGATTGAGAGTGCTGAAGTTCTGCAGCGTCGACACCGTGCAGCGGTATTCTACCGCCTTGAGATCGAGGTCGATCAATTCGTGAACCGTGCCGCCATGCAGGAGACGCAGGACTTCGCTTAAGGCGAGGGTTGCGGCCGTGGCGCCGACGAACGGCGCACCGACGGCCTTGCCAGCGAGCAGCGTGACACCACAGCGATCGAGTGCGCCGCTGGCGAGCAGACCTTGGTACGCGGGGCGGTCTTCGACCTGGTCGTCGGCCTGCGCGTCGCGCCAGATTTGTGACGCCGGCCGGGAGGCTGGTATGGTGTGCAGACGCACCGCACGGAAGTCCCGATGCCCGCGCCCCAGCCCCGCCTCCACCACGAAGTCGAATCCGACTTGATCGAGCGCTTGGCGCCCGACGCCGTTGTCGAGCCCGCACAAGGCGACGGCAGGCTCATCATCCTGGCGCCGGAACGAGGCATCGAAGAGCCGCTCTTGGACGACGGTCGAAAAGCCCCGACGCTCGGCCCACGCTGCCATGGCGCGCGTCTTCTTGACATTGATCAGCGTGGCGTCGCTCAGGATCGAAGTGCTCTCCGTCGAGGGCGTGATGATGTCGATATCCTGCAGGACCAGGTTCAAGTCTTGCGGGCGGGCAAAGGGCAGGAGCCCGAGTGCCCAGAGGTAGGCCTGGCCGAGATGTCCAAGCCCAATGAGCCACAGCTGCGCGGGCAGGAGCGACATGATCGGCTCGGTGCCCATGTCGCCAAGCCAGTCACATGTTGACGCAGGATCCCAGAGCGACAGACCTACAGTGCGCCTTCCCGCGACACCAACGTGGCCGGAGACATAAAGAAAGGCTTCATTCACGGCGAGGGCGGCGGCCAGCATGGGCGCCAACGCCATGACCGGGGCAGGCACCGCCGCGGCCTCGAAGGGGGCCGGAACGATGCCGCCACGCCAGCCGGCAAATATGGCACGGACATGAAAGGCTGCGCGCCGAACGGACGTCGTGCCGCCGATTTCGATCACTGGCGTACCGGCTTCCGGCTCCGCGATACTGCCGCCGAGTACCGTGACGGCCTCGGCGAGCGTGGTGCCGAACGGAAGAGGGGTGAGCAGGGGCGCATCGGGCAATGGCGCGACCCTCACGCCCCCCAGGAAGACGCGCCGTGCGAGTGCGACAGCAGTCAAGAGTGCGGCCTGGTGATGGCGGTCGCGCGCGGCGTCCTCGCTAATGCGCAGCGCGAGGCGGTAGCCGGCAAACAGCGCTTCGGCCTCGGCGATGCTCGCGGCGGCACCGCTGTCGAGCGCATGCTTGACTAAGCGGTGGAGCTTGTCGGCGGTGGTGAACGCGGTCATGGCAGCCTCACAATCCGATATGAAGGAAGACGCGCCGGGTGGGGGGCGGCACGGCCTGCCAGCGCTTGCCGCCGAGGTAACGGTAGATGCCGACCGACGCCGTCAGCATGGGCGGCCGCGCGAAGTCGGGGAGGATGAACGCGATGTGCCCGGCGCGAGAGATCATCGGATGCTCGCGATCGGAGCTGCTCTGTCCGGCGCCGCCGGGGTGGACGTGCACGTCGGCGACGACGCTCAGGCTGCGCTGCCTGCAGATATCCCAAAGCCCTCCGAAATACCGGCCGTCAAAATGCACGATGCCGGAGTCGAGCGCTCGCGGGTCGAGATCGTCGTACAGGATGAAGTCGGTGATGCGGGCGCGGCCAGCGACGCGATAGCCGAGCAGGAATGCTCCGCTTTCACGGCTTGCATTCCGGCCGCGCTCACGCAGCTTCGCGCAGAGGCGCCGCCATAAGAACCATGAGCAGGAGATCTCATGCCGCGGCGCCCACAGACGGGCAATAATCTGCGCAATTGAGAAGTTCATGAACGAGCTCCAGGTACTGATTGATGCCGGCCGCAGGGCGCCAGAGTTTCGAGGGCAGCTCGTGCCGCCAGTTGTCATGGCCGACGATGCTTTCGCGATCACAGGGCAAATACAGCGCAGTGCCGCCCTTCCAGTCGGGGCGGAACACCGTGCCGAGCCGCCCGCCTTTGCTGCGCGGCCAGCGTGCCACGGGCAAAACGGCGTTCTTCTCGGGATCCCACGGCCCACCGGTCGGCGGTTGCTGCGGGTAGCCGGCGCAGTTGAGGCGCAGCACGTAGGCGTGGCCGTCGGCTGCGGTGACGGCGATCGCCACATGCGGCCAGGCGATGCCGATCAGGCGCCAGCGGCCTTCCAGCTGGGCGAGGCGGAAAGCAGGCTTTCCGATGTCGGCGCAGAAAGCCCGCTCATCCGGGAGGCTCATACGCCGCTCCTTAGCCGTTGATGCGCTCGTTGGGGACGAGGTCGAAGGCGACCTTGCAGGCCGGGCAGGAGGCGATCGTGCCCAGATGCGTGCCCGGATCCGGCCGGTCCTTGGTGCCGGCGATTTGGAGCACGTGCTCACCCGCCTCTTGCGGCGTCATGCCGAACTTCTTCTCGGCCGCCCAGGTCTTGACGCGTTCCACGGTCGTGCTCGGTCCGAAGCGGTGGTGTACGGTCTCGCCGTTGAAGGTGATGGCCACCGCCACATGGCGGCAGCGGTGCAGGTGGGCCTTGATGGCGGACTGGCCGGCGCGGTCGCGGACCAGGCTGCGCTCATCCATCGGCTCGTCGCGGTCCTCGAGATAGATCAGGGTCTCCTTGTCGAGGCCGTGCTTCTCGATGATCGCGATCTTGATGGCGGCGAAGGTCTGATCCGGGGTGGCTTCGAAATGCGCGATTTCGCGGATTCCCTCGCCCTGGTAGAAGACGTCGATTGAGGTCATGTGAAGCACTCCTTGCTGGGATCAGGAGTGCGGCCCCTTTGCCATTCTCCGTCCCTTCAAAAGGTGATCGGAAAAATCAGCAAGGACCCGGAAAGGCCGTGGCGATCTTTTTTACGAGAGGTCCAGCGATCCGTTCGGCGTTGCGGGGCAAATGAAAAAATGAGGGCAACGCGGACAGGTGACGGCGTCGATCTCGGTCGGGAAGTCTCCGGCGTTGATCCCGGAAAGCATGACTTGGGTCTCATCGCGCCGATTGTCGAACTTCTCGTCGCTAAGCTCGACGAACTCCATGACGCCGTCAGTCAGGTGCAAGGCCTCGACCACGAACCCGTCTTTGAAATGCACCTCGCCAGCGAGACGGTAGAGAGTGTATTCGAGCCCATCGTATTCCCTCTGCGTCCTGTACCCGGTGCGCACGCGTCTCAACACGACCTTGCCGTCGAGCATTTCGGCGCGTTCGTTAGGTTCGACAACGACGCGGCCGTTCGGGAAATCGATGGCGAGTGGCTCCGATTGCCGGAATCGTCGACCCGCCCCTGAACGTACCAACGCGCCGACCAGGCGGGAGGCGAGCCGCCGGTAATCGTCAGTAAAGGCATGGCCCTTGGGACCGCGATCTTGCCAGATCGACTCGAAGGCCGCCTCCGCGTCAGCTTCCGCGGGATTGCCTTCTAGACGCGCCTGCGACATCCAGCGGATCAGCTCATAAAGGCAATCATGTGTGCGAGCGAAGGCTGTCGCCTTACGGGCTCCCCCTAGGCCCAGAACGTGCGTGTAGAAGAATCGACGCGGGCATTTCTGATAGAGCTCGAGTCGCCGATCGGAGAGGATCCAGTCAGGACCGTACGTGATTTCGATGGGCTGCGGACGCGGGGCATCGGGCGGCAACGGGACAGTCGGCGGAGAAGCCGTCTCGCGCACCAGCCGCAACAAGGGCTTGGTTAGAAGCTTGGACGAAGATCGGTTGCCTCCTTTTGGGTAGAGGCGCGTCTGGTATAGCCGCAAATGCGTGCGCGCACGCGACATCGCCACAAAGAACAGACATTCCTCTTCCATGGCGTGGGAGCGCTTGGCTTCGTCTGAAACGCTGCCCTGCGCACCCGCGATGAGCCCGACCGGCGGCGGACAGCGTTGGCCCGTGTAGGAGGTCGGGAAGCTTCGCGTCCCAAGGCCAGGCACATGTACGGCCTCGAACTCAAGTCCCTTGCTCCCGTGAACCGTCATCAGCCGGACTGCATCCATGTGGAGGGCAGAGGCCGGCACTTGGCGTAGGTCGCGCTCTTCTGCGAGCAGGACGAGTTGGCGGACGCGATCGAGAGCGCGTTGAATCGGAAGGCCGAACCCGACCGGGCTGTGGTCACGCAGGAAATTCAGAAACTGCCAGACTGCAACACTGCGCATCCGAGCCGGGATCGTGGCCGCACCGGCCATGCTGCGGCCGATGTCGGTTCGGTCGAGTAAGTAGGTGGTGAGAAAGTCCCAAGGCTGGCTTTGCAGGGCGAGGCCTTGCAGATCGGCCGAGAGCCGCCGGAAGCCGTCGGCAGCCTCGTTGGACAGGCCGGGCAGCGTAGCGAGGTCGGCGAGACGCTCCAAGGAGCGCTTTCGCTCATTGCGTAAGTGAGTAAGAGCCGCGTGAACGTCCTGAAGCGGAATGCCATATCGCGGTAGCGCACCCACGCGAACGAGCGCATCGCCGAAGGGATCCACTGCCAGACTCATCAACGCCAAGAGGTCGCGGATTTCACCGCGTTCAAACAAGCTTCCTAAATGAAGGACCGGAATGTTTCGTGCCTCGAGAGCGGCGGCGATTTCATTCAGGCGTCGGTTGGAACGGCAAAGAACCGCCTGGTCGCGCAGCGGGACGCCCTTCCGCTCCAATTCTTGGATGGCGGCGGCAATTCCCTCCTCTTCATCCTCATCGCGATCAAACTTGCGCAAATCAAGCCCGTCCGGACCGGCGCCACGATCCGCGGTGAGCTTGAGCGGCAGCATGTCCTTGGACGCGCCCATATCCTTCGCGAATGCCATGAAGGCATCGATGATCTGCTGGGTCGAGCGGTAGCTGATGCCGAGTTGATCGATGTCGGCCGATGGAAACAATTCGGACTGGAAACCCGCCATGTTGGCGGAGGATGCGCCTCGAAAGCGGTAGATCGACTGTCGCGCATCACCCACGACCCACAGGCGCTTGCCGTCGCCGGCAATGGCCTTAACCAGGCGCACGCTCGCCCGGTTCACATCTTGGTATTCATCGACGAGAACATGGCGGTGCCGCAACTGAACGGCGGCTCGGATTGCCTCGCTACCTTCAAGGAGCCGGGTCGGCCCCATGATCAAGTCGCCGAAATCTACGGCCTTGTGGTCGGCCTTGGCGCGCTCGTAACGTTCGTAGACAGCAGCAATCTCCAGGCACTTCTGCGCGGCTACCTGTTTCTCCTCGTCTTCGCCCGCGTCCTCTTCCATCTGCTTGGCAAGAGCGAGATACCTCTTGTCGTCGTAGAGTTCATCCTTGGCCCGTGAGATCGCGCCCAAAATCTCTTTGAGGATCAAAGCCGGATCCCAAAGATTGCGATAGTGAACAAGCGGCAAGGTGGGCAGGATTTCTTCAAGGACCGCAATCGCGTCGCTGCGATCGAACAGTGCCGGGTCGGCGGGAAGCTTGAACTCCTCGTAGTATCGGCGAATGAGATCGAGCCCGAAGGCATGGAATGTGCCAATCCAAATCTTCGGAGCCTTTTCGGGCACCGCAGCACTGACGCGCTCAGTCAGTTCACCAGCCGCCCGATTGGAGAACGTCAATACAAGGATTGAAGCAGGATCGACCCCATCGTCCAGCAAAGAGAGAATTCGTCTGACCAGCGTCTTCGTTTTTCCAGTGCCAGGACCGGCCTGGAGCTGAAACGGCGTACCGCGATGCGCAGCCGCGCGGTCCTGCGCCGGATCCGGACGTGACGGACGGGCGAGGGGACTTTCCGCTTCTTCTTCTGTGGGAGCTGGGGGAAGAAGGATCGCATCGAGGATCTGCTGCCGCACTAGCGGGACGGGCAAGTCGAGCTGTCTCGCAATGTCCGAGGCGCTGGCGCCCTCTTCGACAAACAGCCGGCGGGCCAATGATCGCGGAAAAAGGAACTCGCGTGCGAATACATTGGCTTGTAGCTCTCGACGCTCATGCGCGCCATAGTCCTCAACGCGCTGAAGGCCGACAGGCGCGGCTTCCATTGAACGCGATGGATCCACATCTTCCGAACTGCAGGTGGCCGATCCCCCGTGAATGCACTCGTGTCCGATTTCGTGCGCCACAACAAGCGCGCGTTGCGACGCTTTACCAATCTGCTCGGCGAATATCGTTCCGCTTTGATCGTCGAAAACGGCGCGTGCGCCTTTCAGCGCCGGGTCGCCGGTCGGCAGCCATGCCAATTCAAGCTCGAGATGCTTGATGGCAGCATCGATCAGCTCCAAGGGCTTCTTTGGGGGCGTGCCGCGCGCCACCTGATGATGCAACTGCTCCGCGGCAACACGAATGGGTTCAAACGAATCCATTTCTAATCCCGGAAGGACAGCAAGCGACGTTGCTGCGCCTCGGTCAATCCCGAACTCCTAACCGCTTGCTCGAAGGTCTGTCTTGGTACTGTCTTGGGCTTCCCTTCAGCTTTGTAGAGCTGGCGTCCAGCGGCGACGGACTCTTGTGCCGCGTAGAGATGGGCAGACATCGCCTCGAAATCTTCGTCTGTTTCCTCGGCGAGATGTCGGCAATACCCTCTTGGTATCGTTACAGGATCTATGTTCCTGTCTCGCAGCTTCGACAGGAAAACATTACTGACATCGAGCTGTGAGACGAGCCTGCGAAATTCTTGCCGATCAAGGTCTACGAAAGGATTCGCAACGGAAGTCGTCGCGGCCCGCGCGGGCGGGGTCACCGCCCGCGCTTGCCGTCGCTCATAGAGTTGATTCTCGAACTGGCTCATGACACGCGAGACGATCGGGCTAATCGTGTCGGTATCGACGGGAACATCCTCCTCGTCGTTCCGATGCATCAGGGAGTCGATCGCAAGCTCAATGGCGAATTCGGTGAGCGCATTGGCATGGTTCGGATAGCGCCGAGCGAATTCGTCGAGCAGTTCGGCGTCTGGAACAGCCTTCGCCAGCGACATGGCGTACATGGCGTCTCGCAGGGACATCTGGGTGGTGGCGTTGATCATAGGTCCTCCTTCAAAGTCTTGAGCTGCTTGTCGGCGCGACGCAGCCGGTCACGGACGGTACGGCCTTTCACCTTCATAATTTCAGCGGTCTCGTCTTCTGTATGTCCGATGATACGCCGGAGGACGACGGCACGCTTTTGGTGGGCGGGCAGGCGATCCAGGGCGGCAATGACCTCTGGCAGATAGAGTGCATTCTCCTGCGATGGACCAATGCTTGCCATCCGCGAGAGCCGCGCCAGCATCTCGTCGTCAAAGGCAGCTTCCCCTTCGCCGTCGTCGGTTTGGGGCAAATCGGTCAGCTCCTTGCGCTTTACCAGCGCTTTGCGGACGTGATCGATCCGAAGGAAGCGCAGAGCACGCAGAAACTTGCATTCATAGAAGTCCAACTCGCCTTCGTGTCCTTCCGTGCCATCTTGTGTGAACATCATCGCGAGATCGCTGAGAATGTCGTGCCGGATGGATTCGGCGTTGCGTATCCGGCTATCCGGCACGGTCCGCTCGAGATTGGCCTCGGCTCGCTTGAGGAGCTGCGGCATCAGCACGCGCGCGACGCGGTCATCGCCACGGCGGATGGCATCGCGAATGAGATGAACCAGACATTCCGATGGCAGGAGATCGTCGGACCGTGAATTCGTCTCACGCGTCCGGCGGGAGAGCGTGGCCCAATCCTGGGTCAGCGCGATGTCGATCTTCCCTTCGATGCCCGGCGGGCGGGTCAGGACGCCCTTGTCGTTCTTCTTCACCAATGGACGTGCCATATCGCCCCCTTTCAGCAGCGAGTCTTGTTGGGCGTCCAATCCGGCCCGCCCTTCATCAGGTGATCGAAAAAAGAGTGGGACACCCGGAAGCACGCCGCCGAAAATATTTGGAAGGAACGATTACTCAATCAAATCAGCAAGTTAGCTGAGGCGATAACACAAATCATGGAAAATTGCCGGGATCCGGGCTTTCACGCCGCCTTCGAAAGCTGCGCTGCCGGGCTGCCAACCAGCGGCAGCGTGGCCTCGCCCACAGGAACTCCCAGGACCTTGCGAGCGACTTTCAAGAGATGGCCATGATGCGTGAAAAAAAGGACCTGCGTCTTCTTCGCGAGTTCGCCCAACACGCGGAAGCCCGCGGCCGCCCGCTGGTCATCGAAATTGATGAACAAGTCGTCGGCGATGAATGGCATGGGTTCGGCGTGGTCGAGGTAGTCCTCGACCGCAGCAATCCGGAGCGCAAGATAGAGCTGGTCCGCCGTACCGGTGCTCATTCCGGCGACCTGTACCCGCCGGCCGTCCTGGCGGATGCCGGTGAGCTGTACATTGTCTTGCTCGTCGAATTCGAGCTGCAGGGTTTCGAACGACCTGCAGGTGAGGATGGCGAACAGCTCGCCCGCACGCTTGAGCAAGGGCGCCTGCTTCTCTCGCCGGTAGCGGTCTATCGCCCATTGCAGCAACACGATCGCGGAACGCAGCCGGACATACTGTTCGGCGATCTCGGTCATCTCGGCAAGCGCCGCCTGCCGATCCGCCGCGTCCCTGGCCGCCTTGTCGTCCCCGCCGACGGCCACATAAGCTTGGCGAGCTGCGTTTCGGTTCTCGCGCGCCTCCATTAGGCGATTGCGCAATTCTTGCAGTTCCTCGGTGATCGTGTGTTCCTTCGCCGCAATTGCGTCGAGGTCGCTGCCCGCGCACTCAGCGCTCAGATCCGCAACCGAAAGACCGTCTCCGTCCTGCGTCAGCGCCGCTGTGAGGCGATCAAGTTCGACCATCAGCATGCGCATCTCATCGGACCGCTGAATCGCGATCCGAAGGTCGTCCATCGATGCAACGCCTGCCGCTCGCTGCAGCTGCGCGATGATTTCGTGGGCTTCACCGCTCGACTCGCGCCACTCTGCGATCTTCTCCTGGACGTTGCCGATGTCCGAATCCTTCGCGGCTTTGAGATCGCGCATGCGTACCGCCTCGGCGACCAGGCGATCAATCTCCAAGACCGCTTCCTCGGAGTCGGTGCCCTCCAGGTGTGGCGCGATGGATTGCGCCAACGCCGCCACATCGGCCTCGAACGCCCCAATATCCCGCTCAATCTTCTCGATCCGCTCATGCCGCAAGTCATTGATCCGGGCGGCCGTCTCGCGCATGTCGTCGATGGCGTTGATCTGCGCTTCGACGGTCTCGAGCGTGGCCATTGCGGGGAATTGCAGCACCTTTAATGCCGTCTCCCAGGAGGTGCTCCACTCTTTCCATTTGGCTTCAGCTTCTTCCAGGGCCTTGCGCTTGCGTGCAACTGCGCTCGACGCCTTTTGCCGTGCCGCATCAAGGTCCCGCCGGCTTTGGGCGGCATTCTCATGCGTGCGTTCCACGGCCGCGGCGGCCTCGATGACGAGATGGAGTGGCTGCATGACCAGCGAGACTGTAGGGAGCCCCAGCACATCAAGTTCGGCCAGGAGGATACGTTTGGCCTCGGCTTCACGCTGTTGCCACGTGCCAGTATGCCGCTCGGCCGTCCCCAGCTGGGCGACCAGGTCCACGATTTCGGATCGAATGCGCAGCCACTCAATCATCACGTCGGGATCCTGGGGCGCGACAGGGGTTCCCGACCAAAGACCGTCCCAGGCAGCATCCAGTACGGTGCGTTCTTCCGCGAGCGCCTTCTCTTCCAGGCTCAGCGAGCCTAGCAGGTCGTCCTGCTCGCTAATCTGTCTGCCGTTGACGGCAAGTTGCGCCGCGGCGTCTGCGTTCTCGAAGCGCCGATCCGCAGCCGCGTCGACAATGCGAATGGCGGCCTCGAATTCTCCCGCCAGCTCACCTGACGGGCTGAACGCCGCTATTTCGTCTTCGGAAATCGCAACGCCTTCAAGATGGCGGCGCCGAATGATCGACCAGCCGGTGTCGCGCCGGCTGCGCAAACGTTCCAGCTCGTCGGCCCCCACGACGTGTTCGTCCGCGCTGAGACGCTCGTAGGCTTTTCGATGCCGTCCGCGCTCTTGCTCCGCATTGCGGATGCGTTCACGGCAGGTTCGCTGCCGCTGTTCCAGACTGCGACGGGCTTCACGATGAGCGTCAACCGAAGCCAGCGGCGGAACGGGCATCGATTCCAGCGCCCCGTAGTCCGACACTGCCGGGTGCAAAGTTTTCAGCGCTCGGCCAATCGCGGTCCGCACCTCCTGCTCCTCGCGCCGCGAGTTCGCAATTTGGCCTGCGAAGTCGCCAAGTTCGCGGGTGGCCTTGATGACCATCGCGAGCTTGGCGACGTCCGTCAGTGCGCCAAGCCTTTCTAGATCGGCAACGATCTCGCCGAGTTTCTCCTCGGCTTCGGCCACCGCGCTTTTGGCATTCTCCACCGCCCCCGACTGCACGCCATGGCGATTGAGCAACCCACGAAGGACCGCCACTTTGGCTTTGGCAGGGATGCGCGCGATCAGTTGATCGATATTGCCGCTCCACTCAAGCTCGGCCGCGAGGCGGTTGAGGCTTGCCACGGCTGCGGCCAGTTCCGCTCGGCGCTTGGGCAGGTCGGCTTTGCCGGCGCGAATCTGAATGCGACGATCACGGAGTTGGGCGATATCTTCAGCGCGCGCGAGCAGAGCGTCATCGAACGTCAAGGCCGCACGTTCGGCCTCGAGTGCCCCGATCTGCTCGCTCAGGGCCGAGATACGTGTCGTGGCCGCTGCTTCATCCTTCGCTGCCATTTCCAGAGCCTTGAAAGCGTCCGCCTCGAACGGGGTGACCTCCCCGAGCATCTGGATAGCGCTTTGCGTCTCCTCGCGTTTGCGCACATCGCGGCAGACCCGGCGTATGCGGCTGAGCTTGCGCAGCTCCGCCGACTTGAGCTCGATTTCGCTTTCGATGGTACAGTAAGCATCGCTCGCCGTGTCGAATGCGCTCTTGAGCGACTGCCACTTGTTCGTCGTGACTACATTCTCGCGCATCGAGGCTTCGGCAGCCTTGAGGCGGTCCTCGGCCTGAAAATACTTCCTGTGTGCCGCTCGACGGGAGGCCCAAAGCGCCTCGGCTTCAGCCTCCATGCTCTTGAGCGTCTCGCGCAAGCCAATGATTCCCGCGCTCGCCGAGAAGAGCATCTGGCCGACGTCGTCTTGCGCTTGCAAGATTTCTTTGCCGCCCTGGCGCAGGCGCTCGTGATCGAGACTGAACATCCGCGCATAGAAGCGGCGATCCGCGCCCGCGAGAAATGGCGCAAGCGCGCCCTCGCCCGACGGCATGGGCAGGTCATCATCGCCAAGCAACGTATCCTTGTTACCTTTGCGCCGGCGTACCTTGATCGTATCGCTTCCCCTTTCCAGGAGCGCGCCCACGCGCATGGCATTGTACTCGTGAAGGAAATTGCGGGATGAGTTCGGTGGAATGCCGAAGAACAAATCTTCGACACCGGCCATCGCCGTCGACTTTCCGGCTTCATTCTCGCCAAGCAGCATGTGGAAGTCCGGCTTGCCGGCCGGCAAGGCGATGATGGCGTCCGTGAAGTGACCATATCGCAATAGATCAAGCTGTTGGATGCGCATGTGATTACGCCTTCTCTGCTGCGAGACGTGCACTGAGATACGCACCGGCATGAGTGATCGACCCTGCAACGTTGCCCTCGATAGCCGCCTTCAGCACGGCATCGTCCGATTCCGTGCGGACATCGTGAGGCAGTTTGCGGATGAGATCGCCGAGATCCAACGCAAGCCGCGCCTGCAACTCGGCATCGCCGCCAGCGCTCTCCATTATCCGCTGCAGATCGCCCAACGCATCCTTGCGTGAGGCGGTACCTTCTGGGCTGGAAGTCGCAATGACGAGCCGCTCGATCCATGCGATCTCCTCGCCCAAGCCCAATGCGGCGGCCCTTACCTCTGCGAGGAGATGTTCTGTCGATGCGAGCAATTCGCCGTGCAGCCCGGTTCGTCCCGTCAGCTCGATTCTGCAGGCGAGAAGACGGCCTTCGGCTTCGCGCTCGACGGTAGCCGCGATCGCTCGGCGGACAAGGTCGATGGCGTCAGCCGACGTACTGCACTGATCCACCGGGACCGGCAAATGGATCCAGCGCACGCAATCGACGTGAAGCGGTGAAATCTGCTCGACTTGGCCATCCTCGACCAATACCAGCGACGCGCCTTTCGGACCACATTCGCGAATGTGCCGGCCCTGCAAGTTGCCGCAGAACACAACATGCGGATGCTCATGGAGAACGGTGGCTTGGTGCACGTGCCCGAGCGCCCAATAGTCGTAGCCCTTGTTGAGCAGGTCCTCGATGGCGCAAGGTGCATAGTTCGCGTGCCCGTGCATCCCGCCCAAGCCGGTGTGCAAGACGCCGATGTTGAAGCAACCGGCAATCGGCGGCGGATAGGCGGGAACCAAATTTTCCGTGACGTCCCGCTGGCGGAAGCTCTGGCCGTGAACGGCCACGTTGAGATGCTGCAGCTGGAATGTCTCTGCCTTGCGCGCCGAAAACACGCTAACATTGGTTGGCAGGGTAAGCCGGCGGGTGATCTGGCTTTCTGCATCGTGATTGCCATGAAGCACGAAGACCGGGATGTCGGCTTGCGCCAGTCGCCCCATCTGCTTTGCGAAGAAGAGTCCGGTCTGATAGTCGCGCCAATCGCCGTCATAGAGGTCGCCGGCGATGACGACGAAGTCGACCTCGTCCTCGACTGCCTGACTGACAAGATTGTCGAACGCAACGCGCGTTGCGGTCCGAATCCGTTCGGCTGCTGCGCCTTGTTGTCCGGAAAGCCCTTTGAGCGGGCTGTCGAGATGGATATCGCCAGTATGGATAAAGCGAAAAGGTCTCAAGGCAGAGCTCCCTCATTCAACGGCGGCATGCTGCGATCAGCAGAGCCGTGCGCTCTCTTGCTGGTCTCCCAAGGGGTGATCGAAATCCGAAGGGGGGACCCGGAAAGCAAAGGTCAGGAAAATTTTTGAACGCTCTCGAGACGCGAACGTATTGAGAACACACTAGTGGCGTCCGAGCC
The DNA here is from genome assembly GCA_009772935.1 of Rhodospirillaceae bacterium. Taxonomy (GTDB): domain Bacteria; phylum Pseudomonadota; class Alphaproteobacteria; order Reyranellales; family Reyranellaceae; genus Reyranella. Next base: position 126,504 of record WOUR01000013.1, read on the forward strand.
TACAGCGTCAACATTTTGTGTGCGGTGATCCCTGACGGCAAGTGCTACGTCACAAGTGGCATAATTTGACAGGAGAACTAAAAGAGAACAAGCTCTGCTTGTTGGTCGTGGCAGGCAGTCCGGTCCTCGCTGCAGCTATGCGGCACAGGGGACGTTTTTCTTGCCATGATCGATGCGCTGGCTTCACATCTCTCTCGCCCAGGCGGGCAATGCGGCGGAAAGGAGGCGCCAATGGCCCAGCAATCAGTAGACGGTGGCGTCGCGTGAGCATGCGGTTCGTGCTGAGTGACGCCGGGCCCGCGCTGTCGCCTATTTCGCCACGCCGGGAGCTTGGAGCCTATGAGGCGTTGTGGCTCGAGCAGGGCGCCACCTTCAAGACGCTTGCGAACAAGTTCGCTGCCGACCCCACAGCGTTGCCATCCGACTTCACGCCGCCCCAGCTCGCCGACCAGTGCGCAACTGAAGTCATGAAACGGCTGAAGCAGGGGGGCATCCATCAGTTTGGCGTGCGCATCAATCATGCCGGCGACTACCCGATGAAGCTGCGCGATGCGCGCCATCCCGTCGAACTGCTCTACTATCGGGGTGCCTGGGAGATCACCGAAACGCGATGCGTTGCAGTGGTGGGCAGCCGCGAGGCTTCCGAGGACGGCGTTCGCCGCGCTGAGCGGCTTGCTCGCGAACTGGTCGATCGCGATTTCACGGTCGTGTCTGGACTTGCCAAGGGCGTCGACACCGCAGCCCTTAACGCCGCGATCGAGCGTAAAGGCCGAACGATCGCCGTGGTTGGGACGCCACTCGGCGCTTGCTACCCCAAGGAGAACTATGAGCTGCAGGAGGAGATTGCGCGCCAGCATCTCGTCATCTCGCAGGTGCCGGTATTGCGCTATGGCAAGCAAGCGCCGCCTCAGAATAGGCTGTTCTTTCCCGAGCGGAACGTCACGATGAGCGCGCTGACCGAAGGTACGATCATTGTCGAAGCGGGGGATACGTCAGGTACGCTGACGCAGGCGCGGGCCGCCCTGCACCAAGGACGCAAGCTGTTCATCCTCGATTCGTGCTTTAATCGGTCTGACATTACTTGGCCTGCCCGCTTCGAGGCGGAAGGGGCGGTTCGGGTAAGGACGCCCGACGACATCTGGAGCGCGCTTGGTTGACGGTCCGCCTATCCCTGATCGACGACAGCAATCGCGGTGACCATTTTCATCTGACGCCTGCGGACACTTGCTTCTATCTGTTCGAATATACCTCGCATCGCGACTATTCGTTCAGCCAGACCAACAGTCTGATCAGCAACCTCAAGAAGAAGCCCAGCCAGTCCAGCAATGCCGGCTATCACCACAAGGGCCGTGCGATCATGAGCTGCGCCCAAACGCTCGCTGCAACACTCAATCCGAACTGGCTGAACAGCGCCACGCTAGTGCCGACGCCTGGCTCCAAGGCTCGTGATCATCCCGACTACGACGATAGAATCGAGCGGATCTGCCGGCTGATGCGCAATCCCGAGCCTGATGTTCGGAATCTGGTCTATCAGACCCAGTCTACCGCCGCCTCGCATGAGGTAGCACAGGGCAATCGGGTGACGGTGCAACAACTGATCGAGGCCTACGCGATCGACGAAGCTGCTGCCCAGAGGACGCCCACAAGCATCGGAATCGTCGACGATGTGCTGACCGCGGGCACCCACTTTCGAGCGATGCACAGCGTGTTGAGCGCCAGATTTCCCGGCGTGCCTATCATCGGGCTGTTCGTCGCACGGCGGGTATTCCCGGCTGATGATTTCGATATGCTGTAGCCATGGACGAAGCGAAAACGCCACAGCCAAGGGCAGGTCCCGAAGCGCGCGACGGCAACAACTGGTCCGGCTCGTCGGCATCACGAGCACCAAGAACCGAGGCAGAGGCATTCCTCACGCTCTCGGCGATGCGCGGCATCGGCCCAAAGACGCTCTTCGAGTGGGCCGAAGAGGGTTCCAGCTACCGCGCGATTCTTTCGGAGGGACCGTCCGATCAACCATCAGGTTGGCGCGAGCGCCGAGCAGAAGCGGCTGATCGCGCGGTGAAAATGCGCGAGCTGCTAGAGCACCTTCAAGTGAGGCTGATTCTACGCTCGGATCGCGAGTTTCCAGCACGCCTGCTGGAGCTGACGCGGCCGCCACATTGGCTCTTCGTCCAAGGATCCGTAGACCGTCTCAACGAGCCGTCGGTCGCAATCGTGGGCACGCGTAAACCGAGCAACGATGGCATCTTCCTCGCCCGCTACGTCGGCGCGTGTCTTCGAGACTGGAGCGTACCTACCGTAAGTGGGCTCGCCGCTGGCATCGACCAGCTTGCCCACGAGGAATCGCTCCGCTCGGGAGTTCCGACTATCGCCGTCCTCGGTACCGGGATCCTCGAAGACTATCCCAAGGGCTTGAGCGGCGTGCGCGAGCGCATCCTTGCCGGCGGCGGTGCCATCATCACGGAATATCTTCCTCGGGCGAGCTACAGCGGCGACAATTTCGTGCAACGTAACCGACTCCAGGCGGCCTTAGCGTGCATCCTGATCCCAGTCGAATGGAAGCGCCGCAGTGGCACAGCGCATACGGTGCGCTTTGCAAGCGCCCTAAAGCGGCCCATTGCATGCCTTCGTCTTCCTTACTGGCCGCACGACCGTGTCCAGTTCGAGCCGGGGCTCGGCCTCGAAACCGGCGCACTGTTTACGGTTCCGCGCGAGCAGGACGCATTTGATCGCTTCGTTCGCGATAGCATTGGCGAGACGGCGCCTGAGGCGACGAAGCAGCTTTCGCTCTTTGGCGAGGACGATTGAATGCTCAAGGGAGCGATCTTCTCCTTGCACGATGTACTCGCCAAGGCCGGCCCGATCGACGCCGATCTCTTCACCGAGACGGTTAAGCTCCTGCGCTACCTGAAGAGCCGCAACGTCGAACCGGTCTTTATCAGCAATAGAGTCTGGACGGTAACCTACAAGGACGGTTCCCCGTCCAAGTCATTCAAGGAGGTGCTCGAGGCTCAGCTGGGACCAGTTTCCTACTATATCGGCGGCCAGAACGGCATGCCCTACAAGCCATATGCTGCTGCAACGGCCCATATTCTCGCGGACAAGGGCTGGACCAGTCGCGAGGTCATTTATGTTGGCAACACCGATTCTGACATGCGTACCGCGCAGAACGGAAATATTCTGTTCGTTAACGTTGTTTGGCATGGAGAAGGGAGTCCCTATGGCTTCCAATTCGAGAGCCCACTCGACGTTGCACGTTTCGTCGACTGCTTATGTGTGGGCCTCAATAGCTGGTTCTGGACGATCGAAGATAGCCCTTTGCGCGTCTATGCGCTGGCGCCTTTTTCGACACTGTCATCGCAATATCTGCAAGCTCACGCCTATTCGGCGAGCGCACGGGCGACCGCCAAGGACGGGGCTGGTGACGCGGCATTCTGGGGCCGCTTGCTAGCCGCCCGAGTCTATTTTTCTGGGCTTGTCGACGAGATCGACTACATCACCGCCTATCCGGGCCATTCGCCGGATTCGAAGCCCACCGTGATTGCCGAGGCGCTCAACATCTTCGGTCAGTCGCTCCGTGCGCGCTACATTCCGGATCTGTTGCTCCGCCACAGCAAGGCCACCAAGTCGCAGACGGCTCGTGCTGCCGGCAGCAGCGTGGGAATCGACAATCAGTTAAGCACGATCATGCTCAACCCAAATCCTTTGAAGGGTCTCGGCGGTGACACGTACAAGTCCTTTCCCGTCAGAAAGCACAAGACGGTCTTGCTGGTCGACGATTTCTGCACGGAAGGCAATTCTTCGAAGCAGGTCGTGCGTTTATCGAAGCGACGGGTGCCAAAGTCATCTGCCTCAGTTGGCTGAAAACAATCAATCGCGACTATCATGCTCTCGCTATGCCGCTCAAGATCACGAGCCCGTTCAAGCCACTGAAGTTGACCGAGACACCGCCGACAAAGTCATACAGTTATCATGCGGCGATTGCTTCCAAGGCTGCGGAAGTTGATCTTGCCCAGCTGCACGCGCGCTATTTCAAATGGGTTTGGCCGAAGGGCCTTTAGCTTCAGTTGTTGTGTCAGTTGGAGGCGCGATGATGACGCCTTCGCGGCCGACCAAACAATCGAAGGGGTGATGACCATTTGCGACGAAGTCGTCGATCATTTTCTGCCGGTCGGAGCTGCTGTTCCATGTGGTCTGCGGAAAGTCCATCAGCCGCGTTGGCGTAAATCCTTCGTGCAGTACGGTCAGGCCGTCGATCTCGACAGTGGCCATTGCCGTCGTAACGCACTGGTCTGCCCATTCATTGTAGTGGGAGATGCAGTATCGCATGTGGAGGATGTCGCCATCGGCGCGCTGCAACAGCCTTTCAAGCATGCGGAAATTGATGATGGGAGTCTCTTCGTGCCCGAAGAACATTCCGGCATTGTCTGACGTGATGATCAATTGCTGAAGCACAGTCACGAAGCTGTCGAAATGCTCCAGCCCACCTTTGGGCACGACCGAACGAATGAACTCGATGCCTTCCGGCTTGCGCAGGAACGTGCTGATCGCTTCGGTTTGCCGAAAGGCCTTCGACACATTGTCTTTGGCCAACGCCCGTAGCTGATCCTTCGCCCACTGTGGCGGGAGGGGGCTCTTGACCTCACAGATCAGCATCACGAAGCCAAGCGTTGGCTCTTCGACGATCACCAGAAGGTCGATGTCAGGTAGGGCAGGATCAATTGCGCGTAAGGAGATTTCCGATTGGCACAGGAAGCCTTGCGCCTCAAAGGCTGCTTTGACTCGTTGGACGAACGCTGCGGCCAATATGTTGCTGACTTGAGAGAGGAAGACGTGCGGGCGGCGCTGGGCAACAACGCGCAAGAGCTGGACCAGGCCGTCGGCCTTCGAAAAGTGGCATGGTCGTATAATGATCTCACGCGGCGCCGCTCCTTCCCGCATGAGCGAGAAATAGGTCGAGTCCACCCGATCTGCGACCGCCTTGCTGTCGAAGACCAGGTCCTGCAACATTGCTTCCACTTTTGCCGCGTCAATTTTAGTCTCTTGTGCGAGCATGTCACGGAGTTCATCGGCTTGGACATGAACGCAGCCGCTATGGTCGTTCGCGGCTGCTTGATGGCGATGGTAAAGCGCCTTCATCAGCATGATGCGGTAGACCGCGTAGATCTCCCTGTAGGTATAGCCGCCGAGATCAATTTCGGCATTCGCTTCGAGGATGGAGAAGTATGCCGAGAGCTTCAGATCGGCATGCGCCTGGAGGAGCTTGTCGGCCGCTTCGTGAGCTTCGCCGAGTTCGAACTCCGGTTGGCTCTTAAGCAGCTCTCTGAGCTTGTCGGGTGCGTCAAATCCGTCGAAGACGCGCTGCGAACCGAGGACATGCTCGTTCCATACGGTGAAAAATTGGCGAGGCAGCGACGGGTCTAGAAAACGCAGCTCGACCCGGTGCTCGGAGAAGCGCCAATCGATCGAGCCAGGGGCGTTGTAGCTGTAATAGAGCAGCGCGCGCAGGTGATGGTAATGAAAGCCGAATTCCAGATCGCCGAGTAAGGCTTCTAGTGCTGGTTCTGGCCCCGATGTGCCGCTGACCAAGTACGCAGCAAAGCTGTTGATGCCGTCGTTGAGGACGCTTTCTCCCGAGCCAGTGGGCCGCGTTGTCGCCGCCATCTCGGCCATGTTACTCGCCAGCCGCAGGGCAGCGTTGGCATTGCACCTGTTGGTTACGCGCTCTGCGAGCGCCCGATCGAGTCGCGCCTCGAACGCTTGGATCTCGGCTTTTGTGGGTGCAGGCATAGGCTAGGCAATTCTCGAAGGGACGTTGCCAGCGCCATGAATTGTGGTGCCATCGATTGGTGTTGTACACCATGCACCACGCTGATCATCACGCTGGTTCATCCGTGTGCTCCACTAGCCGCCTTGAAGCACGGCACGTCACTCTATTCTTTTCGTCCCAGGCATCAAGCTCACTAACCGGGTAGAGGATGGCCTTTCCAATCTTCAAGAACGTCGGCCCAATTCTCATTGCTCTCCAGTTTCGTAGCGTTCCCAATGAAACGCCGCCACGATAACGTTCCGCGACTTCTTCGGGAGTTAGGAACTTAGATTCACTCATTATTCTTTCTCCTTCGAGGCTGGCTCGGCTGAAGACTTGGGGTGAGCGTCTCACTAGGCGTTGTCGGTGGCTCACTCTCCCGGCGATCGACGTCCATTCGCGCACGTCCGGGCACGGCTAGAGATGCAGCTTGGTAGCAGTGAGTGGAAGTAGGTAATCGTCGAGGTCGTGTGAGCGGATACAAGCGGCGGCAAATAGGCTGCCCCCTCAGGTTGTCGACACCGCCCCAAGAGCGTCCACGATGTTGAGAGCGAGAGGGCTGCGCCGGTGTCCGCGACGGATTGGAAGTCGAGAGAGAGTCTCTCGGCGGTCCGTCACGGAGTATTCCTCATGGCAAAGGCCGTTCAGAAGATCACCCTCAGCGCCTCGCGCGACATTCCCTTCAACAGGTTGGTGCTCAGCCAGTCCAACGTCCGGCGCCTGAAGGCCGGCGTCTCGGTCGAGGATCTGGCCGAGGACATCGCCAGGCGTGGGCTCCTGCAGAGCCTCAACGTCCGGCCGGTCCTCGATGCCGAGGGCGCCGAGACCGGCCAGTTCGAGATCCCGGCCGGCGGCCGCCGCTTCCGGGCCCTTGAGCGGCTGGTGAAGCAGAAGCGCCTGTCGAAAACGGCGCCGATCCCGTGCATCGTGCGCGACCCCGAGACCGAGGTTTCGGCGGCGGAGGATTCGCTGGCCGAGAACGTCCAGCGCGTCTCCCTGCATCCACTGGATCAGTTCCGCGCCTTCAAGGCGCTGCGCGACCAGGGCGCTGGCGAAGAGGAGATCGCCGCCCGCTTCTTCGTGCCGCCGGCCGTGGTGAAACAGCGGCTGCGCCTGGCCTCCGTCTCCGAGAAGCTGCTCGGGATCTATGCCGAGGATGGCATGACGCTGGAGCAGCTCATGGCCTTCACCGTCACCAGCGACGGCGCACGCCAGGAGCAGGTCTGGGAGGCTCTACAGCAGCCCTACAACAAGGAACCTTACCTGATCCGCCGTCAGCTCACGGAGAGCGCCGTGCGCGCGTCAGACCGTCGGTCGCGGTTCGTCGGACTCGACGCTTATGAAGCTGCCGGCGGCGTGCTCCTGCGTGACCTGTTCGAGGAGGACGGAGGCGGCTGGCTGCAGGACGTGGCCCTGCTCGATCGCCTGGCCACCGAGAAGCTGGCGGCCGAGGCCGAGAAGATCGCGGCCGAAGGTTGGAAGTGGATCGAGGTGGCCGTCGATTTCCGCTACGGCCATGCGCAGCATCTTCCGCGGCTCGACGGCGTAGTGGTCGAGCTCACGCCCGACGAACAGGTGACGTTCGACGCTCTGACCGCCGAGCAGGTCAAGCTCGAAAGCGAGTACGAAGGTGCCGACGAGCTGCGGGACGAGGTCGACGCGCGGCTGGGCGAGATCGAGGAAGCGCTTGCCGCCTTCGACAGCCGTCCGGTTCGCTACGAGCCGACCGAGATCGCGCGTGCCGGTGTGTTTGTCAGCATCGACGCAGACGGACACCTCGCTGCCGATCGCGGCTATGTCCGGCCGGAGGACGAGCCGATGCAGGTCGGCAGCGAAGACCTGCAGGAAGGCGAGACCGGCGGGGCGGCTGAGACAGCGTTTGCCCCTCCCGCCCAGCGTACCGTCATCACCATCGGCGGTGACCAGCCGGGGGACGACGGTGACAAAGACACGATCAAGCCGCTCCCGGAACGGCTCGTGAGCGAGCTGACGGCTCATCGCACCCTCGCGCTGCGGGACGCGGTGGCGAACAATCCGCAGGTCGCCCTCACGGCGCTGCTGCACAAGCTTTGCCTCGACACCTTCCAGCACAGCGCTCCCGGCGCCTGCCTGGAAGCCTCGGTGCGGCATGTGTTCTTCCCTGCCCAGGCGGTCGATTTGAAGGACAGCCCCTCGGCCAAGGCAGTCGCCGACCGGCACGAAGCCTGGAAGGCCGAGCTGCCCAAGGACCACGCGCTGTGGGACTGGCTCGCCGCCCTTGACGACGGCCGCCGAGCTGCGCTGCTGGCGCATTGCGTCTCGTTCGGGGTGAACGCCCTCTACGAGAAGGGCGACCGCTACGGCGGACCGGGCGTCTCGGCGCACGGCGTGCAGCAGCGTATCGCCCAGGCCGATCGGCTCGCCCGCGCCGTCCACCTCGACATGGTGGAAGCCGGCTGGCGCCCGACAGTCGACAACTATCTCGGCCGCGTCACCAAGCCCCGCATCCTGGAAGCGGTGCGAGAGGCCAAGGGCGACCAGGCCTTGCAGCTCATCGACCACCTGAAGAAGGCCGAGATGGCGAAGGAGGCCGAGCGGCTGCTCGACGGCACGGGCTGGCTGCCCGATCCGCTGCGGCTCGCCGACAGCGCGAACATGTCGGACACACCTGCCGAGTCGGCCGAGGAGCTTCCCGCCTTCCTCGCCGATGGCGAAGGGCACGATTCCCTGACGGACGAGGCCGAGCCGCCGGCCATTGCCGCCGAATAGCGCGAACACCGCGGGGGTGGCCTCGGCGGTCCTGCGTTCCCGCCGCCAATCGTTGGATAAGCCCGGCCGCCGTGCCGGGCTTTTTCCTTTGAGACGTTCTGCACGTTCGATGCGCGAGGCAAGAGGGAGAGGACGGCCGGGACGGGTTTGAGCCGGCGGGGTCCAGAGAGAGCGCCTTCCGGTTCAGACCGCTCCCGCTCTCCCGAGGTCTCTTCCATGTCGAATGTCTCCCTATCGGCGGCCGCGCCCGCGCCGCTGCACTCGCTCGCCGGCGTTTCTGCGGATCCGTCCGCCGGCATTGCCGCGGCCGCACACCTTCTTCTCCCTCACCTCGAGCGTGGCAGCCGCATCGATGCGGTTACGCTGCGCGCCGCCATGGAGCACGCCTTCGGCGGCTCCGACGCAGCCGGCGTCTGGGACTGGAAGTCCGCGTACGACGCCTGCGAGGCGGCGACCGTGCTGTTCATGCGCAAGTTCGGCCCGGCCATTCGGGCACGCGCTGGCTCGCCGGCTGCCGAGCTGTCCATGCTCGGCAGGATCGCTGCGCTTCTTCCCGCGCACACGCGCAGATCCGAGGAAAGCCAGGCGCTGCAGCAATTCTCGACACCGATCGCGCTCGCGTTTGTCGCCGCCAGCGCCGCTACGATCGGCCCGGCCGATCTCGTGCTCGAGCCCTCGGCCGGCACGGGCCTGCTCGCCATCTTTGCCGAGCTCGCAGGCAGCAGACTGGCCCTGAACGAGCTAGCGGCCACCCGCGCGGCCTTGCTCGGACGGCTGTTTCCCGCTGTCGCGACGACGCGTCACGACGCGGCTCACATCCACGACCATCTCGACGATGCCGTGCGCCCGAGCGTCGTGCTGATGAATCCGCCGTTCTCGGCCGCAGCGCATGTCGATGGCACTGCGGCGGACGCCGCGCTTCGGCATGTTTCGTCGGCGCTTGCGCGACTCGCCGACGGCGGGCGCCTGGTCGCGATCACCGGCGCCAGCCTCTCGCCGGACCATCCATCCTGGCGCGAGGCCTTCGTCCGTCTGCAGGAACGCGGCCGCGTGGTGTTCTCGACAGCGATCGATGGACGTGTCTACGCCCGTCACGGCACCACGATCGAGACTCGGCTGACGGTCATCGATCGCGTACCTGCCGATGATCCGAGGTCGCTTCCAGCATCACTCGGCATGGCGCCCGACGTCGCCACGCTGCTCCATTGGGTCACGTCGCATGTTCCGTCGCGCTTGCCTGTTCATCGCACCGCCGCGTTTCCTGCCTCCGTCCCTCCCGTCACGGTCATGTCAAGCCGGAGGTCAGCACGGCAGCCACGCGCCAACGCCGGCGATTCGCTTGAACGAGTAGGCACTGAGCTCGCTTACGAGACCGTCGACTGGAAGCCGGCCGAGGGCGGCAGCCTCACCGAGTCGCTGTATGAAGGATACGAGCTGCAATCGATCCGGATTGCCGGTGCGCAGCCGCATCCGACACGCCTCGTGCAGTCGGCGGCGATGGCGTCCGTCGCGCCGCCCAAGCCCAGCTATCGACCGCTCCTGCCGGCCAATGTCGTCGGCGACGGTTTGTTATCCGACGCGCAGCTCGAGAGCGTCATCTATGCCGGCGAGGCGCACGGCGGCCATCTCGCGGGTTCGTGGGTGGTCGACGAGACCTTCGATGTCGTGTCAGCAGCGCCCGACGATGCCGAGAATGCCGTGCGCTTCCGGCGCGGCTGGATGCTGGGTGACGGCACCGGCGCCGGCAAGGGCCGCCAGGTCGCCGGCATCCTCCTGGACAACTGGCTGCAGGGCCGCCGACGCGCCGTATGGGTGTCGAAGTCCGACAAGCTGATCGAGGACGCCCAGCGCGACTGGTCGGCGCTCGGCATGGAACGGCTGCTGGTGACGTCGCTCACCCGCTTCCGTCAGGGCACTCCGATCCGCCTTGAACAGGGCATCCTTTTTGCCACCTACGCCACGCTACGGACCGATGCGCGCGAGGAAAGGGTTTCGCGGGTCCGGCAGATCGTCGATTGGCTGGGATCGAACTTCGATGGAGTGATCGTGTTCGACGAGAGCCATGCCATGGCCAATGCCGCTGGCGGGAAGGGTGAGCGCGGCGACCAGGCGCCCTCCCATCAGGGCCGTGCCGGCCTGCGCCTGCAGCATGCGCTGCCCAATGCCCGCGTCGTTTATGTGTCCGCCACGGGCGCCACCACCGTGCACAACCTCGCCTATGCCCAGCGGCTGGGGCTTTGGGGTGGCGAGGACTTTCCGTTCGCCACGCGCGCTGAGTTCGTGGCTGCCATCGAGGCCGGCGGCGTCGCGGCAATGGAGGTGCTGGCCCGCGATCTGAAGGCGCTCGGACTCTACGCGGCACGGTCCTTGTCCTACGAGGGTGTGGAGTACGAGTTGGTCGAGCATGCGCTCACGCCAGAACAAGTACGCATCTACGACGCGTATGCCGGCGCCTTCCAGGTCATCCACAACAATCTGGATGCTGCCCTGCAGGCTGCCAACGTCACTGGCGAGCGTGGCACCCTCAATGCGCAGGCCAAGTCCGCGGCGCGCTCGGCCTTCGAGTCCGCCAAGCAGCGCTTCTTCTCGCACCTGATCACATCGATGAAGACGCCGACCCTGATCCGGGCGATCGAGCGTGATCTGGAAGCGGGACATGCCGCCGTCATCCAGATCGTCTCCACCGGCGAAGCGCTTATGGAGCGTCGGCTTTCCGAGACTCCGACCGAGGAGTGGGGCGACGTGCAAGTCGACATTACTCCGCGCGAGTATGTGTTGGACTACCTCGCGCACAGCTTCCCCACCCAGCTGTTCGAGCCGTTCACCGATGGCGAGGGCAACCTCTCTTCGAGACCGGTCTATCGCGACGGCCAGCCCGTGCAATGCCGCGACGCTGTCGAGCGTTGTGACCGGCTGATCGAGCGGCTGGCGTCGCTGGCACCGGTCCAGGGCGCGCTCGACCAGATCGTGCAGCGCTTCGGCACCGATCTGGTGGCCGAGGTGACGGGCCGGTCGCGGCGGATCGTGCGCAAGGGTGACCGGCTCTGCGTCGAGAACCGCCCAGGCTCTGCCAACCTCGCCGAGGCGCAGGCCTTCATGGACGACGACAAGCGCATCCTGGTGTTCAGCGATGCCGGAGGCACCGGCCGTTCCTACCATGCCGACCTTTCGGCCCGGAATCAGCGGCTGCGCGTCCATTACCTGCTGGAGGCGGGCTGGAAGGCCGACACGGCCATCCAGGGCCTGGGACGCAGCAACCGCACCAACCAGGCCCAACCGCCCCTGTTCCGGCCGATCGCCACCGACGTGAAGGCCGAGAAGCGCTTCCTGTCGACCATCGCCGGCCGGCTCGACACCTTGGGCGCCATCACCAAGGGCCAGCGCCAGACCGGTGGGCAGGGCCTGTTCCGGGCCGACGACAATCTCGAATCGCCCTACGGCCGGGCGGCGCTGCGTCAGCTCTACCTGCTGCTGTTCGCCGGTAAGGTCGAGGCCTGCTCGCTGGAAGCCTTTCAGGCGGCGACCGGCCTGCATCTGACCGATCAGGACGGCAGCCTTCGCGAGGAGCTGCCGCCGATCACGACATTCCTCAATCGACTGCTGGCGCTCACCATCGGCTTGCAGAACACGCTGTTCGGCGTGTTCGAAGACCTGCTGCGCGCGAAGATCGAGGGTGCACGGGCCTCGGGCAGTTATGATGTCGGCGTCGAGACGCTGACGGCCGAGAGCCTGACGGTGACCCAGCGCCAGGTGGTCCATGTCCATCCGACGACCGGCGCCGAGACGCAGGTGTTCACAGTCCGCCGCCGAGAATGCAACCAGCCTCTCGCCCTGGCCGAGGCATTGGACCGGGCTGGCGATCCTCGCGCGGTCCTGCTCGTCAATGCGCAGTCGGGCCGGGCGGCGGTGCAGGTGCCGGCGCCCAGCGTCATGCTGGACGACGGCGAGGTCGAGCGCCGCGTCCGGCTCGTGCGTCCGATGGAGCGGACAGCCCTTTCGGTGGCGGCCCTCGAGCAGTCGCACTGGCAACGGTCGGATCGAGCTGCGTTTGCCCAAGCCTGGGCACGGGAGCTCGCCGAGATACCTCCTTACACGGAGAGCGAGCTCCATATCGTCACCGGCCTGCTGCTGCCGATCTGGAAGCGCCTGCCGGACGAGTCCATGCGGGTCTACCGCCTGCAGACCGATGCCGGCGAGCGTGTGATCGGCCGCTTGGTCTCGCCAGCCTGGGTGGCGCAGGCCGTCAGCGCCGATGGCGTGAACATTACACCGGCGGATGCCTGGACCGCCGTGCTCGACGGCCGAACCATCCTCGAGCTGCAGGACGGGCTGTCACTTCGCCGCGCCAAGGTGATGGGTCTGTTCCGGGTGGAGCTGGGCGGTTTCACCGACGGCATGGTGGATCGCCTGAAGGCGATGGGGTTGATGTCCGAGATCATCGCCTGGAAGCTCCGCCTGTTCGTGCCGACGGGCACTGCCGGCCCCTCGATCCTCGCCGCGTTGATGGAACGCTACCCGATCGTGCGCATCGCCGATCGGTCAGCGGCGTGAGGAGGCATTCATGCCGTCGCACGCCGCGGACCTGGCCCGCCGCCTCGCGCGCAATGCCGAGGCGGTGTGCCGTCATTACCTCTCGAACGGCCGTCGCGAGGGCCGCTACTGGCTGGTTGGCGATGTCGCCAACACACGGGGCCGCAGCCTGTTCGTGCGCCTGAGCGGCCCGGACCATGGCAAGGGTGCTGCCGGGCATTGGACCGACTCGGCCACGGGGCAGCATGGCGATCTTCTGGACCTGATCGCCCTCAATCGCGGCTTCCACCGCCTGCGCGATACCTTGGAAGAGGCGCGGGTGTTCCTCGCCCTGCCGCCGGACCCGCTCCCACCACGGCAGGATCGGCTGCCGGTGCCGCGGGGTTCGCCCGAGTCCGCGCGGCGTCTCTACGCCATGTCCCGGCCGATCACGGGCACCTTGGCGCACGCCTACCTGCATCGTCGCGGAATCACAACCGTGGCTCACGATGACCCGCTACGCTTCCATCCACGCTGCTACTATCGGCCCGACGAGCACAGCCCGACCGAGACCTGGCCGGCACTGATCGCGCCAGTGAGCGATCTCAAGGGCAGCATCACCGGAGCACATCGGACCTGGCTCGATCCGTCAGGCCATGACAAGGCGCCGATCGCTTCACCGCGACGGGCCATGGGCCATCTTCTCGGGCACGGTGTCCGCTTCGGCATGGCCTGCGACGTGATGGCCGCCGGGGAGGGCATCGAGACCATGCTGTCCCTGCGCATGATCCTGCCGACTCTGCCGATGGTGGCAGCACTCTCGGCCAACCACCTCGCCTCTTTGCTGCTTCCGCCGACACTGCGCCGTCTCTATGTCGCTCGCGATGCCGACCCGGCCGGCGATGCTGCGATGGCCACCCTGTGCAACCGCGCGGACGCCGCCGGGATCGCGCCGTTCGTCCTGTCGCCCTGCTTCGACGACTTCAATGACGATCTCCGCCGCCTCAGAATCGAAGGGCTCAGGGCATCGGTGCGCCGGCAGCTCGTCCCGCAGGATGTGGAGCGTTTCCTGGCCTCGGCCGTGACGGGATAAGCACGGGCACGGCGAATCTCTTCATCGTCGATCACTCTGCTGCCCTTCGGACGGGAGCGCGCCCCGGCCTTCTAGAGGGGCGATCGGACGGCAGCCGGCCCGGCCCCGCAACGGCGGTCCTGCGGCTTTCTTCCCCTGCCGGCTAAAGCCGGCATTCCTCGCGAGGCAAGAAAGCCTCGGCCCGCCGTCCTCCGCTGCGCTCCGGCCGCAAGCGCGGTGCGGGACCGGTCCGCCCGCCGTCTGTCGACGCCCACGAAGGCCGCGATGGGCGCGGCCGATCCGACAAAGGACAGCATCATGGCGACCAACGGCGATCCCGACTTCGAGCCCGTGCACGACACATCTCCGACCGATCACGTCCTCACCGAGCTGCAGCTCTTTGGCCACCGCCCCTTCCAGGACGAGCCCGACCCCCGGCCGCTGCCGGAAGCCAACGTCATCACCGGCGCCGTCGTCGACATCTTCGACGCACTGGTATCGACGCTGAGCGATACCCGCCTCGAGCCCGACCTGGAGGACCTTCTGTGGTCGACCGCCAACCTGTTCCATCGCGCCGTCGACCGGATCGAGCGCGAACTCGACGGCAACGAGCAAGCGCAGCGGCGCAGCCAGAAGGAGCAGAACGGCTCGGAGATCCGCTCGGTCGAGCTGGAGCGCCTCGTGGCCGAGGGCCTGACCCTGATCGAGCGCCGCAATGCCATGGAGCTCTTTCGCGACCAAGCTGCCGACCGCTTCGAGGTCCACACCGGATCAACCTGGCGGCCGCGCACCGGCTCGATGGTCAACCATCGGGCTCTCACCGCCGCGATGATTGACAGCCGCGAGTTCCTGGCCGCTCGTCGTCGCGCCGAGACCGAGCTGCTGGTGCCGGCTGGTCCCAAGATCGCCTTCACCGGCGGTGCCGACTTCAACGACCATCAACTCATCTGGGCCACGCTCGACAAGGTCCATGCGAAGCATCCCGGCATGGTCCTGCTCCACGGCGGCTCGCCGACCGGCGCCGAGCGCATTGCTGCCCGCTGGGCCGACAGCCGCAAGGTGACGCACGTTCCGTTCAAGCCGGACTGGACCCGTCATGCCAAGGCCGCACCGTTCAAGCGCAACGACCAGATCCTGGAGGTCCTGCCGATCGGCGTCATCGTGTTCCCGGGCTCGGGCATCCAGGAGAATCTCGGCGACAAGGCACGCAAGCTCGGCATTCCCGTCTGGCGGTTCGGATCGGGTGGCGCGTGAGCGCCACCTCTTCCCTTCGCCCTCGGGGAATAGCCGGACCCGTGAGAGCAAGAGGAAGGCCGGGAGCGGGTGAGCCGCTGGGCCTTCAGAGAGAGCGGGCGGCGGCTCGCCCCTTCCTGCTCTCCGGGACACGATCCATGTCTGCTTCATCTTTGACTTCTGCATCAGCGTCGCCGAGCCAAGGTCCCGCCATGAACGGCAATCTTGCCGTTCTGCCGTCGACAGAGCAGGACTTGCTCACCGGACTACTGGCTACATCGCAAGGCAGCGCGCGAGCTGATGCCCTCTTGCAGCACTTTCCCAGCATTGGCCATGTCATCGCCGCCGAAGCGGCGCAGCTTCGCGCATTCGGACTGACGGGCCGTGACATCGCCGCGTTTCGGCTTGTCCGGGAGATCGCGTGCCGCATGGCCAGAGCCGAGGTGCGCCGGCGACCGGTGCTCGGCAACTGGCAGGCGCTGATCGCCTACCTGCAGGCGGCAATGGCTTATGACCAAGTCGAGCAGTTTCGAATCCTGTTTCTTGATACCAAGAACAATCTCATCGCCGACGAGGTGCAGCAGCGCGGCACGGTCAATCACACGCCGGTTTACCCGCGCGAGGTCCTGAAGCGTGCCTTGACTCTCAACGCCGCTGCGCTGATCGCGGTCCATAACCATCCAAGTGGCGATCCCAAGCCGTCCCGGGCCGACATCGAGATGACGCGCGAATTGAAAGCAGCCGCCAAGGCTCTTGAGATCGAGCTGCACGACCACGTCGTGATCGGGCACGGAACCCATGCCTCGTTCCGGTCGCTTGGGCTGCTCTAGAACGATGCCAGGGAACGGCGGTGCTCGCTTCGGCTCGGGCGGTGCGCAAAGCGCCGCCTTTTGGCCAACTTCACATCCGAAAGTTAATCGATCGCGCCATGGTGGTGGTGGAAGGCGCAACCGTTCGACCTTTGTCACGGAGTTCCACCATGCTTGGCGTTGGCATCGTTCTCAGCATTTTCGGCCTCGGCTTCTTCTGCTGGCTGCTGTTCACGCTCGCGGTTTACGCGCTCCCTTTCCTCGCCGGACTGACAGCAGGCCTCGCTGCCCTTCAAAGCGGTGCTGGTGTCATCGGTGGGCTCGTCGTGGGATTCCTTGCAGGTGGCGCGACCTTGGCGCTCGGGCAGATGGCCTTCGCCACTGCCCGTAAACCGCTGATCCGCATCATCATCGGCCTGCTCTACGCCGTGCCGGCAACGGTCGCCGGCTACCAGGTGTCGTTTGCGCTTGCCGGAATCGGCATGTCCAGCAGCGGGTGGCAGACGGCATTCGCCGTGATCGGCGCCGTTCTCTCTGGCTGCACGGCCTTCTCGCGCATGGCGCTGTTTGTCACGCCGCCGGACGGGCAAGGTACCGGGGGCGCTTGCTCGCCTGCTGACGGGCGGCTGCACGACCAGGGTCGCTGACGCTCTTTGCGTCGCCAATCATCGAACAGGTTGGCGAGATGGGGGCGGTGAACGCTCGTCTCGACGCGACAGGCGAACGCAGCCCTCTATGACCACTTCGAGTGGGCCGTTCCTCTGGCGCAGACGACAGGAGGCAGGCGAGGCGCGCTGTCTGCGACCGGTTGGGCTGAGACGATGCCGTCCTTTTTCTACGCCACGACCGCCGTCTCTTCGCCCGTAATGCCGGTCCTCTTGCGCAGGTCCCTTCAGGTTGGCCACGACTTCTCCCGAGGATGCTGTTCGGCGCGCGACCCACGGCCTCTCTTTTGGCTGATCTGGCCAGAGGACGGCTGCGCCTCGATCGCCTGAGCCGCAACGGCGGCGGTTCGACTTTCTTCCCCTGGGCTTCGCCCATTCCTCGCGAGGCAAGAAAGTCGTCCCGCCGCCATCCTCCGCTCTGCTCCGGCCCGCAAGCGGGTGCGGCGTCGATCGCCTCCGGCCTGCAGATCGCCATCGAGGCCGCGATGGTCGCGGGGCTCGAAACAGCAAGGAGAAGTCATATGGCCAACATCGGTTCCTTCAAGAAGGTCGGCAACGAGTACCAGGGCGAGATCGTCACCCTGAGCGTCCAGACCAAGGGCGTGCGCATCGTCCCCGAGGCCAACCGTTCGAGCGACGCCGCCCCCAGCCACCGGGTGTTCGTCGGCCGGGCCGAGATCGGGGCCGCCTGGTCGAAGCGCTCCAGCGAGGGCCGCGAGTACCTGTCGCTCAAGCTCGACGATCCGAGCTTCAACTCGGCAATCTTCGCCAACCTGTTCGACGACGAGGACGGCGAGAGCTTCAGCCTGATCTGGTCGCGCAGCCGCCGGAAGAGCGGCGAGTAGGCCGACGCCCCCGAGGCCCCGCCCGGTCCGCCGGGCGGGGCTTTTTCTTTGCCCGCCATGCGCGAGAAGGCCGTGAACGTTGCTATGGATGGTGGCCGTCGATCTCAGCTTGGATGAAGGCCTGCATAGCGTCGAAGGCTTCGTTCTCAAGCCTTTGCAGCCTTGCGACTTTGTCGGAGGTCGGCGGCGGCCGGAACTCCACCAACTGTGCTTCAAGCGTCCTTCGCGCGCTAATCCATTCTTGGAACAGCGGCTGCCACTGCCGGTTCCAATAGCTGAAAGGTCTCGAGTCCGGGGATGACATCTTTCGCAACGCCCACGAGGCGACCTTTGTACTCGCGCGCTTGGGATCATCCCAGTTCACGGGCACGGTCCAGCCGGAGTCACGGAAGCCCTTCGGGCTGTGCATGTCAGGGCTGACCACTGCAGTTGCTGCACCATTCACCGTGCCCATGCCGAACAGCTTGTGGTCCACCCGATCCCCTTCTCCAAAGGGGCAAAGATCGTGCTTCATCGGTTCTGCGCTCATGATCGCCGCCATTAATCTAACCAGTCATCCAGCCGTTCGTAGACTCGCTCCATCTGCCTTTCCTCGCTTAGTGGGGAGTGCTTCACGACATAGTCGCGGAATGCCTCAATTATTTGCGATCGGCTTCGACCGTCCGCTTTCATTAGTCTGATGGTTGCTCGTGCGCGCCGTTCGTCGTTCGGATGAACCGCGAATGGCGCGCTCACAAATGCGAACCCGCCGCCGATCCTGTATTTGTCGTCGCCCTGATTCATGTTGGTTCTCTGGCTGAACTAAGTTGATAGACGGGTGTGTAAGGTTGAGCCGGCTCTTGCAGAAACATCCGGACGATACGGTCTGCTGCAGTATCGACAACGCGCTCGGCGGCCGCCGGCAAATGCTCGACAGCCAAAGTCCAGTCGTCCAATTCGATCTTCGGAACCGATTTTGGAACGTCGAGTCTAACGAGGCTTTCGGGTCCGACGAGCAGGCCGGCTTGCCCGAGGGCGCTCTGGGATTGCAGCCTCATGGCGGCCAGGATGATGTCCTTCCAGTGAAACATGCCGCCCTTAAAGATCTTCGAGCCGGTCACGCGATACGGATCATCACCGCAGCCGATACTCAGAATGCGAACCTGGTTGCGGCGCACATCAAAAGACGTCAATGCTTCCGTCACGGCGATCATGATGGGGTTGTTTGCCCACACTCCTCCATCGACGAAGGTATATCCACCGTCGCGGTGCGGCCGAAAGTATGTGGGCGCCGCGGCGGTCGCCAAAGCAACTTTCACCATCGGCTCGAACAGATCCTTCTTGAACGCCGGATGATGCGGTGTCTTGAAGACGAAGACCTCGCCGTACTCACCTTCGAACGAGGGAATGCACAGGCGCGTGGCTGCGGACCCAAGCTTGCGGTCACCAAGTACATTTGTCAGGACGTCAGACAAAGCTTTGCTATCGTAGCTATACCGCAGCAATCGTATCTTCCCGCGCAGCCACCGCCGCAGGTTACTCAACCAGCCTACGCCGCCCGTCGGAAAAATCTCGTGTCCTCGATCGCGGTAGAGGTCGCGGAGGTCGGCAGCTGCAAGGCCGGCGCCGAGGCCGAGAGCGAGGATACCTCCGGTCGACGTACCAACGATGAGGTCAAAGTAGGACGCGATGGACCGGCTGCCCAGGAAGCGGTGTTCCAGCGTGGCCAGCACATGGGCAGGGAAGATGCCACGGATGCCGCCGCCATCAATGGCGAGGACGCGAAAGTCCCGATCCGACGGCCAATCCAGTGGAACGCGTCGCGACGTGGCGATTCCAGAGGAGCGCGGTTCGGCTCTGCTTTGTGAATGGTCGTCGACAGGCATGAATTTCTCCTGCTCTCTGGATGTCGGCCTCCTCCCGTCCATTCGCCCGTCGCCTGCCAGCTCTCGTAACAAGCTAGCCAGTTCGCAGTGAACGGTATGATGCGATCAGCGATGAAGTCCCGGTCCCACCGCCACTCAGGCGGGTCAGCCGCCGGGTCATACAAACATAACGGGGACCGCTCGAGGTCGTTGAAGTCCCAATAGACATGGTGTGCGAATTCGCCGGTCCGGTGATGGCGCACCTCGAGTTTCGGATTCAAAAGGCGAACGCGTGGCACATAGCCGTAGATCAACTCAAGCCCGTTGATCCAGGACCGACGGATGAAACTGACCTGCACCGTGTAGGGCCGCCTGATCGGACTCAGTTCCCCAGTCCAGGTCGCCATCCAGTCGCATGCGTCTACCCGGAAATCCGGGTAGCGCTGCTTCATGCGGTCAATCTGTTCCGCGATGGTCGGCGGCATGTTCACGCCGGTGGTTCCGATCCGAAGAACTTGTGGGATGGCGCGGCGAACGACGTGGTCGAGGACGCACCCGCGATGGCCGGCGCGGCCAGACCGGACCGTACGACGTCGATGCGACCAGAGCTGCGCTCCTGGTACGCATTGCCGGTATCGATCACGTTCCCGAGACGCTCTGCGTATGCCTTCACCACTTCCAGGGTGGGGGTCTCACCGAACAGGTCGCTGAGGATGTCCTGCATCTCGGGCAGACCACAATCAGGCCGATGTAGCTCGTAGAGCTTGGCGAGCAGGTGCTTCAGGTCGGCGATATAGATCGCTTGGTCATTGAGCGAGGCAGGCCAGCGATCGGTGAATACGTCCTCGGCGCACGTCGGGTTGGTGACCGACACGAGTCGCCCCTGGTCATGGGCGAGCTTGATGGTGTCATGGACGTGCTGGGCCAGCCGCCGGAACTGGTCGAACAGGCTCCCCGTCTGCACGGCGACTTCCGCCGCGAACTTCGACAGCATGACCGACGGCGGCCGCCGGCCGGACCGCCCATCGAACCGCACGTTCCGGTTCCGCTTCAACAACTGAAGCGCGATCACCGCCATCGACTTCTCGTGCGGTGGCTTCTGCTCCGGGACCGCCTCCATGTCAGCCCGTGCCTCGAGCGTGGCCGCCCACTTTTGGACGCGGCCCATATAGGCTCGGGCGAATGCATCCGAGCTCGGCGTCCGAACCCTGAACCACTCGGCGAAGCCGTACGGGTTTGCCCAAAGCGCGTAGCCAGTGAGGTCGCTCTTATCCTCGGGCTTGTGGTTGAAGATGAAGCTCGTGCGCGGCGACCGTCCATCGGCGAGAACCGCGGGCGTGATGTCGAGATGCATGCCGTCGGCATAGTGAATGGTGACGCAGCGATTACGGCGCTCGACCATCTTGTAGTACCGCGATCCCGGTTCGCCGCGCACCGCCTCGTAAAGTTCGTCGAGGACCTGCTTTGCCGTCATGCCGGGGCGGACGATGATCTGTGCGATGATGTCGATGTCGAACTCGTCGGTCCGCAGCTTGCGGGCGATCGTGGCGTTGTAGGCCATCGACCCTTGGGCATATGTCAGCACCACGCGCCCGTGCAGGGGGCTAGCCGGCCGGTCGACCCAGTCGCTCAGGACATTCGCCCGGTAAACCGCCAAACTGTAGTTCGACGGCGATAACTGGACCCTGATGGCCAGATCCGCCAGCAGGATATCGATCACGTCACCTTGGGAGGTGGGCCTAACAATCTGATTCATAACCTTTTTCTCCTAGAGGAAGCCTAAGTGCCACTGTCTCCCAGAGGTCGTTTCTTTTAGGTCAAAACTATTGACCTATTGTCTTGACTAGTTTACATTACGAAGATTGCACTACAAAACGAAATAGGAGTCGAGTCCATGTTCGGTGACCGGCTACAACTCGCCCGTAAGAAGGCAGGCCTATCCCTCCGGGGATTATCGGACGCGATGGGCGGTCAAGTGACGCCGCAGGCGCTCGGAAAGTATGAGCGTGGCGAGATGATGCCCGGCTCGACCGTTCTCATCGCGCTGACGAAGGCGCTCGACGTCTCGATGGAATTTCTGGCCGCGCCTCTCGAGGTGCGTCTCGGCGCCATCGACTTCCGGAAAAAATCCGGCACCAGCGCCCGCGACCGCGCGCATGTCGAGGCGCTCGTCCTTGAGCGCGTCGAGCGCTATCTCTTGGTCGAAGAGGTTCTTGAACTGAAGTCGGCGGCGTGGGAACCGCCGTTTGCGCCGAAGCAGATCAGCACCCTCGAAGCCGCCGAAGCTTTGGCGATGGACCTGCGTTCTGTCTGGAAGCTTGGCATCGACCCTATCCCGGATGTCACCGAACTCCTGGAGGAGAAGGGGATCAAGGTCATGCACCTTGAGTTGCCCGATAGCGTCTCTGGTCTCACCTGCATGATCGAGCGCGACGGAGTGGCTGCCGTTCCGGTGGTCGTCGTCAATGCGCACCACGGCATAGAGCGCCGGCGACTGACCCTGATTCACGAACTCGCCCATCGCCTCATGATTGTCGAAGGCGTAGACGAAGAAAAAGCCGCCAACCGGTTTGCCAGCGCTTTTTTGATGCCCGCCACCCATGTGAGAGATCAGGTCGGCAAGCACCGCGCCGGATTCGGCGTTGCAGAGCTCATGGTCACCAAGAAGATTTACGCCGTCAGCGCGGCGGCGCTGCTCGTCCGGTTCAGGGATCTTGAGATCATCACGCAACAGACCATGGTCTATGCGTTTCAGTCATTTGCCCGCACCTGGCGCAAGACTGAACCGCAGCCGATCGCCACTGCCGACGACCAACCACGCGAGCAGCCACAGCGGTTCCAGCGCCTATGCTATCGCGCGTTGGCCGAAGGCTTGATCACCATCAGTAAAGCTGCCGAGCTGCTGAGAAAGCCGGTCGCCGCCATCGATGAGGAGATGCGCGGTGCCACCGTCACAGATAGTCGTTAGTGACGCGTCCGTAATCCTGGACCTGGCGAAGACCCGCCTGATCGAAGCAACATTGGCGCTCCCCTTCAATTTCGTCATACCCGATGTGATCCTCGACAAGGAGCTACTAGACCTCGGCACTTACTCGCCGACCGATCTTGTTCGGCTTGGATTCACCATCGGCACGCTTGATGGCAACGGTGTTACGACCGCGCTGGCGCATTTCAGCCGCAACGCCTCGCGGCTCAGTTTCAACGACTGTGTCGCGCTCACATACGCCGAGGAACGTTCGTGCATCCTCATGACGGGGGATGGACCACTGCGCACTGTCGCCACAAAGTTGAAGGTCGAGGTTCACGGATTTCTATGGGCTGCCGGTCTCATGACAGAGCATGGAACCTGCCCGACCGATCGGCTGATCGCCGCCTTACAGCAGCTTCAATCTGCTCCCTCAACACGATTGCCGCAAGATCTTCTGACCGCGCTGATCGGTCAGCTTCAACGCGGACGCTGAAACCATCAGCGCAACTGGTCTGGGCATGTTCGCCTAAAATTCATCCGGAAGGGGGTGGAGCTGACGTTCGATACGCTTGCGATCCACCTTCTCGTTATTCGTATGGAAGTGCACACCCGTGATCTTTCGCACCTCCAGCGACGCCAAATCCACTTCTAGCGTCGCCGGTCGTACATCGGCATCGGGCGTCGTGTCCCAATCAACATCTTGAAGCCTGCCAAGATCGAAGGTGTCGAACGGAGGGGGAAGCTGCTGCTTCTTGGGTTCTTCGGGCGGCACCTCTTCAACCACGGTCAGCTCGTGCTCCCACTCCTCACCATTGAACATGCCTGTATCCACGGAGAGCTTGGTGCCCTTGGGGTATTTGATCGCCTTGATGCGCGCTGCCTTGTGGAACAGCACTACATTTTGCTTCTCGCCCGGAACTTGAACCGAGGGAAACAGAATCCCATCGAGCTCGGGCTCAACACGTGATGCCAAGAAGTCCGCGACGGCCTGTGTCGCCAAGTATTCGAGCGCTTCATCGCTGGGCATGACCGGCATTGTCATGCGTCTCAGCAGCTTCTCGAGGAATAACGCCCGTTCCTTTCTCGGGGCATATGTCGGATCAAAGATGCTGCCTCTCTCGAGAATATCAGCGAAAGCCTTCAGATCCAGAAGACGAACGCGGCGTACGAGCTTGAAGTGTGCGACGACCACATTCGCGCCAACTGGAGGGCGTACCTCGGCCAGCGCTGTCTCCGGTTCGTCCGCCCCGTAGAACACGGCGATCCCGCGTGCGTTCAAGGATGTGCGGTCACAGCTTGGAAGAGCCGGTTAGCGATGCGCCTGGTCGAATCGCTTTGGACGCCTCAAGAGCTCGGCAGGATCGATGGCCAGCGCATCGGCGATCTGCCCCAGCACCGAGACGCTGGCCGACGCGTCGGCCCGTTCGATCGCGCCGATATAGCGGGCGCTCAGTCCGGCACGCGCGGCCAACTCTTCTTGCGTAATTTTCTTGTCATGACGTACACGACGCAGATTGACCGCCATGATCTCTTTGAGATCCATGACCTGAGAGGAACCTGCATCGGAATGATCGTTCCAGGAACGATCATTCCGATTCGTTCGGAGGTATGGTATTCAATGGACGCTGCGTCCCGGAGCGGAAGGCCGAGGGACGTCTTGGCGATAGCCGGGGGGGCCTAGTACGATGCACCCGGTGCATCAGTTCGCGCAGTCGCCGCCGCACTTTACGCGACACAGATTGCTCGGTCTCTGTAATGAACACGACCGGCGAGGCTTACGATGACAACCGTTCCGTTCGATGACCGTCCCCCTGATAAGCCACATCTTACCACCTATGATGAGCGCCATCTGGCCGACTATATCCGGCTCCTTGACGCGGCAGAAGAGGGGGCCGATTGGCGCGAAGCCGTAAAGATCATCTTTGGCCTCGACGCCCAGCGTGACCCTGAACGGGCGAAGGTCGTCCATGACAGCCACCTTGCACGCGCCCGCTGGATGACTGAGACCGGGTTCGCCTATCTCCTTCGTCCGCCGCTGCACTAATTAAGATCCGTGCTTGCCAGCTCACATCACCCTGCCATGGAATGCATCGCTATTGCCAAACGTAGGGGCTAGCGCACTGCAATTTGTACAGCCTATTGAACGTCGGCGTTTGGTTCAATTGAGTTGGAGGCGTATATGCCGGCGACATCTGACTGGCGATCTCCGAAGCGTGCACAAGAACTCAAGAATCTGCAACGTTCGCACCTGGGTTTGGAGTTCCTGAGGAGGAGCCCGGCCTATCGCGCCGCTTACAGCCGAATGCGCGAGCATGTTGCGGTGGGCGTCGTAACCCAGCAACGGGCTTTCGCCGACTTAGCCCGTCGCTGGGGATTGATCTTTCCCTTTCGACCCGGCAGCTGCTGTCGGCACTGCATCACATCTTTGGCGGCCGGAACTGACCCCGGTCACCGTGCTGCTGGTCCCTGTGCCCAAGGGATTCAAAGCTGCGCGTATCGATGCCGTTGCTGGACTGTATCCGCAAGAGATTCATGATGCCGAAGACGGGCGGCATTTCCTGATCGACGATCCGACAGGGCCGCTCCAGCTTTGGTGCTTCGAAAAGGATCCACGGCAGCGCCTTGGCGTGCTCATCCCGCTCGATGCCGAGTTCCGAATTAGGCTCGATGCCGTGCGGCGGTTGCACCGTCGGCTGATCGGTCTATCGGCAGGTCCGCTGCCGCGCGGTTGGCGATTGACGGCCATGCAGCGACGCCGGTTCATCCTGATGCTGCGCGCGCTCGACGGCCATCTGGAAGGTGCCAGCTATCGCGAGATCGCGCGCGTGCTGCTCGACGCCGAGGCGGCCCGTTGGCCGGCAAGCGCCTGGAAATCGTCTGCAGCACGCTCGCAGGTCATTCGCCTCGTGACCGAGGGCACGGCCATCATGAATGGCGGCTATCGCAAGCTCCTCCAGGGCCGATGATGGTGAGTTCTGATCGTCTGCCGCCCACCGCGACTGACGCTCGATGACCAGCGGCCGTGCGAGGCCGATGCAGGATCAAGGGGTAGGCGTCGCCGTGCTTCGCAACTCCGTACTCCACCTGTCCGCAGATTCCTCTCCATCGTGATCGCGAGTTCGCCGCAGTTCCTCAGCGGCATCCACGACAAGCTGGAGGCGCATCCGATGCCCGACGATCCTCGACAACTGCCGCCACGCTACCTGCGCACGCCCGAGGCAGCGCGGTTTCTCGGCCTGTCCGGCCGTACGCTCGAGAAGCACCGTACCTTCGGCACCGGCCCGGTCTATCGCAAGCTGGGCGGCCGCATCGTTTATGCGCTCGAAGACCTGAAAACCTGGGCCGATCGCGGCCTTCGGCAGTCCACGTCCGACCCCGGCCACGGCGTCGTCCATCCCGCCAGGCCGCAGCCGCGGCGCGGCGACGACGGCACCGGCCGGTGAATGAAACGCCGATGGCCGCGCAGATCAGATCGCAGCACCGACGCGCTTGGCGCACTGGGCGTCACGCGGCTGGTGTGTCCGTCGAGGTGCGCCGCCCCTTCGGGTGGCGTCGCGGCCGCACGTCACCTGCATGCTCTCCAGTCGGTGACACAGGGTCATGACGATTGATCCGCCCAGGGGCTCCACGAGCGTCGAACTGATGTGGGTGGAGAAAGAGATCGAATGCTGGATCAGGTTCGGCCGTGTCATCCATGAACGGATCCTCGATCGTCGCCGCCGTGTCGTCAGCTTCGCGCCGGACAGCATCTTCGCGGCGGTCCGGTGGATGGGGAACGACTTTGGCACCATCCTGTCCTGCATCGATATCGTACGGGCCGTTCGCCCGGGCGAGCCTTATTCCACCGTCTTTCGAGTACAGCCCGGCGGCGAGACCCTCTTGCGCTGCTCCGGCTGGCCCCGTGTCGAGCGGGTGCTGAAGGTGATCGATGCCGTCGAGGCGCTCGGCATCGATCCTGAAGACGCGGCCCCCGACCATTGGCGTCATGTCCATGCACGCTTGCTCGCGAACGAGCCACCACGCCCTTACACGCAGGCGCGTCATCGCGCCTGGCTCAAGCGCCGGCACGTCACGCCATGAACCGACGCGCCGTCGCGATCATCGTTACTATGAGCGGGATCGTTTTGATCGTCCTGCCGAGCGTCGTCGGGGCACCACGCTTGCTGCTCTGGAACAACAGCGCCTCGGTGCCGATCGGGCTGTACGCGGTGCTGCCGCCGCGCGTGCTGCATGTCGGTGACGTAGCCGTCGTCGTGCCACCGGACCCGCTTGCCGCCGCCCTCGCCGCACGCGGCTCGTTGCCCAGCGGCGTGCCGCTGATCAAGCCGATTGCCGCGCTCGCCGGACAGACCATCTGTCGTCACGGCCTCCACATCACTATCGACGGAGCCGTCGTCGGTGCAGCACGCGCGCGCGACCATCGCGGCCGTCCGTTGCCGGCTTGGATGGGCTGCCGCACGCTCGGATCGCACGACGTCTTCCTGATGAATCCCGCAGCGCCCGACAGCTTCGACGGCCGCTATTTCGGTTCTTTGCCGGTGTCGTCGGTCGTCGGCCGCGCGACACCTCTCTGGGTTCCCAAGGAGTACTGACCATGCCTTCGCCTCCTTCTCGGTCCGACATTCCTCTGTTCCACAGCCTGCCGAACCTCTCCTTCGTCCCGGCCGGCTTCTTGGCCGCGGCCGCGCGTGGCGGTAGTCCAGGGCGGCTGGTCGGTCGGTGCGCGAGCGTTTCACCTTGGATGGACGCGCGCACGATGGCACACTTGCGGATTGTCGGGATGGCGGCACGCATCGTCGTGTTTGTCGTCACCCTGGTGGCAATGACGAATGTCGCCGCGATGGCGCAGACCGCGCCTTCGGTTGCACCGTTGCAGCACCAGGCGATCAACGACCCGATCGCGGCCAGCATCGCCGAGGCGTCGCGGCGCTTCGGCATGCCGGCGACGTGGATACACGCCGTCATGCAGGCCGAAAGCGCCGGTGACGCGCGTGCCGTGTCGTCCAAGGGTGCCATGGGACTGATGCAGATCATGCCTGACACCTGGGCTGAGTTGCGCACCCGCTACGCCTTTGGTGCCGATCCATTCGACATCCGGGACAATATTCATGCCGGTGCGGCGTATCTACGCGAGCTGCATGATCGTTACGGCGCGCCCGGATTCCTCGCTGCCTATCATGCGGGTCCGGGGCGTTATGACGACTATCTGGTGAACAGTCGGCCGCTGCCCGTCGAGACGAATGCTTACCTTGCGGCGGTCATTCGGGCGATCGACGGGATGTCGCGTGACGACCGACTGGTGGCGACCGATCCGCTCGCGTGGACACAGGCACCGTTGTTCGTTCCACGAGGCCAAGTCGTGTCCGCAGGCACGTCGGCGGCCGGGCAACGGCCGATCGATCGCGCGCCGTCGCAGCATCCCATCGCCAGCAGGTCGGCACTCGTCGCCCAATCGGATGGCCTCTTCGTGCCGGCGGGCGGTCGGAATCGCAAGCCATGAATGCAATCGTCTTCTGTCGCAGCCTGTCGCAAGTGATCGGGTGCTTGGCAGTGAGAGCAGGTGATCAGGGCCTCCCAACCGCGCGATGGCAGGATAAAGGAGCGCGATGTGCGCTCAAGGACGGTCGTGCCTTTTCAAGGTCTTACACAGCGAATTCGCGAGGTGCGCCTGTCCGCGCAGCCTGCGACTTCAGCAATTAGCCAATGATATCTGCATGATGGCGCGATGTGCGGGCCACAGTAATGACCGGTGACGACGACTTCCGCGTTCGGCCCGGCCGCATCCGATCGACGCGCGTCCAACGGGCGCGGCCCTTCATTGCGCAAGCGCTCGCGGCCGCCCAACGGGCCGGGGGATCGGTTTCCCGCTCCGGGAAAATCAGTCCCGGGCATCGCTCGCGATTCGGACGAGGCCAGCGCGCGTCGGTGCAGGCTAACAGGTTCATCACGTCGCGCTCGCGCGGCGCTGTGGTCAAGGCGCGCGTGGTCCGCCATGGCGGACGCACCGCGCCGCTTGCGACTCATCTGAACTACCTGCGGCGCGAGGGCGTCACCCGGGACGGGGAGAAGGCGCGGCTGTTCGGCCCAGGTGTCGATACGGTCAGCCCCAAGGAGTTTGCGGAACGGTGCGACAGCGACCGACATCATTTCCGGTTCATCGTCTCGCCCGACGACGCCGTGGAAATGGCTGACCTCAGGAGCTTCACGCGGGAGCTGGTCGGGCGGATGGAGAAGGACCTCGGCACCCGCCTCGATTGGGTCGCCGTCGATCACTGGAATACCGAGCATCCCCACGTCCACCTGATCGTGCGTGGCGTGGGGGACGATGGTGAAAACCTCGTCATCTCCCGCGACTACATCAAGGATGGAATGCGCGATCGCGCGCGGGACCTGATCAGCCAGGAACTCGGGCCACGAACCGATCGGGAGATTCGTCGCGCCCTGGAACGCCAGATCGACGCCGATCGCTGGACCAACCTCGACCGGCAGCTCGTCCTAGACTGCAGCCGCGCCGGCATCATCGACCTTGCGCCCCACGCCGACCGCCAGCCTGACGAATTCCTCGCCCTCAAGGTTGGTCGTCTTCGCAGGCTGGAATCACTCGGGCTGGCCGACCAAGTCGGTCCTGGCCAATGGACCATGTCAGAGAAGGCTGAGGTGACCCTTCGCGAGCTCGGCCAGCGCGGCGACATCATCAAGCGCATCCATCGCGGCTTGACGGAGCGCGGGATCGAACGCGGCGCCGCCAACTATGTGCTGGCCGGGGAAAGCCTGAACGATCCTGTTGTTGGCCAGCTGATTGCCCGCGGCCTCGACGACGAATTAAAGGGCACTGCCTATGCGGTGGTGGATGGAGCGGACGGCCGCACCCATCACCTCAAGCTCCCCGATCTCGAGGCCGCCGGCGACGGCGGTCCGGGGTCTATCGTCGAGCTACGCAAGTTCGATGATGCGAGCGGTCAGAGACGTGTCGCCTTGGCGGTCCGGTCTGACCTCACGATCGAGCAGCAGGTCACTGCGACTGGCGCAACCTGGCTCGACCGGCAGGCGATCGCGCGCGACCCCGCCGCGCTGGGGGAGGGTGGCTTCGGAGCGGCAGTCCGAGAGGCGCTGGACCGGCGTGCCGAACACCTGATCGGGCAAGGCCTCGCCGAACGCCAGAGCCGTGGCGTCAGCTTTAACCGCAACCTGATCGAGACGCTACGCCGGCGGGAACTGGACGCGGTCGGCGCAGAGCTTGCGGCAGAAAGCGGTCGCCAGTTCAACAAGAGCGGTACAGGCGAGTATGTTGCCGGCGCATACCAACGCCGTATCGCGCTCGCCTCGGGCCGATTTGCCATGATCGACGACGGGCTCGGTTTCCAGCTCGTGCCTTGGACGCCATCTCTTGAAAAACAGCTTGGGCGTCATGTGTCTGGTGTTGCACGAAGCGATGGCGGGGTCGATTGGAGCTTCGGTCGCAAGCGAGGGGTTGGCCTGTGAGCGTATCGCAAGCCGCTCTAGCCCGACTGCCGGCATTCACAGGCACGAAAGCTGGAAATCCGTGACGGATCCACTTGGTTTGAATTTGATTTGCATCAATTCCCATTGGAAGCGTGTAGAGTAAATGCTTCTGATCGGCGTCTTGGCTCATACTTTGACGGGCACGCCGAACGGCTGTGGGTAAGGGAATGCTCAGGTATCTGGCACCACTGATGGTTTGCATGCTCGTCTGGGTGATCCAGTCCGGGCCGGCAATGGCGCATAGCGGTGAGCCCACGCCGCCCGTTTCGGAAATTCGGTTCGTTGATGGAGAGTTAAGAGCCCTTGATGCGGATGGGGACAAGTGTCCTTCCGAGTCAGGTTGCTGCAAGGCGAACTGCGCTCCCTGCGTTGCGCCCTTGGCCACCCAGCAGGGCCGATTTGAGATCGTGAGACGAGGTGCCTCCAAAATATGCGCGCTAAGGGCGGACTGCCTCCGGTCCATCGTTCTCGGCCTCGATCCTCCAGTACCGCGAAGTCATCTCCAGTAGGGGATATTCCCCGTCCAAACTTCGGCCGCCTGACTGCGTGAGCAATCTGGCTTCGAGGCGACGGGCTTGCACAGTGCCTAGCTGAACGCTTGGGTTCATGGTCACGTTCGCTCTACTCGCGGAGCGTTGACCGAGCCAAAGCCGTCGTAATCTCCAGCTCGACGCCTGAAACTTCGATCAGTCTGTCTGGGGTCGAGTGAAGGCGCCGATATTGGAACTGGACAGATCCCTTCCTTTCGCAAGGCGCTGAGGAAGCGGATGGCACGCACGAATTTCAGGCTGGTTGCATCGCCAATCTGCTCGTTCGTCAAGGCAGTACTATTTCTTCACGACCAGGCCAGTGGTTCGGCACCGCAAGGGCAGTCCGAAGCTTTGCCAGGGCTAGTCAAGGACGAGATCAAATGAGTTCACCGAATACCCAGCCGGGCAGTCACTACGTGCGCCATCAGCACACTGCCGATCATTCGCAGCATGGTTATGGCATCTCCAACGTTGTCGCGGCAGCCGGATCAACCCAAACTGAGCACTCTGAACATGCCGGACACGACCACGCGGCAATGGTCGCCGACTTCCGCCGCCGCTTTTGGGTTTCCCTGCTTCTCACACCGCCCGTGCTCCTTCTCTCGCCAATGATCCGCCATTGGCTTGGCTTGGCCGACTCATTGTCGTTTCCTGGTGACGGTCTCGTACTCTTTGTTCTCTCCACCATCGCCTATGTCTACGGGGGCTGGCCGTTCCTGACCGGCTTCACTTCAGAGCTGCGCAAAGGTCAGCCAGGCATGATGACGCTGATCGCGCTCGCGATCTCGGCGGCCTATTTCTTCTCGGCTGCGGTCACGTTTGGGTTCCCGGGCGAAGCCTTCTACTGGGAGTTGGTGACGCTCATCGCCATCATGCTGCTCGGCCACTGGGTGGAGATGCGCTCCGTCATGGGCGCCTCGCGCGCACTCGAGGAGTTAGTGCGGCTCCTGCCGGACAGCGCAACGCGGATCGAAGCCGACGGGACGACGCATGAGGTGCCCATCTCAGCACTCCAACCCGGCGACCGCGTGATCGTCCGTCCGGGGGCAAAGGTGCCGGTCGATGGCGAAATCATTGAAGGATCAACCGCGTTCAACGAAGCCATGCTGACAGGCGAATCGCGGCCCGTTTCCAAGAACGTTGGCGCATCCGCTATCGGCGGTGCGATCAATGGTGCTAACGCCGTTACCATCAAGGTAACAGCGACGGGGGATGCGACCTATCTCTCTCAGGTCATCGACCTCGTGAAGAAGGCTCAGGCAACTCGGTCAAAGACCCAGGACCTCGCCAACCGGGCCGCCGCTTGGCTCACCTATATCGCCCTTGTCGTCGGCTTTGGGACACTTCTCGCGTGGTGGTTCGTTGTCGGTTCGCCTCTCGAGTTCGCCATAGAGCGCATGGTGACGGTGATGGTCGTGGCCTGTCCCCATGCACTCGGCCTTGCCGTGCCGCTGGTCGTGGCCGTCAGCACGTCGCTGAGCGCAAGCAATGGCCTGCTGATCCGCGACCGCGCCGCCTTTGAGCGCGCACGCAATCTCGATGCGGCCGTGTTCGACAAGACTGGCACGCTGACCGAAGGCCGTTTCGGTGTCAGCGATATCGTGATCTTGGCCGGAGGCGACGATAGCCAGGAGCTCGCTTTGGCCGCTGCAGCGGAGAGTCAGTCGGAGCATCCCATTGCTCATGGGATCGTGGCCGAGGCCAACAAGCGTGGCATCACGGTCCCAAAGGCCGCCGAGGTCAGCAACATCACCGGGGAGGGCATCACCGCGAAGGTCGACGGACAGGAAATTCGAATCGTCAGCCCTGGTCATCTGGCTCGACAAGGCAGGCCGATCGAGCATCCGAAACTCAAGGAACTGGAAGCCGGCGGCAAGACCGTCGTCGTACTTGTTCGCGGCGGGGCTCCCCGCGCCCTCTTCGCGCTTGCCGACATCGTGCGCAGCGAATCCAGGGAAGCAATCGCGGAACTTACCCGCCTCGGGATAAGGTCCGTGATGCTGACGGGCGACGCAAAGGGGGTCGCCCAATCGGTGTCCAAGGAACTCGGCATCTCCGAGTACTTCGCCGAGGTGCTTCCCGATCAGAAGTCGGACAAGATCAAGGAACTGCAAGCGCGTGGCCTTTCCGTCGCGATGGTTGGTGACGGCGTCAACGATGCCCCAGCTCTGGTCCAGGCGGATCTCGGCGTCGCAATCGGGGCCGGGACGGACGTGGCCGTGGAATCGGCGGATGTAGTCCTCGTCAAGAGCGACCCGCGCGACGTCGCCGCCATTCTGGGACTGTCTCGCGCTACCTATCGGAAGATGGTTCAGAATCTGATCTGGGCCACCGCCTACAACACCGTGGCGATCCCCATGGCGGCCGGCATCACGTTCGGGACTGGCTTCCTGATGACGCCCGCCGTGGCGGCGGTCTTCATGTCGGCTAGCACCATCATCGTAGCCATTAACGCGCAGTTCCTACGCCGCTATCGGAGGCATGGATGACGCCGATGCAAGCAACAAGACGATCTTCGAGACACCTGATCCTGCCGCTTCCGGGAAACGAAGCGTTCGCGCATCGGCTTGCCAACGAATGCGACTGGGATTTCGGTAGCCTCGAAACGCGGAACTTTCCGGACGGAGAGAGCTATTTGCGCATTCTGTCTGACGTGGTCGACAAGGCAGTGACGCTTGTCTGCACCCTGGCACGTCCCGACGAAGGCTTTCTGCGGCTCATCTTTGCCGCTGATGCCGCACGGTCACTCGGCGCAAGCGAGGTAACGCTGATCGCTCCCTATCTCGCCTACATGCGGCAGGACCGCCGCTTCCGGGCGGGAGAGGCCGTCACGTCGCTCACGTTCGCCCGCCTGATATCGAAGAGTTTCGATCGGTTGATCACAGTCGATCCGCATCTGCATCGCTATCCGGCTCTTTCGGCGCTGTATTCCATTCCGACAGCGACGCTGCATGCCGCGCCGCTCCTTGCCGACTGGATTGCGGCAGAGGTGGCCGCCCCGCTGCTCATTGGCCCGGACGAGGAGAGCGAGCAATGGGTATCGGCCATTGCCACGCGCGTCGGCGCGCCGCATGCGGTGCTACAGAAAGTTCGCCACGGGGACCGCGATGTCGAAATCGAACTGCCGGATCTTTCCATGTGGCGCGATCGGCAACCTGTGCTCGTCGACGATATTGCCGCGTCCGGCCACACGCTCATCGAAGCGGCACGAAAGTTGCGCATGCAAGGCCTCGCTGCCCCCGATGTCGCTGTCGTGCATGGGATCTTCGCCGGAGATTCTTACGAGCAGCTTGTCCCACTCTGCCGTCGGATCGTCTCGACCGATTCGGTCACGCACCCGAGCAACCGCGTCGGGCTTACACCGCTGATTGCTACCCATATCGCTGTGGCTGCTTCCAATGACGATCTGGCCCGCCATCGCCGTCCCCCGGAACCGGTCGACGACGTGGAGCGCGCAGGCATCGATTCCTTTCCCGCCAGCGATCCACCCCCTTGGGGGCGCGGTTAGCGCGCTCGACGGGTAGTTTCGACGAACATTTCACAGGACCCCGAACAGTATGGCCGTACCGACTTACGAAATCCTTGAGGCATGGCGCGATGGCCATGGCCCGATCCGCCATAGCGAGGAGACCGTCCAGCACATGCAGGCGCTAGCCGCGTTGGACCTCGTCGAGCCGAAGCAGCTTTACCAACTGCTTGCGGCGGCCACCGCGTCCACACCGCGGTCGTGTGACGAATGGGGCGCCTGTGTCGAACGCTACGCAGTCGACAGACTGGGCTCTCCTGCCAATCTATCAGCAACAAGAAATTGAAGGGCACCATGCTGACACTCACTTCGCTCGGCGGTGCAGGAACCGTCACAGGTTCGAAACACCTCGTCACCAACGACAACAAGCGCATCCTGATCGATTGCGGCCTATTCCAGGGCCTCAAGAATCTGCGTGAGCTCAACTGGATGTCACTGCCGGTCGCTCCGTCCAGTATCGACGCGGTAGTGCTGACGCATGCCCATCTCGACCACTCCGGCTATCTGCCGAAGCTAGTGCGCGACGGCTTCCGCGGTCGGATCTACTCCACCGCGGCGACGCGCGATGTCGCCGAGCTGATCCTGAAGGACAGCGGCCATCTTCAAGAGAAAGACGCGGAATATGCGAATCGAAAGGGCTTCTCGAAGCATAAGCCGGCGCTAGCGCTTTACGGCATCCGCGACGCTGAGCGGGCGCTTGAATTCTTCTCGCCCGAACCTTTCGACAAGTCTGTTCGCCTTCCAGGTAATGCGACGCTGACCTTCCGCCAAGCGGGGCACATCTTAGGTGCCGCCATCGCCGAACTCGAATGGGCGGGACGTCGTATCGTTTTCTCGGGAGACCTCGGCCGTTACAACGATCCGGTCCTCCCGGACCCCGCCGCTGTGACAACGGCTGACTACATCGTGATCGAGTCTACATACGGTAACCGTATCCACGAGGCGGTCGATCCCACCGAGGCTTTGGGAAGCGTCATTGAACGCACTACCGCGCGCGGCGGAACGGTCGTCATTCCAGCCTTTGCTATCGGACGCGCCCAGTCGCTTCTCTACCATCTCTGGAAGCTCAGGACGCATGGCCGTCTCCGCAAGGTTCCCATTTATCTCGACAGCCCCATGGCGATCGACGCGACGGATTTGCTACACGCTCACCGAACCGATCACCGCCTGGGTCCCGAAGAATGCAACGCCATTTGCTCGATCGCCACCTATACACGCGATGTCGACGGCTCCAAGGCGATCACCGCAAGTAAGTTTCCAAAAGTCGTGATTTCGGCGAGCGGGATGGCCACCGGCGGCCGCGTTTTGCACCATCTCAAAGCCTTTGCCCCGGACAGCCGTCACACTATCCTGTTCTCCGGTTTTCAAGCTGCGGGAACGCGCGGTCGGGCCATGCTTCAAGGCGCCCGAGAGATCAAGATCCATGGGGAATGGATATCCGTTCGGGCGGAAGTCGCTGACCTGTCCATGCTATCGGCGCATGCTGACGCCAACGAGCTAATGCGCTGGCTCTCCGGCTTGCGTCGCGCGCCGTCTCGCGTGTTCATCGTGCATGGCGAGGACGAGGCATCTGAGGCGCTACGCGTCCGGATCGACCGCGAGCTTGCATGGAATGCGGCCGTCTCGCGCCAGAATCAGGCCTTCGACCTATGACGCTTGCTGACGTGGAATCCAGGGCGCCCTTCCAACCAGTGCTGCGCGTACGCCGCTTGCGGCTGCACACGCAGCATCGACCAGTCATCGTAATGCGGACAGACTGTCACGTCTGCCGCTCTGAGGGCCTTTCTCCGCGTGCTCAAGTGCTCGTCTCGAACGGGACGCGACAAGTGCAGGCCACCCTCTTTCAGGTCGAGGGCGACACCCTGCTCGCCCAAGGCGAAGCTGGTCTTTCCGAGACAGCTTGGCAGCTTCTTGGCCTAAGCGAGAATGACGAGATTACCGTCACCCACCCCCCAGCCGTGGAGTCTCTGGCGAGCGTGCGCCGGCGTATCTACGGTAACCGCCTCGATGCGCGCGCCTTTGCCGAAATCGTGGGTGACGTAGCCGCGGGTCGCTACACCGAAGTCCATCTCGCCGCCTTCCTGACCGCCAGCGCGGCGCTCCCGCTCGACGACAATGAGACTGCCGATCTTACGCGGGCCATGATCAATGTCGGCGACCAGATGCACTGGAATGTTCCGATCGTGGTGGATAAGCACTGTGTAGGCGGGTTGCCTGGCAATCGCACCACGCCGATCGTCGTTGCGATCGTCGCCGCCAATGGACTCGTCATGCCGAAAACATCTTCGAGGGCGATCACTTCGCCCGCCGGCACGGCCGATACCATGGAAACACTCGCGCCCGTCGATCTCAGCATCGAAACGCTCAGGCGCGTCGTCGACGGGGAAGGCGGTTGCATCGCCTGGGGTGGCGCCGTGCATCTCAGTCCCGCCGACGACATCTTCGTACGCGTGGAGCGCGAGCTTGACGTGGACACGGAAGGCCAACTCGTCGCCTCCGTCCTGTCCAAGAAGATCGCCGCCGGATCGACGCATGTCGTGATCGACATACCCGTCGGCGCGACCGCCAAGGTACGCAGCAAAGCCGCAGCCGAACAACTTGCCCACCGTCTCAACACTGTCGCTACTCGTTTCGGGCTAGCCATGACCTGCCTCCAGACCGATGGCTCGCAGCCGGTGGGCCGCGGTATTGGCCCAGCCCTGGAAGCCTTCGACGTCCTGGCGGTTCTTCAGAACCTGTCAAATGCGCCGGATGATCTGCGCCAGCGTGCCGCCCTGCTCGCAGGCGCAGCACTTGAAATCGGCGGCAAGGCCGAAAAGAACGCAGGCGTCGCGCTCGCGCTCAAGACCTTGGCCGACGGCCGCGCATGGTCGAAGTTCGAAGCGATCTGCGAGGCGCAGGGAGGGCTGCGCGAGCCGCCGAAGGCCGCCCACGTGTATCCGCTGGTCGCGCCGCGCGCCGGCCGCGTTGTGCATATCAACAACCGCAAGATCGCCCGGCTCGCTAAACTTGCTGGCGCGCCCGAATCCAAGGCAGCGGGCGTCCATGTGGAGGTCCGCCTTGGTGACGAGATCGATCGTGGGCAACCACTAGTGCACGTCCACGCTGAAACCACGGGCGAACTTAGCTACGCACTTGACTATGCCGCGCGCACGGGAGACTTCGTGAGTGTGGAAAGTTGAGTTGGCATTCCGGACGGACGCCGGTTTGATTACCCGCCTTGAAACCCGAAGCGCCTACGTGCTTCGCGATCGACCCGGTCAAGCACTCCCCTCCAGTCTTGCTGTTCTGCGGTCGTTGCGAAAGCACAGTCGAACTCGAGGATCCTATGTGTTCCTTGAGGAGCCCGCTTGGCCACGCCACTTACTTCCGTCCCCGCGCCGACGCGTTGCGCATCAAGTCGAGGTTCAAGCGGCAACGGGAAGTGATCTCAGAAAGCGACATTGAGGACATGTAAGCCGAGGTGAGTCTTGTGCGTGCCGACAGAATTACTCGATGCTAGGTTTTTGTTCGCTACACCACGAGGGTATGCGCCTGTGATCTGCGAGCACTTGTAATCGCGGTGCTGGACATCTGACTTTCTCTCCAAAAGGAGAAACGGATGTCGGGAACGAGAATACTCTGGGGTCAGATTCTCGCCGTCGCCCTTATCGTCCTGACCACGACGTGGGCGGCGACACAATGGACCGCCTGGCGCCTCGGCTTTCAGCCCCAGCTCGGCAATCCTTGGTTCGAACTGGTCGGCTGGCCAATCTACCATCCGCCGGCCTTCTTCTGGTGGTGGTATTTCTACGAGGCGTACGCGCCACCGATCTTTGTAGAAGGCGCCTGCATTGCGGCCTCCGGCGGCTTTGCTGCCATCGCGGTCGCCATTGGCATGTCGATCTGGCGCGCGCGCGAGGCCAAGAATGTCGAGACCTACGGCTCAGCGCGATGGGCACGACCCGACGAAGTTCGGGAGGCCCAGCTGCTCGGACCCGACGGTGTCGTGTTGGGCAAATTTGATCACGCATACCTTCGTCACGATGGCCCAGAGCATGTCCTCTGCTTCGCTCCGACTCGGTCCGGCAAGGGTGTCGGCCTCGTTGTGCCTTCACTGCTTACTTGGGCCGGTTCGGCCATTGTCCATGACATCAAGGGCGAGAACTGGCAGCTCACCTCGGGCTTCCGCGCGCGATACGGGCGCGTCCTGTTGTTCGATCCGACAAACGCCGGTTCGGCTGCCTACAATCCGCTGCTCGAGGTTCGCCGCGGACAATGGGAAGTCCGGGACGTGCAGAACATCGCCGACATCCTGGTCGACCCCGAAGGCTCGCTCGAGAAGCGCAATCACTGGGAGAAGACCAGTCACGCGCTCCTAGTGGGCGCCATCCTGCATATTCTTTACGCTGAGGCCGATAAGACGCTGGCCGGCGTAGCCGCTTTCCTGTCCGATCCGCGTCGGCCCATCGAGTCGACACTCGCTGCCATGATGAAGACCGCGCATCTTGGTGAGGCAGGGCCTCATCCCGTCATCGCCAGTGCTGCGCGCGAGCTCCTCAACAAGTCCGACAACGAGCGCTCGGGGGTGCTGTCGACCGCGATGTCTTTCCTCGGGCTCTACCGTGATCCGGTCGTGGCGGAGGTGACGCGCCGCTGCGACTGGCGCATCTCCGACATTGTCGGCGAAGGGCGACCGGCGACACTATATCTTGTTGTTCCACCATCAGACATCGCGCGCACCAAGCCGCTCATCCGCCTCATCCTCAATCAGATCGGCCGGCGTCTGACTGAGGATCTTCATTCAAAAAGGCGACGCCACCGTCTCCTCCTGATGCTCGACGAGTTTCCCGCGCTCGGCCGCCTCGACTTCTTCGAGAGCGCGCTTGCCTTCATGGCGGGTTATGGCCTGAAGAGCTTTCTGATCGCGCAATCGCTGAACCAGATCGAGAAGGCTTACGGGCCGAACAACTCGATACTCGACAACTGCCATGTGCGCGTGAGCTTTGCGACTAACGACGAGCGCACGGCAAAGCGGGTGTCCGACGCGCTCGGCACGGCCACCGAGATGCGCGCGATGCGCAACTATGCGGGTCACCGACTGAGCCCTTGGCTCGGGCACCTAATGGTCTCACGGGCAGAAACGGCTCGAGCACTGCTCACCCCCGGTGAGGTGATGCAGCTGCCGCCCACGGATGAGATCGTGATGGTTGCGGGCACGCCGCCAGTCCGCGCGAAGAAGGTACGGTATTACGAGGACCGCCGCTTTCAGGAGCGCGTGCTGCCACCGCCACCGCTTGATAAGCCCGTAGCCACCAAAAGCGACGATTGGAGCAACTTGCCTTTGCCCACACCTCCACAGACAAGTGCACCAGCGCCACAGGGCAGCAGCGCGGACGACGAAGATCCCACAGAGTCTGAACGTAGGCGCCAGCCCGAGTTGAACCGGGCGAGAATCCTCGAAAGAACGAAGCCGATCGACAATGAATTCGAAGCCGATATCGCCGACGACGCCGATGACGACGACAGCGCGCGCATCAGCCGAATGAACCAAGTGGTGCAGGGTATCGCCCGCCAGGTTTCCCTCGACCCGAATGATGGCGTGAACCTGTAGGGAGCGCTGATGATGAATCCAAAGAAGCATCGGCTTTCGGTCTACCTCGATCCCGACATCATGAAGGCCCTGGTTGAATACGCGGCTCGCCGCAGCCAATCTCGATCGCTCGTCGCAGAAGCCGCGATCGCCTCCTTCCTGTCACCGGACGCTGCCGAACGACAGGAGGCGGCGATGACCAAGCGTCTTGACCAGCTCGATCGGCGTATGGCGCGTCAGGAACGCGATCTCCTCATCTCGGTGGAGATGCTGGCCGTGTTCGTCCGCTTCTGGCTGACAGCCAACCCGCCATTGCCCGAGCCGGCCCAAGCTGCCGCGAGAGCGCAGGCGGGCCAACGCTACGATGCTTTCGTTTCCGCATTGGGCCGCCGCTTGGCAAGGGGGCCCAAGTTGCTGCAGGAGATTTCCGAAGACATTCCTGGCGATCAACCTGCGGAGACCAAGCGCTCGTCAGGGGACTAGCGGCGGCCTTTGCACGTCGCATACTTCGCCTCCTCAACTCCTGAGGTCCCGCCGTTTCCCTGTCTTTGTACGCCAGCGCCCTACGGCATCATTCTTGTTGTTGTCAGGCGCTGAGTTCTGCCTCTTCTACTCATCCCCGATCACAGGCCGCTTGTCTGCGGTCGCGCTACGAACGGGGACGACATGGCAGCTTCCCAACAGCAGTCCGAGGCGATCCTTCGCGGAGCGCGCATGCTGCGCACCGCCCTCGGCTCCGACATCGCCGGCTTCCTGGAAGACCCGTCTGTCGTCGAGGTGATGCTCAATCCAGATGGGCGGCTCTGGATCGACCGGCTGTCAGATGGACTGTCCGACACGGGCAAGCATCTGGCGGCAGCCGACGGCGAGCGCATCGTTCGCCTTGTCGCCCATCATGTCGGTGCGGAGGTTCATGGCGGTGCTCCGCGCGTCTCAGCCGAGCTGCCCGGTACGGGAGAGAGGTTCGAGGGGCTGCTGCCGCCCGTGGTGGCTGCCCCCGTGTTCGCGATCCGCAAACCGGCGGTCGCCGTCTTCACCCTGCAGGACTACGTCACGGGCGGGATCATGTCGCCGGACCAGGCCGACGTGCTGCGCCAGGCCGTCGCCGATCGTTGCAATATCCTGGTCGCTGGCGGCACCTCGACCGGCAAGACCACGCTTACTAACGCGCTGCTGGCGGAGGTGGCCAAGACCGCCGACCGCGTAGTCCTGATCGAGGACACGCGTGAGCTGCAATGCGCGGCGCCCAACCTCGTCGCCCTGCGCACCAAGGACGGTGTCGCTTCGCTGTCGGATCTCGTGCGCTCCTCGCTTCGCCTTCGCCCCGATCGCATTCCCATCGGCGAGGTGCGTGGCGCCGAAGCGCTCGACCTCCTCAAGGCCTGGGGAACCGGCCATCCCGGCGGGATCGGCACCATCCACGCCGGCACTGCGCTGGGCGCGCTGCGCCGCCTCGAGCAATTGATCCAGGAAGCCGTCATTACCGTGCCGCGCGCGCTGATCGCCGAGACTATCGACCTCGTCGTGGTGCTGAGCGGCCGGGGCCTGACCCGCCGCCTGACCGAACTGGCCCGCGTCGAGGGCCTCCAGCCAAACGGCGACTACTGCGTCATTACCGCAATAAAACCTGCCCAAGGAGAACCTGCATGATCCGCCAAGCCTTGCGTATTCGCCGTCATGTCGCGACGGCCGTATCCGTCACCTTCGCCAGCCTGATGATGGCGTCCGCCGCCCATGCCGCTGGATCGTCGATGCCTTGGGAGGCGCCGCTCCAGTCGATCCTCGAATCCGTCGAGGGGCCGGTCGCCAAGATCGTGGCTGTGATCATCATCATCGTCACCGGCCTGACGCTCGCCTTCGGTGACACCAGTGGCGGCTTCCGGCGGCTGGTCCAGGTGGTGTTTGGGCTGAGCATTGCCTTCGCCGCGTCGAGCTTCTTCCTGTCGTTCTTCTCCTTCGGCGGCGGAGCGCTCGTCTGATGGCCGGGTTGATGGACCACGCCCCCGATGTGCCGGGCTATGTCGTGCCGGTTCATCGGGCGCTAACCGAGCAGATCCTACTGGGCGGCGCGCCGCGCTCGATCGCCATCCTCAACGGCACGCTGGCGGCGGCGCTTGGGCTCGGCCTGCGCCTCTGGCTGGTCGGCCTTGGCCTTTGGGCGATCGGCCATCTCGCCGCCGTGTGGGCTGCCAAGCGCGATCCGCAGTTCGTCGACGTGGTGCGCCGGCACCTGCGCATCCCCGGTCATCTGAGCGTCTGAGGTCCCGCCATGATGAATCTTGCCGAGTATCGTCGGACTTCGACCCGTCTCGCCGATTTCCTGCCGTGGGCGGCGCTGGCGGGGGAGGGCGTCGTCCTCAACAAGGACGGCAGCTTCCAGCGGACGGCGCGGTTCCGGGGACCGGATCTCGACTCGGCGGTGCCGGCCGAGCTGGTGGCCGTCGCCGGCCGACTCAACAGCGCCTTCCGTCGGCTGGGGTCGGGCTGGGCGCTCTTCGTCGAGGCGCAGCGGCACGCCGTGGGCGCCTATCCGGCGAGCCGTTTCCCCGATGCCGCGTCAGCCCTCGTCGACGCCGAACGCAAGGCCGGATTCGAGGAGGCAGGCAGCCACTTCGAATCGAGCTACTTCCTCACTTTCGTCTACCTGCCACCGGTTGAAGACACCGCTCGGGCCGAACGCTGGCTTTATGAAGGAAGGAGCGGGAAGGGTGTCAATCCCCGCGAGATCCTGCAGGGCTTCGTCGATCGCACCGACCGCGTCCTGCAGCTCATCGAGAGTTTCATGCCGGAATGCGCCTGGCTCGATGACGGGCAGACGCTGACCTATCTCCACTCGACCGTCTCGACCCGGCGCCAGCGCGTCCGGGTCCCCGAGACCCCGATGTATCTCGATGCGCTCCTCGCCGACCAGCCGCTTACCGGTGGCCTGGAGCCCCGTCTCGGCGACCAGCATCTGCGCATCCTGACCATCGTCGGCTTTCCGAGCGTCACGACGCCGGGGCTTCTCGACGACCTCAACCGCTTGGCCTTTCCCTATCGGTGGTCGACGCGCGCCATCCTGATGGACAAGACCGATGCGACCCGGCTGCTGACCCGGATCCGACGGCAGTGGTTCGCCAAGCGCAAGTCGGTCGCCGCTATCCTCAAGGAGGT
This sequence comes from Rhodospirillaceae bacterium, assembly GCA_009772935.1. GTDB lineage: Bacteria > Pseudomonadota > Alphaproteobacteria > Reyranellales > Reyranellaceae > Reyranella. Next base: position 169,290 of record WOUR01000013.1, read on the forward strand.
GATGACCAACGAGGCGTCGGTGCTGGTTGACACCGATGCGGCCAACAAGGCGGCGGATGCCGATCTCGCCCTGCAGGAACTCGGCGCCGATCATGCCGGCCAAGCCTATGTCACGGCCACGATCACTGTCTGGGACGCCGATCCTCGGCTGGCGGCCGAGAAGCTGCGGCTGGTCGAGAAGGTGGTGCAGGGGCGCGACTTCACCGCCATGCCGGAGACCCTCAACGCTGTCGACGCCTGGCTGGGCTCCCTGCCGGGCCATGTCTACGCCAACGTGCGGCAGCCGCCGATCTCCACCCTCAATCTCGCCCACATGATCCCGCTCTCGGCGGTGTGGGCGGGGCCGGAACGGGACGATCACTTCGGTGCCCCCTCCTTGCTGTACGGCAAGACCGAAGGCTCTACCCCGTTCCGGTTTTCCCTTCATGTCGGCGATGTCGGGCACACACTCGTCGTCGGACCGACCGGCTCCGGCAAGTCGGTGCTGCTGGCGCTGATGGCACTGCAGTTCCGCCGCTACCCCGGCTCGCAGGTCTTCGCCTTCGACTTCGGCGGCTCGATCCGCGCCGCGACGCTCGCCATGGGCGGCGACTGGCACGACCTTGGCGGCGGCCTAACCGAAGGAGCGGCCGATAGCGTCTCGCTGCAGCCGCTCGCCGGCATCGATCAGGTACCAGAGCGCGCCTGGGCGGCCGACTGGATCGTGGCCATCCTGGTGCGCGAGGGCGTCGCGATCACGCCGGAGGTGAAAGAACACCTCTGGACGGCGCTCACCTCGCTCGCCAGCGCGCCCGTCGGCGAGCGCACCATTACTGGACTCGCGGTGCTCCTCCAGTCGAACGAGCTGAAGCAGGCGCTGCGGCCGTATTGCATCGGCGGCGCCTATGGCCGCTTGCTCGACGCCGAGAGAGAGCATCTGGGCGAAGCGTCGGTGCAGGCGTTCGAGACAGAAGGCCTTATCGGCACGGGTGCCGCTTCGGCTGTCCTGTCCTACCTGTTCCATCGCATAGAGGACCGGCTCGACGGACGTCCGACCTTGCTGATCATCGATGAGGGCTGGCTGGCGCTCGATGACGAGGGCTTTGCCGGCCAGCTCCGCGAATGGCTGAAGACGCTGCGCAAGAAGAACGCGTCCGTCGTGTTCGCGACGCAGTCGCTCTCCGACATCGACCGCTCGGCCATCGCGCCGGCCATCATCGAGAGCTGCCCGACCCGGCTGCTGCTGCCCAACGAGCGGGCGATCGAGCCGCAGATCACGGCGATCTATCGCCGCTTCGGCCTGAACGATCGCCAGATCGAGATCCTCGCCCAGGCAATGCCTAAGCGCGACTACTACTGCCAATCCCGCCGCGGCAACCGGCTGTTCGAGCTCGGCCTCTCGGACGTGGCTCTGGCGCTCTGCGCGACCTCGTCCAAGACCGACCAGGCGGCCATCGGCGTGACGCTGGCCGAGCATGGCCTCGACGGATTCTTAGACGCCTGGCTCAGGCAGCGCGGCGTTCCCTGGGCGGCCGAGCTCATTCCCGACCTCACCAACCTGGAGGACAAGCCATGAGTCACCGTCACCTGCGTGCGGCGCTTCTTGCCGCATCCATCCTGTCGATTCCGGTCATCCCGGGTCCGCTGATGATGCGGCCGGCGTCTGCGCAAATGACCGTCTTCGACCCTTCCAACTATGTGCAGAATGCTCTTTCAGCGGCGCGCGCGCTGGAGCAGGTCACCAACCAGATCACCTCGCTTCAGAACGAAGCCATGATGCTGATCAACCAGGCGCGCAACCTCGCGAGCCTTCCGTATTCCGCCCTCCAGGAACTGCAGCAGTCGGTGCAGCGGACGCAGCAGCTCCTGGGCGAGGCGCAGCGGATCGCCTACGACGTCCAGCAGATCGACCAGGCGTTCACCTCCACCTACGGCAACGCCTCGCCCTCGGCGAGCGATCAGCAGCTGATCGCCCAGGCACGCCAGCGGTGGCAGAACAGCGTCGGCGGTCTGCAGGATGCCCTGCGGGTTCAGGCCGGCGTCGTGGGCAATATCGACACCCATCGCGCCGAGATGTCGGCGCTCGTTGGCCAGAGCCAGGGCGCGACGGGCGCCTTGCAGGCGGCCCAGGCCGGCAACCAGCTCCTCGCCCTCCAGGCGCAGCAGCTCTCGGATCTCGCCGCGGTCCTCGCCGCCAACGGTCGCGCGCAGGCGCTGAGCGAAGCAGAGCGCGCGGCCGCGGCCGAGCAGGGCCGCGAGCAGCGGCGGCGGTTCCTGACCCCGGGCGCCGGCTACCAGCCCGGCAACGCGCGGATGTTCTCCAATGGCAACGGTCGGTGAGGAGCGGGGGGGGATGGACACCAAGCTCTGGGTGCGGCTCGCTGCCGTCGCATTCGTCGCCGGCGCCGTCATCGCGGCGACGCTGGATATCGTGCGGGAACCGCCGCCGTCCGTCGGGAAGGCATGGACGGACCGGGCGACGAGCGCCGATGCGCTGCGCTCGGCCCAACGGCGGTGCCAGATTCTCGGCGAGGCCGCGGCGCGGGACGCGGAATGCCTGCGCACATGGGCCGAAGGTCGCGACCGGTTTCTCGGCGTGACGCCGCCGGCGTCTCCTCAGGAAGGCCGGTGAATCATGGGCGGCACCGGCGTCATCGACCAGTTTCTGGAAGTATTCACGCGCTACATCGATAGCGGCTTCGGCCTTCTGGGCAACGAGGTCGCCTTCATTGCCGCGACCTTGATCGTGATCGACGTGACGCTGGCGGCCCTGTTCTGGAGCTGGAGCGCCGACGACGACGTCATGGCGCGGCTGGTGAAGAAAACCCTGTTCGTCGGCGTCTTCGCCTACCTCATCAGCAATTGGAATAGCCTGGCCCGCATCGTGTTCGAGAGCTTCGCGGGCCTGGGCCTGCAGGCGTCGGGCACGGGATTCTCCATCCAGGACCTGATGCGGCCTGGCCGCGTGGCCCAGACCGGCCTCGATGCCGGCCGGCCGCTCCTGGAGTCGATCTCCGGCCTGATGGGCTGGATCTCCTTCTTCGAGAACTTCATCCAGATCGCCTGCCTGCTGTTTGCCTGGGCGCTGGTGCTGCTGGCCTTCTTCATCCTGGCCATCCAGCTCTTCGTCACGCTGATCGAGTTCAAGCTGACGACGCTGGCAGGCTTCGTCCTGATCCCCTTCGGCCTGTTCGGCAAGTCCGCCTTCATCGCCGAGCGCGTGCTGGGCAATGTCGTGTCCTCTGGCATCAAGGTGCTGGTGCTCGCCGTCATCATCGGCATCGGCTCGACCTTGTTCGGGCAGTTCACCGCGGGCTTCGGCGGCCAGAATCCGACGATCGACCAGGCGATGGCGATCGTCCTCGCCGCCCTTTCGCTGCTGGGGCTCGGAATCTTCGGTCCCGGCATCGCCAACGGCCTCGTCTCGGGCGGTCCCCAGCTCGGGGCCGGCGCCGTGGTCGGGACCGGGCTTGCGACAGGCGGTGCCGCGATGGCGGCGGGTGCCGCCGGGGGGCTCGCCATGCGCGGCGGAGCCGCCGCCCTGT
>WOUR01000065.1 GCA_009772935.1 Rhodospirillaceae bacterium
CCGCCTGCGGCAATAGCGCCTGCGGCGACGCCGAGGCCGCCGGCAGCCAGGCCGGTCCCCACCGCAGCGCCAGCTCCGAGCTGTGGCCCGCCCGAGACGATGCCGTTCGCAATGCCGGGCCCGAAGATGCCGAGTCCCAGCAGAGCCAGGGAGGCCAGCACCAGCGCCATGGCATCTTCTATGGAAGGCTGTGCGCCGCCGGAACCGGCAGTGAACTGCGAGAACAGGGTCGAGCCGATGCCGACGATGACGGCCAGCACCAGAACCTTCACGCCGGAGGTGACGACGTTGCCCAGGACGCGTTCGGCCAGGAACGCGGTCTTGCTGAAGAGCCCGAACGGGATCAGCACGAACCCAGCCAATGTCGTCAGCTTGAACTCGATCAGGGTGATGAAGAGCTGGATGGCCAGGATGAAGAAGGCGAGCAGCACCACCACCCAGGCGAACAGCAGCACCGCGATCTGGATGAAGTTCTCGAAGAAGCTGACAAAGCCCATGAGACCCGAGATCGAGTCGAGGATCGGCCTGCCTGCATCGAGACCGACCTGGGCGACGCGCCCCGGCCGCAGGAATTCCGCTGCCGACAGGCCGGTCCCGGAGGCTTTTAGGCCCAAGCCCGCAAAGCTTTCGAAGACGATGCGGGCAAGGCTGTTCCAGTTACCGATCAGGTAGGCGAAGACGCCGATGAACAGGGTCTTCTTGACGAGGCGCGCGACGACGTCCTCGTCCCTCCCCCACGCCCAGAACAGCGCGGCCAGTGTCAGATCGATCGCGGCCAGCGTGGCCGCCAGGAATCCGACCTCGCTGCCCAGCAGCCCGAAGCCGCTGTCGATATAGCTGGTAAAGACTTCGAGGAACCGGTCGATGACGCCTGTGCCGCCCATCGGCTTTTACTCCGTGCTCTTTGCCCACGTGGCGGCGAGCTCACTCATGGAACATGCGGACGGTCGAAGGCTGATAGCCTTGGTTGGGCGTGAGGAAGCGCCGGAGCTGTTCCCGCGCCTGATCCTGCGCGGCAACCCGCGCTGCCGCCTCGAGGCTCTGGGCCCGCCCCTGCGCGGCAATAGCGGCCGTCAGATCGGCGAGCTGCTGCGCCTGAAGCGCGAGGAGCTGGTTGCCGGCCTGGGCCGCCGCAAGCGCCCCGGCCGCGCCCTGGCTCGCTCCCACGAGCGCGGACATCTCGTTCCGGTTGGAGTCGAGATTGCCGACCACCGTCGCCTGAATACGAAGCGCATCCTGCAGCCCCGCCACCGAGTTCTGCCAGCGCGCCTGCGCGTTGGCGATCAGTGCGGAATCCGACTGGTTCGCTGATGCCGGCGCATAGGTCGTCGAGAACGCTTGATCGATCTGCTGGACGTCATAGGCGATGTTCTGCGCCTGGCCGAGCAATTGCCGGGTCCGCCCGATGGACTGCTGCAGCTGCTGCAGCGAGGAGTACGGCAGGCTCGTAAGATGCCGCGCCTGGTTGATCAGCATCTGTGCTTCGTTCTGAAGCGACAGGATCTGGTTATTGACCTGCTGCAGGGTACGCGCCGCCGTCAGCAGGTTCTGCGAATAGTTGCTGGGATCGAAGACGGTCATCTGAGCGGCGGCCGGCAGCGCGCCGGCCCCGATGACGACGGCGGTCGCGACCGTGACGCCAAGACGACGGATAGAGATCATGACGATTCTCCTATGCTGAGGTCGGGGATGAGATCGGCGGCCCAGGCCGCGCCGCGGGCCAAAAGCCAGCCGGCGAGGAAGCCCTCGCGGCCGTGCTCGGCGATGATGCGTTCGATCACGGCCTGGTCGGACTTCGACGAGGCCGCGGTCAGGGCGAGCGCCACCTCGCCGAGGCCGAGTTCGAACAGGCGGTTGCCGCGGCGGGACTGGCAGTAGTAGTCACGCTTGGGCGTCGCGCGGGAAAGAATCTCGATCTGGCGGTCGTTGAGGCCGAAACGGCGATAGATGGCGGTGATCTGCGGCTCGATCGCCCGCTCGTTCGGCAGGAAGAGGCGGGTCGGACAGCTCTCGATGATGGCCGGGGCGATGGCGGATCCATCAATGTCGGAGAGCGACTGCGTGGCAAAAACGACCGACGCATTCTTCTTGCGCAACGTTTTTAGCCATTCGCGGAGCTGGCCCGCGAAGCTTTCATCATCGAGAGCGAGCCAGCCTTCGTCGACGATGAAGAGAGTCGGCCGCCCGTCGAGCCGGGCTTCGATGCGATGAAAGAGATAGGCGAGGACCGCGGAGGCCGCCCCGGTACCGATCAGGCCTTCGGTCTCGAACACCTGGACGGCGCCGTCGCCCAGCCGTTCGGCCTCGGCATCAAGCAGTCGTCCAAAGGAACCTCCCAGACAATAAGGCTGCAGCGCTCGCTTCAGCGCCGTCGACTGCAGCAGCACCGACAGGCCTGTCAGCGTGCGCTCACCGAGCGGAGCCGAGGCCAGCGAACCCAGCGCCGACCAGAGATGATCCTTCACCTCCGGCGTGATCGCGATCTTCTCGCGCGCCAGGAGGGCCGAGATCCATTCTGCCGCCCAGCCGCGTTCTGCGAGGTCGTCGATGAGCGCGAGCGGCTGGAGGGCGACGGGCGCGTCAGCATCCTCGGTGAGCGCGCCACCCAGATCGTGCCAATCACCGCCCATCGCGAGCGCGGCGGCCCGGATCGAGCCGCCGAAATCGAAGGCGAAGACCTGTGCTTTTCCGTAACGCCGGAACTGCAAGGCCATCAATGCCAGCAGGACGGACTTGCCGGCGCCGGTCGGGCCGACCACTAGGGTGTGGCCGACATCCCCCACATGAAGGGCAAAGCGGAACGGCGTCGCGCCCTCAGTACTGCCAAAGAAGAGCGGCGGCGCGTCCAAGTGCTCATCCCGCGCCGGTCCCGCCCAGACGGCCGAAAGTGGAATCATATGCGCCAGATTGAGCGTGGAGACCGGCGGCTGGCGGACATTGGCGTAGACATGACCCGGCAGGGAGCCGAACCAAGCGTCGACGGCATTGACCGTTTCGACCATGCAGGTGAAATCCCGTCCCTGGATTACCTTCTCGACGAGGCGCAGCCTCTCATCAGCGATGCGTGGATCGTCGTCCCATACCGTGACCGTCACCGTGCAGAAGGCCGCGCCGACGGCGTCGGAGCCCAGCTCCTGGAGGGCGGCATCGGCATCGATAGCTTTGTTGTGGGCGTCCGTATCGAGGAGTGTTGATGCCTCGTTGGTCATCACCTCCTTGAGGATCGCCGCGATCGACTTCCTCTTGGCGAACCACTGCCGGCGGATCCGGGTCAGGAGCCGGGTGGCGTCGGTCTTGTCGAGCATGATCGCCCGGGTGGACCAGCGATAGGCAAAGGCGAGCCGATTGAGCTCATCCAGGATCCCGGGCGTGGTAGCCGCCGGGAAACCCACGATGGTGAGCACGCGCAGGTGAGAGCCACCGAGCTTCGGCTCGAGGCCGCCCGCCAGTGGCTGATCGGCCAGCAGCGCATCGAGATACATGGGCACTTCCGGCACGCGCACCCGCTGGCGCCGGGTCGAGATGCAGGAGTGCAGGTAGGTCAGCGTCTCGCCATCGTCGAGCCACCGGCTTTCGGGCATAAAACCTTCGAGGAGTTTTAGGACTCGATCCGTCCGGTCGATGAAGCCCGCCAGGATCTCGTACGCGTCGGCACCCTCGGTGCGCTGCCGGCCCTCGTAGAGGAAGCGCTCGGCGCCGGCGGATTCCCACGCCGGCGGCAAATATAGGAAGGTAAGGAAGTAGGCCGACTCGTAATGAGCCCCCTCCTCCTCGAAAGCCGCCTTGCGCTCGGCATCGACCAGGGCGGACGCGGCATCCGAGAAGCTGCTCTCCGGATAGGTGCTGGAGGGCAGCCGCTGCGCTTCGACAAAAATCGCCCAGCCGGAGCCAAGGCGGCGCAGTGCGTTGTTGAGGCGCCCGGCGACGCCGACGAGCTCAGCGGAAACAGCCGAGTCCAGATCGGGTCCCCGGAAATGAGCCGTCCGCTGGAAGGACCCGTCCTTGTTGAGAACGACGCCCGGAGCGACGAGCGCCGCCCACGGCAGGAAGTCCGCCAGGCGCGTGGCCGAGCTGCGATATTCCGCGAGATTCAACATGCCATGGTCCTCACACACCGAGCCGACCGGGGATGCGCAGGTGGCGGCGCACCACGTCGACGAACAGGGGGTCGCGTCTGGCCGCCCAGACGGCCAGGCCATGACCGATAAGCCAGAGCAGGAGGCCGACGATCCAAAGGCGCAGGCCGAGGCCGACCGCGGCGGCCAGCGTGCCGTTCAGGATCGCGACGGATCGCGGCGCGCCGCCAAGCAGGATCGGCTCGGTCAAGGCGCGGTGAAGCGGCACCACGAAGCCGGGGACGGGTTCGGTCATCAGACGAGGACCCCGCCGCCGAAGGAGAAGAACGACAGGAAGAAGCTCGAGGCGGCAAAGGCGATCGAGATGCCGAACACGATCTGGATCAGGCGCCTAAAACCGCCGGACGTGTCGCCGAAGGCCAAGGTGAGGCCGGTGACGATGATGATGATCACGGCAACGATCTTGGCCACGGGGCCTTCGACCGATTGCAGGACCTGCTGCAATGGCTGTTCCCACGGCATGCTGGAACCCGCCGCGTAGGCGGCTGACGAGAAGGTCAGCGGTATCGAGGCCAGAATGGCGGTCGCCGTGACGGCGCGCCGTATCGCGAAGCGCATCATTGATGGTCTCCTGCAGGTGAGAGTGCGTAGTCTGCGTCGGTGCCGAGACCGTCGACTCGGGCGAGCTCGGTCAGCCGGCGCGCGACGCCGCGGCCCGACAGTACGGCGATCAAGTCAATGGTCTCGGCGATCAGGGCGCGCGGTACGGTGACGACGGCTTCCTGAATGAGCTGTTCTAGGCGCCGCATGGCGCCCCGCGCCGTCCCGGCATGAATGGTGCCGATGCCGCCGGGATGGCCCGTTCCCCAAGCCTTCAGGAGATCAAGGGCTTCGGCGCCGCGCACTTCGCCGATCGGGATGCGATCGGGCCGCAGCCGGAGCGACGAGCGCACCAAATCGGACAGCGACGCCACACCATCCTTAGTGCGCAATGCCACCAGATTGGCGGCGCGGCATTGCAGTTCGCGCGTATCCTCGATCAGCACGACCCGGTCGGCGGTCTTGGCGACCTCGGCCAGGAGCGCATTGGCGAGTGTCGTCTTGCCCGTCGAGGTGCCGCCGGCCACCAGGATGTTGCGACGGTTCACAACGGCCTGCCGAAGCACGTCCGCCTGGCCCGCCGTCATGATGCCCGCGGCGGCGTAGTCCTCGAGGGTGAAGACGGCGACCGCCGGCTTGCGGATCGCGAAGGATGGCGCTGCGACAACAGGAGGAAGGAGCCCTTCGAAACGCTCTCCCGTCTCGGGCAGCTCCGCCGACACGCGGGGACTGCCCGGATGAACCTCGGCCCCGACATGGTGGGCGACGAGCCGCACGATGCGCTCGCCCTCGGCGGCGGCGAGGCGCTCCTCCGTCTCGACCAGCCCACTCGACAGCCGGTCGATCCAGAGCCGTCCGTCCGGGTTCAGCATGACCTCGACGACCGACGGATCCTCGAGCCAGGCGGCGATCGCAGGACCCAAGGCGGTCCGCAGCATGCGGGCGCCGCGGGAGATCACCTCAGCCTGGAAAGAATGGACCGTCATCTTGACCCCGTTTGCAGGACCGTCCGAGCAGCGGTCGTGGAATGGGGTCGATTAGAAAGAGCAGAACACGGGGTGACGCAACAAGGTCGAGGAGGTCGTAGTGCCTTGGCGTACAAAGGCAGGCGGACGGCGGTCCGGCCTCAGGACCGATGACTTTCCTCATCCGGTGCTTCATCTGGAGGCGCGATATCCTGGGAGATCTCGTCGGCCAGAGTCCGGCCTTTGGCCAGGCGTCGGCCGAGCGCCTCGACATAGCCCTCGTAACGCTCCCGGCCCTTGGCCTGGGCGCCGGGCTGCGCGATATCCGGCAACGGTGGGGTCGCGGTCAGCCAGAAGCGCACGAAGAGCGCCAAGGCCTCATTGGAGATGGTGACGTTCCGCTCCAGGCGTTCGACTTGTCGGATGAGCCGGTCCAGCCGGCGGCCGAGCGCCCCTTCCAGCCTTTCGGACCCGTCCGGCGACAGAAAGGATTCGAGAGCCGTTTCCACGATAAGCGCCTGTGGCACGCGCTTGCGCAGGGCATAGTCGGCGAGCTTGAGCGCCAGATTGGGTGGCAGGCGGAACGTATGCTTGGTCCGCATCCGTCAACTCAGAGGTCGATGCCGTCGCCGGGATCCAATGCGGCCTGGCGGGCGAGACCTCGGGCAGCGGCACGCAACGCTCGAGCGCGCACGGCGTCCTCGTCGGGCTCATCCTCGCCAAACCCAAACTCCGGTGAGGGCGTAGGAGGTTCGGGGGCGATGTCTTCATGCTCGGCAAGCTCCGGCTCTCGCCGGATTCCGCCGTTGGCGGGATCCTCGACGGGATGCGCTGCATGGAAGCCTGCCACTCCTTCTCTGCCGCCCCGACTCGCCGGTACCGGCGCTCCGCTCCAGTCATCCAGTGTCGTACTGATAGCTTTCGGCCTTTCCGACTTGGATGGCGGAAGCAGACGCTCCGTCAGCCGCCGATCCTCATAATATCGCGCCTTCCTCGCCCGGATCGGTGGACAGCCGGAGACCAGCACCAGTTCGTCAGTGGCCGGCAGTTGCATGACCTCGCCAGGCGTCAGCAGCGGTCGCGCCGTCTCCTGCCGCGACACCATGAGGTGACCGAGCCAAGGGCTCAGCCTGTGGCCAGCGTAGTTCCTCGCGTCGCGAATCTCGGTCGCAGTGCCGAGCGCATCCGAGACACGCTTGGCGGTGCGCTCATCGTTGGTGGCGAAGGACACGCGCACATGGCAGTTGTCGAGGATGGCATTGTTGGGCCCGTAGGCCTTCTCGATCTGATTGAGCGACTGGGCGATGAGGAAGCTCTTCAACCCGTAGCCCGCCATGAAGGCGAGCGCGGATTCGAAGAAGTCGAGGCGACCCAATGCGGGGAACTCATCGAGCATGAGGAGCAACCTGTGGCGCCGGCCCTTTGCATGGAGCTCCTCGGTCAGCCGGCGGCCGATCTGGTTCAACACGAGCCGCACCAGCGGCTTGGTCCGGCTGATGTCGGATGGCGGCACAACGAGGTAGAGGGTTGTCGGCTTTTCGTCCTCGACGAGATCGCGAATACGCCAATCGCAGCGGCGGGTCACCTGGGCAACCACCGGATCTCGATACAGCCCGAGAAACGACATGGCGGTCGACAGCACGCCGGAGCGCTCGTTCTCGCTCTTGTTCAGGAGTTCCCGGGCAGCCGAGGCGATCACCGGATGGGTCCCGGCTTCGCCGAGATGAGGCGTCGTCATCATCGCCCTGAGCGTCGTCTCGATCGGCTGCTTCGGATCGGACAGGAAGGCCGCGACCCCGGCCAGCGTCTTGTCCTGCCCGGCATACAGGACATGCAGGATCGCGCCGACCAACAGCGCGTGGCTGGTCTTCTCCCAATGGTTCCGCCGCTCCAGCGCGCCTTCGGGATCGACCAGGACGTCAGCAATATTCTGGACGTCGCGGACCTCCCACTCCCCCCGACGGACCTCGATCAAGGGATTGTAGGCGGCCGACTCCGCATTGGTCGGGTCGAACAGCAGTACGCGTCCATGGCGGGCGCGGAAGCCCGAGGTCAGCTCCCAGTTCTCGCCCTTGATGTCGTGAACGATCGAGCTGCCCGGCCAGGTCAGCAAGGTCGGCACGACCAAGCCGACGCCCTTTCCGCTTCGCGTCGGGGCAAAGCACAGGACATGCTCTGGCCCGTCATGGCGCAGGTAGTCGGAACCGAGCTTTCCGAGGACGACCCCGTCGAGACCCAATAGCCCCGCATTGCGTGCCTCGCGCACCGTCGCCCAGCGTGCTGAGCCATAGGTGGCCACGTTCTTGGCCTCGCGCGCCCGCCAAACCGACATGCCGATCGCAACGGCGATCGAGATCAATCCGCCCGAGGCCGCGATGCAGGCGCCTTCGACGAAAATGGAGGGCGCATAGGCGTCATAGGCGTACCACCACCAGAAGAAGGCGGGTGGGAGGTAGACCGGAACGCCGGCAAGCTCGAACCAGGACGGCCCAAGCTGGAGCTGATAACCCAGCCGCCACGCCGTCCACTGAGTCGCCCCCCACAAGGCGACGAGCACGATGGCGAATACGAGGGTGATCTGCCCCCACAAGATCTTGGTCGCGGACATGGCGACGTAAGATCAGGCGGGTGGCTCCCTGTTCTGCAAGAGCGTCATCATATCGAGCGTTCCGGCGGCGGCCCTGGCGTGCAAATCGGACGAGAGGAAATGCCGGATGTGCCCAAGGCCTGAACTGCGGGGCTCGAACCCCGCAGGCCGAAGAGGTGATCGAACCCTGAACTCGTTCGATTTGTGGGACACGTACGATCGTTTGGTCGCCGCGAAATTGCGCTTTGGCTCAAAACCGCGGCGACTCTTCGGTATGCTCTGCTACGCGGCTTGATTCCCCAGAGACTGGATCGCCGCGTCAATATTCTTGAGCATGGCGCGCAGCGGCGCGCAGTCCGGATAGTGCTGGGCCAGCAGCTGCTTGGCGTGCTCCAAATCGGCGGCATGAGGGTTCGTCAACGCTTCGCTTCTTGTCCGATCCGTATAGGCGCCACTGTCTTCATGATAGTAGAGGTCGAAGAATTTCTGGTCTGACAACTCGGCGCGGTTGTACTCGCATTGCACCCAGTCATCGAGGTCGCAGCGGACACGCTTCAGGCGATTGCAAACTCCACGGCGATCGCGGCATTGGGCGATGACTGACTTCAACCGTTCACCCACCTCGACATGGGCTTCGATCGGCATCCGCTTGGCCGGCCGGCGACGCTCGGTCCGCTGCAAGACCATGCGATACGGCACCGTAGCGCGCGGACTACGCTTGCCCTGCGCCTGCCGCGTGGGTCGCGGTGCTTCTGCCTTGACTCGCGCGGCGGGACTGAAAAATGGGGGGACGACTGGCCCAGACTCGCCGTTCCAGTTCGCCTCGACGACCGGCGGTGGCAAGGAGTCCAGGGCGGCGACGATCGCCGCTAGGCTGTAGCCCTCCTGTTTGTCGGCGGCGAGGTAAAGAGCGCAATCACCCTCCGGATAGTACATGCCTGCCCAAGAGGTCCTGACGATTTCCCAACCGTGCTTGCGCGCCCATGCCAGTCGGTCTTGCGAGATTCCTTGCTTGGCGCCTGAATAGGGTTCGTCCACGAACACGTAGACCTTGGTCGCCGGATCGTACCATTCGCTGGAGTGATCCTTTCCGGGAACCGCGTTCGCGACGTTGCCGCGTGGATAGGCAAGGCTGTGACCCGCCGACGGCCGCAGGCCCGTCGCCTCCATGAACGCCAAGGTCCGCGCAGCAGCGCAGACAAGACGGCGTGCGTCGGATTGCGAGGCCGCGTTCAAGTTGCGCGTCAGATGATCTGCCGCAGCAAGGCGAAAGCCCCTGAAGTGCCGCGCCGACCTCAGATGGACTGGCTTCACCATTTCGTCGAGCGGCGTCGGCAGCCGGACCGAGAGGGTCTCCTGGCCGCTCTCCCCGGTCTCGCGGACGCGCCAATAAGTGGTGATGTAGGCCATGTGGCTTGGCGTCGTCCGGGGATCCCCGTCGAGTTGGCGACACGCATGCATGAAGTTCTGGAAGCCGCGTGCCACGGCCGCAGCGTCGAGCGCGGCGGCGTGCTTCAGGCCCAGGCTGGCCTTGAGGGTCTTGGCGTAACGCTTGATGCCGACGAGAGTCGACGGACGGATAGGTTTCTTGGACATGCCAGTTCTCCTGGCTCTTCACGAAACGTCACCCGCCAACCGCTTCTCGAGCCCGAACATGACATGACCGGGAGAGACTTCCTGGGGCAGCGCTGTCAACAGCTTCGCTACGGCGGATGGCGGGTTCCTGCTTAAGAACCGAAGTATTAGTTTATCATGTGTTCGGCCATTTAGGAAAGCCCTGAGCAAATTCTGTAGTGGTACAGTTTGAATATCCGGCTGCCCTACGTCCTCCGGTGCAGCCAGAGTTTCACCGACGATACGAGTAGGATTACCGCCAAGATCGGTAACAGGATCGATCCCGGCACGATGCCCAGCAGATGGGCTCCAATGAAGCTCCCTACAACCGAACCGATAGCCATGGCGGCGACGAAGCGGCCATTGCGCCGCAAGACGGTAAAGGTGTCGTCGAGACTGTAGCGAGCAAACCCCACCAGCATGGTGGGCAGGCTGACAGCGAGCGACAGGCTTCCGGCCAGCTTCACATCGACACCGAATAGCAGGATCAGTGTCGGGATCAAAAGCTCACCACCGGCAACGCCAAGCAAAGATGCGACCACGCCGATGGCAAAGCCGGCAGCCACTCCCGCGAACATCTGGGCGGGGCCAGCAAACATCGGATGTCCCGTGCCTCCTGCACCGTGTCCGATCAGTAGCACGACCGCCATGGCGACCAGCAACACGGCAATGACCCGGTACAGAGTCTCCGATTTAAGTTTCGTCGCCCATGACGCGCCAAACCACGCGCCCAACAAACTGCCGCCAAGAAGGTTAACGATCACCGGCCATTGGCCCGCGATGTCCGTAACCGATGTCGTGCCGGTGCGGAACGGCAGGGCCGATGCGACGACAACCAGGCTCATCGCCTTGTTGATGATCACCGCTTCCAGCGCGCCAAACCGGAACATGCTGATCAGAAAGGGCAGGCGAAACTCCGCACCGCCCAGACCGATCAAGCCAGCAAGCGTTCCGATGCCGGTCCCGCTGACAAACGCATTTACTTGGCCCCTCCGGAATGCGTCAAAGCTTGCAGCCGCCATCTCGTTCCCCCGCTATTCCTGCGGGGATGCTACGCCACAGCAGCCTGCGCCGTCTCCCAAACTTCAAGCACCTTCACCATGTCGGCCATTTCCCAGAGCTTGATCGTGACGCCACCGCTTCATCGGCTAAGTCCAGCTGACCGACCAGTGTAACGATAAGGGACAAGATGGTCTCCGCGCTGCCCGGCCATGGGTTGGCTTACCGTCCCAATCCCCGGCTTCGTCCGAGCGACCAGTCCACATCCCCGCCCGGCAAGGCGACGCCGGAGATGACACGGCCGACATGTTGCTCGAGCGCAGGCCGCCAAGGAACCAGGGTGAAGCCGAGCCCGTCGTCGATTATGGCGAACCGGCCGCTGGAGAGCTGGGACGAGCCGACGAGCTGGCCGCTGACGTGATTGCCGGGAACGGCGGGCCGCCATTCCCGTCCTCGTTCGGCGGCGAGATGTCTGCCGGAGCGCTCGAGGTCACGGGCTTCGAGCCGCTGGACCAGATCTCTGGAAGCACGGATCCGACCGCCACCGAGGTCGGCGGCATAGCCCTTGTCGGCCAGCCAACGCCGGCGCTTGGCCAGTGCCGCCGTCACTTCCCGGCCGAATCCGTCGTCCGCCAGGACGCTACGCTGCCGGGACGCCAGCTCGCGGTCGAGCCAGGTCGCGCCGTCATGGCCGATCTGCTGCTCAAGGCCCGTAGGCGAGAGAACGGTGACCCGGCTCATCGTCCGGTCGCGCGCGAGATCGTACGCCTGCCCGCGTTCGGAAAGGTCGGCCGGAACGCGCCACTGGTCGGCGTCGATGCGCTCGACGTGGCCCACCCTGCGCAGCGCCTCCAGGCGCCGGACATGGGATCGGACATAGGCTGCGGGATCGCCGCCCAGACGCTCGACGGTGCCGACTGCCTGCTCCAGATGCCTGGCCGGCCGATAGATGCCCTCCTTGCCGGCAATCGCCAGGATGTTGCGGTCCGAGGCGCGCGGTCCGGCCTGGCCGGAACCCGCCGCCACGATCATGCCCCGCTGGATTTCCTCGGCGCGGGCCTGGTCGATCTCGAGGTGATGGACACGCCCGTCCACGCCGTCGATCACCAGCCGCACCCGCTCGCCCATCTCGTCGCCGCCCTGCCCCTTGTCGAGCACACGGCCGACGACGGACTCCGTCGTCTCTCGCCCGTGGAGGACGTAGCGCCCGATGGCCCGCTGCTCAGCCAGTCCCTCGCGGTCGAGCGCCCGGTGCATGGCCTTGATGATGTCGCCGCGCTCGCCCAATTCCCGCAAGACGGGCTCAGCCTTGAGCGACACGCTCCACCGTCCGGGCTCCACCTCGGTGGCCAAGCCCATGCGTTCCAGCTTGCGCGCCCGCTGTATTAGTAGGGCCCGGTTCTGCAGCAGGCTTTCGAGCATGTCCCGGTCCGGCCGCAGGTCGGCGAACTCGTTGCGGCTCCGCTGCTCGGCGATCAGCATGCGGTCGAGCCGGGTGAAGCGGTCGGCATCGACCTCCCGCTCCAGGCCCCGGGACACCTCCTGCTCGGTCTGGCGGCCGAGTTCCCGGGTCACGAACTCGCTCGCCCGCTCCCGGATTCCATAGGCGATGTAGTCGCCCGCGATGTTGAGGGATTTGCCGTCGTCAGTGGCGCCCCGGACGATGATGTGGGTGTGGGGATGGCCGGTGTTGTGGTGATCGACGGCGATCCAGTCGAGCCTGGTGTCGAGGTCGGCCTCCATCTGCTTCATGAGATCGCGGGTGGTGGCGTGTGGATCGGAGAGTTCGACACCGTCCTCGGCCGATACGATGAAGCGGAACTGGTGGCGATCTTCGCGGCCACGTTCGACGAACGCACGACCATCCTCGGCATCCCGGCTGGCCGAGTAGACCTGGCCCCTCTCCCCGTCCTTCGTCACGCCGTCGCGTTGGAGATAGCGCAGGTGGGCGTCGATCGCCTTGGCGCTGACGAATTGCCGTCCCCGGGCGGCGCCGCGCTGTGGATTGAGCTTCACGACGCGGCCCTTGACCGCGACGCGCCGCGACCGTGTGCGGACGCCACCGTCCCGACTCCACGCACTGCGATCCTTCAGCGCCGCCGCCACCGCCGCGCCGCGCCCCCGCGTATTGAACCGGCCGCTTCCCTTCGCGGTTCTGTTCAATCGGGAAGGGTCACCGCCGGCCCGCCGGATGGCCTGCTGAACTTGCCCTGCGAAGTTGGTCGAACGAGCGCGGACGCCGCGCACGCGGCGGCCGCCGATCCGCGCATTGCCACGATCTTGGATCTTGCCGGGCCGGAGTCTGAAATCGTCTTCATCGCGTGCCATGGCATTACGATTGGAACCGACGCGAAGGCTCGCAAGAGGCAGACGCTGCGTATCGCTGCGTGGCGTAGAAAAGGTCATTCCAGCGAAGTGGGTGGCAGGCCGCGTCATTGAGCGACGGCGCTCGGAGCGTTGAATGCAAATGAGAAATCGATCCAAGCGCCGCTCGAGCATCGCAACAAGCCGACGCGAGCTGCTCAAGAAACAACGTGCAGACAGCCTTTCAGGTGCATGGCGCTGGCAGCGGGGCAACCCGCTTTATCTTGCCGTCCATGATCTGGTGCCCCTCCACCGATAAACCTCATGAGCACCTTCGCCGGGATGATCGAAATCATACGATGGCCGGCGCTTCGCATCACGGCGGCCGATTTGCGTTTCCACGGCGCACAAACAGTCCGCCAGCTTGCGGGGCCAACGCAGTTGCGCGGTCAACGGAATGGCTGACCAATGATCGGTCTGATGACGTTCGGAATGATGATGACGCGGCCGCGGCATTGCCCTGATCGTGTGTAGCGAACAGCGGCGAGTCCTGCCACGACAGCAAGCGCCGGCCAACGGTGACCATGTCATTGGCGAGACCTTCTCCGAGTAGCGGTGCGAGCATGGCGGCGTAGAGTTGGGTCTCGGTCGGCAGCTCGCGGCTCGTCGCCAGATATTCGTCGTAACGCGCAGGGCCTGCATTGTAAGCAGCCAGAAAACCAGGCGAACCGTAGCGATCATGCATCTCGCGCAAGTATGCCGCGCCGGCAAGGATGTTGTCGCGCGGCTCATATGGGTCGGCACCGAGCCCGTGACGGGCACGCAAACCGGCCCAGGTATTGGGCATGATCTGCATCAACCCCATGGCGCCTTGAGGCGAGAGCGCCAGCACGTCGCCGCCACTTTCCATTGCCATCACAGCGCTGATCCAGGAAGCCGGCACGCCGAATCGCTGCGCAGCTTCGTGAACAAATCTTGCGTAGGGATCGGCGGAAGATGCGTCTTGGGGCCGCGCAGTGACAGCAGGTTCGGCATGTACCCTCCCGGCAGATCCAGCCCCGCCCGACACCAGTAGGATCACAATCATCGGCGCCGCCGATCGGGCAACAACTCGCCGGAGCTTGGCCGGGAAGGAGGAAGGGCCACGACGCCGCGTGAGCAAAAGAGCCGCTGCTTGGTTGAGAGAGCGCTGCATGGTCAATCCTCCTTCTCGATCCAGACGGGGTGCGCGCGGCCGATGACGGCGGACGCTGGGATGGGCCCGAAGTACCGCCCGTCCAGAGAGTCCGCCGACTGCCAGTTCATCAGGAAGAGCTCGCCCGCGACGATGACGTGGCATCCCTGCCAGACAGGAAGCAGCCGACCCCGTCCGTCGCGTTCGCGCGCCGCGCCCATCGCGATCGCATCGATCATTACCGTGAGCCCTTCCCTGCAGACGGTCTGCCCGGGAAGCGCCAGGACGCGCTTCAGCATGGGAACGCTACGCGGCAGATAGCCGCCGTCTGCGAGGAAGATAGCGAGGGGCTCTGGAGGCAGGACGGCAACAAGTTCGGTGATGTACCGCTCGCCAGTGGACTGCAGCCGGTAGAGACCCACAGGCACACTTGCCGAGGCGTTCCACACGTAGAGCGGAAGCGCACCCCAACCAAAGGTTAACGCCAGGGCGCCAACACCGGCCAGCGCTGTGACGAGGATCAGGGCCCGGCCGGTCATGGGTCAATCCGCTGCCGAAGGAGCCAGGCTTTGTGCCGCGCCAAAGTGTAGGGCCTCAGCGCTTCGCCGACCGACAGACGATTGTGAACGTGACGCCAATAGTCCGGTGCTGCATCGGCCGCATCGATGCCCAGCGCCTCGACGACGTCGATCATCTGCAGCACGTGCTTGACCTTCGGCCAGCCGGACGTACGCAGCAGGATGTCGGCGCCAGGGCGTACAAACGGAACAGTTGCGCAGGCTTCGCTGGACCGGACGGCACGCAGGATGTCGATCCGCGACGCGACCGTGCCGTAGTCGTTGGCCGCCCAGCGCACGAAGGCGAAGATGCTGCCGGGAGGGAAAGACAGGACACGCCGCCGCCGGTCGAGGATCTGCTCCTCTGCGGCTCGGCCGAAGCGGATCCAATGCTCGGTCTGCTTCTCGAGCCACAGGAGCTCGACATGCGTGAGGGCGCTCAAGCGGCACCTCCGTCCCGTGTCGGAGGCACGCGCAAGGACAGTTCCCTTACCGGGCAACCTGTTATCCCCGACGGTGGATGAGTGCGGTCCGTTAGACAGATTCCGAAGGAATCTGAGTTATAGAAGTTACGGCCGCACCAACCTGTTGAGGGCCAAGGACTTTTCCGCGATTGCGGTCCCCGATAGCACGAGGATCGGGTCCCCGATGGCACGATAGTCGCCGTCCCCGATAGCACGAGGCGTGTCACAGCTTGTCCCCAGGGCGGGAGGTTCCCCCGTCTCGATGCAACGTCGTCACGAACGGGTCGCGGAGGACCGGCGTGAAGGCGAGACGCTCGGCGCCGCGCGGACCGCGCTCGATGACCAGCCGATAGCCTGGCAGCGTCTGGCGGCGCACGATCTCGCGCAGATCGTAGGCGAAGTGCTTTAGCGGCGAGAGGCTGCCGGACTTGGCGTGGAGATGCAGAAAATCGAAGCTCCAGCCGCCAGGCTGGCGACCGCCATGCTTGCGCACGACACGGTAGAGCCAGCGCTCCAGCCCACCCGTCAGATCGAAGTAGGCCCGGTCGATGGTGAGCACCAGCGCATCGTCCAGCACGCCGGCATAGAACCAGTCCGGCAGGATCAACTCGAGCCCGAGCGGGCGGCCGTTCGCGTCGGCTGTCTCCTTCCATTCGTTGATCCAGGAGAAGCGGTGACGCCGCCGTTCTGCCGGCTGGCGGATGGAGGTCTGCACGGTGGTCGACTGCAGCCGGTCGAGCGCGGCCTTCAGGCGATCGTAATCCCGTGCGCCGGCGCCGCGGCCGACGAAGGTCAGGATCTCGTAGGGAGTCGCAGCCATTAGACGGGAGGTCGTCAATCCGGCGTCTCTCGCCTCCACGATCTGCGAGGCAGCCCAGATCAGCACGTCGGCGTCCCAGATGGTTGCCATGCCGTGGTCGGGCACGGCCTCGACCCGGATCGCGACGGCTCCAGTGCGGTATTCGATCGGCCGGACGCGCCTGGACTTGGCCAGGGAGAAGAATGGATAGGCCATGAGATCCTGGGCGTCGCGTGGCGCGAGATCACCGGGCAGCGCCCGGAAAAGATCGAGCTGCTCCCGCTCGCTCGCCCGCCCATGCTGAATAGTCACCCTCCGGCTCCGATCAGCGTCGCGCGCGGGTGGGAACGGCGAAAGAAGCTGCCATCCGCGGCTTTGCCGGCAGCACCGTCCCGGCGCCAGGATCGGACGTCGAGGTCTTGGCGCCGCGATCGGCCCAAGCCTTGAGGTCTTCCACGGCATAGACGACCCGTCCCCCGATCTTTCGGTAGGTTGGGCCCGTGCCATAGGTACGATGCTTCTCCAAAGTGCGCCCCGAGAGGCTGAGAAAGCGCGCTGCTTCAGCGGTGCGGAGAAACCGTGGCGGCAGGCCGGCGGCGGGATCGGGCATGGGAGAACCTCCATGATCCTGGCGAGAGCCGTCGGCGGTGACGGCGGGATAACGATCACCGTGGCGGAGGAGGACGGCGCAGGCGGATGACGAAGTGGTTTGCCTTGTCGGCGGCACCCCGCCGCCCGTGGCCAGCGCGGGAACGCACTGCTGCTAGCGGCTTGCGCGCAGCAGCTTTCGATAACCCCCGTTCATCGTCGCCACTGCGTCTGCGACCAATCGGATCGTCTGCCCCCTGATGGATGAGGTCTTCCAGGGGTAACGGGCGACGGCCTCCGCGCCATAAAGCGCCTGCGCGATCTCACGATAGCTCGCTCCCTCCAGGCGCCCGTCCAGCACACGGATCATGCCGAGGAGTCGTTTGCGCAGGCGGGCCGTTATCCGCCAGGCACGCGGGAGGGCTCCCGCCGGACGGCCGTCGAGGCGACGCTTGAAGCGCAACAGGCCGGCAAGACGGAGTAGAACGGTCTCATCCAGAGGAACGAGTGCCGCCATCGGCATCGTCGTGCCCAAGCCTTGAAGCCACAGGCGATGCGGGCCATCGCAGTCGTTCACAACGCAATGGCGCTCGCCGCTACGTTCCGTACCCAACAATGGCGATAGGTCGGCAAGAGTCTCGAAGCGATAAGCGTGACTGAAGCCGTCAGGTGCAGGAACGAGGATCACTGCAGGGGGTAACAGATCCGGCCGCCATAGAACCGGCGCGGCAGAGGCGTCGAGGGCCGGATCGCAGGCGAAAGGAAAGCCCCCAGCGCCGGCCAACCGCCGCTGGGCTCAGTTCCTGCTTGTCGGGGTCTTCAGCAATTTTGTCGTAATCGTCTCGGTATGCCGGGTTGCGCCGCAGGAATTCCCACGCGAATCCGGCACGATCGAGGTCCTTCAGTGCCTCGACATAGTCTGGTGACCTCCAGTCG
>WOUR01000066.1 GCA_009772935.1 Rhodospirillaceae bacterium
GTCGCCACCCGCTTCGACAAGCTCGCAAGGAACTTCCTCGCTGTCGTCGCTCTCGCTTCAGCCCGACTCTGGCTCAGAGCTTATGAGTCCACTACCTAGTCGACCACGTATATTCGTTCGACGCTCCCCGCCAGTCCAACACCGTGGAGGTCTACGTCGCCCGACTGCGGAGGAAGCTCGGCCACGGCACGATCCGCACGGTCCGCGGCCTGGGCTATCGCCTCGGGGGTGACGGTGATGCTGCGGAATAGCTTCCGGGCTCGCCTCATCGTCGGCGCGGTGCTGTGGATCTCGGTCGGCCTGCTGTTGAGCGGCCTCGTCCTGTCACGGCTTTTCGAGGAACTGGTGGTACGGCAGGTCGACCACGACCTGACGGACCATTCCGAGGAACTGCGCGGCCTGGTGGAACGGCGTCCGGACGGCACACTGGCCGTGCCGCGACCGCTCAGCGATCCCCGCTTTGCCGCCCACAACTCAGGGCTCTATTGGCAGGTCGAAGGAGCTGGAGGCCAGGTCCTGCGCTCGCCTTCCCTGCAGGATGTCTCCCTGCCCTTTGACGCTGCCGACCTGGATCGGCCGCAGAGGGTGGTCACCAGTCTCGGGACGCTGCGCCTCTACCAGCAGATCGTGCGCCCGGGTGGCGGCGAACCGCCCCTGCAGATGTCGATCGCCCTGGCGCAAAGCGCGCTCGACGCCGAGCTCTCCCACTTCGATATGACGCTGGCCGCGTCTCTCGCCGTGATTGCGCTCGGTCTCTCCGGGGCGGCCGTTCTCCAGGTGACCGTGGGCCTGTGGCCGCTTGTCCGGCTGCGGCGGGCCCTGACCGAGGTGCGGAGCGGCCGGGTCGAACGCCTGCCCGACGGCTTGCCCCAGGAGGTGGCGCCTCTGGTCCAGGATTTGAACGCAATGATCGGCAGCAACACCGAGATGCTGCGGCGTGCGAGGACCCAGGCGGGTACCCTGGCGCACTCCCTGAAAACCCCTCTGGCGGTCCTGCTCGACGAGGCGCAGCAACTGGAGGCAACCGGGCAGGCCGAGTCCGCCAAGGTCGTCAAGGGCCAGTGCCTGAAGATGCAACGGCAGATCGACTTCGAGATGGCTCGGGCGCGCGCCGCAGCCCGTGGCACCTTGGGGCTCGCCTGCGCCGTGAAGGGGATACTGACGGACGTGGTCTCTGCCCTGGCGCAGCTCAACCGGCGGCGCGGCATCGAGTTTCGCCTCGATGCCGCCGAGGACCTCGTGGTCGCCTGCGATGCGCAAGACTTCAGCGAGATCGTCGGCAACCTGGCCGACAACGCCGCCAAGTGGGCCCGCTCGGCCGTGCGGTTGTCCGCCGGCCGTGTCCGCGGACTGGTGACCTTGACCATCGAGGATGACGGGCCCGGCATACCCGAGAGCGCCCGCGAAACGGTCTTCACCCTCGGAGCCCGCCTCGACGAATCGGTGCCTGGCTTTGGCCTTGGTCTCGCCGTAACGCGCGAACTCGTGGCGCACTATGGGGGTCGCGTCTGGCTGGAACCCTCGACGACCGGTGGCACGCGGGCCTGCGTCGAGCTGCCCGCGGTCCCCGGCTGAATCGTTACACGATGAGGAAGTCGGTCGCGGCCAGTCCGGTCACGCCCGACAGGATCGTAACTGCCACCGCGTCCGCCCCGCTCCCACCGGTCGCGTCCCAATAGAGAGTGCCCAACCCCTTCCCTGCGTCGTCGAAGATGAAGTAGCCAGTGGAACCGCCCATCGCGGTGGCAGAGCTGGCGGCATTCACCACCATAGCCGCCTCGCCGGACACCAGCCCCCCACCGAAACCGGAGGCGGAGAACTCGAGCAAGTCGGTGCCGACAAGGAAATCCTTGACGGCATCTCCCTGGTCGGCGACGGCGGCGAAGACGAAGCTGTCGTTGCCGGTCCCACCGGTGAGCACATCGGCTCCGGTGCCGCCGATCAGCCGATCGTCGCCGGCGCCACCGCTCAGCGTGTCCCTGCCGGCACCACCGCTCAGGGTATTGGCCGCTCCGTTGCCGACCAGGGTGTTGGCCAGGTCGTTTCCGGTGCCGTCGATGGCGTCACTGCCGGTGAGCGTGAGCTTCTCGATGAACTTCGCGCCATTGCTCGCCGAAAGGTCATACGACACCGTGCTGAGCGCCCGATCGATTCCGCCGGCATCGTTCGTATCAGATGGGTCGAACGTAAGCGTCTCGAACAGCTGATCTCCGGCATTGTCGACATAATAGATATCGTTGCCCGCTCCACCGCGCAGCAAGTCGGCGCCACCCCCGCCATAGAGCATGTCGGCGCCGGCGCCACCGACCAGGGTATCGATACCGGCACCGCCGAAGAGCGACACGCCGAGATCGTTGGCTTGGAGGGTCAGGCCGGCCGGGCCGCTGGCGTACAGTGCCTCGACCGCCTGGGCGTTGGTCAGGCTGTAGCTGACCGTGCTCCAGATCGTATCGCTCCCCTGGCCGGCCGCCTCGACCACCTGGTCCCCGGCGTTGTCGACATAGTACGTGTCGTTGCCCATCCCCCCGATCATCGCGTCCGCGCCGGCCTTGCCGTCGAGGAGATTGCTGCCCGCGTTGCCGATCAGCGTGTTGTCGAGGGCGTTGCCGTATCCGGCCAGGTTGGCGGCGCCGGTCAAGCTCAGCTTCTCCACGAAACGCAATCCCGCATAGGCGTCGAGATTGTACGAGATGGCGCTATGGACCCAGTCGAGGCCGCCGGAATCGGCGGCACCGGCCGTGGCGTCCACGGTTTCGTAGACCCTGTCGCCGCTCGCATTGACGAAGTAGATGTCGTCGCCGGCTCCGCCGAGCATGGCGTCGTTGCCGACCCCGCCGTCGAGCGTGTCGGTGCCGGACCCGCCGTAAAGCTTGTCCTTGCCCGCCGCGCCGGACAGGACGTTGTCGCCATCGTTGCCCTTCAAGGTGTCGTTCCCGACGCCGCCGACGGCGTCCTCGATATGTGTCGTGGTCACTGCCGCCATGCCGGCGGTGATCGCCGACACGATGTTGCTGCTGTTGCTTGTAAGCGACACGACCGCGCCACGGCCCAGATTTCCGACAAGCCCCTGGTAGGTGGACTCGTTGCCATTTGCGACGGCGAAGATCGGTATGATGTTGGCCGCCTCGATCGCCGTCCTGACCTGTTGCACCAGCGGATAGTCCTCGAGCGCACCGTTTCCCGGAGTCTGGTTGTCGCCGTTGTTCGGCGTCGTGATACCGGCCGCCGCGCCGTCGCCCGCCTGGTGGTAGGGTGCGTCGGTAAACAACACGACGAAGCGAGCGGAGTCCGCCCGGAAGCCGGTCTCGACCGTGTGCAGCGCCACCTGCATGAGGCACTCGATCTGGGACTCGGGCGCGTCGGCGCCGTAGCGGATCGCCAAGGCATTGTAGGTGGAGGCGAGCGCGGCAGGATCGGCCGTCATCCCGAGCTCGAGATTGTAGACCCACTCGCCGGTCGCACCGAAGGGCGACACCGGCTTGTCGACGAACGAAGTCACGCCGAAACGGCTGTCCACCTGTACCGCCTGCAGCGCGGAGACGATCTGCGGCACCAGCCCACGCACGGTGGCGATGTCGTCTCCGAAAGATCCGGTGAGATCCTGCAGGAACTGCACGTCGAGCGGCGCAGCGCTCGTGCCCCCGCCCTTGAAGTGGCAGACCTGACCCTCGATGACGCTGTCGCTCGCGCCACTGAGGTCGATGTAGCTGTTGCCGGTCGCGTCGCTTGCATCGAGCTTGTCGTGACCCAGGAAATCCTCGATCTCGACCGAGCCGCCGGCGACTTTGTAAACGTCGTCCCCGGCGCCGCCCGACAGGGTGTCGCGGCCAGCGTTCGAGATCAGCGTATCGTCACCATCGCCGCCGAGCTCGAGATCGTCGCCGCCGGCGCCGTCGAGCTGGTCGTTCCCGCTGCCGCCGGACAGGCGATTGCTGCCGTCGTTGCCGATTGCGCTGTGCGCCGGGCCCGTCAGCCGGATGTTTTCGATATTGGCCGGGATGCCCGCAAGATCCACGCTGCTCACGACCGTATCGATGCCGCCACCCAGCTCCTCGACCACGAGGTCGCCGGCATTGTCGATGTAATAGGTATCATCGCCGGCACCGCCGGCCAGCGTCTGCGCGCCCATGGCGCCGGTAAGCACATTGTCCAGGGCATTGCCAGTGCCGACGGAACCATCGCCCGAGATCTCCAGGTTCTCGACGTTGTCGGCCAGCGTGACGCTGAAGTCAGCGACTTCCGTGTCGATGCCGCCGCCGGCCGATTCGGTCACGACATCAAGGACGGAGCGGATGATGTAACGGTCGTCCCCGGTGCCCCCGATCAGGGTGTCGCCACCGCCGCCGCCGTCCAGCGTGTCGTTGCCGCTCCCGCCGGTCAGCGTGTTGCTGCTGGCGTTGCCGGTACCGGCATGCGCGCCTCCCGCCAGGACCAGATTCTCGATCTCGCCCGGAGAAAGCGTGTAGTCGAAGGACGCGACGACCGTGTCCATCCCGCCACCGGTCAGCTCGACGATCGAATCGAGCACGTCGTCGACGTAGTAGGTGTCGTTGCCGGATCCGCCGATCATCGTGTCGGCTCCGGCCTTGCCATCCAGCACGTCTTCGAAGGCGGTGCCCGTCAGCACGTTATCCAGGACATTGCCCGTGGCCTTGCGCGCCAGGCCGGTCAGGGTCAGGTTCTCGACCTCGCTCCCGAGCGTGAAATCGACCGAGGCAATGACCGTGTCGGTGCCGCCCCCAGCCGCCTCGACGATCGCGTCCACCGCATTGTCGACGATGTAGGTGTCGTCGCCGAGACCTCCGGTCATCGTGTCGGCGCCACCCGCCCCATCCAACGTGTCGTTGCCGACAGTTCCGAGCAAAGCGTTGCCCTTTGCGTTGCCTGTGCCGTGCCGTGCCGCACCCTGCAGGACAAGCGCCTCGACTTCGGCTGCGATCGTATAGTCGACACCGGCGTACACGGTATCGTATCCGCCGCCCGGCAACTCGCTGATGACGTCGCCGGCAGTGTCGACCACATAGCTGTCATCGCCCAGCCCGCCGGCCATCAGGTCGGCGCCCGCCGCGCCATCGATGACGTCGTTCCCGTCGCTTCCCGTGATCTGGTTGTCGAGCTCGTTGCCGGTGCCGGCGCCGGCCTGGGTCAGAACCAGATTCTCGACCTCCGCACCGAGCGCATAGTCGCTGGCCGCGTAGACGGTATCGATGCCGCCGCCCGGCAGCTCCGCCACCGCATCGAGCGGCGTGTCGACGACATAGCTGTCGTTGCCGTCGCCGCCGGTCATGAGGTCACTGCCGGTACCGCCGTCGAGCCAGTCATTGCCGGCGTCTCCGAACAGCGCGTCGTCACCGCCATTGCCCTCGATCGTGTCGTCGCCGCCGCCACCATTGATCGTGTCGTTACCGTCGAGGCCCAGGATGCTGTCGGCGCCTGCCCCGACGACGTACTGGC
This sequence comes from Rhodospirillaceae bacterium, assembly GCA_009772935.1. Classification (GTDB taxonomy): domain Bacteria; phylum Pseudomonadota; class Alphaproteobacteria; order Reyranellales; family Reyranellaceae; genus Reyranella. Next base: position 5,455 of record WOUR01000066.1, read on the forward strand.
CGCCATAGCCGACATCGATCACGTCGTCGCCGTTGGTGCCATAGATGTTGGTGTCGGGCTGCCAGCTCGGATCGGAAAAGAGAACATAGGCACTTTCGCCGCTGCCGGGGGCGCCGATCATGAGATCCGACGTGCCGTCGCCGTCGACGTCGGAGGTGATCGCCACGGTGGCGCCGGTCAGACTGCCGGCATCGCCGACCACCTTGGCTCCACCGATTCCCTGTGCCACCAGTGACAGGTCAACGGTACCCGCGCCGCCACCCCAGACGACATAGACCGCGCCCCCTTCGAAGCCGCCTTCGCCATTGTCGGGGGTGCCGATGACCAGGTCGCTGACGCCATCGCGATTTAGATCGACACCGCCGGCGACCGACATCCGCGCCAAGTCGCCACCTGATTCGGCGATGATCCGGAAGCCGCCGACGCCGTTGGCGACGTTCGCGAGATCGACCTGGGCCGACCCGCTCTTTCCGAACACGACATAGGCACTGTCCGAGCCCGGCGCACCGACGAGAATATCGGCCTTGCCGTCGCCGTTGACGTCGCCCACCCCCGTCAGCACGGAACCCGCCTGGTCACCGGCTACACCGTTGATGCGGAACCCACCGGTGCCACCGGCAACCGTTCCCAGCAGCACCGTGCTCGTCGTGCTCTTGCCAAACACGACGTAGACCGCACCCGACTGGTCGCCACCCGCATTGCTGCTGGGCGCACCGACCAAGATCTCCGCCTTGCCGTCGCCGTTGAGATCGCCCACCGTCCCGACGACCAGTCCGGCCCCGTCGCCGGCCGCTTCACCGACGATCTTGTAACCGCCCGTACCTGATGCGACGCTGGTCAGGTTCACGATCGAGCCCGTGGCCCTGCCCCACACCACGTAGGCCGCGCCGGCATCTGTCCCGCCGGCATCGTTGCCCGGTGACCCGACGACGATCTCCGCCTTGCCGTCGCCGTTCAGGTCGGCGACCGAAGTCAGCGCGGAGCCTCCCGCGTCGCCGGCAGCCTCGCCCTTCATCACGAATCCACCGCCGCCGGCTGAGAACGGATCGCCGAGATCGACGCCGCCGGGGGACGCCATGCCCCACACGACGAAGGCGGCGCCCGCATCCGCCGCCGCACCGTTCTCCATGCCTGGCGCACCGACTAGGATTTCCCCGCGCCCGTCCCCGTTGAGGTCGCCGATGGAGCCGACCGCGGCGCCGGCGCGATCACCCGCGTTGACGCCGTCGATTATGATATTGGTAAGCGAATCGGTGATCGTGAGTGTCGTGCCTGGAGACGCCGCGCCGAGCTGCACGAGGACGCGACCCGCATCTGGCGCCTTGTCGTCGTCACCCGGCGCTCCGAAGATGAAGTCGGGCAGTCCGTCGCCGTCGAGGTCGCCGACGCTTCCGAGCCACTTCGTAGCGGGCGACGTCGAGACCGTAAGACTGAAATCGCCGCTGGCATTTGGCAGGAAACGCAGGGCCCGGGCCATGGACAGGGCGGTGCCCAGGTAGACCTTGGTTTGCGGGATGGGCATCGGAGTCTCCGGTCAGGGGTCGACTGCTGGCTACGCCCCCAATCTGAACGTCACCTGAACACCCTCGGTGCCAATGCCTCGCCCCGGGCTGGCGCCCGCGACGCGTTCCCTCCGACCTTGACTCAAATCAATGACATGCAGCCGCATCGGTCGCATCGGAGACTCCAAAGGAGGCCTTCGATGCAATTGCGCAATTCGGCCAACGGCTACGGCGCCGTTTCCCGGTCCCTGCATTGGATCACCGTCCTCCTTGTGCTGATCGCCTGGGCGGTGGGCACGTTCGGGGACACCGTGCCGAAGGGCGAGGCCCGCGCGATCGGACTGGCCATCCATATCGCCGCCGGGCTCGCGATCCTGGTGGTGCTCGCGGTGCGCATGCTGTGGCGCGCGATCGATCCGCCGCCGCTCCCGGAGCCCACCACGTTTGGCACATGGGGCGATCGTGCCAGCCGGCTTGCGCACTACACGCTGTATGGACTGCTGCTCCTGGTGCCGGTGATCGGCATCGCGGTGCAGTTCGCGCGCGGTCAGCCCCTGCCCTTGTTCGGCCTTTCCGAGATCGGCTCGCCGTGGACCGCCGATCGCGCGTTCGCGCGCTCGATGAAGGAAGTGCATGAGGTCCTGGCCAACGCGCTGGTGATCCTCGCCGCCCTGCATGCAGCCGCCGCGCTCATCCACCATTGGGTGCTGCACGACCGCACGCTTGCGCGCATGCTGCGGGGCGGCGGGCGCTGACGGGATAGTGGTCGCGTGAAGACGGAGGCAGGCGAGCAGGCCCGGTTCGACCAGCCTTATCCGCTGTTGCGATCCTTCGTGCGCTTCATCCTGCCGGGTCTCGCGTTGCTGCTGGTGGTCTCGGCTGCCCTCACGATGTATGGCGCCCGGGAGCTCGTCGAGGGCATCTATCTCGAACAGGCAATGCGGCGAGCTCAGGTCATCGACCGCGCGATGACCGAGGTGGCGCCGAAACCGTGGCATCGCCTCAAGAGCGGCGATGCACCTCGCCCGATCTATGCCGAGCCCGAAGGGCAGGTACTGCTGGCCGAGTTGGCCCGGGAGGTGCGCGAACTCGATCTCACCGCGCTGAAGATCTATGCCAACGGCGGTGTCATCCAGTTTGACACCGACACCCGACGGATCGGGACCATCGATCGCAGTGCGGCCTATGCGGCCGCCGAACGCGGCGAAAGCTCGGTCGTGTACCGAGTCGATCCCAACGGATCGGCGCTCTACGAATTGTACGTGCTGGTTGCCGTGCCTGGCAGCGCGCCGGTGGTGTTCGAGTTGTACGAACCGGTCGACCACCTGAATGCGCTGCTCTGGCGCGCCGGCGCGGCCGCAGCCGGCGTGCCGAGCTTGATCCTGCTGGGGTTGATGGTGGCCATGACACGCATGGTCGTCCTGGCGCAGCACAACATCACTGGGCGAGCGGCGTTGCTGGCCGATCTTCGCGCACGGCTGGAAAGGCTGCTCTCGGGAGCGGCATCGCAGGCCGTGCATCGGGCCGTCGGCACGGGCGGCGGTATCCGTTCCGCACGAGCGCGCTGCACGCTGCTGTACTCGGATATCCGCGACTTCACCTCGTATTCCGAGGTGAACGAGCCGGAACAGGTGATCGGCTTCCTGAATCGGGTGATGGCGATCATCGTCGATGAGATCGACCGCGGCGGAGGTGACGTCGACAAGCTGATTGGCGACGCGGTGCTGGCGCGCTTTCAAGGCGACCGGGCGGAAGTACGTGCCATTTCGGCGGCGCGCGAGGCCCTGCGCCGCCTGGACCAGATGGAGTTTCCCCGCGGCGTCGGCATCGGGATCTATACCGGCGACGTGATCTCCGGCACCGTGGGCTCAGCGGACCGGATGGACTTCACCATAATCGGCGACAGCGTGAACATCACGGCCCGCCTGTGCAGCATCGCCGCGCGCGGCGAACTCGTCGTGGACACCGATACGGTACGCACCGCCGGAGACCGCGGCTTCGGCGCCGAGGACTCCGTGACGATCAAGGGACGGCGCGAGCGGCTGACCGTACGCCGGTGGCGGCTCGATTCGAGCCGCGGAGGATCGCCCTGAGCCTGAAGCGGGCCGCCGCTTCCTTGATCCAGATCATGTTCCCACCCCATGCCATTCCAATAAGTATGATTGGAGGATCATTTCTGCCCGCGCTCTCGGCTGGCGATGGCGAACAGCGGATAACGAAACCGGGGGCGATGGCCATGGACACTGCCGCAACGACCAGCCACCCCGGCAAGGACGCCGCGACCGTGGCCGATCTCGAAAAGCTTCCCATTGAGCGCGTGCTCGCCGCCTTGGACACGGGTCCCGCGACCGGTCTGTCGGCAGCGGAGGCTGACCGGCGCCTCGGCCAGTACGGTCCCAACGCCATCGTCGAGAAGGAGAAGAGCCTCGCCGCGAAGCTCCTGGGCTGCTTCATGGGACCGATTGCCTATCTCATCGAGGCGGCGGCGGCCATTTCGGCATTCCTCGGCCACTGGGAAGACTTCGCCATCATCGCCGCGCTGCTGCTGTTCAACGCCGCGCTCGATCTGTGGCAGGACCTCAAGGCCTCGAACGCGCTGGCGGCCCTCAAGAAGGGACTGGCGCCCGCGGCCACGGCGCGACGCGACGGAGCGTGGGTCCATATCGCCGCCTCGACATTGGTGCCGGGGGACATCGTGAAGATCCGCCTGGGCGAGATCGTGCCCGCCGACCTGCGCCTGGTCGGCGGCGACTACGCGGCGATCGACCAGTCCGCCCTCACCGGCGAATCGCTGCCCGTGGCCAAGAAGACCGGCGACGAAGCCTATTCCGGCAGCGTCGTGAAGCAGGGCGAGATGGAGGGCGTGGTGATCGCCACCGGCTCCCACACCTTCTTCGGCCGCACCGCCAGGCTGGTGGCCGGCGCCGGCGCGGCGAGCCACGCGCAGAAGGCCATGTTCCAGATCGGCAACTTCCTGATCGTGCTGGCGCTGGTGCTGGCCGCCGTGATGGTCGCCTTTCGTGTCTATCACGACATCGTCGTGGCTGACGCCTGGAGCACCGCCGATGCGCTCCGGATCCTGCAGTTTGTGCTCGTCCTGCTGGTGGCTTCGATCCCGGTCGCGATGCCCGCGGTGTTCTCCGTCACCATGGCGCTGGGTGCGCTCGCGCTGTCGCACCAGAAGGCCATCGTGTCGCGGCTGGAGGCGATCGAGGAGATGGCGGGGGTCGACATCCTCTGCTCCGACAAGACCGGCACGCTCACCAAGAACCAGCTCAAGCTCGGCGACCCGATCCTGTTCTCCGCAAGGGACGGGCAGGAAGTGGTGCTCGCCGGCGCGCTGGCCTCGAAGGCCGAGGACCGCGACGCCATCGACACGGCCGTGATCGAGGCGCTGGCGGACCCGGGGTCCCTGAAGGCCTGGAAGCAGACCAGCTTCACGCCCTTCGATCCCGTCACCAAGCGCACCTCGGCGCACGTGACGACGCCCGACGGACGCGAGATCGTCGTCTCCAAGGGGGCGCCGCAGGTGATCGCCGATCTCGTCAAGGCCGACGAAAAGGCCGTTGCGGCCGTGCACAAGACGGTCGAGGAGCTGGGCGCGCGGGGTTACCGTGCGCTGGGCGTGGCGCGCTCGGACGATGCCGGGGTGACCTGGCAGCTGCTCGGCATCCTGCCGATGTTCGATCCGCCGCGCGACGATTCGAAGGCGACCATCGACCTCGCGCGCGCCAAGGGCGTGACCATCAAGATGATCACCGGCGACGACACCGCGATTGCCCGCGAGACCGCGCGGCAGCTCGGGCTCGGCACCAACATCATCGCCGCGGCCGACGCCTTCCCGAAGGACATGGACCCCAACAATGTGCCGCCACAGATCGTCGATGCGATCCAGGCGGCGGACGGGTTTGCGAGGGTCTTCCCGGAGCACAAGTACGCCATCGTCAAGGCCCTGCAGGGCCGCGGCCACCTGGTGGCGATGACCGGCGACGGCGTGAACGACGCGCCGGCCCTGAAGCAGGCCGACTGCGGCACCGCGGTGTCCGGCGCCACCGACGCCGCCCGCGGCGCGGCCGCGCTGATCCTGACCTCTCCGGGCCTTTCGGTGATCAACAGCGCCATCGACGAGGCGCGTCGCATCTTCGGCCGCATCACCAGCTACACGATCTATCGCGTCGCCCTCACCATGACGATCATGTTCCTGGTGGTGCTGTCGTCGATCACGCTGGGCTTCCAGCCGCTGACGGCCGTCATGATCGTCATCATGTCGCTGCTCGACGACATCCCGATCATGACCATCGCCTACGACAACACGCCGGTCTCCGAGCGTCCGATCCGCTGGCGGATGACGCGGCTGCTTTCGGTGTCGGCAGTGCTCGGCCTGTTCTCCGTGGCCCAGGCCTTCGGCCTGCTGCTGATCGGCATGGAGGTACTGTCCAACCCGGCCTGGAACGCCTGGTTCGCGCTCGACGACCGCGCCCATCTGCAGACCGCGGTCTTCCTGCAACTCGTGGTCGGCGGGCATCTCCTGCTGTTCGTCACCCGTACGGAACGCTGGTTCTTCCTGCCTCCCTTTCCCGCAGCGCCGCTGTTCGGCGCCATTGCGGCCACGCAGGTCGTGGCCGCCCTGATGTGCGGCTTCGGCTGGCTGGTGCCCGCGATCTCCTGGGGGACGATCGCCGCGGTGTGGGCCTACAATCTCGCCTGGATGGTCGTGCTCGGTGCGGTTCGCCTTGCGACGGAACGGACGATCGACAATCGCACGGCAGGCCGCCTGCGCAGTGCGTCGATCGTCACACAATCGCTGCAGAGCCACGTGCCCCTGCGCCCGAAGTCCATGAGCTGAAAGGGAGTGCCGCGATGAACTACGCACGCGAGCTGGTCGTGGCGCCGGGACACAAGGTCAGGCTCAAGGACATCGATCCCGGCTCCCACGGCAAGCACGAATCCAGCGATACGGCGGCGCCTGAGATCGCCGCCTATCTCGAGAAGCTCGGGACGTTGCAATACACGCTCTATGCCGAGCGCGCCCATTCCCTGCTCATCGTGCTGCAGGGCATCGATGCCGCGGGCAAGGACGGGGTCTGCCGGCACGTCATCGGCGCCATGAATCCCCAGGGCTGCACCGTCACGGGCTTCAAGCAGCCCACGGCCGAGGAACGCAGCCACGACTTCCTGTGGCGCGTCCACCATCATGCGCCGGAACTCGGCCAGGTGGCAATCTTCAACCGTTCGCACTACGAGGACGTGCTGGTGGTGCGCGTGCACGATCTCGCGCCGAAGGAAACCTGGGCCCTCCGCTACGACCACATCAACGCCTTCGAGAAGCTGCTGGTCGACAGCGGCACGACGATTCTCAAGTTCTTCCTCTGGATCTCGAAGGAAGAGCAGCTCGAGCGCTTCAAGCAGCGGCTCGACGATCCGGCGCGCCGCTGGAAGATCAGCGACAGCGACTACAAGGAACGCGAATACTGGGACGACTACGTCAGGGCCTACGAGGAGATGCTGGAGCGCTGCTCGACGGACAGGGCGCCATGGTATGTCATCCCGTCGAACCACAAGTGGTTCCGCAACCTCGCGGTCTCACAGATCATCTGCGGGGCGATGGAAGGGATGAAGCTGCAGATGCCCCAGCCCACCGTCGACCTCGACCGGATCCGCAAGGCCTACCACAAGGCGGCGAAGGAATGAGGGCCGTCCCGAACGGTCGGCCGGCGCCATGGCCCTGACCGTCGCGATCTTCCTCGCGACCTACGTCGCGATGGCGGTGGGGCGACTCCCGGGCTTTCGCGTCGACCGCACGGGCGCGGCCCTGCTCGGCGCCATCGCCATGCTGGTGTTCGGGAAGATCGACGTGGACGCCGCCTGGGCGTCGGTGAGCTTTCCGACCATGGCGCTGCTGTTCGGCCTGATGATCGTGTCGGGCGCGTTCTCCGTCTCCGGCTTCTATGGCTGGCTCGCGGCCCGTGCCGCCGCGCTCGAGCTCGGGCCCGCAAAGCTGCTCGCCGTGATGATCGTCACCTCGGGCGTGCTGTCCTCGATCCTGACGAACGACGTCGTCGTGGTCGCCATGGTCCCCCTGCTGGTGCAGCTCTGCCTGGCCCGCCGACTCAACACCACGCCCTTCCTGCTCGGCTTCGCGTTCGCCGCCAATTCGGGATCGGCCGGCACCATCATCGGCAGCCCGCAGAACATGATCATCGCCCAGGGGCTGGACCTCGACTTCATCGGGCTCCTGCGCGCGGCCATGCTGCCGTCGCTCCTGTCTCTGGTCGCGATCTGGGCCGTGCTCGTGGTGCTGTACCGGGGACGCTGGATGCTCGATGAAGCCGCTCCTGCGTCAGCCGCCGCTCAGTCTCCCCAGGTGCCGGCCCAGGTGCCGCTCGACCGGGTCGAGATCGCCAAGGCCGCCGTCGTGACCGTGCTGGTGGTAGCAGCCTTCTGCCTGACCACCTGGCCGCGCGAGCTGATCGCCCTCGCTGCGGGCGCGGTGCTGCTGCTGAACCGCCGCATCGCCTCTGCCGACGTCATGAAACACGTCGACGGCGACCTGTTCATTCTTCTGGGCGGGCTGTTCGTGGTCAATGCCGCGTTCGCCAGCACCGGCATTCCGCAGCGGATGATCGCGGACCTCACGCAATGGGGTCTCGACCTCAGGCATCCGGTGACTCTGCTGGTCGGGAGCGGCGTTGTGAGCGACATCGTCGGCAACAATCCCGCGGTCCTGCTCCTCATGCCCTACATCCAGGGCGGCAACCCGGAGCAGACGGGCGCCGCAATGGCGTTGGGCACGGCGATGGCGAGCAACGTCGTGGTGTTCGGCAGTCTGGCGGGGATCATCGTCGTGGAGGAAGCGGCCAAGCGCGGCGCGCCCGTCTCCCTGGCGGAGTTCTCCCGCGCCGGCGTGCCGGTGTCGCTGATCAGCATGCTGATCGCGGCAGGCTGGCTGCTTCTCCTTGCCTGATATGTCGAGGTTCGCCATGGCCTGCCGCACGTTACCGACGCCTCTCGTGGCGCTCTCGCTGGCGGGATGCGGACTTTCGGGTGCGCCTTCCTTCCCGGTGGCCGGCGCCTATTTCCCCGGCTGGATGCTGTGCGCCCTGGTCGGGATCGTCGCGGCGCTTGCCGCGCGCGCCCTGCTGGTCGTCTCGGGTCTCGCCCTCCTGCTGCCGTTCCAACTCCTCGTCTGCACGTCGATCGGCTGCATCGCCGCGTTCGTCGCGTGGCTGGCCTGGTTCGGGCAATAGCGCGATGCCCCCGATCTCCCTCCGCAGCCGCACGGTCGGCACGATGGTCTCGCTGGCCATTATCGTCGGCGCCATTGCGCTGGGCTCCTACGTGTTCCGCCTGGTCGAACGGCAACCCTCGAGCGACGACGCCACGATCGACGCCGACCTGGTGCATGTGGCCGCCGCGGTCGGCGGCCGCATCGTCGCCATCCCCGTGGCCGAGAACGACCATGTCACGCGCGGGGAATTGCTGTTCCAGATCGACCCTGTTCCCTATCGGCTGGCCGTCGACCAGGCGGAAGCGAACCTCGCCTTGGCGCAGGCGCGGCTCGAAACGCAACGCCGCATCGTGGCGACGCAGGCCTCGGTGGCGGCCGTCGCCGTCGAACAGGTCCGGCGCGCGGAAACCAACCTCGATCTCGCGAACAGGACGGTCGAGCGGCTGCGTCCCCTCGCGGCCAAGGGCTATGTTCCGCAACTGCAATTCGACCAGGCCCAGACCGCGCAGCGCGATGCCGCCACCTCGCTCGTGCAGGCCCTCCAGCAAAAGTCGGCAGCGGCGCAGGCCATCGATACCGAGGCGGGCGCCGAGGCGGCCGTACAGGCACAGCGCGCCGCCCTCGCCATCGCCCAGCGCTCGCTCGACGACACGTCGGTGCGTGCCAGCCAGTCCGGATACGTCGCAGGGCTGTCGGTCCTTCCAGGTGAGATGATCGCGCCGACGCAGACGCTGTTCACCCTGGTGACCGACACGACCTGGTCGGCCGTCGCCAACTTCCGGGAAATGGACCTGCGGCTCATCTCCATCGGCGAGTGCGCGACCGTCTACTCGATGATCGATCGCCGCCGGCCGATCAGGGGGACCGTGCAGGGCATCGGCGCCGGCGTGCTCAATACCGACCTCCTCAACCTGCCCCGCTCGCTTCCCTACGTCCAACGCTCCGTGAACTGGGTGCGCGTCGCCCAGCGCTTCCCTGTCCGTGTGCGTCTCGACAACCCGCCGCCCGAACTGGTCCGATCGAGCGCCTCCGCCATCGTCGAGATCGGTCATGGCACCGCCTGCCGGTGAGGCTTCCGAATCCTTCCTCGCCGGGCTCGCGCGCCTGCTGGCACCGCGTCCCGGGCGAATGGAGTTCTCGCTGCGGCTGGCGACGATCTGCGTGCTGACGGTGCTCGCCGTCGAGGTCTACCAGACCCCGGAGCCGGCGCTCACCGCCTACGTCGCCTTCTTCGTCATGAAGAGCGACCGCACGGGCAGCGTCGTGACGAGCCTGGCGATGATCCTCGCAGCGACCTTCGTGATCGCCCTCGTGTTCGGGCTCGCGATCCTGGTGATCGATTACCCGCTGTGGCGCGTCGTCGCCATCGTTCTCGTCTCCCTGTGCCTGACCTTTGCGGCGTCCGCGACCCGCCTGAAACCGATCGCCGGGACCATGGCGCTGGTCGCGGCCTATGCGCTGGACGTGCTGGGGTCCGTTCCGGCCGGCGAGGTCGCTACGCGCGCCCTGCTCTATGCCTGGCTGTTCGCGGCCATTCCCGCCGCGGTGAGCATCGCCGTCAACCTCGTCGCCGGACCGACGCCGCGGCGGCTCGCCGAGCGAGCGCTGGCCGAGCGGCTCCGAGCGGCTGCGCTCGTCCTGCGCTCCCCCACCCCGACCGCAGTCGCCGCGGCATCGGCCTGTCTCGACGACGGTCTCGACGAGATCGAGGAATGGTTGAAGCTCGCCGAACTCGAGAAGTCGTCCCCGCTGACCGACATGCTCGGTCTGCGAACGGCGGCCGAGGCCACCGGGATCGTCCTGTCGATCGCGCTCTTCCTCGGGCGCACTCCCGACTTCCGGCTCGCCGTGCCCTTGCGCGATGGGCTCGCCGACGCCATCGACGCGGCGGCCGACGCGATCGCGAACGGCGGGCGCGCGCCCGGCTTTTCCGGCGATCCGGCGGGACTCGACGATGGACTGCCGGCGGACATTCAGCCGCTGATGCGGGAACTCGGCGAAGCGATCGCCGCCCTCGCCGGCACCACGGGTCCTGAGCCGACCGTCGACGAGCGCCGGCCGGAAGGCTTCTTCCTGCCCGACGCCTTCACCAATCCGGAGCACCTGAACTACGCGCTCAAGACCACGTGCGCGGCGACCTTCTGCTACATCGCCTACCTGCTGCTCGACTGGCCGGGCATCCATACCTGCTTCATCACCTGTTACATCGTGGCCCTCGGGACCGCGGCGGAGACGGTGGAGAAGCTGACGTTGCGCATTGCCGGCTGCCTGCTGGGTGCGGTCGCCGGCGTGGCGGCCCTGGTGTTCCTCGTCCCGCACCTGACGTCGATCCAGGCGCTGCTGGCGGTCGTCTTCGTCGTCACGGTGGCGGCCGGGTGGATCGCTGCCGGAAGTCCGAGGATCTCCTACGTCGGCTTCCAGTTCGCGTTCGCGTTCTTCCTCTGCGTGATCCAGGGGGCCGCACCGGCCTTCGACCTGACCATCGCGCGGGACAGGGTGATCGGCATCCTGTTCGGCAACCTCGTCGTGGCCGTCATCTTCGTCGCGGCCTGGCCCGTCAGTGTCGCCCGCCGCATCGACTCCGCCCTGTCGTCCCTGCGCGCGGGCCTGACCGACATTGCCCGGGCCCACCAGCGCGACGCGCGCTGGATGCTCGCGAACCGTGCCCTGTCCGGCCTCGGGGCTGTCCGGCGCGAACTTCCGCTCCTCCGTTACGAGCCCGTCCCCGTCCGCCCCGACGAGGCCTGGATCGCCAGTCGCACAGACCAGGCGAACGCTCTCTCGCGGCTCCTGCCACCCTGGCTGACAGTCTCCGTCGCGCCCGACGCCGGATCTCGCGCCCCGGAGCTGCCGCCCCTCATCGCCCGGCCACTGGCCCAGCTGCAGCGCGCCGTCGAGGCCTCTCCCGACCTCAATGAGAAGGGGCAATCGCTCGATGTCTCGATCTGACACACGCCACCGCAGGCTCGCCCTTGCGCTCGCCGGGCTCGCCGCGCTCGCGCTCCCGGGATGCGCCACGTCCGCCAGCCGGCTCGCACCGGAACGGCCGGACAAGCCCTGGGTCCCGCAGACCAACGCCGCGGGCGAGATCGTCCCGGGCAAGGCTTCCCGGGTGAACCCCGGTGCCGGCCCGGGTGCGGGCCCGGGTGCGGGCCCGGGTGCGGG
>WOUR01000014.1 GCA_009772935.1 Rhodospirillaceae bacterium
CCTCCGCAGCCGACCAGCGCATCAAGCGCCCGGGTGGGTCAGTTTTACTCCGGCGACTACCGCCAATGGTGGGTCAGAATTACCTCGGCGTTGACAGCTATTCACCGACCGGAAGATGAGTCGCGCATGGGTGTAGTTTTGCGGAGAATCCAGGAGGGTAGACATGAAGAACTGGGCCATTTGTTCTTCCAGGTGTGCCCACTGTGTTATGATGCGGCCAATCTCGACGAGGAAGTCCGTTGGCTTAAGCTCTCCTGTACTTCGCGGCGCTAGAGCGTTTCGAGACTTCGGTGGTGCGCCGCGAGGTTTTCCATAGCGCACAATTGGCTTTGATCTAGGTGTGTTCATGCCCAAGTCCTCCCCCAAACTTACTCCGGCCTTTGAAGCGGCTGTTAAGCGCATGCTCGCGACTCCCCCACAACCCAAGGGGGCGGTCAAGAAAGCTTCCAAGAAGGCCGCAAAGCAGGCAAAATAAAACGGCCCCCGATGCCAGTCAGGGGCCGCTAACGCTTTGGATCGTGCCGCGATCCGGTTGGGATTCTAACCGGAGCAGGTTTCCATGTCCAAGCATCGCGAAATTACGGCACATAAGTTCAACGCCACCATGCGAGTCGTAGCGCGTGAAATTAGTGCGCTGGTGGCCGAGGAATCGCGTTCTTCTCCAAGGCGAACACAACCTGCCGCATACAGCGCCCATATGCCCTCTCGCGCTCTTCCGGCTTCAGATCGTCAATACACGCCTGAATCCAATCGCGCATCGCGACGGCATCAACGACCTTCTGATTAATCAAACCAGCCAAGATCACGATTTGTGTCTGCATAACCGCGCTTGAAAGCTCAACGAGCTGATGTTCTTTATCCATTGCCCTCTCCCTAGTTGTCGAGAAGAGAGGCTAGTAGCTTTCGCAACTTGCGGTTACCCCAGCGGAGAGGCTTCGGCCCGCTCGTTAATCCGCCGATAGGTCAGGCGCTTGCCGACGATGCCCTTTAGGGCCTTATCGGCGCGCTCCTTGTCGGTGCAGCCCAGCTTGGCGCGGTTGCTGTAGCGGAAATCAAACTCGGCCAGATAGCGCTGCAGGTGGCGCTCGCTGCAGTGCTGATAGACGCCCTTCATGCCGCGCTTGAAGATCGAGTAGTAGCCTTCGACGGTGTTCGTGTGGACTTCGCCGCGACCGTATTCACCCAGCTTGTGAGCGACGCGGCCATGGCTCACGAACTCCTTGCCGACGCCCCAATACCAGCGGGCTTCGTCCGTCATCAGCTTGGCTTCCTTGGACACGTTGGCGCGAACGATCGGCACCACTTCGGCCACGGTCGCCTTGTCCACCTTGAAGGAACGGGCGCGGCCACCGCGCTCGACCAGCGTTACCACGGCCATCTTGTGGCCCGAGCCCTGGCCCTTCGTGTGGTTCGCCTTCGTGCCAATGTACGTCTCGTCGGCCTCGACCGTGCCGCCGTTGCCGCCCATGGGCTCCGTGCCCTTGATGTCCATGGCTTCGCGGATGCGATGGCACATGAACCAAGCCGACTTGTAGGTGATCCCGAGCATGCGGTGGATCTGATGGGCGCTCATGCCCTTCTTGCTGGCCGTCATCAGGTGGGTGGCCAGCAGCCACTTGTGCAAGGGAATATGGCTGCGCTCGTAGACCGTGCCGACCGTTACTGAGAAGGGCTTGCGGCAGGCGTTGCAGTTGAACAGGCCGGGGCGGTGGCTTTTGCCCTGCATCTTCGTGATGCCGTCCAGAGAACCGCACTTCGGGCACGAAACCGCATCCGGCCAGCGCTGGGCTTCCAGATACTCACGGGCGGCGGTTTCGTCGTTGAAAATGGGGTTGGTCAGATCGGCGGTGCTCATGCCCGCTTTTCTAGGGGATGGGCCGTACTACGTCAAGTATACAATCGCCGCCATTTCCCTTACCGGCCCGTCTAGGCCTCGATATAGTCTGCCGGGCGACCGAATTGTGGCCGCGTTGAGGTTTTGTTCTCTCTGGGGATAACCCATGGCCTATGATTACGATCTCTTTGTCATCGGCGCCGGCTCGGGCGGCGTGCGCGCCTCGCGCATCGCGGCAACCCACGGCGCGCGCGTCGGCATCTGCGAGGATTATCGCGTCGGCGGCACCTGCGTGATCCGCGGCTGCGTGCCGAAGAAGCTCCTGATGTACGGGTCGAAGTTCGCGCACGAGTTCGAGGATGCGGCAGCCTATGGCTGGACCGTGCCGGAACCGACGCATTCGTGGGCGACATTGCGCGACAACGTGAACAGGGAAGTCGACCGACTGAACGCGGTGTACCTGCGTCTGCTCGAGGGCGCCGGCGTGAAGCTGCACATGGGCCGTGGGCGCCTGATGGATCGCCACACGATCCAGGTGGGCGAGGAGACGATCACCGCCGAGAAGATCCTGATCGCAACCGGCGGCCATCCGGTGATTCCTTCGATCCCGGGCTGCGACCTGGCGATCACGTCGAGCGATGCGTTCCATCTCCCCGAGCTGCCCAAGCACATCACCATCGTCGGTGCCGGCTACATCGCTGTCGAATTCGCCGGCATCTTCCACGGGCTGGGCGCCAAGGTCGATATCGTGCTGCGACGCGACCGCGTTCTGCGAGGCTTCGACGAGGAGTGCCGTACCTTCGTGCACGAGGCGCTGAAGGACAGCGGCATTCGAATGCGTACGGAAATGGAGATCGCCCGCATCGTCGCCAAGGGGGCCGACGCCAAGAGCGGCCCGTTCGAGGTCCACACACCCATGGGCGGCATGTTCGAGACCGATTGCGTGATGTACGCGACTGGCCGCGCGCCCAACACGTCCGGCATCGGGCTGGAGAAGGCCGGCGTCCAGCTCAACAAGGCGGGCGCCATCGCAGTCGACGAATGGTCAAAGACGACCGCCGACAATATCTGGGCGGTGGGCGACGTCACCGACCGCATCAACCTCACGCCGGTCGCCCTCATGGAAGGCCACTGCTTCGCGGACACCGAGTTCGGCAAGAAGCCGCGCAAGGCCAACCACCACGACGTGCCGTCGGCGGTCTTCTGCCAACCCGAAATGGCCAATGTCGGCCTGAGTGAGGAGCAGGCGAAGCTGCAGCTCGGCGAACTGCGCATCTACACGGCGGCGTTCCGGCCGATGAAGTACACGGTCTCCGGGCGCCACCAACGCACTTTCATGAAGATGATCGTCGAGGCGTCGACCGACCGGGTGGTGGGCATCCACATGGTGGGGGACGACGCAGCCGAGCTGATCCAGGGGCTAGCGGTCGCCATGAGGGCGGGTGCCACCAAGGCTCATTTCGACGCCACCGTCGGCATCCATCCGACGGCCGGCGAGGAATTCGTCACCATGCGCACGGCACGGGCGGATTCGGCACCGGCCCGGGCAGCCGCGGAGTAGAACGGGGCCTGCCTCCCGGCTGGCCTTTTATCCACAGCACGTATAGGTTCACCCACCCCGCGGCCCCTTTGGTCCGCGGGTCGAGGAGGAGTCGATGACCGCGATCCAGGGCCAGTCCAGGGCCGATTCGCGCACCGCCGCAAAAGGGCAGTCCCGCAGTTCGAGCGCCGCCAACTGGTCGCCGACCAGTTGGCGCAGCCGGCCGGCGCTGCAGATGCCGGTCTATCCTGATGCCGCCGCTCTGGCGAACGCCGAGGCGCGCCTGCGCCGCTATCCGCCGCTGGTCTTCGCCGGCGAGGCGCGCAAGCTCAAGACGGCGTTGGCCAAGATCGCCAATGGCGAGGCCTTCCTGCTGCAGGGAGGCGACTGCGCCGAGAGCTTCGCCGACTTCACCGCCAACAACATCCGCGACACGTTCCGTGTGCTGCTGCAGATGGCCGTCGTGCTGACCTATGGCGCCGGCATGCCGGTGGTGAAGCTCGGCCGCATCGCCGGCCAGTTCGCCAAGCCGCGTTCCTCCAACGTCGAGAAGGTGGGCGACGTCGAGCTTCCGTCCTATCGCGGCGACAACGTCAACGGCATCGAGTTCACGGCCGCTTCGCGCCTGCCCGACCCCGAGCGCATGGTGCAGGCCTACAACCAGTCGGCCGCGACGCTCAACCTGCTGCGCGCCTTCGCCCAGGGCGGCTATGCCGACCTGCACGAGGTCAACCGCTGGAACCTCGACTTCGTCCGCAGCTCGCCGGCCTCGGCGCGCTACGAAGACCTCGCGGCGCGCCTCGACGAGACGCTGAACTTCATGGCGGCCTGCGGGCTGAACTCGGCGACGACGCCGCAGATCGCCGAGACCGACTTCTTCACCAGCCACGAGGCGCTGCTGCTGCCCTACGAGGAGGCGCTGACCCGCGTCGATTCGACGTCCGGCGACTGGTACGACTGCTCGGCCCACATGCTGTGGATCGGCGACCGCACGCGCCAGCCCGACGGTGCCCATGTCGAGTTCCTGCGCGGCGTCCGCAATCCGATCGGCTTCAAGGCCGGCCCGACCTTGCCGACCGACGATCTGCTGCGTCTGATCGACACGCTGAACCCATCGAACGAGGCAGGCCGCATCGTGATCATCGCCCGCATGGGTGCAGACAAGGTGGGCGAAAAGCTGCCGGCGCTGGTCCGTACACTGAAGCGCGAGGGGCGGACGGTGGTGTGGTCGTGCGACCCCATGCACGGCAACACGGTCACCGCCTCGAACGGCCGCAAGACCCGCCCCTTCGACGCCATCCTGCGCGAGGTGAAGGAGTTCTTCGCGGTGCACCGCGCCGAGGGCACTCATCCCGGCGGCGTGCATTTCGAGATGACCGGTCAGGAAGTCACGGAATGCATCGGCGGTTCGACCGACATCACGGTCGACAACCTCAACGAGCGCTACGAGACGCTGGTCGATCCCAGGCTGAATGCCAGCCAGGCGCTCGAACTCGCGTTCCTGCTTGCCGAGCAGCTCAAGGCGGAGCGCCTGTCCGTCGCAAGGGCCCGCCCGGCCGTCTGAGCGACGTCCGGGTCGGCGCTAGAGCCCGGGGAGGGCCATGACGCATCCTGAGAATGGCGAGATCGCGCGCTACACCGATCACTACTTCAATCGCTCGAAGCAGGTGATCGGCAAGTTCGGCGACTGCAGGGTCACCTATGCGATCTTCATGCGGCGGCCAGTGGTGTTCGCACCGCGGCTTGCGCTGGAGTGGCTGGAGGAGACCGGCCGCGCCCGCAATACCACGGTCGAACTCGACATGCGTTACCGCGAAGGCAAATGGGTCGGGGCAGGCGAGCCGATGATGTACATCACCGGCTCTTTCTTCCATCTGGTCGACCTCGAAACGATCTTCCTGCAGAAGCTCGGGCCGGCCTGCGTGGCGGCCTACAATGCCTGGACCATGTGCGCGGACATGCCGAAGTCGGCCTTCCTCGCCATGGACGCGCGTCACTGCGCGGGCCGGGAGATGGCCGAGATGATGGCCTATGCCGCCTCGGTTGGTTCGGCGCGCGCCAAGCGCAAGGTCGGGGCCGTTGGCTTCATCGGCAATGCCACCCACGCCACGGCCCACTATTTCGGTCGCGAGTACGGACTCGGCACCATGCCGCACGCCCTGATCGGCTATGCCGGTTCGACGCTGCGCGCCGCCGAGATGTTTCACGAGACCTTTCCGACCGAAGGCATGACGGTGCTGGTCGACTATTTCGCGCGCGAGATTTCAGACTCGCTCGAAGTCTGCCGGCGCTTCCCCGATTTGGCCGCGCAGGGCAGCCTGTCGCTGCGCCTCGACACGACGGGCGGCCGTTACCTCGAGGGCCTCGATCCCGCGTCCTCCTACGCCGTGCTGGAGCGCTTCTCCCCGGAATCGATCCGCGGCTACCGGAGCGAGGAGGAACTGCGCTACCTCGTCGGGACCGGCGTGTCGGCGGCGGCCATATTCCACCTGCGGGCCGAGCTCGACCGCAACGGCTTCGACAAGGTGAAGATCGTGGCGTCGTCCGGTTTCGGCCCGGCCAAGTGCCGTATCATGGCCGAGGCCAAGGCGCCGATCGACGTCGTGGGCTCGGGGTCGTTCCTGCCGTCCAACTGGTCAGAGACTTACGCCACGGCCGACATCGTGGAGTACGACGGCGAGAAGCGGGTAAAGATCGGCCGCGAATTCCTGCACCGCAACCGCCCGGCCGATGCGGCCAGGCCGCTATAACCTTCCCGAGGTCAAGATGCTCAAGCTCTATTACGCACCGGGCGCCTGCTCGACGGCTTCGCACATCGGTCTCGAGGAGAGCGGGGCGAAGTATGATTCGCAAGCTCTGTCCTTCGCCAAGAGCGAGCAGCGCACGCCGGAGTATCTGAAGGTCAATCCCCGTGGCCGCGTGCCGGCGCTGGTCGTGGACGAAGGGACGATCGTCGAGAACACGGCGATCCTCGACTACGTAGCAGCGACGTGCGCGCCGCATCTCATGCCCAAGGAACCGGTGCAGCGCGCCCGCGCCCTCTCGCTGATGGCCTGGTTCTCCAACGCGGTGCATCCGAACTTCACCCACATCGGCCGGCCGGAGCGCTTCGCGACGGACGCCGCGGTGTTCGATCATCTCAAGGCGGTGGGGCGGGAGAATTTCCACGGCAATCTCAAGGAAATCGACGGTCTCCTGGCCGGCAAGACGTGGATCCTGGGCGACCAGTTCTCGGTGGTCGACGGCTACGCGCTGGTCTTCTACGGCTGGGGCAAGCGCATCGGCCTGCCGGTGGCCGACCTTGCGAACTACACGGCCTGGAAGGACCGCATGCTGGCGCGCCCGGCCGTGAAGCGGGTCCTCGAGCGCGAACAGAGCATCCTGCTCGCGGCCTGATTGGTCAGCCGACGACGAAGCTCTGGTACATGAACTGGAGGTCGGCGCTTTCCTGCGGCGTGATCTCGCCGTCCAGGACACGGCCTTCCCAGGCGCGCAGCTTGCGCTTGATGTCGACCGGCGTGCGTGGGCTCAGCAGCACCATGAAGAACTGCTCGTGCGGCGAGAGTTCGCGCTCGCGGCGGTAGCCGAAGGGTCCGGCGCCGGGAGTACGGCCTTGCGCCGGCTCCTGTGCCGGCGAGGAGGGAGCGGCGGCGCGCGGCAGGATGGCCTCGTCGATCACCTGGTCCCAGGTGAGGCCCGCTTCGCGCACCATGGCCGAGGCGAGCTTGGCGGCGGCCAGGGCTTCCTGGGCGTGGCTGCTGTCGAGGATCTCAAGGACCTTGACCAGGGTGTTGCGATTGAAGGTGGACACTTGCGTTCGGCGCCTTTGACTATCGCGTGAGCAACGGGCACTAAGTGTCTACAACATATAGATGGATGTGCCTTGGATCAAGGCAAGGCCCCTGCCAACGCTTTCCCGGTTTACCTTGCGGGCCTTGCCAGCTGGTTCGTGCCGCTCGGCATCCAGATGGTGCTGTTCCCATGGCTGGTGGCCGTGGTGCTGCACATGGATGCCTTCGCCGTGGGCGTGGCGCAGGCGGCCGTCATGGCGCCGTCGCTGCTCTTCCTGCCGTTGGGCGGGCTGGTCGCCGACCGTGGCAATGCCCGCCGGCTGCTGCTCTACTACCACCTGATCTACGCCCTGCCGCCGCTCGCCCTGGCGCTGGTGCTGTGGTCCGACGGGCTGAGCTACCCGCTGCTGATCGCTTATGGCATCGCGGCGGGCGCCATCGGTGCCTTCGCCATCCCGACCCGCGATGCCCTGCTGCCGGTCGTGGCGCCGAAAGGCGGCCTGCCCAAGGCTGTGGCGCTTGCGACAGCGCTACAGTTCGGGGGCCAGTTGCTGGGCATTGCCTGCGCCTCGACCGCCGACCGGTTCGGCGCCCTGCCGCTCCTGTTGCTGCACTCGGGCATGGTACTGACGGGCTGCGTCTTCGTGCGCCGGCTGCCTGACCCGCTGCCGCATCCAAAAACCGCGCACCCCGGCTTCTGGCGCAGCATCGGCGAGGGCGTGTCGGCCGCCGCGAAGTCGGACCAGATCTGGCCCGTGCTGCTGCTCAACTTCGGGGTCGGCGTCTTCTATGTCGGCCCGTTCATGGCGGTGCTGCCGCTGGCGATCCGCGACCACTATGCCGGCGGTGCGGCCGAACTCTCCTACATGAACCTGGCCTTCTGGGCCGCCACCATCGTGGCCAGCATGGCGCTGGTCGGACTCGCGCGCCGACTGACCCTACGCGGCCGCTTGATTGGCACCGCCGTGCTGGTGGGCGCCATGGTGCTCCTGTCGCTCGCGACGCTGCCGCCGTTCCCGGTGTTCCTGGCGCTGATCTTCGTCTGGGGATTGGGCGCCGGCATCACCATGACGCAGAGCCGCACGGTCGTGCAGATCGTGGCGCCGGCCACTCACCGCGCGCGTCTGATGTCGCTGTTCCAGTTGGGCCTGAGCGGCGGCGGCCCGATCGGCGCCTTCCTCACCGGCACCATCTGCTCGGTCTGGGGCCTCAAGGCCGCGCTGCTGATTCCCGCACTGGCGATGCTGCTGATGATCGCGATCGTCCTGCTGCGGTCGCGCCTCTGGTCGATGCGGACGGTGGAGTAGGACAGGAATGCCGGCCTGCCGCCAGCAATGGACGCTTTGCATGGGCTGTATCGCTACGCGTTGGCTGGAATTGCCGACAATGCTGGGCAGTCTGCTGCTTTGCTTGATTGCATCGGCAATCGCGCAGCCATCAAGCCCCTTGGACGCAGTGGACTGCGTAGAGATGCAGGTGGGGAAACATACCTATTGCTTCCCTAAGGCGGCGCTCGAAATTCAACAGCGGGGCAAGCTGCGGCAGGATGTCGTTGTAATGTCGCTCATGATGCCGGACCTGAGACTACCGACGCCGGAAGACAACCGTCGCTTCTATCTCGGTGATGCGTCTCGAGGAAAGGAGACGACTACCATTGGTCTGGCAGCGCATGGCCCACCGATCTCCTGGGATCAGGCGGTTCGCAATCGGACCAAGTTGGGTGGCCCCATTCCCGCTGAGGTACCAGGTCCTTTTGGCTTGGTTGAACTCCTCGGGGGGTACCCACGGTCAAATCCTTATGAGAATGAGTTCGTCGCGGTGCGCGACGGGTTTCGCTTCAAAATAGTTTGTGGCTTTGGAGGAGTCGACGGACGTCCTCACAGCCTTGGGCTTGTGCCGACGTGTCGATCGGAAGTTCCTTTTCGTGATCTCAAGATGACCCTTCATTTTCCCGCCGGTCACCTCGATCAATGGAAGGCGCTCCATGATGACGCAATCAGCACGATCACGTCCTGGGCACGAAATTAGCGCCTACTCCGCGGCGGCACGGCTCCCGAGGCCCAGCGTTCGTGCTGCTGCACTCTCGACTCTGGTCGATGCGGACGGTGGAGTAGAGGGGGAGAAAGTGGCTTCGCTGGGCGAATTGGAGATTCGGGCATGAGAATGCGGGAATTCCTGATCTACGGAGCAACCATCCTGATTGCCGTGCTGGGGACCCATCCGACGGCAAATGCCCAAAGAACTCAGGCCGCGAATCAGTTCCCTGACTTTGCCCTATCGACCGATGGCGGACTTCTCGCCGTCTCAAGAGAGGGGTCAATTGGCCTACTGGATTGGAGGACCGACAAGCTCGTCATCTTGCCGCGTCCGCCGGGAGTCGGGTCGATGGGCGGCCCGAGCTTCTCGCCTGATGGCAGGAGCCTCGCCGCGGTCGTTGGCCACGATGGTGAATTCGCGATCTTCGATCTCGCGACGTTACAGGCGACGCAATCCCACAAGAGTGACTGTTGGTTCCGATCGTCGCCAATTTTTCAACCGGATGGCAATGCCGTTCTGTTCTCCACCGGAGGTTTTCCGAAATACCTTTGCCTTTACGACTTCAGCAAGCGCACAACATCTATCCCGCTCAAGCGAGAGGACGGCTTCTACGTCTTAGGGGAGCCGATGTTTGTCGAGCATGGCAAGGTGCTCTTTGTCGGCATTGGCCCGAGAAATTCATCCGTGGCTTCGGCGGTGGAGAGCTTGGGCGTAAGCAAGACGTCCGCCTTCGTGCCCTACCATCTTGAGTTAGGCGGCATGCCTGAAATCGCCTACCCGGAGCTGGTCAGGCGAGGCGCAAGGCTGACCAGGGGAATGGCCGGTGGCCCTGCATCGTTTGCGGCGTCGCGTAATGGCGAGAGGGTGGTCTTTATCGATCGATCGCTCACCGAGGAGGATCGCGTTGGAAGAGAAAAGGCCGGCCGATTCCGATACGATCTCTTCATGATCGAGGGTGGGGGAACGCGTCAGGTCACCCGTCTGGAGGCGTATCTGGCGCATCTGGCGATTTCCTACGATGGGAATACCGTAGCGTTTGGAATCCAATCGAAGTCTACGGGCGAACCCTCTGATGCCCAGCGTCTTGACTTGGTCGTAGTCGATCTTCGTACAAATGAACTTACGAGGATCGACCTCATAGCTCGATTGGACGCAGAGCCGGGTTTTGGCGGCAAGAGCCCGCGGTGAGTGGGCGTGCCTATTCCGCAGCGGCCTGGGAGCCGAGGCCCAGCGTCTGCCATACGTCCTGCAGGGCCGCGACAAGGCGGGTCATATCTTCGTCGCCGTGCAGCGGTGTCGGCGTGAGACGCAGGCGCTCGGTGCCGCGCGGCACGGTGGGGTAGTTGATCGGCTGCACGTAGATGGCGTGACGGTCGAGCAGCAGGTCGCTTGCCTGCTTGCAGAGGGCGGCATCGCCTACGAAGACCGGCACGATGTGCGTGGTCGAGGGCATCACCGGCAGGCCGGCCGCGGCGAGGCGGCGCTTCAGGGTGGCGGCGCGCTCCTGATGGCGGACGCGCAGTTCCGGCTGGCTGCTGACCAGGCGCACGCTGGCGAGGGCCGCGGCGGCGATCGCGGGCGGCAGCGAGG
Source organism: Rhodospirillaceae bacterium (assembly GCA_009772935.1). GTDB lineage: Bacteria > Pseudomonadota > Alphaproteobacteria > Reyranellales > Reyranellaceae > Reyranella. The sequence continues at coordinate 10,793 of WOUR01000014.1, forward strand.
TGGTGAAGATGAAGCCCGAGCCGCAGGAGCGCACGAAGTCGATTGTGGTCGCCGTCGAGGCGATGTAGCCGCCGACCACGCCGAACGCCTTGGCAAGCGTCGCCTGGACGATGTCGACCTTGTCGAGCACGCCGTCACGCTCGGCAACGCCCGCGCCGCGCGCGCCATACATGCCGACGGCATGGACTTCGTCGAGATAGGTGAGGGCGCCATGGCGATGGGCGATGTCGCAAATCTCGCCGATCGGCGACACATCGCCGTCCATCGAATAGACCGACTCGAAGGCCACGATCTTCGGCGTCGCAGGATCGGCGGCGGCGAGAAGCTCCTCGAGATGACGCGGATCGTTGTGCCGGAAGATGCGGCGCGCGGCGCCGGAGTGGCGGATGCCTGCGATCATCGACGCGTGATTGAAGGCGTCGGAATAGAGCTCGCAGCCCGGCAGCAGCGCGCCCAGGGTCTGCAGGGTCGTCTCGTTGGCAACATAGCCCGAGGTGAAGACGAGGGCGGCTTCCTTGCCGTGAAGCGCGGCCAACTCGCGTTCCAGCGCGGCATGCAGCGTATTGGTGCCCGAGATGTTGCGCGTGCCGCCGGCTCCGGAGCCCTGCGCGCCGATCGCGGCCTGCATGGCTTCGACGACCGCAGGATGCTGGCCCATGGCGAGATAGTCGTTGCTGCACCAGACCGTGACATCGCGCGGCGCTTCACCTTCGCGATGCAGACGGGCGCGCGGGAAGGCACCGACGATGCGTTCCAGTTCGGCGAAGACGCGATAGCGTCCTTCATCGCGAAGTCGGTCCAAATGGCCGTGGAAGAAGGCTTCGTAGTCCATGGGCAAGTGTCTCCCGCGCACTCACTCTAGGCGCAAGGCGCTTTTTGTCCGCAGCCACAATTGGTCGCGTTGACGTACGTCAAACGAGAACGGTTCGCAGTAACGGTCAGCGCAGCAAGGGAACAAGGAGCGCGAGGCTGAGAAAGAGCGAGACCGAAAGGAGAGGGAGGGATCCCAGCCATCGTGTCGGTGCCGGCAGCCCGTCCCAATGGCGCAGCGTCGGTACGGCAGCCCACAGAGCAAACAAAAACCCCAGGACCCAGAACAGGAGGGCGAGGGGCATCGCGACGTTCACTTGGTCGTCGGTCGCCGTCGAGATGCCGAAGCCCACGACGGCCGGCGGGATTGCGGCGGTGAACAGGGACACTGCCCAGATCGCGCGGGTGCGGATGCGCTGGCCCGTTCCGAAGGGTGGCGTGCGAACGGCCGTCGCGCCGCCGCCTTCGGAGCCGGCGCTCACGATCAGCCCTTGAACAGGCCTTCCGACCTGAGGTCGGCGAGGGCGGCGTCGAACGCCTGGCGCAGGCGGCCGAACAGGTCGCCGAGTTCGCTCTCGTTGATGACCAGCGGGGGGCAGATCGCGACGCGGTCGCCCATGTTGCGGATGAACAGGCCGCGCGCCACGGCGTGGTTGTAGACGCGCAGGCCGGCGGCGCCGGGCGCGCCGAGGTCGAACGGCGTCTTGGTCTTCTTGTCGGCGACGATCTCGAGCGCGCCCATCATGCCGATGCTCATCGCCTCGCCGACCAGCGGGTGATCGGCAAACGACTGCACGTGCTGGGTGAAGAGCGGGCTCATGCGCTTGGCGTGACCGAACAGGTCGGTCTCGTCGTAGATCTTCTGCGCTTCGAGCGCGACCGCGGCGGCGACGGGATGGCCGGAATAGGTGAAGCCGTGGCCCCAGGTGCCGATCTTGTCGCTCTCGCTCATCAGCGCCTGGTAGACCTTCTCGCTCACCATTACCGCCGAGATCGGCAGGAACGACGCCGACAGCGCCTTGGCGCAGGTCAGGATGTCGGGCTTGATGTTCATCGTCTGGCTGCCCCAGACATTGCCGGTGCGCCCGAAGCCGCAGATCACCTCGTCGGCGACGAACAGCATGTCGTACTTGGTGCAGACCGCCTGGATCTTCTCATAGTAGCCCTTGGGTGGCACGATGACGCCGCCGGCGCCCATCACCGGCTCGCAGATCATCGCGGCCACCTGGTCGGCGCCGCCTTCCTTGATGATCAGCGCCTCGAGTTCCTCGGCGCAGCGCGTGGCGAACTGCTCCTCGGTCTCGCCCTCGACGCCGAAGCGGTAGAAGTGCGGGCAGGTCGTGTGCAGCACGCCCTGGATCGGCAGGTCGAACGAACGATGGTTGGCCGGCAGGCCGGTCAGGCTTGCGGAGGCCACGGTGACGCCGTGATAGCCCTTGGTACGCGAGACGATCTTCTTCTTCTGCGGACGGCCCAGCGCATTGTTCATGTACCACACCATCTTCACGACGGTGTCATTGGCCTCGGAGCCCGAGTTGGCGAAGAACACCTTCGACATCTCGACGGGCGCCATCGACTTCAGCTTCTCCGCGAGGTTGATCGCGGGCTCATGGGAGCGCTGATTGAAGGCGTGATAGAAGGGCAGCTGCTTCATCTGCTCGTACGCGACCGTCGCCAGCCGCTCGTTGCTGAAGCCCAGCGCCGCCGACCAGAGGCCGGCCATGCCCTCAATGTACTCCTTGCCGTCGTCGTCCATGACGTAGACGCCGCGGCCGCGCACGATAGTCAGCGGTCCGGTCTGCTCGTGCTTCTTGAAGTTGGTGTAGGGGTGAAGATGGTGTGCGATGTCCCGCGAAGCGTTGGAATTGCCGCGAAAGCTGCGAGAAACGTCATTCATGCCGGTACCCCTGGACTGTGATGCCGCGCACGATAGCCCGCCCGAGGCCGAAGTACACTGTATCTGAGCATGCAAATTTTTTGTGCAATTGACGGCCTTCGGGCCGCGGTGCAATTTGACTGAAATATCGCTGACGCAGGGCCGGCGGCCGGGGAGGCCCTCTTGCGTACGCGAACGGGGACCATCGAAGGGGTTGAATTCATGAACTTCAAACTGCGGCATTCAGTGGCGCTGGCGGCACTCGCCTGTGCCGGTTTCGGCTTCGTTCCGTCGTCGGCCGACGCCAAGACGTTCAAGTGGGCCAACTCGGGCGACGTCAGCTCGATGGACCCCTATGCCCGTCAGGAGACGTTCCTCCTCACTTTCAATTCTAACATCTACGATCCGCTGATCCGCCGCGACAAGGACCTGAAGCTCGAGCCGGCGCTGGCGACGAAGTGGGGCCAGACCGACCCGACGACATGGTTCTTCGATATCCGTCCGGGCGTGAAGTTCCATGACGGCACGCCGCTCACGGCCGACGACGTCGTCTTCTCCCTCAATCGCGCCAACGGCCCCGGCTCGAACATGGGCAGCAACTTCGTCTCCGTGAAGGAGATCAAGAAAGTCGGCGACCTGCGCGTCGAGGTGACGACCAAGTACCCCGATCCGCTGCTCGCCGACAAATGGGCGGCTCTCGGCATGATGTCGAAGGCGTGGGCCGAGAAGAACAACGCGCTCAATTCGGCCGACATGACCAAGAACGAGGAGAACTTCGCGACCCGCAATGCCATGGGAACCGGCCCGTTCATGCTCAAGGAGCGGCGCGCCGGCGAGAAGACCATTCTCGTGGCCAATCCGAACTGGTGGGACAAGCCGGTCCACAACCTCACCGAGGTTGTCTTCACGCCGGTGGCCAACCCCGCGACCCGCGTCGCAGCGCTCAAGGCGGGCGACATCGACATGACCTACGAGGTGCCGCCGGCCGACACCGAGAGCCTCAAGCGTGACGCCAACGTCAAGGTGCTGGAAGGCCCCGAGACCCGCGTCGTCTTCCTCGGCTTCGACCAGGAGCGCCCGGAACTGCTTGAGTCGAACGTCAAGGGCAAGAACCCGTTCAAGGACAAGAAGGTGCGCGAAGCCATCCATCGCTCGATCGACGTCGACGCGATCAAGCGCACCGTGATGCGCGGCCAGTCTTTCCCGACCAACCTGATGGTGGCGCCGGGAATCAACGGCTACATGAAGGATCTCGACAAGCGGCCTGCCATCCTGAAGCCGGAAGAGGCCAAGAAGATGCTGGCCGACGCAGGCTATCCCAACGGCTTCGAAGTCGGGATGGACTGCCCCAACGACCGCTACGTCAACGACGAGAAGATCTGCCAGGCCGTGGTCGCGATGCTGGCCAAGATCGGCGTCAAGGTGAACCTGCGGGCCCAGACCCGTAACCTCTACTTCGCTAAGATCCTGCGCAAAGCCGACCTGTCGCCCGGCGATACCAGCTTCTACATGCTGGGCTGGTCGCCGGCGCAGACCTACGACGTCCACAATGTCTTCGAGGCGCTGATCCAGACGCCGAACAAGGCGACCAAGAAGGGCCAGTTCAATGCCGGCGGTTATTCCAACCCGGCCCTCGACAAGCTGGCCGACGCCATGGAGCAGGAGACCGACAAGGCCAAGCGCGATGCCATGATCAAGGAAGCGACCAAGCTGTACGTCGACGATTTCGCCTACGTTCCCCTGCATCAGCAGGCGGTCGTGTGGGCGGCGCGTAAGAACATCGACCTGGTGCAGCCCGCCGACAACAGCTTCCCGCTGCGCTTCGTCACCGTGAAGTAGCGGCGCCACGTCAAGCCCAAATCGGCCCCGGTTGCAGGACCTGCAACCGGGGCCGGTTCCGTTTTGGTGCCTTTCCTGCTAGGCCTGCCACCGGATCACGCCACCAGATGCTCGCCTTCATCCTCCGACGTATTCTGCAATCGAGTGCCGTGCTGCTTGCAGTCGGTCTGGTTGCCTTTTCGCTGTTCCGCTACGTCGGCGATCCGGTCAACGCGATGGTCGGCCAGGACACCTCGATGGAGGAGCGCGACGCGCTGCGCGAGAAGCTGGGTCTCAACGACCCCGCGCCGGTGCAGTTCTTTCATTTCATTGCCAATGCGGCGCGTGGCAATTTCGGGCTGTCCTACCGTACGTCGGAGCCGGTCGGCCGTTTGATTCTGGAGCGCGTGCCGGCGACCCTCGAGCTTTCCTTCTGCGCCGCGGTGTTCGTGCTGTTCGTCGGCGTACCGATGGGTGTCTACACCGGGCTTTACCCAAAGCACTGGTCGAGCCGGCTGCTGCAGGCGATTTCCCTGATCGGCATTTCGCTGCCGACCTTCCTGATCGGCATTCTCCTGATCATGGTATTCGCCGTGATGCTGCACTGGCTGCCGTCATTCGGTCGCGGCGACACCGTGAGGGTCGGCTGGTGGGTCACCAATTTCCTGACCTTGTCGGGCCTCAAGGCACTGATCCTGCCATCCATCACGCTTGGCCTGTTCCAACTCACGCTCATCATGCGTCTGGTGCGCTCGGAGATGCTGGAAGTGATGCGCACGGAGTACATCAAGTTCGCGCGGGCGCGCGGCCTGACCAACAGGGCGATAAACTTCGGCCACGCACTCAAGAACACGCTGGTCCCGGTGATTACCGTCGCCGGCCTGCAGCTCGGCAGCCTGATCGCCTTCGCCGTCGTTACCGAGACGGTGTTCGCGTGGCCGGGCGTCGGCCAGCTCTTCATCCAGTCGGTGCAGTTTTCCGACATCCCGGTGATGGCGGCCTACCTGCTGCTGATCGGATTGTTCTTCGTCCTGGTCAATCTCGTCGTCGATCTTCTCTATTTCGCCGTCGACCCTCGCCTGCGCAGCCAGGGTGGCGGCGCGCGCGTGGCGGGGCACTGACATGGCGCAGGCATCGAGATCGGGCCTTTCGGGCTGGCTGCACCGTGTGTCAGACAGCGACGTGTGGTGGAGTTTCAAGTCCTCGCCCATGACTGTGGCGGCAGCAGTTGCCACCTTCCTGATCATTGCCGTGGCCTTCCTGTCGCCGGTCCTGGCGCCGCACACACCGTTCGATCCGGCCACGCTCAGCCTCAGCGACGGCCTGAAACCGCCTGTCCTGGTGTCTCCGGACGGCGAGTGGGCCTTCCCGCTCGGCACCGACGACCAGGGCCGCGACGTGCTGTCCTCGATCATGTATGGCACGCGCCTGTCGCTGATCGTCAGCCTCGCGGCAGTGGGGGTGGCGATGGTGCTCGGCATATCGCTCGGTCTGATCAGCGGCTACTTCGGCGGCGCGATCGACGCCGTGATCATGCGTGTGGCCGACGTCCAGCTCACCTTTCCGGCGATCCTCGTGGCGCTTCTCATCGACGGCGTGGTGCGCGGCCTCATCTCGGTGAAGCGGCACGACGAGATTGCCATCTTCGTCGTCGTCGGCGCGATCGGTCTTTCGTTCTGGGTGAGCTACGCCCGCACCGTCCGCGGCTCGGTGATGGTCGAGAAGAACAAGGAATACGTCCAGGCGGCGCGGGTGATCGGCCTGTCGCCGCTGCTGATAATGGTGCGCCACGTCCTGCCCAACGTCACCGGGCCGGTGTTGGTGATCGCCACCCTCAACCTCGGTCTCGCCATCATCACCGAGGCGACCTTGTCGTTCCTGGGGGTCGGCCTGCCGTCGACCGAACCTTCGCTCGGCACGCTCATCCGACTAGGCAACGAGGTGCTGCAATCCGGCGACTGGTGGATCACGGTCTTTCCGGGGATCACGCTCGCGGCGCTGGTTCTGGCCGTCAACCTTCTGGGCGATTGGCTGCGCGACGCCCTCAACCCCAAACTGCGATAGTCGCGACAGATGGCCGCCGCATCGAACAACCAGCCGCTCCTCGAAGTCCGCAACCTGCGGGTCGAGTTTCCGACGCGCCGGGGCACGCTCCTCGCCGTAGACGACGTCTCCTTCGACATCGCGCCCGGCGAAGTGCTGGGCGTGGTGGGCGAGTCCGGCGCCGGCAAGTCGCTGACCGGCAATGCCATCATCGGGCTGCTGGAGCCGCCGGGCCGCGTCGCCGGCGGCGAGATCCGGCTGGATGGGCGGCGCATCGACAACCTGCCATATGAGGAGATGCGCAAGATTCGGGGCGCGCGCATCGGCGCCATCTTCCAGGATCCGCTGACCAGCCTCAATCCGCTCTATTCCGTGGGCCGCCAGCTCGTCGAGACGATCCAGACCCATCTGCCGCTGTCGTCCAGCCAGGCCAAGGCGCGGGCGATCGAACTCCTGAAGGAGGTGGGCATTCCCGGCGCAGAGATGCGCATCGACCACTATCCGCACCAGTTCTCGGGCGGCATGCGGCAGAGGGTCGTGATCGCGCTGGCGCTGTGCGCCGGCCCGCGGCTGATCGTGGCGGATGAGCCGACGACGGCGCTCGACGTGTCGATCCAGGCGCAGATCATCGCCCTCTTGAAGCGGCTGTGCCGGGAACACGGTACGGCGGTGATGCTGGTTACCCACGACATGGGCGTGATCGCCGAGACTGCCGACAGGGTCGCTGTGATGTATGCCGGTCGGGTGGCCGAGATCGGCCCTGTGCGCGAGGTCGTGAAGCACGCCAAACATCCCTACACCAAGGGTTTGATGGGCTCGATTCCGAGCCTCGGCGTGCGCACCGAGAAGCTGACGCAGATCGACGGCGCCATGCCGCGTCTCACGGAGATCCCCCGAGGCTGCGCCTTCAATCCGCGCTGCACGTTCAAGGGGCGGCGCTGCCTCGTCGAGCGGCCGAACCTGATGCCGGCCGGCGCCACACGGGCGGCCTGCTGGCTGCACGACAGTGGCGGTGTCGGCGCCCCCATCCCCAAGGAGACGGTCGATGCCTGACGGCGGCGCCGATTTTGTCCGCATCGAAGGGCTGAAGCGTCACTTCGATGTCTCCGCACCCTGGCTGGTGCGCAAGCTCGAAGGGCGTGCTCGTCAGGTCGTGCAGGCGGTCGACGGGATCGACATCGAGATCGCCAAGGGCGAGACCTTTTCGCTGGTGGGCGAGTCGGGCTGCGGCAAGTCGACGGTGGCCCGCCTGGTGGTCGGGCTCTATCCGCCCACGGCCGGCCGCATTGAGTTCGACGGCAACGACATGGCGGGCCGCCACAGCCGGTCGGACATGGCGGCGCTGCGGCGGCGCATGCAGATGATCTTCCAGGACCCGTTTGCCAGCCTCAATCCGCGCTGGCGCGTGTTCGATATCATCGCCGAGCCGATCCGCGCCTTTGGCCTCTCCACCGGCAAGGCCGACCTCGAAGCCCGTGTCGCGGCCCTGCTGCGGCAGGTGAAGCTGAACCCGGCCGATGGCCGCAAGTATCCGCACGAATTCTCCGGCGGGCAGCGCCAGCGCATCTCGATCGCCCGTGCGCTCGCCAGCGAGCCGGAGTTTCTGGTGTGCGACGAGCCGACTTCGGCACTCGACGTCTCGGTGCAGGCGCAGATCCTGAACCTGATGGTCGACCTGCAGCGCCGGCTGCAGCTCACCTACCTGTTCATCAGCCACAATCTCGCGGTCGTCTATCACATCTCGACGCGGGTGGGCGTGATGTACCTCGGCCGCCTGGTCGAGGTCGCGCCGACCGACACGCTGTTCCGGCGGCCCAAGCATCCCTACACGCGGATGCTGCTCGACACGATCCCCGACCTCGAAATGACCGGCCGCCAGCGCAGCCCGGTGGGCGGCGAGGTGCCGAGCCCGATCAATCCGCCCTCGGGCTGCTCGTTCCACCCACGCTGCCCGTTCGCCAACGACCGCTGCAAGGCCGAGAGGCCCAGGGCGCTGCCGATCGAGCGAGGCACGGTGGCCTGCCACGCGATCGAGGAAGGCCGGCTGCCGATCGAGGACCGGAGCTACGCGCTGAACACCTGACTCGTCTGACGGCACCGCACCTCCGTCAGGCCTGATGTGCGCCGGCGGACGCCGAGCGCGCTTGATCTGTGGCGGGGCTCGCTTACGATCCGGCGCAACGATTTCAACGGAGATTTCAGGATGCCGGTCATCAACCGCATTGCCTCGTTTCACAAGGACATGACCGCGTGGCGTCATGACATCCACAGCCACCCGGAAACGGCGTTTGAGGAGGTGCGGACGGCCGACGTGGTCGCGGCGAAGCTGGAGAGCTTCGGCATCGAGGTCCATCGAGGACTTGCCAAGACCGGCGTCGTGGGCGTGCTGCGCTCCGGCACGTCCAACCGCGCGATCGGCCTGCGGGCCGACATGGATGCGCTCGACGTCCACGAGACCAACCAGTTCGATCACAAATCGACGATCCCGGGCAAAATGCACGCCTGCGGCCATGACGGTCATACGGTCATGCTGCTGGGCGCCGCGAAGTACCTCGCCGAGACCAAGAACTTCGACGGCACGGTCTACTTCATCTTCCAGCCAGCCGAGGAGAACGAGGGTGGCGGCCGCGTGATGGTGGAAGAGGGGCTGTTCGAGAAGTTCCCGGTCGAGGGCGTCTACGGCATGCACAACATCCCCGGCATCCCGGTCGGCAAGTTCGCCGTTCGGCCCGGCCCGATGATGGCCGCCTACGACATCTTCGAGGTCGTGCTGAGGGGCGTCGGCGGACACGGCGCCATGCCACAATACACGATCGATCCGGTCGTTGTCGGCGCCCACATCGTGACGGCACTGCAGTCGATCGTGGCCCGCAACGTCGATCCAATGGACACCGCCGTTGTCTCGACGACGCAGATTCATGCCGGCGACGCTTGGAACGTGATCCCGCAGGAATGCGTGCTGCGCGGCACCGTACGCACCTTCAAGAAGCCGGTGCAGGACCTGATCGAGAAGAACATCGAGAAGATCTCGCGCAATGTCGCCGCGGGCTTCGGCGCCGAGGTCGTGAAGTGGCGCTACGAGAAGCGCTATCCCGCGACCGTGAACAGCGTGCAGGAGACCGAGTTCGCCGCCCAGGCCGCGGCCTCGCTGGTCGGGCTGGAGAACGTCAACCGCAATCCGACGCCGGCCATGGGATCGGAGGACTTCGCCTGGATGCTGCTCAAGAAGCCGGGCTGCTACATCTGGGTCGGCAACGGCGACGGTGTCGGAAGCTGCATGGTCCACAACCCCGGCTACGACTTCAACGACGAAATCCTGCCGCTCGGCGCCTCCTACTGGGCGACCCTGGTCGAACAGCAGTTGGCCCGCCAGGCCCTGCCGCAGGCGGCGGAGTAGCTATCATCGGCACGCTGGCGACACCCGGCATCGTGTCGTCCGCTTCTCATCCCTATGCGGGGCAATGCATCGGGCTGGCGACGATGCACGAGAAGGAGCGGGCGCTCGGGCCCGCCTTCAGGCGTGTGCTGGGCGCCGAGGTCGTTGCCGTGCCCGAATTGGATACCGACACGCTCGGCACTTTCTCCGGTGAAGTGCCGCGGCCGGATGCGCTGGTCGAGACCTCGCTGCTCAAGGCCGAACTGGCCTTCCGGACGATGCACGTCGATTGCGCCGTCGCGAGCGAGGGCAGCTACGGACCAATCGACCGCGTGCCGCTGGTTTCCAGCGGCGTCGAGATCCTGGCCTTCATCGACCGCAAGCGCGGCATCCGGCTGATCGACACCTTTCCGACGCACCATACGAGCTGGCGCCTGTCGCGCTTCCGCGCCGGCGACCCGTCGCGCCTCGCCGTGCTGCGGGCCATGGGCTTCCCGCGCTATGGCGTGTTCGTCGCCTGCAGCAGTGACATGGACCATCCGGTCAAGGGGCTTGCCACCGAGGAGGAGGTGATCGCGACCATGGACCGCGAGGCCGAGCGCTCCACTGAAGGGCTGGCGGTCCTCTATTCGGACATGCGCGCCCACCGCAATCCGACCCGCATGAAGGTGCTGCGCGCGGCGGGTTGGCAACTCGCCAGGCGACTGCGGTGCCTGTGCCCGAAATGCCATGCTCCCGGCTTCGGCCTCATCCAGTCGCGCCGCGGCCTGCCCTGCGAAGCCTGCGGCGATCCCTCCCACTGGATCGACTTCGAGATCGACGGCTGCAACGTCTGCGGCCACGCCGAGGCCCGCCCACGCAAGGACGGGCGGAAGACGGCGCCGAAGCTGTCCTGCAAGAGCTGTCGCGGGGCTTGAATAACCTCCGTCGTTCTGAGCGAAGCGTCTTACGCGACGATTCACTGCTAGTCGTCACGCGGCGCTTAGAGACGCCGGAGATCGGGATATCGCTCCTTACGCTGGTGCACTGACCACGTCACCGCCCAGAGGCAGTCGATTGTTATCCCTGCAGGCTGAGGTACTTTCACGAAGAGGCTTTCATGATCTCCTCAGAAAGCATGCCAATGTCGAAGATCAACTACCTCGCAAGGCTAGCCGGAGCACTTGCATGCGGCTTGCTTGCTATTGTGGGGCTTGGTGTTGCAGTGGGCGATATGGTTGGGTTGAGCTACTCATCAGCATTCCCGCTCTTGGGGAGCCCTGCTCTGGCCAACTGCAGCAAGGCCGTCGGCGCTATGCTTCTTTTCTGGTCGCTTCTTGTATTTGAGCTCCCCTTCTGGGTGCTCGTCGCCTGGTTTAGGTATTCGTCCAAGGATATTGATGCCTTCGATGTCCGCTACAACGCGATGCTGGCATCGACGAAGTGGCGTGGAGACAAATGGTTTCTGTGGAAAGTCGCGGCAGCAAACTTTGGCCTTACAATTCTGGCATGGTGGGGTTCTTACAATTTGGCTTACGACAACGCGAGCTTGTGCTGGCCTAAACCTTTGATGCTGACCGTGATCGACTACTGGCATCTATTGGGAGTGAATGGCCTGCGTGCCTTCTGCGCGTTTATCTGGGGGCTCATACTTTTCATGACAGTAGTGACGCCGCGGCTACGCAAGCCCGATTCATGACGTCTCGAGTCAGCAGCGAGTGGTAAGCCCAATGAGTGATCCCAACCGGATCAAGCGCAGCGATGTCGCTGCGCTCCGCTCGGCACGACGGCAGGAACCTAAACCGCCAAATCCGTCGCGAGATGGAACAGGCAGTCGCCGCGTTCGCAGCGGGCGGGGACGCGCTTGCAAAGGACGAGTCCGGCGCGCTTGAAGCGCACGACCTCGGGCTCGCGCCACGGTGTGTGGTGGAAATGAATGCGGCCGGCTGGCTGGTCGGCCTTCACCTCGTCGCCCAGTTCGACCAGCGGCTCGAACAGGCCGCCGTCCGAAGCGTAGACGTAGTAGTCGTCGCCGCCGATCTCGGTGAAGCGGGTCTTTGTCGGTGCCGGCACGGGGCCCTGCAGCAGACCGACATGGGACAGGACGCGGCGCATCCCGTCCTCGGCGACCTTGAGCGAGCCCGGCGTGACGAGTCCTCCGCCGCCCAGCTCGGTGCCCATTCCCACCACGCCCTGGCGGTAGGAGGCCGAGGTGAAGGTGCGGCCGCCGCCCTGCGGCGCGGCCGAGATGTAGCTGACCGGGGCGCCGAAGGCTTTCAGCAGCCCCATGACCTTCTCCATGCGGGCGGCGTCCTGGTGACGCGGCGCCAGCGCGCTCGGGATGTAGGTGAGCGAGCTGCCGCCGGAATGGAAGTCGAAGGCGTAGTCGAAGCCCGGCAGCAGCGCGTGCTCGATCCAGTAGGCGATCTGCTGCGTGATCGTGCCCTCGGCATCGCCGGGGAAGGACCGGTTGAGGTTGCCCTCGTCGATCGGTGAGGTGCGGCGGCCGTCCATCGCCGCCGGGAAGTTGGCCGAGGGCAGGATCACCAGCCGGCCCTTGATGTCTTTGGGCTGGATCGCGCGGATCAGGTTGCCGAGGCCGATCTGGCCTTCCCATTCGTCGCCATGGTTGCCGGCCTGCATCAGCACGTTCGGTCCGTCGCCGTTCTTGATGCGCACGATGGGGATCGGGATCCAGCCATAGGCCGAGCGGTGCACCGAATGCGGCACGCGCACGAAGCCCGTGGCCTTGCCCTCGGCATTGAGGTCGATGTCCGGCGTGAGCCGGCTCATCGCGGTGAACTCGGTGGATTTGAGTGTTGCGTCGGTCATCAGCGTCTCTCGCTTCTGGGATCGAGGGCATCCTGCAGTCCATCGCCCAGGAAGTTGAAGGCGATCACGGTCAGGAAGATCAGCAGGCCCGGCCACAGGGCCAGCACGGGGGCCTCCTGCAGCAATTCCTGGGCTCCGGTCAGCATGTTGCCCCAGCTCGCGGCCGGCGGCTGGATGCCGAGGCCGAGGAACGACAGGGTCGATTCGAACAGGATCAGCGTGCCGACCGACAGGGTGGTGGCGACGACCAGGGTGCCGGCTGTGTTGGGCAGGATGTGGCGGAGCATGATCCGCTGCGGGCGGGCGCCCAGCGCCACAGCCGCGCGGGTAAAGTCCCGCGCCTTGAGCGACAGGGTCTCGGCGCGCACCAGGCGGGCCACGGTCGTCCAGCCGGTGAGAGCCACGATCACCACGATACGATAGAGCGAAAACATCTCCGACTCGGCGATCTCCGCCGGCACGCCCAGCTTCCGGGGATCGACGGCCGCCAGCACGATCAGAAGCGGCAGGAGCGGCAGGGAGATCACGCCATCGGTGAGGCGCATCAGGAACGCGTCGAGCCGCCCGCCGAGATATCCCGCCAGCACGCCGATGAAGGCGCCCAGACTGGCCGACAGGATCGCGCCTGAGATGCCCACCAGCAGCGAGACGCGGCCGCCATCGAGCAGGCGCTGGAAAAGATCGCGCCCGAGATCGTCGGTCCCCAGCCAGTGCCGGGCGGAAGGGCCCTCGAAGCGGCGGAAGAGATCGGTCTCGGTCGGATCAATGCCGCGCAGGTCGGCCAGCAGGGGCGCGGCCAGGGCCAGCACCAGCATGATCGACAGGAAGGCCAGGGACAACCAGGCGAGCCTGTGGCGCAGCATGCGGCGCCAAGCGGTCGGCTGAAGGGTCGCCGCCCTCATGCCGCGGCATCCGCCAGCGAGACGCGCGGGTCGACCCAGGCATAGGCCAGGTCGGCCAGCAGGTTGCCGCCGATGGTGGCGGCGGTAGCCACCAGAAGACCGACAAGCGCCAGATTGTAGTCGTTTTCGAGAATGGCCTGGTAGATCGCCTTGCCCATGCCCGGCCAGGCGAACATCGTCTCGGTGATCAAGGCGCCCGAAACGAGGCCGCCGAAGGACAATGCGAGGATCGTGAGGACCGGGGACAGCGCATTGGCGAAGGCGTGCCGCCACAGGATGGTGCGCTCGGGCGCTCCCTTGGCGCGGGCCGTCCGCACATAGTCCTGGCGCAGCGTCTCGATCATCGCGCCTCGCATGAAGCGGGTATAGCCGCCGAGTTGGACGAGGGTCAGCGTCAGGACCGGCAGTGCCAGGTGGCGCAGTTGCTCGGCAAGGGCAGTCGTCCACGGCGTGCCGGCCCGTATGTCGGCCATGCCACCGGCCGGCAGCCAGCCGAGCTTGACGGCAAACAGGGTGATGAGCAGCAGCGCCAGCCAGAACGGCGGCGCGGAGATGCCGCCGAAGCAGAGGAGGTTGATCAGGTAGTCGGCCCGGCTGCGCGGATGGGCGGCGGCCCACATGCCGAGCGGCAGGGCGATTGCCACCGAGATCAGGAAGGCGAGGCCGGCCAGCAGCAGCGTATTGAGAAGGCGCGGCCACAGGACGGACAGGACCGGCTGGCCGAAGGAGCGCGAGTAGCCGAAATTGCCCTGCAGCGCCTGCAGCAGCCAGGCGAGGTATCGCTCGAGCAGGGGCTTGTCGAGACCGTAGGCGGCGCGCAGTCGGGCGGCGTCCTGGCTGGTCATGGTCGGATCGCCTGAGATCATCATGTCGATCGGATCGCCCGGCATCAGGCCGATCAGCAGATAGACGACGAGGCTCATCAGGAGGAGCGTGACGGCGGTCTGGACGCCGCGCGCCACGAAATAGCGGGTCATGCCCTCATCCTGGTGATCTTGCCGTCATCTAGTTTTCCCAGCGCCATTGTTCGATCCACAAGGTCGAGCTGTTGAGCGTGCCGGTCGGCGTCACGCCCTTGAGCGGCTTTGGAATGACGAACGGATCGACCCGGAAGAACAGCGGTAGGGAGGGCAGGTCGTCTGCCGCCAGCTTCTGGATCTCGGCGAACAGGGCGCGTCGCTTGACGACGTCAAGTTCGCGTTCGGCGGCGTCGAGCGCCGTGTCCATCTCGGGATTGGCGTAGCCCGGATAGTTCTGGCCGCTCCAGCCGTTGTCGGCCGAGGGGATCTCTCTGGAATGCAGCGACGAGCGCGGTACGCCTTCAGGCCGCTGCACCCAGGCATACATGCCGAGGCCACTATAGGTGCGCTTGCCCATCGCCTCGAAGAAGATGCGCGGCGGTTCGGCCTTGAGGCGGACCTCGATGCCGACTTGCCGGAGCTGGCTCTGGATCACCTGCGCCACCAGTTCGCGCACGCGATTGCCGGCGGTGGTGCCCAGCTCGATCGACAGCTTCTCCCCGGCCGCATTGTGGCGGACGTTGTTGCGGAAGGTCGAGAAGCCCGCCTCGTCCAGCAGCTTGCGGGCCGCCGTGGGGTCGTAGCCATACTGTCGGGCGGCCGGGCTGAACATAGGGTCGAGGTCGCTGATCCCGCCATGGGCGATCGGCTGCTTCCCCTCGAACAGTTTCTCCGAGATGGCCTTGCGGTCGATGGCCAGCAGCATGGCCTGCCGCACCCGCCGGTCGGCCAGCAGCTTGTTGTCGAGATTGACGTCGATATGTTCCCAGATCAGCGCCGGCTTGTAGACGACGTTGTACTTGTCCTTGTGGCGCTTCTCGAAGGCGATCGCCTGGTCGAGCGACAGGCCGAGCTCGCCCAGCACATAGTCGACGCTGCCGGACAGCAGATTGGCTTCCAGCGCCGCGGTGTTCTCGATGATGCGCACCGTGATGCGCTTGAAATTCGGCTTCTCGCCCGTCCAGGTAGGGTTCTGCTCCAGCACGACCCGGCTGCCGGGCACGATCTCGGTGAGGCGGAAGGGACCGAAGGCGAGGCCAGGGTTGGTCGATTGGGTGTCGTAGGCCGTCTTGTTGCGATACTCGGCCGGATTGGCGTCGAAGATCGGCTTCTCGATGTGCGCCGGCAGCAACTGCAGGCCGATGCTGTTGTAGTCGAAGGTGACGCGGTCGATCGTCATGGTGAAGCGACGGTCGTCCTTCACGTCCAGCTTGATGATCCGTTTGTAACTCTCTGACGAGGCGACCCCCGATAGCGGGTGCTGTCCGACCTGCAAAGTGAAGGCGACGTCCTTTGCGGATACCGGCGTGCCGTCGCCCCAGCGCATGTCACGCAGCTCGACGTCGATCTCCATTCCTTTCTTGTCGTCGCCAAGATCGACTACCCGGGCCTTGCCGTTCTCGATGGTGGGCAGTTCGGTACAGACCAGGCAGACGAGTTTCCAGTCCGCGTCGAAGGCGGTCACCGGACGCGCCGTCATGTTGGCGATCAGCGACTTGGCCAGCATGGAACTGATGATCGGGTTCCAGGTGCCCGGCATCTGCGTCATGGCGACGACGAGCTCGTCCTTCGCGCTGGCAGGAGAGGCGAGGGCGCCGAGCGCCAGGAGGGTCGAGAGAAGGCGGCGGATCATGTCCGCCGCACCGTAGCAAAGAGCCGGCTAGCGGCCCAGCGCGCGCGACGGCGGGCGGCCGCCGTGGCTGGCCGACCACTTCTCCGGCGCCTCGAGGAAGGCGCGCGTCTCGATCAGGCCCATCTCGTCGAAGTACTTGTGCTTTTCGGCCGCTTCCAGCGCGTCCCACCAGGTCGCCAGCGCATGCAGTTTCACGCCAGCCGCGGCCAGCATCTCGATGCTCTGCGGGAAGATGCCGTAGTGGAACACCACGAAACAGTCGGTGACCTTGGCCTCGGCTTTCTTCAGGGCCTCGATGAACACCAGCTTGCTGCCGCCGTCGGTCGCGAGGTCTTCGACCAGCAGGACGCGCTTGCCGGGCTTCAACTCGCCCTCGATCTGCGCCATGCGCCCGAAGCCCTTCGGCTGCTTGCGGACGTAGATCATCGGCTTCTTGGAGAGCGCCGCCAGGAACGCGGCGAACGGGATGCCCGCGGTCTCGCCGCCGGCCACAACGTCGATCTTGTTCCAGCCGATGGTCTTCTCGATCATCTTGTGGGCGTGGGCCATGATCTTGGCCCGGGCTTCCGGGAACGAGATGATCTTGCGGCAGTCGATATAGACCGGGCTCGCCCGGCCCGACGTGAAGATGTACGGGTTGTCCGGGCGGCAATGGATGGCCTCGATCTCCAGGAGGAGACGGGCGGTGTCGCGCGCTTCCGGCGTACCGCTGGCGCGGTCCGAATTCGCCTTCTCGGTCAACTTCTTGGTGGCCTTGGCTGCGGGCGCAGTTTCAGTCGATTTGGCCTTCTTCTTCGTCGCCATGCTGCTTTTTTCCCCCACGCCGCTTGCGACAAAATGACGGCCGTGTGTTTAGCCTTCATGCACCGGACCGGCAAGGGCACGGCAGGCATTCTGGCGAGAAGAAGGCAGAAAATTAGTCCGTTTCCGGATGAAACTTATGCCGCGTCACAGCGACGGGCAGGCGCCACCCCCGGTAGATCGACATCAACCGGAGGAACAGACAGATGCCGGCACCCGCCAGGGCCGTCGGGAGCATCGACCAACCCGCCCAGTACCCCAGGGAGATCGTGCCCGCGCCGGCGAGGGCCGCGACGGCGTAGAGTTCCGAGCGCAGGACCGTCGGGACCTGCAGGGTGAGCAGGTCGCGCGCCACCCCGCCGCCGATGCACGTCACCGTGCCCAGCATGGCCGCCATCAGGGGATTGAGCCCGTAGAGCAGGGCCTTCTCGGTGCCGGTGACCGCAAACAGGCAGAGGCCGGCGGCGTCGAACAGGAGAACGGGTGTGCGCAACCTGTCGATCACGTCCGATGCGAAGAACCCCACGAACCCTGCCGCCGCCGTCGCCGCCAGATAGCGCCAGTCCACGATGGCGGCCGGTGGCACGGCTCCGATCAGCAGGTCGCGCGCCAGGCCGCCCGCGACCCCAGCCAGCCAGGCCACGACCAGCACCCCGAACAGATCCAGTTGCTTGCGCACGCCCCGCGTGGCGCCACTGATGGCGAACACGAAGGTGGCGGCGAGGTCCATGGTATCGAAGAACATGCCGGAAGCTTACAGCGATTGCCGTCCGCCGCCGAGATGCCAGAGTGCGGTATGGAGCCAGCATGACCAATTCGACCGTCCCATCCAGCGCGTTCCGCCGCTTCGTCAATGCCCGCACCCGGCTGATGATCGCGCTGGCGGCCGGTCTCGTGCTCTTCCTCATCCTGCCTCCGGACATGCGGTCTGCCACGAAGACCCTGCTCGCATGGGATCTGACGGCTCTGGCCTACATCGCGATGACGCTGATCATGATCGCGAGATCCACGGTCGATACCTGCTACGCACGCGCCGCCTACTATGACGAGGGCGACTGGATCATCCTGCTGGTAATCGTCGTCAGCGCGAGCGCGAGCTTCGCGACGATCTTCTCCGAACTGGCGGTCCTCAAGACGCCCCAGGGTTCCCTGTGGCACGCCCTCGTGCTCACGGGGGCAACCGTCGCCCTCTCCTGGACATTCACGCACCTCGTGTTCACCCTGCACTACGCCAACATCTACTATCGGCCGGACGATGACGGGCCGGGCGGCCTCGAATTCCCTGGTGACCGCCCGCCTGACTACTGGGACTTCCTCTATTATGCGTTCGTGATCGGCTGCGCAGCCCAGACCGGGGACGTCGGCACGGTTTCGCGCGCGATGCGGCGGGTGACACTCGTCCACGGCATCGTTTCCTTCGTATTCAATACGGCGATCCTCGCCCTCACCATAAACGTCGGAGCGAGCCTCCTGTCATGAGCAGCAAGCGTAGTGATCTCAGCACCGGCAAGGACATCCTTGCGCTCGTGCTCTTCGTCGGCATCTGCCTCGGCGTCGGTGGACTAGGCGGTGCGGCGACCAACACCAGCGTAACGACCTGGTATTCAACGCTCGCCAAACCATCGTTCAATCCACCCAACTGGATATTCGGCCCGGTCTGGACCGCGCTTTACGTCATGATGGGCATCGCCGCCTGGCGGGTCTGGCGCGCGGCCGATCGCGACACTGCGCGTGGCCCGCTGGCGGTCTTCGCCCTGCAACTGGCGGTCAACCTGGGCTGGAGCGTCGCCTTCTTCGGACTGCGCGACCCCGGGCTTGCGGTTGCGGTGATCCTCCTGCTCGACCTGCTCGTGCTCGCGACGGCGCTCGTGTTCCGGCGAATCGACGGTCCCGCGGCGATGCTGCTGGTGCCCTATCTGGCCTGGATCTCGTTCGCGACGGTCCTGAACGTCACCATCTGGCGCCTGAACTAGTGTTCCGGCGGGTGCTGGGCGGGCGTGTCGTGTTTGCTGATGTCGCCGCCGTCGTCTGACTTCAGTTCCATGAACACGACGGATGAGGCAATCGTCATGACACCCAGGATCAGGAAGGCCCGTTGCACGCCGAAGATCATCGCGCCGGCGTGAGAGTGCATCTCCGCCGGTACGAACATCGCGGCGATCAGGGACGCACCGGCCACGCCGAAACTGATCGAGAGCTGCTGACCGGTTGACGCGATCGTGCTGGCGCCGCTCGTCTGAGATCCGGAAACGTCGGCATAAACCAGGGTGTTCATGCTGGTGTACTGCATCGACGTGAACAGGCCGAGCACGAAGGCCTGCAGGACGATGCGCCAGATCGGGGTCTCGGCGCCGACGGTGGCAAAGGACATGATGAGCAGGCCGACGACGATGGTGTTGAAGACCAGCACGTTGCGATAGCCGAAGCGTGCCAGGATCGCCGGCATAAAGCTCTTGAGCCCGATCGAGGCGATGGCCTGGGGCAGGACCAGCAGGCCCGACTGGATCGGCGAGAAGCCGAGGCCGATCTGGTAGAGCAGAGGAAACAGGAACGGGATGCCGCCCAGGCCCAGCCGGGTGAAGAAGCCGCCGTTCACGGCCGCCCGGAAGGTCCTGATCCTGAACAGGCCGAGATTGAGCAGAGGAAAGTCCGTCAGCACGGCGCGGATGCCGTATCCCGCGAGCATCGCGGCCGAGACCGCCAGAAGAACGATGATCTCCTGGCCCGAAAGGGTGTTGTCGCCGAACACCTCGAGGACATAGGACAGCAGGGCGATGCCGCCGCCGAACAGGATCAGCCCCAGCACGTCGAGCGGATGGGTCTTCTCCTCGCGATAATCGGGCAGGTAGCGGCCGACGAAGTAGAGACCAACGATTCCCACGGGAATGTTGACGAAGAAGACGACGCTCCAGTGCAGCCAATGGACGATCGCGCCGCCCGCCACCGGACCGATCATCGGGCCGATCAGGCTCGGGATGGCGACGAAGCTCATGGCCCTGACCAGATCGGCCTTGCCGTAGGTGCGGGCCAGCGTCATGCGGCCGACCGGCATCATCATGGCGCCGCCCACGCCCTGGAGGACGCGGCAGGCCACTAGCATCTCGATGCTGGTCGAGACGCCGCACAGCAGTGACCCAAGGCAGAAGACGGCGATTGCCGCCACGAAGACCCGGCGTGTACCGAAGCGGTCGGCCAGCCAGCCGCTGACTGGAATGAAGACCGCAAGGCTCAGCGTATAGCTCGCCAGCACCGACTTTACGTTAAGGGGTGTCACGTCCATCGCCTGGGCGATGGCCGGCACCGCGGTGTTCAGGATGGTCGTGTCGAGCGACTGCATGAAGAACGCCACGGCGACCAGCCAGGGCAGCAGGCGCTTGATGCTGTCGTCGGGAAGAGGGGGCGAAGGCGCGTTCATGGCGAATTCATGGGCAGTCTGGCCCCGGACCAGTGGCGGACGCAATGCACCGTTTCGTATAGGGTTCGCCAGGAGGTCTGCATGTACCGGATCCTGGTTTCAGTAATAATTCTCTGGGCCGGGGGCGCCGGGGCGCAGCCGCAACTCGCGAACCCGGCTTCGGTCAACTGCACGCAGCAGGGTGGCACCCTGTCGATCGAACGGCGGCCCGACGGCGGCGAGTTCGGCGTCTGCGTCTTCACGGACAATTACCAGTGCGAAGAGTGGGCGCTGTTGCGAGGCGAGTGCCCCAGGACCGGCCTGCGTGTGACGGGTTATGCCACGCCGGCGGCACGCTATTGCGCCATCACCGGGGGGCACTACTCGGTCGTGTCGGCGCCCGGGGCCACGCCGGAGCGCGGAATCTGCTTGCTGCCCAACGGCAGGTCCTGCGAGGCCGATGCGCTCTACACCGGTACCTGCACCGGCCGATAGGTCAAGTCAGCGCGTTGAGGAGGGCCGATTCAAGGTCTTCAAGACTGTACGGCTTGTGAATGACCTGCGTGCCGGCGAGGCCGGGTGGCAGGACGGAGACGCCGTACCCGGTGGCGAAGAAGAAAGGCACGCCGCGGCTCTTCAGAGCCTCGGCCACGGGAAAGCTCTTCTGGCCGGAGAGGTTGATGTCCAGGACGGCCACGTCGCAGGCGATCATGCGGGCCGTCGCGAGGGCCTCGTCGAGCCGCGCACAGGAGGCGGCGACCTCGTGCCCGAGCTCGGCCAGCATGTCTTCGAGTTGCATGGCAACCAACGCTTCGTCCTCAACGATGAGAATGCGCCGCTTTGCCGAGATGGAACCCATGGAGCACTTTTAGCGCAACGCCGCCTCCGGGGCGACCGTTGGGGACCTCATGCGAATCCAGGTCGTACATTGTCATCCACTCGAAGAGAGCTTCAACCATGCCCTCTTTCGGACCGCGGTGGAGACGCTGCGGGTAGCCGGCCACGAGGTCGTCGCAACCGACCTCTATCGCGAGGGGTTCCAGCCCGCGATGACAGAAGGCGAACGCCGGACCTACATGGGCAATGGTTACGACGATTCGCGCATCGCTCGCTACGTCGAGATCCTGAAAAGCGTGGAGGGTGTCATCTTCTGCTATCCGCACTGGTGGTATTCGATGCCGGCGGTTCTCAAGGGCTACGTCGATCGAGTCTGGGGGCCGGGCACGGCCTTCGTCTACGATACGAAGGACAACCACCTCGAGCCGAATCTCCGCAACGTCAAGCTGCTCGGGGTCGTGACCACCTTCGGCTCGCCGTGGTGGATGGTCCGGCTATTCGCCGGCGATCCCGGCCGCAAGGTCGTCATGCGAGGCCTGAAGCCGATGTGCGCCAAAGGCGTCTCGAGTTTCTGGCTGGCCCATTACGACATGGATCATTCCACGCAGGAGTCGCGCGGCGCCTATCTCGACAAAGTGAAGGCGCGGCTCATGGCTCTCCGGTAATGGCCGCGCCTCTCCAGACTGCTGGAACAACTAGCGGGTCGGGGTCGTATAGGTGGTGGTCGTCGTCGTCGGGGTATAGGGGTCGGACGATACGGTCGTGGTGCGCTGGGTCGTCGTCTGGGCCGGAACCTCCACGACGCGTTCGCTCCGGACCGAGCAACCCGCGACGACAGTACCGATCAGCGAGACGAGAACGATTGACTTGATCATGGACGCTCCTTTGCCTGCAATTGATGCAGCGCAACGGGAGCCGGGAAAATCGGTTGCGTCCGGCGGCGGGGGATCGTTGTGCGGTGGTGACGCGTTGCAGAAAGGACACGCGGGGCATTAGGCTATTGCATGTCTTTCGATCCGAGCCCCGATTTCGACGCGATTATCGTCGGCGCCGGCATGTCCGGCCTTTTCCAACTCTACCGCCTTCGCGAGCTCGGCCTGAAGGTCCGTGTCTTCGAGTCTGGAACGGGCGTGGGCGGCACCTGGTACTGGAACCGGTACCCGGGGGCGCGCTTCGATTCGGAGAGCTATTCCTACGGCTATTCGTTCTCGAAGGAACTTTTGGACGAGTGGGATTGGACCGAGCATTTCTCGCCCCAGCCGGAGACGCTGCGTTATCTCAACCACGTCGCCGACAAATTCGATCTGCGTCGCGACATCCAGTTCCGCAGCAAGGTCACGGCGGCGCATTGGCAGGAGGAGACGCGAAGCTGGCGGGTGACGCTGGACGACGGCAGCCACCACACGGCGCGCTTCCTGATCACAGCCATCGGGCCGCTTTCGGCTTTCACCATGCCGCGCATCGAGGGCGTCGATTCCTTCAAGGGGCAAAGCTGCCATACGGCGCGCTGGCCGCACGAGCCGGTGAGCTTCGAGGGTAAGCGGGTGGCCGTGATCGGCACGGGCGCGACGGGCGTCCAGACGATCCAGGAAGTCGCCAAGACGGCAAAGCACCTGACCGTGTTCCAGCGTACGCCCAACTGGTGCGCGCCGCTTCACAACAGCAAGATCGACGCCGCCGAGATGGCGCGCATCCGCGCCAACTATCCCGAGATCTTCAGGCGCTGCCAGGAGACCTTCGCCTGCTTCCTGCACACGGCCGATCCGCGCGGTACCTTCGAGGTCACGCCAGAGGAGCGCGAGGCCTTCTTCGAGAAACTCTATGGTGAGCCTGGGTTCGGGATCTGGGTCGGCAATTTCAACGACATCCTGACCAACAAGGAAGCCAACGCGCTGATCTCCGATTTCGTCGCCCGCAAGATCCGGAGCCGGGTGAAGGATCCTGCCGTCGCCGAGAAGCTCATTCCGAAGAACCACGGCTTCGGCACCCGCCGCGTGCCGCTGGAGACCCGCTACTACGAGGTCTACAACCAGCCCAACGTCGAGTTGGTCGATCTCACCGAGACGCCGATCGAGCGGGTTACACCGACCGGCATCCGCACCAGCGACCGCGACCACGACTTCGACATGATCATCTACGCCACCGGCTTCGACGCCCTGACCGGCGCCTTCGATCGCATCGACATCCGCGGGATGGACGGTGAGAGGCTGAAGGACAAGTGGGCACAGGGCGCGGAGACCTTCGTGGGCATGTCGGTCGAGGGTTTCCCCAACATGCTGATGCTGCTCGGGCCGCACACAGCGCTGGGCAACATCCCGCGCAGCATCGAATACAATGTCGAATGGGTAACCGACCTTCTGCGCTTCATGCGCGACCGTGGCCTCACCCGCATGGACGCCCGGCCCGACGGGGTGAAGGACTGGATGAAGACGGTCCACCAAGCGTCGGTCGGCCTCCTGTCCAACGACGTCAACTCGTGGTTCACTGGTGTGAACACCAATGTCGAGGGCAAGCAGACCCGGCGCATCTCGCGCTACAGCGGCAGCGCGCCGGCCTATCGCGCGCGCTGCGACGCGGTCGCCGCGGACGGCTACCGGGAGATGGACCTGAGGTAACTGGCGGCGGAGCCAGCCGGCAACGGTGGCTCCGATCCGGGGCGAGGTGAATGGCGGGCCCAGCCAGATCAGGCGCAGGATTTCCATGTGCATGTCCGGGCGAAGGAACGGGATCATGCCGCGTCCAATAGGGGCCATCACGTGCCGGCCGCCAGGGGGGCAAGCGACCGTTCCAGCTGTTCATTGTCCATGGCTGCCTGCGCCGCGTCGCGGCATCGAGCCGCGCCGACAGAGCAGGCTGCCTCGCGGACGAGGACGCTTCCATGTGGGGCACTCCCATTCCGACCCTCCGCGCCTGCGTCGAGGTTCGAAATCTTACAAAAAGTAGTGTAGTAAGCTGCGATGCCGCCTCTGCCGGCATTTGGATTACGGAAGGATCTGGATCGTGAACGCTCTTCGCACGCTCGCATTGGCGTTGACGCTTGCCCTGGGGCTGGGCGTTTCGGCACAGGCTCAGACGGCAGCTGCTCCGCCCGCCGGGCTGTCGCAGGAACAGTTCGACTCTCTGGTCGATGCGATCAGTAATTCCGTTTCCGAGAAGCTGAGGGCAGAAGGTACGCACGCGCCGGCCGCTGCGCCGGCTCCGGCCCCCGCCGCATCCGAATCCAAGGCGAAGTCCAAGGCGCCGCCGCCGCCCAAGATCGTAAGGGTGGAACC
Organism: Rhodospirillaceae bacterium; assembly: GCA_009772935.1. Taxonomy (GTDB): domain Bacteria; phylum Pseudomonadota; class Alphaproteobacteria; order Reyranellales; family Reyranellaceae; genus Reyranella. The sequence continues at coordinate 35,385 of WOUR01000014.1, forward strand.
CAAGACGGGACCCGATCCGTTCGCCGCCTTGATCGATGGCACAGTCAAAGTCTTCAATGCCCTCCCGCTGCTGGGCACCGAACTCGTGCGCATTACGAGCCTTCTCGACCAGAAGGCGGCCGGTGGACGGGGCGCGTCGACCTTCCTGCTGCTGCTCTGTGCCGTCGGCGTGGCCGCCGTTGCAGCCGAAGCCATCCTGCGCCTGCTGCTTCACCGGTTCAGGATGCAGCTGGCGGAGAATGCCGGGCCCGAACTGGGTGTTCGGTCGATCGCCTACCTCACGGGCCTCGCCATACTCGACGGGCTGGGCGTGCTTGCCGTCTGGCTGATCTGCAATGCAGCCACCGGCCTCTGGTTCACCGGTACCACGGGGCAGGACAGGTTGGCCGCGGCCGTGCTGGCCGGCATCTTCTCCTGGCGGCTCTATATCCTGCTGTTCCGGGTTGTCCTGCAGCCCGAACTGGCGAGCGCGCGCCTCTGTGCCGTCCACGATCACGAGGCGAAGGCCATGTACCTGCGGATTTCCGCGGTGATGCTGGTCATCGTCCTCATGCGCATCCTGGGCCAGATCCTGGTTGCCATTCGCACACCGGCGGACGCCATGGCGGCTTTCCAGGTCGTGGGTGGCTTCCTCTATCTCGCGACGTTCCTGTGGCTGGCCTACCGGTCGCGGGTCGCCGCGCAGCAATGGTTCGGCGGGTTGGGCGAGCTTGCGCCGGTGATCGGCGGCCTGGGCCGCCGGTGGATCCCCATTGCGCCCCTGTTCTTCATCGCCCTGGGCGTGACGCTCATCTACGGGGCCGTTTCCGGGTCCGGGCACGTTGGTTCGGCGATGGTTCTGACGCTGAACCTGGTCGTTGGCGTGCTGATCTTCGAGACGCTGATGCAGGCCTTCGTCCGCCGCCTCGATTCCAAGCTTGCCGGCCGCACACCGGCCAGTTCGACGCCAAAGCTGCCGGACGTCGTGGCGCGTTGCATCCGCGTGGCGGTCCTCATCGGCGCCGCGGTCGTGATCGCGGAAAGCTGGGTCGTGAACGTGCTCGGCCTGGTGAACGTCAGCGAATGGGAGCAACTCACGAGTTCCTCGCGCACGGCCGGCGTCACGCTGTTCGTGGCCTTCGTCGCATGGGAGCTCTTCAAGTACATGACCGACCCCTATATGGGGCCGAAGACCAAGGATGCCGCCCAGGCGATCGCCGACGGCGATGCGGCGGCGGGCCCCGCCTCGCGGCTCAGCACCATGATGCCGCTGATGCGGCGCACCGCGGCCGTTCTGATCATTCTGGTCGCGGTTATGATCGCGCTGCAGGATTTTGGCATCAACATCACGCCCCTGATCGCCGGCGCCTCGGTATTCGGTATCGCAATCTCCTTTGGCAGCCAGACGCTGGTGAAGGACATCGTGTCAGGCCTGTTTTACTTGTCGGACGATGCTTTCCGGGTCGGCGAGTACATCGACTGCGGCAAGGCCAAGGGCACGGTCGAAGGCTTCACCCTGCGCTCGATCAAGCTGCGCCACCAGAACGGCCAGGTGCACACGATCCCTTTCGGCCAGCTCGGCCAGATCACGAATTTCAGCCGCGACTGGATCACGACCAAGTTCAATCTGCGTTTCGCCCGCGATACGGACATCGAGAAGCTGCGCAAGGCTTCGAAGAAGATCGGCGCCGACATGATGGAGATGCCGGCGATCGCCGACCAGATCCTGGCGCCGTTCAAGATGCAGGGGGTCGCCGACATCACGGGCAATGCCATCGTGGTGCGGTTCAAATTCACGGCCAGGCCCGGCAATCCCGCGGCAATCCAGCGCGAGGCCATGAAGCGCATGTTCAGTACCTTCCCGGCGCTCGGCTTCGAGTTCGCGAAGGATGGCGCGAACGTCGTGGTGCACACCGGCTCGGCGTCCAACGATCCGGGAAACGACGGGCTTCCACCGGTCCCCGCACCTGCACCCGCGAACGTGCCGGCGGCGGCCGGCTGACGAAGCTTTGATCCGGGCCGAAACCGCAGGCCGGTTGCGGCGTCCGCCGAGATCGGGCAAATGCGCCTCCCGAAACTCTGGAGAGGGCATTGATGGCGACCGAAGAAGCGCGTTCCGAACCCGTGCGTGACCCCCGCAGCCTGCGGCCGATCCCCCGGTTCATCTTCGCGTCTCGATGGCTTCAACTCCCGCTCTACGTGGGACTGATCGTGGCGCAGGTCGTCTATGTCTTCCTGTTCCTGAAGGAACTCCTGCACCTCGTCGTCGAGAGCCCCAGCGTGACCGAATTGCAGGCCATGCTGATCGTGCTGGGTCTGATCGACGTGGTCATGATCTCGAACCTGCTGATCATGGTGATCGTGGGCGGTTATGAAACCTTCGTTTCGCGCATGGAGTTGAATCGCCATCCCGACCAGCCGGAATGGCTGAGCCACGTCAATGCGAGCGTCCTCAAGATCAAGCTGGCGATGGCGATCATCGGCATCTCGTCGATCCACCTGCTTCGGACGTTCATCGAGGCCGGCAGCCTCGGCAAACCGGGCGCCGCCTATACCGAAGCCGCCATCATGTGGCAGGCGATCATCCACGCCCTGTTCATCCTGTCGGCTGTGGGCATTGCTGTCGTCGACCGCATCTCACAGCCGCCCGGAAAGCATCACTGACCGACAGTGGGCCCTGTGGATTGTCCTCCGGTCGGCGGGCACCGACAGGAGGACGTTAGGGCTTACTGCGCCGCGCCGCCCGCCCAGGGCGACATGACTTCGTTCATGCCGGTGAGATCGCCTGTCACGGGATCGCGCACGATGCAGGACGGGTTGGCGAATCCCAGCGGCGAGACCGGATTGTCGACCTCGACGATCGGGAGCCGGGCCGCGATCGCCTTCTTGACCTCGTCGGGCAAGTCACGGTTCACCCGGATCGGTCCGACGCCGGAAATGTCGACCCGCGGCTGATGGAAGGCCGCTTCCACGTCCATGCCGCGGTCGATCATCATCAGCGAGAGCTGGGAGACGGCCGGGACGATGCGCCGCCCACCCGACGCGCCGATGCAGAACCAGGGCTGGCCGTCCTTCACCACGACGACCGGGCAGATGTTGCAAAGCGGCTTCTTGCCGGGCGCGATAGAGTTCGGCCGGTTGGGCTCGGGATCGAACCACAACATGCCGTTGTTCATGGTGATGCCGGTCTTGGGCAGCATCACGCAGGAGCCGAACAGGCTCATCAGCGTCTGGGTCAGCGCCACCATGTTGCCTTCGGAATCGGCGGCGCAGAAATGCGTGGTGCAGGTATCGGTCGGCTTGTCGCCCAGTGTCTTCAGCCGCTCGTCGTACGCCTTGTGCATGCCTTCGGCGATGGCGGCGAAGAACTCGGCGCCGGGCGCGCCCTTGCCCTTGGTCGCGGCCCCCGCGAGTTCGATGGCGCGGCGCAGGGTCGGCCCAGCCGTGAGGCCACCTGCGACGTTGATGGTGACGCCGTTATGCTCGAAGGCGAGGGGGTCGACGATCTTCGCCTCGTAGCTCGCGAGATCCTCGTAGGAGATGGCCGAGCCGCCGGCCTGCAGGTCGGCGGCGATATCGCGCGCGAGGCTACCTTCGTAGTATTCGCGCGGGCCGCCTTCGGCGAGGCGCCGCATGGTCTCGCCGAGGTTGCCGAGCTTGATGTAGCGGCGGGTTCCGGCCCAGTCGCTCGCCGGCACGCGGCCGTCGTCACACAGGTAGCTGGCCTTGGAGGCGGGGAATTTCTCGAGATGCCTCGCGCCATTGGCGATCATCACCTGCATGTACCAGTCGAGTTCCATACCGCGCTGGGCGATCTCGACGCCGGGCTGCAGCACGTCCTTCCAGGCGACCGTGCCGAAGCGCTCCAGCGCCTTGGCGAGACCCGCGACCATGCCGGGCACGGCGATCGAGTGGTAGCCGACCTCGTTGCGCTGCTCCTTGATGTCGGGCCAGGCGAAGGGATTGGCAGGACCGGGGCCGACAATCTCGTAGACCGACGGATCGAGCTTCTTCGCAGAGACGGGACCGTAGTCGACCGTCCAGGCGCGGCGTTCCTTGGCGCTCCAGATCGTCATGAAGCCAACGCCGCCGATGCCGCTCATCCAGGGTTCGAGGGCGCCGATCGCCATGCCAGTGGCGACCGCCGCGTCGATGGCGTTGCCGCCCTTGCGCAGGATCGAGGCGCCGACTTCGGCTGCCTTCGCGTTCTGGGCGACGACCACGCCCTTGCCGCGAACCGCATGCTTGGTGAATTTCAGTTGCCGTGTCAGCGATTCGCTCATCGATGCTCCTCAAATGGGAAGAGAACTGTAGCGGGGCCTCATTTGGCCACAAAGCCTGTTAAACTGCAGGGCGGACCGGCGGAAAGATCGTGGGTGTGGCTGAACTGAACCAGATCGATCTGCGGGCGCTTACCAGAGGCGATAAACGCACATGGGATGCGTTCGTGATTGCCGCCGCGCCTTTGATCAATGCCGTCGTCCGCCGGACCCTCAGCGCCTACCGGCTGAGCGAGGACGACGTCATGGATGCCGCCCAGGACGTCTTCGTCCGCTTGTGCGCCCAGGACTTCAGGCTCCTGAAATCCTACGATCCGGCGCGTGCCGGCTTGCCGACCTGGCTCTCCGTGGTATCGCGATCCTGCGCCATCGATCATCTGCGGCGCAGGCGTCAGGCCACCGAACCGATCGATGACGTCCCGGAGGCCTTTCTGGGGGTCGAGGATCGCCATATCGAAAAACTCAGGATCCCCGATGGCCTCCTGACGGCCCGGCAGATTCTCGTCCTGAAATACCTCTACGACGAGGAGCGTGACGTCATGGAAATTGCACGGTTGCTGTCCGTTGATGCGCAAACCATCCGGAGTACCCATCACAAGGCCTTGTTGAGGCTGCGCGCGCATTTCCGGGACGACCGTCCTGACGGTGGGGGATGAACCGCCATGTATTGGCGTAGTATGAGCAGGAGCAACCGATGAACACCCAGCAGCCCCAGAGGAGCGACAAGGAGCTGTGGCGGAGCCTCGCCATCCAGCCCCCCGTTGCGCCTGTCAGCACCCCCATCGCGGTGAGCGAAGTCGACCTCGCCGCGTGGCTCGAAGGCCGTCTGACGGAGGAGGCTGCCGGACCGGTCGAGGCGGCTGTGGCGGCGGATCCGGCGCTGCGGCGTGCCGCGCTCGACCTTGCCGATATTCTGGGCAAGCCCCTGCCGGCCGCGCCCGAACGCATGGTCGTGCGCGCCCGCGCCCTGGTCGGCTTCGAAGCCGAGCGCAAGATCTCGTCGGGCGGCCTCATCGGTCGTTGGCTGTTCGGACGTTCGTGGCATGCCCTGCAGCAGGGCGCCATGGCAGTGGTGGCCGTGGTGATTGCGACCGGCGGCTTCGTGGTGGGGGGCGGATTGAGCGAATCGCTCGCCCGGCAAGGCGAGGGCTATTCGGCGACCGAGACCGCAAGCACGACAAACACTGCCTCGAACGAGGTCAGTGAGTTTTTCGCCGGTGACGGCATCTGACATGACCTCGCGCCTGGTCCAGATCCTGCTCGGCCTCTCGCTGCTGTTGAACACATTTGTCCTGGCGGGCTTCATCTACCGCAGCTGGATCGAGCCGCCGTTCGACATGCATCGGATGCCGCCTCCGCCGCGCGGCTCGCCCGGTCTGCCGGGCCAGCCCGGCGGCCCGCGGCTCAATCCCGTGGAGATGGTGGCGCGCGATCTCGATCTCGATGCCGATCAGCGCAAGGTCATGCAGGAACTGTTCGACCAGTACGCGAAGGAGCGACGCGAGCGCCTGCAGGCGATTGCGCGTCTGCGCGAGGAAACCGGCATGGAAATCTCCCGCAGGCCCCTCGACATGGCGAAGATCGACACACTCGTCGATCAGGTCAGTCAGTTGCGCGCGGAGCAGCAGAAGGAGACGTTGCGGACGTTGACGCAACTCGAGCCGAGTCTTCAGCCAGGCCAACGCGAACGTCTGCAGAGGCTGCTCGTCGACCGTGTCGCTTCGCCGCCGCCACCACCTCGCCCGCCGGCCGGAGGCCCGCCGCGCCCGCCACAATAGGAGGCTTGTCGTGAGCACACGCGTGGGGCGTCGCCGTTTCGTAGGAGGTGCCGCGGCCTTGTCCGCCGGTTTCTCCACCGGCCTTTGGTCCGTCACGTCGTCGCGCGCGGCATCGGCAATGGGCTTCGACGACGCGCGGCATCTCCTGTCGCGTGCCTCGTTCGGCGTGACGCCGGCTGGAATCCACGCACTGGAAGCGTTGGACTACGCCGCTGCGGTCGATGGGCTCCTCGCCAACCCGCGTCGGGAGGCGCTGACGCCCGCGCCCGGCTGGATCGGCATGGGGCCGACCGAACTGCAGCGACGGCAGAAGGCCGCCGAAGCCCAGCGCAAGCAGGGGGTCGATGGCAAGAAACCGGAGATCGTGCTGCCGGTACGGGAGCAGGGCCGCGAGTTGAGGAACTGGTGGGTCGAGGAGATGATCGCGACCGACCAGCCGTTGGTCGAGCGCATGACCCTGTTCTGGCATGGCCATTTCACCTCCTCGCTGGCGAAGGTGCGCTATCCGTCGTCGTTGTTCCACCAGAACGCGCTCTTCCGGCGCGAGGCGCTGGGTAACTACGCGAGCTTGCTGCGGGCCGTCGCGCGCGATCCGGCGATGCTGATCTATCTCGACGGCCGCGGATCTGTGGCGCGCCAGCCCAACGAGAACTTCGCGCGCGAACTGCTCGAGCTCTTCACCTTGGGCGAGGGCCAGTACGACGAAGACGACGTCAAGGCGGCGGCGCGTGCCTTCACCGGCTGGAGCGTCGACCGCGAGTCGGGGCAGTTCGTCGAGCGTCCAGGTCGGCACGACGATGGCCAGAAGACCTTCCTCGGCAAGTCCGGCCGCTTCGGCGGCGACGAGATCCTGACGATCCTGCTGGCCCAGCCGCGTACGGCCGAGACGATCGTCGAGAAACTGTGGCGGGAGTTCGTGTCGCTGAAGCCCGATCCCGCCGAAGTGGCGCGCCTGGCGGTCGGGTTCCGCGGGGGTGGCTACGAGATCAAGCCGCTGATGCGGGCGCTCTTCCTGTCAGCCGCCTTCCGCGACCCCGCCAACCGGGGCGCCCTCATAAAGTCGCCGGTCGATCTGATCGTCGGTTCGGTCCGTGTCCTCGGCCTGCCCATACCGGAAAAGACGGGGCTTGTCCGAATGCTGCAGGGCCTGGGACAAGTGCCGTTCGATCCGCCGAACGTGAAGGGCTGGGCCGGCGGCGAGAGCTGGATCTCGACCTACACGCTGCTGCTGCGCCAGCAGTTCCTGCGACGCATGATCGAGGCGACGACCGTGGCGCCGATGGACGGCGCCATGCGGATGGCCGAACGTCCTAACCGACGCGCCGACCGCCGCGAACAGCTGCCTGCCCCGGAGACCATGCAGATGATGGACCCGCCGCGCCCGGTCGAAGGCCGCAGCCTGCGCAATGCCGGCAACGAGGTGCGCCTTGGCCCGACCCTGACCGGTGTCGACAATGCCGTCCTGCTGCGTGCGCTGCTGCCGCGCCAGCCGGTCGACGGCGTGGATGCCAGCGGCACCGCGGGCTCGGTGGTGGCGTCTGCACTGCTCGATACGGCGTACCAGTTGAAGTGAGGAGGGCACCGTGGGCCGTATCCTCCTGCTGGTCGAACTGAAGGGCGGCAACGACGGCCTGAACACGCTCGTGCCCTACGCCGATCCCAGATACCGTGAATTGCGCGCCGGCATCGGCGTGCCCCGCGAGAGGGTCGTGCAACTCGACGAGAGGGTCGGCCTGCACGAAAGGCTCGAGCCGCTGATGGACGCCTGGAAGGCGGGCGACCTCGCCATCGTGCAGGGCGTCGGCTATCCCTATCCCAACCGCTCGCACTTCCGTTCGATCGAGATCTGGGATACCGCTTCCGCCGCGTCGCAGACGCTGAGCGAAGGCTGGATCGCCCAGGCTTTCAGGGGCGCCCGGTTGGCCAAGGGCATCGGCGTCGACTGCATCGTTGCGGACACCAACGCGTTGCCGTCGACCGGCCCATCGCTGCGCACCATCGTGATGCAGGATGCCGAGAACTTCCTGCGCCAGGCCAATGCCATCGCCACGGAATCGGCGATGACCGATGGCGGAAATCCGGCGCTGCACCACCTGCTGGCGGTGCGGCAGGAGATCAACGCCGCGGCGGTCGGCCTGCGTGATCGGCTGCGCGACGCCCCGGCGCCGGCCGAAGCCTTTCCACAGGAGCTTCTGCTGGGTCGCCAGCTCGATCTCGCCACGCGAATCCTCTCAGCGAGGGTACCGGTTTTGGCGATCAAGGTGGCACTGGGCGGCTTCGACACGCACGCGAACCAGCCGCCGACTCATGAACGCCTGCTGGCATCCCTGGCATCCAACCTCGCCGTCCTGCGCCGGAACCTGATTGCCGCCGACCTGTGGAAGGACGTGGTGGTGGTGACCTATTCAGAGTTCGGCCGGCGGGCCAAGCAGAACGCCAGCGGCGGCACCGACCACGGCACGTCGGCGCCGCACTTCGTCATGGGCGGCAGCGTGAAGGGCGGTCTCCATGGTGTCTACCCGTCGCTGTCCGATCTCCAGGACGGCGACCTCAGGCACACGGTCGACTTTCGCAATGTCTTCGCCACGCTGGCCTTGGGCTGCTGGGGCCAGTCGTACGATTTCGGCCTGCGCCAGCCGCAGAGGCTGGGCTTCCTCGCTTAGTGGATCGAGGCGACGCCTCGACCCATGAGCTCGTCGCGCACGGAACCGCGATCAGCCTCGATCCGGATGTACCAGATGAGCAGCGCGGCGATGATCTTGATGGCGACCGGAACGACGATATAGACGACGACCAAGGCCGTGCCGCTGTACAGACCCTGCGAAGGATTGAACCCCAGCAGCGCGGCGACGGGCAGCGAGCCGGCGGCGCCGATGGCTGTCGCCAGCTTGGTCGATAGCGCCCAAAGGCCGAAATAGGCGCCGGTATCGCCCTTCGTATCCTTGCCCTCGTCCGAGTTGATGATGTCGGCCAGGACCGAAGGCGGCAGGCCGTAGTCCGCCCCGATGCCGAGGCCGGTGATGACGGCGATCGGCATGAACCAGACGAAGTCGCCGGCGCCGAGGAACACGCCGAGGGACATGGCCGCGGCGGTCAGCACCATCGCGATGAACCAGGCGGCGGTCTTGCTGAAGCGGCGCGACAGCAGCATCCAGAGGGGCACGCTGGCAGCAGCCGCACCGAAATAGACCAGCAGGATGATGCCGGCCTGCAGCTTGTTCCCCTTCAGTACATGCTCGACGTAGAAGAGCATCACCGAGACCGCCACGCCCAGCGCCGCACCGTTGACGATGAACACCAGCAGCAGGCGACGAAAGAGCCGATTCTTCAAAGGCGCAAAGAACGGGATGAGCGTCTTGATCGTGACGCTTCGCTCCATGTTCTGGGTCGGCCGGGCCAGCGAAGGCATCAGGCCGATCAGCCAGTCGCGGAAGTATCGGACGTGAATTTCCGGATTTTCGCGCACAACCGGCGGATGCACCGAGGGCGGCGACCAGAGCAGGGTCGGGAGGGAGAACAGCACCGCGATGGGGATGAAGATCAGCCCCATGTAGACGTAGCCGGCATGCTCGCCCATCTGAGCCGTGAAATAGGTGGGGAGCACGACCGCAAGCGTCATGCCGATCAGGCCGAAGACCTCGCGGCCGACGGTGACGCGCGTTCGTTCGTTGTAATCGTCCGTCAGCTCCGCCCCGTGGGCGTGATAGCTGATCGAGACGCCGGCATAGCCGAGATGGACGACGAACAGCGCGACGAACAGCCAGGTCGCCAGCCATCCGGGCTGGGTGAACAGGGACTGCGGCGGATGGAACAGCATGTAGAAGCCGCCGATCAACAACGGCAGCATCAGGGCCACGAAGGTGAGGCGCCCGCGCGGGCCGCGATGGGTGAACTTGTCGCTGATCAGGCCGATCACCGGATCCTGCACGGCGTCGATCACCCGCGTCGTGATGAAGATCAGGCCCATGATGCCGAGGGGCACCTTGAGCACTTCCCCATAGAAGTGGCTGACGTTGAGCACCACCGGAAGGGCCGCCATGTTGAGCGGGAGCTGATTGGTGGAGTAGGCGACGAGACGGTCGAAACGCAGCCTTATGGACGTCGTCGAGCCGAGGCCGGACTTGGGCGCATGCACGCGGATTCTGCCTTCCTGTTCGGCTCACCTTTGACCGGCGGCCTTATGATTGCCGACCGTTATATATGCCTGAAGTGTGCCTGCAAAACGTCCGTGCGGCGCATCGAAAAGCCTGCGGCACAATAGGCCAGGTAGTAGCGCCACATCCGCCGGAATCGGTCGTCGAAGCCCATGCGGCCGACCTGGTCGGAGACGCGGTCGAACCGCCCCAGCCAGGTTTCCAGGGTTCGCGCATAATCCAGTCCGAAACTGTAGAGTTCGGCCACCTTCAGCCCGGCCTGCCGGCATTGCTCACGCAGGCTCGAAGGCGACAGGAGCATGCCGCCCGGAAAGACGTAGGTCTGGATGAAGTCCGGATGCTTGCGGTAGCGCTCGAAGAAATCGTCGGCGATGACGATGGCCTGCACGATCGCCGAACCGCCGGGCACCACATGGCGCTTCAGCGTCGCGAAATAGTCCGGCCAGTACCGTTCGCCAACCGCCTCGATCATCTCGATCGACACGATGTGGTCGTAGCGGCCCTCGATGTCGCGATAGTCGCGGAACTGCAGGTCGACCCGGTCGGCGAGGCCGGCGCGCTCCAGGCGCGCGCGGGCATAATCGAGCTGTTCCTTCGAGATGGTCACGCCGGTGACCCGCATGCCCCGCCGGGCCGCCACTTCGGCAAAGCCGCCCCAGCCGCAGCCGATCTCCAGGATGCTGTCGCCCTGGCGGGCGCCAAGCTGAGTCAGGATGCGGTCGTACTTGGCGGTCTGGGCAGCCTCGAGAGGCTTGCTTTCCTCCCCTTCGTAGAGAGCCGAGGAGTAGGTCATCGAAGGATCGAGCCACAGACCGTAGAACTCGTTGCCCAGGTCGTAGTGGGCATGGATGTTCCTCTTCGATCCCTCGCGTGTGTTCTCGTGCCGCCGATGCAGGAACTTCAGCAGCAGGCCGTGAAAGAAATTCGTGCGCGTGATCTTCCCCAGCGCCTGTTCGTTGGCGAGCAACACGCCGATCAGACTTGGCAGGTCGGGCGAATCGCAGAAGCCCTCCATGTACGCTTCGGCGAATCCCATGTCGCCGTCGAGCAGGACCCGCAGAAAGAAGCGCCAGTCCCGCACCTCGATCTCGGCGCGCGGAGTGGCGTCGGCCTTGCCGAAGACGCGCACACTGCCGTCGGGCAGTCGCACGCTCAGGCGACCAACGGCCAGACGTTCCAGGGCTTTCAGGACAAACCGGGCGACGAGGGGCATGCGGTCCGAAGTGAAGTCAGCGGGTCACGAGCTCCGACGGCGGTGCTGGCTTGGCGTAAAATCTCGCTCGCTTCCGCCACAGATGCAAGGCCTGCCAATGGATCCGGAGCACGACGCCCAGCGTCATGGTCGGGTTGGCGAGGAAGCGCCGCACGACCCCGCGATCGTCCAGAGGCTCGCGCCGCCCGCCGACCGAGGTGGCGAGCATAAGCCCCTGGGAGTCATGGTAGTTCACGTCGACATGGGCCCGCTCGTCGTCGAGCCGAAAGCGGAAGCGATAACCACCCTCGATCGGCAGAAAGGGCGAGACGTGGAAGACCTTGCGGCCCTCGAGCCACTGATCGGGCGCGATGGGCGCACCGTCCACGTGATGGACCAGATAACAGTGGCTCTCGCCGAAGGTGTTGTTGACCTCGCATAGCACGGCTCGAAGAATTCCCGTACGGTCGCGGCAGAACCAGAAGCTTACCGGATTGAAGACATAGCCCAGCATGCGCGGCATGGTCATCAGCACGACCTCGCCATCGCAGATGTCGGCCACGCCCTGCTGCTGCAGGATGTCTTTCAACCAGGGCTTGAGATCGGAGCCGTCTCGCGCGCCGTGGTCGGCGCGCCGGAAGGTGACGGCGCCGCGGCGGTCGAGCTTCAGCCAGCGGCCAGCGGCGCTTTCCAGCGAATCGAGGCCAAGGCAGAGATAACCGACCTTGTACCGAAACGCGTTCTCGCGCGGCCTGAGCCGCCGGTGGACGACGGTGGCGTCGACGATCGAATGAGGGGACGCGTCGCTCACGTCGTTTCCGTTGCCACCCGCGCCGCGACGGGAATCGGCAGCGGCGGAATTGCTGGCCTGTCGGCAACGACGCGCGGCGGATCGCCGATCCGTCGGTGCTCGTCGGGACGTTGCCAGGGCCGATGGACGCCGAGCTGTTCGGCGACGTCGAGGCCGGCCGAAAGCGCATCCTCGTGGAATCCGTACCCGCAATAGCTGCCGCAGAAATAGGTGTCGCGAACGCCCTGGATGCGATGCAGCTCACGTTGAGCGCGGATGGCGGCCGAATCGTACATCGGATGCTCAAACGAGAAACGGGAATGCGCCGTCGCGGGCGCGGGAACGCGGCCGGGATTGACCGACACGAAGAGCGGCGCGTTGTCCGGCAGGTTCTGCAGGCGGTTCATCCAGTAGGTCACGCTGACGTTGTTGTCGCGGCTGCGGCTGTCGCCAACGTAGTTCCAGCTCGCCCAGACGTTGCGGCGCTTCGGCATCAGGCTCTCGTCGCCGTGCAGCCAGACCTCGTTGGTCGAGTAGGCGAAGCGGCCCAGCAGGTCGCGCTCCGTCTGGTCGGCGTCGGTGAGAAGGGACAACGCCTGGTCGGCATGGCAGGCGAGCACGACCCGGTCGAAGCGATCCCAGTGACCGCCCGCGTCACGCACCTCCACACCTTGGGCGGTGCGCCGGATCGCACTGGCCGGCGTCGCCAGCCGTGCGCGGGCGCGCAGCGGCGCCACGATCCGCTCGACGTAGGATCGGCTGCCGCCGCTCACCGTGCGCCATTGCAGTTGCGCGCCGATCGTCAGGAGCCCGTGATTGTTGAAGAAGCGCGCGAATGTCTGGGCCGGATAATCGAGCATGCGCCCCGTTGGCGTCGACCAGATGCACGCCGCCATCGGCACGAGATAGCGGTCGCGGAAGGCGGGGCTGAATCCCGCCTGCGCGATGAAGTCGCCGATTGTGAAGTCGAGATCCTCGGCCCTGTGTAGAAGCTGCGGTGCCATGCGGTTGAAACGCAGGATGTCGTGCGTCATGCGCAGGAAGGAGGGGCGGGTGAGGTTGCTGCGCTGGGCGAAGTACCCGGCGAAGGAACTGGCATACTCGAACCCGCCGTCATCGAGGCTGACGGCAAACGACATGTCCGATGGTTCGGTCGGCACGCCGAGATGGTCGAACAGGGCAACGAGATTGGGATAGTTGCGCTCGTTGAACACGATGAAGCCGACATCGACCGGCAGGCGCCCCTGCTTCGTCGGCGCTTCGACCGTGCAGGAGTGTCCGCCGAATCGGTTCTCCCGTTCGTAGACGACCACGTCGTGGCTGCGGCTGAGGAGCCAGGCGGCTCCGAGACCGGACACGCCGGCGCCGATGACGGCGATTTTCATTATCGAAAGCTCCCCTGGATGCTTCTAAGCTGATTTTTTGATGGATTGGAAGGCGGCCAGTGCCCGATCCCGGGCGGCGCCGTGCTCCACGATCTGCTCCGGGTAGACGTCGGCCGGGACCGCCGCCGTCCAGGGACGATGGATCGCGTCGTTGGGCAGATGGGCGAGCTCGGGTACCCAATGCCGGACATAGTCTCCATTCGGGTCGAATTTCTCGCCCTGGAGGACGGGGTTGAAGACACGAAAGTATGGGGCGGCATCGGCGCCGCAACCGGCGACCCATTGCCAGCCAGTCGCGTTGTTCGCGTGGTCGGCGTCGACCAGCGTGTCCCAGAACCAGCGCTCGCCGTGGCGCCAGTCGATCAGCAGGTCCTTGGTCAGGAACGAGGCTACAATCATGCGCACGCGGTTGTGCATCCACCCGGTCGCCCAGAGTTCCCGCATCCCGGCATCGACGATTGGATAACCCGTGCGACCGTGTTCCCAGGCGGCCAACGCTTGGTCCGGATCGGCCCACGGAAACGCGTCGAACTCGGGCCGGAAGTTGCGTTCCGCGAGGTCGCCATTGTGAAAAAGGAGGTGGTAGGCGAATTCGCGCCAGCCCACTTCCGAGAGGAACTTCTCCGTTGCGGCCGACGCTCCCCGAGTCATCGCGGCCTGCCAGATTTGACGGGGTGAGATTTCCCCGAAGGAGAGATGCGGCGACAGGCGGGACGTTCCTTCCACCGCCGGCAGGTCGCGAGCGTCGCGATAATCTTCAAGCGCCTCGTCGAGGAACTGGGTGAGCCGCTGCTGAGCGCCGTCCTCGCCAGGCGTCCAGGCGGCGCGTATTCCGCTCGCCCAGTCGGGCGAGGTCGGCAGCAGGCGCCACGAGGCGAGTGGTTCGCCGGCCGGCCACGACTTTGGAGCCGGCAAACGCTTCGGGGCAGGCAGTGGCGCGGCTGGAGATGCCGTGCGGCAGGTCCGCCAGAAGGGGGTGAACACCTTGAAGGCGCCGCCGCCCTGGGTGGTGATCTCCCAGGGCTCGAAGATGAGGTTGGCCTTGAAGCTCTCAACCGCGACACCGCGCTCCGACAGGGCATTCTTCAGGCGTGTATCGCGCTCGCGGGAGCCCCGGTCGTAGGCGCGGTTCCAGAAGACCGCCGCCGCCCCGCACTCTGCCGCAAGGTCGTCCAGCACCTTCTCCGCGGGGCCCCGACGCAGGACCAGTCGCGATCCGAGCCTGCGCAGGGAGGCATCGAGCGCGTGGAGGCTATGGTGCAGCCACCATCGCGACGCGGCACCGGGCGGCCTGACACCGTCGGTTTCCCGATCCAGCACGAAGACCGGCACGACGGAATGCCCGGACTCCAGCGCCTTGATCAGCGCGGGATTGTCCGACAGGCGAAGGTCGTTGCGAAACCAGACGATCGAAACCGACATATGCGAGATACGCACATGTCGAGCGAACGGATGACCGGCCGCGACGGATCAGGAACGGGGGCAGTTGGGCGTCGGCCGCATCTCCAGGCTCTGTAGATCGGCAGTGACGGTGATCATGCCGGTGTCGACGGTGAGCCGGTCGAGCACGCCGTTCTCGAATACCTGGGCCGTCACGGAAAAAAGCGGGCGCTGGGCCTGCTCGCGACCGCGGGTGAAGCTCATGGACACCGGCCATGACTTGCCCTTGGGCAGGGCGACCTGCTTGCCCAACGGCCGGGACGCGCGCAGGCGGCCGTCATCCAGCTGCGTCACATCGATCAGGAATCCGTCTCCCATCACCTCGGGATCGAACATCAGGGCCGGAAACGAGGTGGCGTTGGCGCGGAGCCGTTCGGCGAGATGGTCGATCGCGGCGACCGGCATCAACGTCGCGAAGGGCAGGAAGAACTGGGAGGGCTGAGCGCCGGACGTCGCGATCTCCGCCCGCAATTCGCCCTGTGCGCGCTGGACCCGCCCCTTCGTCTCACGCTTGTTGCCGTTCTGAATCTGCGTGGTCTCGTAACGGAGGCTGTTGCCGCTGCGCGGCTCCCGGGCGTCGAGCTTGGAGGACAGGCTCATCTTCCAGGAGGCGGTCAGGGCAATCTCGGACGTAATGTCGCGCTTCAGGTGCCAGCCGGCGCAATCCTGCGAGAGATCGTGGATCGCGGTGCCGATGCGCGGCGCATTGGCGGCGGCACCCAGTCGTAGCACGTACTCTGCACGATGCGGTTGCATCTGCGCAAAGGCCGCCTGCGATCCGCCCAGAACGGCGACGAGGACGAAACACATGAGACGATGCATGAAGCCACCTTGCGCACGGTCGAGGATGGGGTCAATCGTGCTTCGCATGAGATTGCGGGAGATCGTGGCAGTATTCCGGCGGGCTTTGAGTTTGGGAATTCATGAAGGGACTTGAGTTCGATTGCGCGGGGCAGCTGCTCGAAGCGCTGCCGATGGGTGGCCTGTTCTGGCCGGCCGAGCGGCTGCTGGCGGTAGCCGATCTCCATCTGGAGAAGGGATCGTCCTATGCGGTCAACGCCCGCAAGCTGCTGCCGCGCCATGACACGCGACAGACGCTGAGGGCGCTGGCGGCCCTGATCGACGCCTTGCAGCCACGGACGGTCGTTTGCCTCGGCGACTCGTTCCATGATCGAGCCGCGATCGAACGCCTCCCCGATGAGGAGCGGCGCGAGATCGAGCGCCTCGCGTCGCAAACACATTTCGTGTGGATTGCCGGCAACCACGACCCCATCCCACCGCCCGCCGGCTGGGGCGAGGTCGCCGAGGAGATCAAGGCCGGACAGCTCGTGTTCCGCCACGAAGCGCTGTTCGGGCCGGCCGATGGGGAAGTCTCAGGTCACTATCACCCGGTGGCCGCACTTACGGTGAGGGGGCGTGGATTGCGGCGACGTTGCTTTCTCACCGACGGCAGGCGCCTCATCCTGCCGGCGTTCGGTGCCTACGCCGGCGGACTCAATGCGCTCGACCCGGCGATCGCGCAGCTCTTTCCCGACGACTACGATGCGCTGGTGGTCGGACGGGAGACGGTGCGCCGCCTGTCGTGGCGGCAGCTCCGGCCCGACGCGACCTTCAGATCGCCGTCTCTACTTCGGTAGCTCGTACTTGAGCGTCACTTCGCCCAGGCCCTCGATCCTGCCGGTGGCGGTGCTGCCCGGAGGCACGAATTGGCAGGCGACCATGCTGCCCGTGGAGACGATCATGCCCTTCTTCAGGCGCTTGCCGTGCTCGCCGAGCTTGTTGGCGAGCCAAGCCAGCGCATTGTAGCAGTGACCCAGTACGTCGCCCGAATGGCCTTCGCGGACTATCTTGCCGTCGAAGGAGACCGAGCCGTGCAGGTTGCCGAGATCGAGCTTCGCCCAATTCCCGTTGGCTTTGGCGAGCAGGGAGCCGCCGTTCCAACCGGCATCCATGATCAGCGGATTTACGGCGAGACGGCTGTAGTCGGCGCCGCGGTCCTCGATCAGTTCGAAACCCGCACGGGCTTCGCCGACATACTGCGCGATCGAGTCCCGGTCGTAGGGCTTGCCCTTCGGCGCCGGCACGTCCGCGTTGACGATCAGGATGATCTCGAGTTCGGCGCCCAGTCGCGTCCAGCGGTCGGCGCGGACCGTCGCCTTGTGCTCGAACACGCGCTTCTTGCGGATCGGCCCGTAGGCCGGACCCTTCAGCCCGGTCTGCGCCAGGATCTGCGGCGAGGTCAGCGCGATCTTGTAGCCGACCAGCGGGCCCTGCTTGACGACCTGTTTCTTCAGGAACGCGTCCTGGACCTTGTAGGCGAGACGTTCGTCGTCCGTGGCGAACCGTTCCGGCCACCACCCGACCACGGCCCGCGCCTTGTCGACCTGATGCAGCCACGTTGCGGCCTTGGCGATGCTGAACGTCATTGGAGGCTTCCCCTTGCTTGATTTCTTCATCGTCGCATAGTGCCACCATGGCGACGAGAACGTTGCAGAAATTCGGGCCCGTACGCAGCGGCGCCGTCGTGGGTGTGGTCCTTGCCGGCGGCGAGGGGCGACGCATGGGACCGGGCGCGCTGAAGCCGCTGCGGCTGCTCGCGGGACGGCCGATGGTGGCGCATGTCGTGGACCGGCTGCGGCCGCAGGTCATGGACCTCGTGATCGTCGCCAACGATCCGGCACCAGAATTTCGCACGCTGGGAGTGCCGGTGATCGCCGATTCGCCTGACATCGAGGAGATGGCCCGGCGCGAAGGACGGCGGCTCGGGCCCCTGGCCGGCATCCTGGCCGGGATGGAATGGGCGCTGAAACATCATCCCCATTGCGGCTGGATCCTGACGGCCCCCGCCGACGTGCCGTTCCTGCCGCTCGACCTCACGGTCCGGCTGTGCGGGCTGATGCACGTGCCGGAACCCGACGTCCTGATGGTGCGTCACGGCAAGCGCCGCGAACATACGCTCGCCGTCTGGTCGGTGAAGCTCGCCGCGGATCTGCGTCGCGCCATCCTCGAGGAGGGCATGCGGCGGGTGGAGACCTTCGCCCAGCGCTATGCCTTCGAGGAACTCGTTTGGCCGGGCAACGCCGCGCCGTTCCTGAACGTCAACACGCCGGCCGAGCTCAGCGAGGCGATGCGTCGTCTGGAGCGAGTTCGATGACGTTGCCGTCGATGACGACCTTGCCAGCATTCTCGAAATTGACGGTGATGCGGTGGCCGATCATCGACTGGATTTGGCCCGGCCCCCAGTCCGGGCGACCGGGATGACGCACGAAATCGCCGGGACTCAGCAGTCCATTGCCGGGCTTGTCGAACAAGTTTCCGTTACTCCCCCGCTGTGGGTGCGGTATCGGGCGGCTGACGCCCTGCTGCCGCAATCTGCAGTATAGACTGGGTGCCGTCATTTTCATGGAGGACACAATGAACCCGACCCGCGTCGCCATCGCCTCGGCCCTCGCCGCCGCGCTCGTGCTGCCGGCCGCCACCAGCCAGGCCCAGGGCAACATGGAGAAGTGTTACGGCATCGCCAAGGCCGGCAAGAACGACTGCCAGACCGCGAAGTCGTCCTGTGCCGGCACGTCGAAAAAGGATGCCCAGGCCGACGCCTGGGTGTCGGTGCCCAAGGGCGCCTGCGAGAAGATCGTCGGCGGCAAGCTCACGGCCGGCTGAGCATGCAACCGGTCGCGGGCATCGGGCTGCGATCGCCGCATCTTGCGGAAATCGCGCGCGACCGGCCGGCGACCGGCTTTCTCGAGATACATGCGGAGAACTATCTCGGGAACTCGCCGGCGCACCGGATCGTCGAGCGCCTGCGAGAGGACTATGAATTCTCCGTCCACGCGGTCGGCCTCTCGCTGGGTTCGGTCGATGGGCTCGACGAGGCCCACCTCGATCGTGTCGTGGCGCTGATCCATCGGCTCGAACCCACGCTGGTGTCAGACCACCTGTCCTGGAGCCTGGCGGACGGCCGCTATTTCAACGATCTGCTGCCGTTGCCCTACACCGAGGAGGCGCTCCAGGTCGTCGAGCGCAACGTCCACCACCTGCAGGAACGGCTCGGGCGGAGGGTTCTTGTCGAGAACCCGTCCTGCTATCTGGCTTTCGCGCATTCGACTTTGTCCGAGCCGGAGTTCCTGGCCGAGCTCACTCGGCGCACCGGCTGCGGGCTGTTGCTCGACGCCAACAACATCGTGGTCACGGCACACAACCTGCGGCTCGATGCCAGGGCATGGCTCCAAGGGCTCCCGCCGGCGGCGATCGGCCAGTATCACCTCGCCGGCCACGCCGTGAACGATGCGGACGGGGAGCCGGTCCTGATCGACGATCATGGCAGCCGGGTCGGTGAGGGCGTGTGGAGCTTGTTCGGCGAGATCGTGCGCCGCTACGGGCCGCGCCCGACGCTGGTCGAATGGGACACCGATCTGCCGGCTCTCGACGTGCTGCTCGACGAGGCGCGGCAGGCGGGCCGAGCCCTCGGTGTCGAGGCTGAGGCCAATGCTCGAGCTGCGTGAGCTGCAGGGGGCCTTCGCGGCACACCTGAAGGGCGAGGACCGGCCCGACCTCACCGAGGCTGTCGTGGGCGACACGATCTCCGCCGCGGCGCGTCTGCGCATCCATCGCCATCACGTGGGGCAAAGCCTGGTGGGAGCACTCGCATCGACCTTCCCGACCGTGCAGGCGATCGTCGGCGAGGCGTTCTTCCGGGCCTTGGCGGAGGGATTCATTCTGCG
Organism: Rhodospirillaceae bacterium; assembly: GCA_009772935.1. Taxonomy (GTDB): domain Bacteria; phylum Pseudomonadota; class Alphaproteobacteria; order Reyranellales; family Reyranellaceae; genus Reyranella. The sequence goes on from WOUR01000014.1 coordinate 55,107, forward strand.
CGAATTGCCGGCGCAACCGGTGCTTGCCGAGTACGGGGCCGGCCTCCCAGCCTACGTTTCCGAATACGGGCCGGCGGCCGCGCTGCCCTACCTCGCCGACATGGCCCAACTCGATTGGGCCCTCAACCTGGCTTTCCATGCGCCGCTGGAGGACAGGCTGACCGCTTCCGGCCTCGCCGGCCTGCCCGCCGAACGCCTGTTCGACCTGAAGCCGGCTTTGGCGGCCGGTTCGACCCTGCTGCGATCCCCTTACCCGATCGACCGGATCTGGCATGCCTCCCAGCCCGGCGCGACGGTGGGCACCGTGTCCCTGGAGGAAGGGCCGGCATCGGTACTGATCCTGCGCCGGCCTGATGATGCTGCCTTCGCGAGCTTGGACACGGTGGAAGAAATCTTCCTCGCGGCACTCGTCGAGGGATCGAGCCTCGGCGAGGCGGCCGAGGCCGCAGTCTCTGTCGAACCTGCCGTCGATCCGTCCAGGATCCTTGGCCGACTGCTGGCTTTGGAGGCATTTGCTGCATTGCAGCATTCAAGCTGACGGGGCTACGAGAAAGCCTCGAAAATTTGGGATTATGACAACCGCTGTAATTGTTGCGCTGCACGGCTGAATCGATCGGCGGGCTCGAAACGTTCTTGCTCCGCGAAAGTCCGTCCCTATACTCCGCGCGCTTCGAAAAGGGTCCGCCTTTCCCGGGCGGGCTGTCGTGGCTTCGAGTGGAGTTGCCGACGATGTCGATTACGTTGCCGCAGAATTATCGGCCGACAGAACGTGAAGCTTTCATGAATCCGATGCAGCAGGAGTACTTCCGGCAGAAGCTGCTGAAGTGGAAGGACGAGCTGATCGAGGAATCCAATCAGACGCTCCAGAACATGCAGGAAGAGAGTCTGGCGCAACCCGACCTCGCCGATCGCGCGACCGCCGAGACCGACCGCTCGCTGGAGTTGCGAACCAGGGATCGTTTTCGAAAGCTGATCTCCAAGATCGACCAGGCGATAAAGTCGATCGAGGAAGGGACCTACGGCTATTGCGAGGAGACCGGCGAGCCGATCTCGCTTAAGCGTCTGGAGGCCCGGCCGATCGCGACCCTGTCGGTCGAGGCGCAGGAGCGCCACGAGCGTATGGAGCGCACCCGCCGCGACGAAGGCAACGACTGAGCAAACAAAAAGGCCCGCTTCCGCGGGCCTTTTCTTTTGGCACATTCGTCGCCGGGATCGTCAGGCCCGTGCTTCCTCCTGCATGGCCTGGCGGTTGAGCGCGCGGCCGGCCTGGCCGCCGCCGGGCTTGCCCTCGCGCCAGGCGAAGGCGCCGTTGCAGATCACCGTGTCGATACCCCGGGCTGGCGAGATCGGCTTCTCGAAGGTGGCCGTGTCGATCACCGTCGCAGGATCGAAGACGCAGAGATCGGCGTAGAATCCAGTCTTCACCTCGCCGCGCTTGGCGAGATGGAAGCGCTGCGCCGAATAGGACGTCATGCGGCGCACCGCATCTTCGAGCGGGAAGAGACCGAGGTCGCGAGAGTAGTGGCCGAGGACCCGCGGGAAGGTGCCCCACAGACGTGGATGCGGATGGGCGTCGAAGGGGATGCCGTCCGAGCCGATCATGGCGCCGGGATGGGACATCGCGGCCTGCACGTCCTTCTCGTCCATCATGAAGTAGATGGCGCCCGCAGGCTGGATGCGGTCGGCGGCTTCCTTCATCGAACAGCCCATCTCCTGGGCGATCTCCTTGAGATCGCGGCCGCTCATGCCCGGCACCTTGTCGGACCAGGTGATCAGCACCTTGTCGGCGCGCTCCAGCATGTCGCTGCGCAGGATCGTCGAGCCCGCGACATAGGGATAGACGTCGAAGGCGATTTGCTGCTTCTTCATCGCCTCCTCGAAGTGCGGCAGCGTCTCTTTCATGCGACCGAAGTTGGTGCGGCCCGAGCACTTGTGATGCGAGACGATGATCTCAGCGCCGACGCGGCGGCCGATCTCGAAGGTCTCGTCCATCGCCTTCAGGATATGGTCGCCCTCGTCGCGCATGTGGGCCGTGTAGACGCCGCCCCAGCGGCCGAGCGGGGTGGCCACGTCGACCACTTCGTCGGTCGATGCGTGGCTGGACACGGCGTAGAACAGTCCGCTCGACATGCCGATCGCGCCCTGTTCGAGGCTCTGGTCGAGCAGCTCGCGCATCTGCTTGATCTCGCTCGCGGAGGCGACCCGGTTGAGGTCGTCGCCCATCGAATTGATGCGCAAGGTGCCGTGGCCGATCAGGAAGGCGCCGTTGATGGCCGGCTTGGCGGCATCGACCTTGCCCGCGAAGGACGCGAAGTCCTTCGACAGGTTTTCCTTGTTCTTGATGATCAGCGACATCCAGTGGCCGACATCCGGCCGTACGTATGGCGCGGCCGAGACTCCGCAATTGCCGCACACCACGGTGGTGACGCCCTGGCTGGCCTTCATCGCCATGGTGGGATTGTCGATCAGGGCGGTGTCGTCATGCGTGTGCACGTCGATGAAGCCCGGCGCGACGACCTTGCCCGCGGCATCGATCTCGTTGTCGCCGCGCAGGGTGCCCGGCGCCTCGATCGCGGCGATGCGGTCGCCCTTCACCGCCACGTCGGCAGCGAAGAGCTTCCGGCCCGTCCCGTCGGCCACCTGGCCGTTGCGGATGACGATGTCGTAAGTGGTCATGGGGGCTCCTAGGCTTCGTTGCGGCCGAGCCGCATGTCGAGGTCGAACGGGTAGAGCGGGCGCTTGACCCGCTCGTACTTGAACAGCTTGAGGTCGGAGGCGGTGCAGCCGTCGCCGTCGCACATCACGATGTGCTTGGCGATCGGCTCGAAACCGGCGCGGAAGTGCTGGCGCGACTTGATCAGCACGTACTTCTTGCGCCGCGGATCGATGCCGCAGTGGGTGAAGACGCCGAGGTCGTAGGGTTCGGCGCGCTTCTCCGACACCACGATCTGCATCTTGCCGGTATCGAGCACGGCGGTGCGGCCCATGCGCACCGTGGTCCCGGTGGCCATCGGGCCGGTCACGGTGAACTGGCCGTCGGTAATGGCCTTGACCCTGCCGGTGACCTTGAGCGGCTTGCCCTTGAGGCCCATGGCCGGCATGTCGATCTTGCCGCCCAGCTCGAGCGTCACCTCGGCGCCGACGCCGGCCTCGATCATCTGCTCGACGCAGGCCGGATCGCAGATCGGGCCGGCGCAGGCATCCTCGAGCTCCTGTTTCATCGCCTCCTCGATGACGCTCATCACGTCCTGGGTGCCGCCCGAGGCGGTGTTGTCACCATGGTCGGCCATGACGACCGGATAGTCCGTGTAACCCTTGGCGCGCCCGACCTGGACCGAGAGCGGCTCCGGATGGAACAGGAAGCCTTCGCGTTTTTCCCAGGCCGTATCGAGGATGCGGTTGAGCAGGATCTCGCCCTCCGCGGTCCGCTTGTCGCAGACGATGACCGAGGAGAGGGCGAGGTGGGGGATGTCGGCTTGCGGGAAGCCGCCGAACACCGAGGCGTTCAGGACCTGGCCGGTATCCTCGGCCTGGTTGGCCATGCCCATCAGGGTCTTCATGGGCTCGCGCGAGGGGGTATGGACGAGCGAGCTGCTCATGATCGGGCGGTTGCCCCAGACCATCTTCGGCTCGACCTCGCCGGCCAGGGTGCGGATCAGTGTGCGGCCGGCCCGGCGGGCCGTGTCGGCCATGTCGATATGGGGGTAGGTGCGGTAGCCCGTCATGATGGTGGCGCCTTTCACCATGGCGTCGGTCATCTGGGTGTGGAAATCGAGGGCCACCGCGATCGGCACATCCGGCGCGATCTTGCGGATGCGGTTCAGCAGCTCGCCTTCGCCGTCATCGTAGTGCTCGGCCACCATGGCGCCGTGCAGCGCCAGCATGACGGCGTCGCAGCCCTTCCTGACCTCATCCACGATGGCGGTGGTCATCTGTTCGTATGCCGCTTTCGTGACCAGGCCCGACGGATGGGCAGAAGCGGCCATCGGCACGGTGAACTCGGCGCCGGCCTTGCGGGCAATCTCGATGAAGCCGCCGAGGGACGTATTGGTGCCTTCGGCCTCATTGATGGCATCAGGCCCGTTTAGGGCGCCCAGGCCGCCGCCTCGGGCGAAGGATTCGATGGGGGTGGGCAGGGGCGAGAACGTATTGGTCTCGTGCATCATCATGGCGACTACGAACTTCTTGGCCAACAACCCCTCCATGCAGGTCTTAAGTCTTTGAACACCCTATAGAAAGCTCGACCTCGCGCGTTTGCTGAAGCAGTGCATCCAGTGCATAGCTGCATCGCACTATTATTGTGCGTTGCAAAAACGCAACACCTCCGACCCGACATCAACGAACGCTAAATATGTGAATTCAGGGCTCTTTTTCGCACTTGCATTCTCTTCGCAGGTGCACCATTCTTTGGGGGCAGCAAACGCTACCTCGGTAGCCTCTTTGTTTGCTGTATGCCCGTCTTGGGCGTTTCCTCCCTAAACTCGGGCCGTGCTTGTCACGGCCCTTTTTTTACCCGTCATCCGGCGGGTGGATTATTCGGCGGCCAGTGGCCGCTGCGGAAGTAGAGTGGCGCAGGCCTGTTCGGCCATGGTTTCCAGGAGCCCTGTCATCAGTCGGGCGACGACTCCGGCGACTGGAAGCCGCTCATGACGTGCCTCGTCCATGTAGAGCGCGCGATTGATCTCGATCTGCAGCGTATGGCGGGACAGCGCGGGCCGGCCGTAGCGCTGGGTGGTGAAGCCGCCCGCATAGGGTTGGTTGCGCAGAACACGCAGGCCGCGTGCTCGGAACCACCGTTCTGCCGCGGCGGTGAATTCCGGCGCGCAGGCTTCCCCATGGTTGTCGCCCAAGACGATGTCGACGCGCTGGTCGCGGTCCCGTGAGCCCAGGGTGGAGGCGGAGGAGGGCATCGAATGGGCATCGATCAGTAGCGCGCCGCCGAACGTGCTGTAGGTATGCTCGACCAGCAGGGAGAGTGTCTGGTGATAGGGACGCCAGCAGGTTTCCAGCCGATGCTCGATCGTGTCGGAGGGGACGCGCCCGCGGTAGATCGCCTCGCCGCTGGCCGCGACCCGCGGGATCATGCCGAGACCGGCGGCCACCCGGGTGGTGCGATGGTTCAGCGGTCGCGGAAGCGGTCCCTCGAACATGCCGGGATCGAGTTCGTAGGGCTCGCGGTTGGCGTCGACGTAGGAGCGGGGAAAGCGGGCCGCCAGAAAAGGCATGCCGAGTGACGGGGCGGCGGCGAACAGTTCGTCGACGAAGGCGTCTTCCGCCCGGCGCAGGGCTGCGAGCGGAACGGCGGCCTGCTCGAGAAAGGCCGCAGGGTAGATCGAGCCGCTATGCGGCGAGGCCACGACCACCGGAACCGTCTGGTGCGCCGGCAGCCGGCAATCCAGGGCCTCGTGGTCGGGCAGGACCGGAAGAAAATCCATCCCATGCTCATAGCGGCTGAGAGGGGGCGCGTCACGCTCGCGCTCTTGCCAATCCGTTTCCGGCAATGTAGACGACCGGGCTTCCGCGCTACCGAATGGTTTCGACCCCGGCAGCAGCAGGTGATGGGCGCGTAGCTCAGCGGTAGAGCACTGTCTTGACATGGCAGTGGCCACAGGTTCGATCCCTGTCGCGCCCACCATCGCCTTCTCTCCAGCCCCTTGATCGGAACCGGTGTCCAAGGCACCAGTAGGGAATGGCTGGAGTTCCGATGTCCGATTTCTTTTCGCTCTATTCCCACGAGTTCGTGCGCGTGGCCTGCTGCGTGCCGCGCACCCGTGTGGCCGATGCGGCCTACAATCTGGCCGAGACGCTGAAGCTCGCGGCCCAGGGCGACGCGGCCCGGGCGGCCGTCATGGTCTTTCCCGAGCTGGGGCTCTCCTCCTACGCCATCGAGGACCTGCTTCTGCAGGACGCGCTGCTCGATGAGGTCGAACGGTCGATCGCCGGTGTCGTCGAGGCGTCGCGCGATCTTTTCCCCGTGCTGATCGTCGGGGCGCCGCTGCGCGTCACGAATCGTCTCTACAACACCGCGGTCGTCATCCATCGCGGCAAGGTGCTCGGCGTGGTGCCCAAGACTTTCCTGCCGAACTACCGAGAGTTCTACGAGAAGCGCCATTTCATCTCCGGCGCCAACGTCATCTGCCAGGAACTCGAGCTCGCCGGGCAGACTGCGGTGCCCTTCGGCACCGACCTGCTGTTCAAGGCAACCGGGCTAGATCTCACCTTCCATGTCGAGATCTGCGAGGACGTCTGGGTGCCGATCCCGCCGTCAAGCCACGCCGCGCTCGCGGGAGCCGAGCTGCTGGTCAACCTGTCGGCCAGCAACATCACCATCGGCAAGGCGGAGGCGCGGCGGTTGCTGTGCGGCAGCCAGTCGATGCGGGCGGTCGCGGCCTACGCCTATTCGGCGTCAGGACGCGGCGAATCGACGACCGACCTCGCCTGGGATGGCCACGCGGCGATCTACGAACTGGGCGACCAGCTGGTGGAGTCGCAGCGCTTCGAACTCGATTCGACCATGATCCGGGCCGATGTCGATGTCGGCCGCATCCGCCAGGAGCGCCTGCGCTACAACGGCTTCGCCGACTGCGCGCTGCAGGAGAAGGAAAGGATCGAGCGCTTCCGGCAGGTCGCGTTCGTCTTCGATCCGCCCAAGGACACGGTCGCCCTCGACCGCGCCATCGAGCGTTTCCCCTATGTGCCCTCGGATCCCGCCAAGCTGCGGGACAATTGCTACGAGGCCTACAACATCCAGGTCCAGGGCCTGGCGCAGCGCCTGCAGTCGAGCCGCACGGAGAATGCCGTCATCGGCGTGTCGGGCGGCCTCGATTCGACCCATGCGCTGATCGTCGCCTGCCGCGCCATGGACCAGCTGGGCTTGAGCCGCGAGAACGTGCTCGCCTACACGATGCCGGGCTTCGGCACCTCCGACAAGACGTACACCAACGCCTGGCGGCTGATGAAGGCGCTCGGCGTCACGGCGGCCGAGATCGACATCAAGCCGGCCGCGACGCAGATGCTGGCCGACATCGGCCATCCCTTCGGCAAGGGCGAGAAGGTCTACGATGTGACCTTCGAGAACGTGCAGGCGGGCCTGCGGACCGACTATCTGTTCCGGCTGGCCAACCAGCGGCGCGGCATGGTGGTCGGCACCGGCGATCTTTCCGAACTGGGACTGGGCTGGTGCACCTATGGCGTGGGCGATCACATGTCCCACTACAATCCCAACGGCTCGGTCTCGAAGACCTTGATCCAGCACCTGATCCGCTTCGTCGCCGCCTCGGGCGACGTCAGCGCGGACACGGCGGAAATCCTGCTCGACATCCTGAACACCGAGATCTCGCCCGAGCTGATACCTGCCGGCGAGAAGGGCGTCGTGCAGGCCACGGAGAGCTTCGTCGGTCCCTACGCGCTGCAGGATTTCAATCTCTTCTACCTGACGCGGCTTGGCTACCGGCCGTCGAAGATCGCCTTCCTCGCCTGGAACGCCTGGCACGACATCGAGAGGGGCGCCTGGCCGGCCAACCTGCCGGAAGGAACGCGGCGGGCCTACACGCTGGAGGAGATCCGCGGCTGGCTGGCGCTGTTCCTGCGCCGCTTCTTCACCAACCAGTTCAAGCGCTCGGCCGTGCCCAACGGACCGAAGATCTCGTCCGGCGGTTCGCTGTCGCCGCGTGGCGACTGGCGGGCGCCGTCCGACGGCAGCCCGGATGTCTGGCTCGAGGAGATGAAGGCCATCCCGGAGACCGGTGGAAAATAGCGGCCGCGATTTTCACGCGGCGAGTTGGCCGTCGTTTGCGCGCTGCGCCCAAAATGCTACTGACGCTCGAAGGAAGCGCGTAGGAGGGTTCGATGCCGCTCGAGATCAAGAAGACGGTCCAGCAGATGGTCGACGAGGCCAATAGCCAGATCGAGACGCTGTCGCTGGCCGAAGCGATGAAGATCCACGGCCAGCCGGACGTGACTTTCATCGACATCCGCGATCCGCGCGAGCTGTGGCGCGACGGCACCATTCCCGGCGCCATCAACGTGACGCGTGGCATGCTCGAAATGTGGATCGATCCGCACAGCCCGTACGCCAAGGATTACTTCCAGACCGGCAACAAGTTCGTGTTCTTCTGCGCCGGCGCCTGGCGCTCGGCCCTGTCGACCAAGACGGCGCAGGACATGGGCCTCACGCCGGTCGCCCATTTCGAGGGCGGCTTCGGCGCGTGGAAGAAGGCCGGCGGCCCGGTGGAGACGGTCGAGCCCAAGAAGTAGGGCGCGGCCGTGAGCGCCGACCAGCCTGTCGTTCCGCAGCCGGTCATCGACGACATACCGGACTTCACGTCGATCCCGGCCTACATCGCGCGGCACGCGAAGGGCCATCCGGACAAGCCGGCCGTGAAGTGCGACGGGGTGGTGAGAAGCTGGAAGTCTTTCGACGGGCGCATCAACCGGATCGCCCGGCGGCTGTCGGAGATGGGACTGGGCCGTGGCGACAAGATCGCGATCCTCGCAGCCAACTCGATCGAATATCTCGAAACCTTCATGGGCGGGCTGCGCGCCGGCGTCTGCGTCGTGCCGCTCTCGACCATGGCCGCGGCCGATGCGCTCGAGAAGATGCTCGACGATTGCGACGCCAAGGTCCTGTTCCTGTCCGACCAGTATCGCGCGCTTGTCGAGCCTTACGAGGGACGCCTCTCCAAGCTGGTGGCCGGCGGCCGCATCGCCTACGACTTCGCGCGACCGGGCTGGCAGGATTTCGAGGCCTGGCTGGCGCCCGCGAGCGATGCGCCGTTCGAGACCGGAATCGGCCCGCTGGACGACTTCAACATCATCTACAGTTCCGGCACGACCGGCCTGCCCAAGGGCATCCTTCATTCGCATGCGCTGCGCAGCCAGCTGCCCGTGCGCTTCCCGGCCTTCGACTACGGGCCGGACACGATCTCGCTGGTCTCGACGCCGCTCTATTCGAACACCACGCTCGTCGCGTTGCTGGCCACCGTCGGCGTGGGCGGCACCTCCATCCTGATGCGCAAGTCGGATGTGGTGAAGTTCCTCGAACTGGCGCAGGCGGAGCGCGTCACGCATGCCATGCTGGTGCCGGTACAGTACCAGCGCATCCTGGCCCATCCCGATTTCGACAAGTACGACCTCGGCGCCTTCAAGGCCAAGCTCTCGACCAGTGCCCCGCTGCGCGCCCAGGTCAAGGCCGACTGCCTCGCACGCTGGCCGGGGCGGCTGATCGAGATTTACGGCCTGACCGAGGGCGGGGGCAGCTGCATGCTCGAAGCCAATCTGCATCCCGACAAGCTCCACACGGTCGGCAAGCCGGGCTTCGGCGTCGAGCTCAGGATTCTCGACGAGCAGGGCCGGGAACTGCCCCAGGGCGAGGTCGGCGAGATCGCCGGTCGCGCCGAGATGATGATGAAGGGCTATTACAAGCAGGACGACAAGACGCGCGAACTCTTCTGGCACGACGCCGGCGGCCGGCTGTTCTTCAAGTCCGGTGACATGGGCAAGCTCGACGAAGACGGGTTCCTGATCCTGCTCGATCGCAAGAAGGACATGATCATCTCGGGCGGCTTCAACGTCTATGCCGCCGACATCGAGGTGCTGCTGTTGAAGCATCCCGACGTGATCGACGTTGCCGTGATCGGCGTTCCGAGCGACCAGTGGGGCGAATCGCCGATGGCCCTGTGCGTGCGCCGCACCGGCGCGACGGTGAGCGAGGAGGCCGTGCGTGCGTGGGCGAACGACCAGCTCAGCAAGACGCAGCGCCTCGCCGCCGTCGAATTCCGCGACTCGCTTCCGCGCAGCACCATCGGCAAGATCATGAAGCGCGAGTTGCGCGCTCCCTACTGGGAAGGCCGGACGGCGAAGATCTGATGGCCAAGATTCGAGGATCAAGATGAGCGACCCGACACTCCGTTCAACCCATCTCTTCACGCTCGCGCTCCAGGTTGATCCGAACTTCGTCGATGTCGGCGAGACGCCCTATGGCCGCCGGCGCATCGCGACCGTGACGGGGGGCACGTTCGAGGGCGAGGAATTGCGCGGCACCGTCCTGCCGGCGCCGGCCGGCGACTGGCTGCTGCAGCGACGCGACGGCATCCTGCAGCTTGACGTGCGGCTCACGCTCAAGACTGACGACGGGCACCTCGTCTACATGAGCTATCGCGGCATGCGCCATGGCCCGGCCTGGGTGATCGATCAGCTCAACAAGGGCGAGAAGGTCGATCCCAGCCAGTACTACTTCCGCGCCACGCCGTGGTTCGAGACGGCGTCGGAGAAGTATCGGTTTCTCAACCGCATCGTCTGTGTCTCGACCGGCCGCCGCGACCCCACCGGACCGGTCTACGAAGTCTTCCAGATCCTGTGATGGTCGATCTCCCGACCCTTGCTCTTTTCGGGATGGCGGCCCTCGCGCTCACGATGACGCCGGGCCCCGACATGCTCCTGATCGCCTCGCGTAGCGCAAGCCAGGGCAGGGCGGCGGGCTTCGCGACCCTGGCCGGCATCCAGGCCGGCACCTATTGCCACGCGCTGGCGGCAGCCTTCGGCCTGTCGCAGCTCTTCCTGATCGTGCCGCACGCCTACGATGCCGTGCGCTACGCAGGTGCTGCCTATCTGCTCTATCTGGCCTGGAAGACGGTCAGGTCCGGCGCCGCCACGATCGCGCCGGAGGTCGGCGGGAGTCGCTATCCCGTTGGCATGATGTTCCGGCAGGGGCTGCTCACCAACCTGCTGAACCCCAAGATGGCGTTGTTCGTCCTCGCGCTGTTTCCGCAGTTCGTGCAGCCGGAAGCCGGTTCGGTGGCGTTGCAGATCCTCGTGCTCGCAACCGTGCTCAACGCGATCGGCCTGGTGGTCAACGGCGCCGTCATCCTGGGCGCGAGCCGCCTCGGCCGCATCTTCGCCGGACGAGGCAGCCGCTTCCGCCGCTTGCCGCACTATTTCCTCGGCGCCGTCTTCGCCGGCCTGGCCGCGAGGCTGGCGTTCGACGCGAGGCACTGACTATCAATGGAGCGCGCCACTCCAGTTGCGCTCAAGCTTCGTCGACCAGCAAGACATGAGCGCCACTGGAGTGGCGCGCTCCAATGACCGCTAACCTTTCGTTGCCGCGATCTTCTCCAGCACCGGCAGGATGTACTCCCGGAACCTGGCCGGGTTCTCGCTCATGGGGAAATGGCCCAGTTCGGTCATGACCTGCACCTGTGCGCCGGGGATCTGGGCGGCCGTGCGCAGCGTGTCCTCGGCGGTGCAGGAGAAGTCGTACTCGCCGGTCAGCAGGTAGAGCGGGCAGACGCTCGTGTCGATCGACTTCACCTTCTCGCGCAGGTCTCCGTCGACGCGGTAGAAATACAGGTCGCCTTTGAAGATGCCGGGGCCGCCCTGCATGTACATCCACAGCGTTTCGTGGCGGCTCACCGACGGACCTTGCGGCGCGATCAGGCCCGAGATCAGCGCGGCGCAGACTTCGCCGCCATGGACGTCGGGACGGTGCAGCCAGGCCGTGTCGTACCAGGGCTGCTGGAAGTCGGCGGCTTCGAGTGCCACGAGGGCACGGAATTCGGCGGCATGGGCGATCGCGAGATTGAGCACGATGCGGCCGCCGATGGAGCAGCCCATCACCACGGGCCGGTCGAGTTCCAGGGCCTGGCAGAAGGCGCGGATGGTGGCAGTGTAGGAGGCGGTGGTCAGGCGATACTCCGTCTTTTCCCAGCCGTCGGGCGGGGTCGACTTGCCGTGCCAGGGCATGTCGAACGCGATCACGCGGAAGCGGTTCGTGATCTCGGGATCGGCCAGGAGGTGACGGAACTGGCGACCGTCGGCGCCCGCCGTATGCAGGCAGACCAGCGGAATGCCCTGTCCCGCCTCCTCGAAGTAGAGGCGATGCGGCGTGCCGTCGATGTCGAGCCGCACGTAGCGGCCCACCATAGGGTCGAGAACGGGCGCCATCTCAGCGGGCCTCCGGCAGGCGGCGCGGCTGCGCCAACAGGTCCTTGATTTGTTGTAAGTGGCCTTTACGCAGCTTTCCATTGCTTTTCATAACCACACGCCTTTCAATTAAATCAATGCGTTAGTCGCCGTTTACATTTGTTGTAAGTTGCCGTAGCTTTAGCCCGCGTTGTTACGGGGTGTTTATGCCAAAGCTGACAAAGAGCTTCGTTGATAAGGTTGCGGCGCCCACCAGCGGGGACGCATTCCACTGGGACTCGGATATCAAAGGTTTCGGTTTGCGGGTGAACGCGGCCGGGAAGAGCTTCGTGGTACAGGGGCGAATCGGCAGCGGTCGTAGCGCACCGGCGGCGCGGCTCACTATCGGCCCCTATGGGCCTTTTTCGCCCGACCAAGCCCGCGATGTTGCCCGCGAGCACCTGCGCAACATGCGCATGGGTATCGACCCCCGAGCCGCTTCTAGAGCATCTGCTGTGCAGCGGCGCACGCTCCGCGAGGTGGCGGACGACTATATGCGGGACATCCCCCTGAAGGCCACGAGCAAGCGAGCCATCACGCAGGCCGTCAGCGCTACGTTCAGTGAAATTGGTTGGACGGACAAGCCCCTCGCCAACATCACAAGGGCCATGGTGGATGAGAGCTTCCTTAAGATGCGCGAGCGGGCGCCCGGTCATGCAAACCACGCTTTCGGTATCCTCCGAGCGTTGTTCAACTACGCGACTCGTCAGTACACCAACGACGACAAATCACCGATCTTCACTGACAACCCGACCAAAATCCTCCACCGGAAGTGGGCAAAACTCAAGCCCCGCACCGGCCGCATAGATGACGAAAAGCTCGGCGCGGTATGGGCGCATCTAGTGGCCGCGCGTCAGACGGCCCACAACGGTCACACCCGGTCGTCTATCGATCTAGTCACCTTCCTGCTCCTCACCGGCGCGCGCATGTCGGAGGCGACAAAGCTTACTTGGGAGCGCGTGGACCTGGAGAAGGGGACATGGCACCTGCCGGACCTGAAGAACGGCAACAAGGTGTGGTTGCCCCTATCGAGCCAGGCGATTGAGCTGCTGCGTAGTCGCCAGCAGCTCGGCATCAACAGCCCCTATGTCTTTCCCTCCTGGGACGGGCACATCAAAGACCCGCGAGACGCGATGAAGAATCTTAGCGCAGTCGCGGGATGCAAGCTCACGCCACACGACCTGAGACGCACGTTTACCCATGTTGGCGCATGGCTCTGCCAGATCGATATTCAGCGCGTAGAGTTATTGACGAATCACATTCCGACCTCGGTGACCGCTCGCCACTACCTTGAGACTGAACGCCTCGAATATCTGAAGCCAGAAGTGCAGCGGATTGCCGATCGGATAGTAGGAGATGCAGCATGATTGGACGCGTCACTCTGGCTTGTATCGTTGTTATCCTGATGACCGCGCCCGCCAGCGCTAACAACCGCAAGGTTGTTCGAGATCAGTATGGCAGGCAGGTCGGGACTATCACGCGAGACCCGGTCCTCAAGGACCGCGAAGTCATTCGTGACAACTACGGTCGGCAGAAGGGTACCATCACGAAGGATAAGAGGTAGGCACTTATCGATCGGTAAGTGCGGTTTAGAAAGTGCTTGCTAGATGTACTGTTAGTTGCGTACAGTTATGCCATCCCGCAATTGATGCGGAAACCCTCGGGCCGGATTGAGTGAAACGCGGCGTTAGCCGGAGTTTTACCGTAATGGCCACATCAACCTCCGATGTGCTGACAAGCGATCAAGTCGCCAGCATGCTTGGCATCAAGCGCAACACCCTCGAAATCTGGCGTTGCAAGGGCAGAGGCCCGTGCTTCGTCAAACTCGGTACTGCCAAGCAGGCCGGGGTCGTCTACGCACGCTCTGACGTCGAAGCGTGGGTTGCCGCGCGAAAATACCCCAGCACCTCCGCCTATTCCGCCAAAGGCAACTAATACGCCTTTGCAACGGCGGGCATTTCCCAATCAAGAAAAGCGGCCGGAGGTGGCTCTCCTCCGACCGCAAGTCGATGTCATTGCAAACAGTCAAAGACAGGAGAACCTCTCAGTGACCACACAACCTATACGGCGGTCCCTTGCGACATCACAACGGCTAATTGTGCCAGCCCTGTTTCTGTCAGGGCCAAGGCCGGTGGGTTTTGCTGGCGGTCCCGTACTACCCCCACCGCCGCCCGCAAATTCGCCCGCTGGGGCCGCTGCGGGGCCCGCTAGCACCGATTCCCAAGGTGGCCCCGGCAACGGTAGCACCGGGATCCCATCGTCCGGGATTCAGTGGCTAGCCTACGTGGACCTCCTCAAGAAACTCGAACAAACTGCCATACAGACCGACCCCCTTCGGAACCCGGTCCGAGCGGAAATAGCTTGGATGAAGACCAGAACGCTCGGTCGACCGTGTATCGTCGAAGGAATGTATTTTCGGGACGTGGGGCACATCGTTGCTCCGGGCGGGGTCGGCAAGACGACCCTGCTCCTCCATCACTGCATCCAGATCGTGACCGGCGGCAGCATTTTTGGCCGCGAGGTCCGGATGGCCGGTCCGGTCGTCTACATCAGCGCCGAGGACGATTCAGATTCGTTGGGCGCTCGCTTATGGCAGATGTGCAAGGATATCGATTCGAAGGACGATCTCGAGGCGATTGAGAAAAACCTTCATATCATCGACACGGCGGGCCACAGCGTGAAGCTGACTACGGTCGAGAAGGAAGCGGTAGTCCCGAGCCGCCGACTCGACACCCTGATAGCCACGCTACAGCAGATCGATCCGGTGATGGTGTTCATCGATCCACTGGTATCATTCGGCATCGGCGAGAGCAGGGTTAACGACGCAGAACAGGGCATGATTGAGGCTGGACGTCGCATTGTGAAGCAAGTCGGCTGCGGCGTGCTATTCGTTCATCACACTGGCAAGTCGAATGTTCGAGAAGGGGACGGCAAGCAATACTCTGGGCGCGGCGGCAGCGCCTTGGCAGACGGCTCCCGGATGGTCTTCACGCTTGAAAACGTGCCGCCCGACAAATGGCAGGAAGCAACAGGCGATGCTCTAATAGATGGCGAGTCGGCTTTGCTGTTCTCCAGCCCCAAGCTGACATGGTGCTCGCCTCAGCCGCCGATCTATCTCAAGAGAACCGGCTTCGCGTTTCTCGAATTTCCCTATGTTGGTGGGACCGAAGGCGCACAGGATCGCGCCATTGCCGATGCCGAGAAGCTCCATGCATTCTTGAAAGCCGAACTGCTCGCCGGAAGGCACCACACAGGCAGGAGCCTTGAGGATATTGGCTTCATGAAACAGAAGTCGCTGCGTAGCGCCATCCATACCTTGAAAGACCAAGGCCGGACCGTAGACGAGAAAGAGGAGGGCGGCGGTCGAGGTGGCGCGCGGACATGGTTGCGTCCCGTCGACCGGACGTAGTGACCACAGTGTCTGAGGCCGTCCTGAACTGTTTTGGTGCGTTGGTGCGTTTTGCTGCGTTTGTCTGCGTTAACGCACCAAGTATCAGATGCAGCTACACGCGGCGTTTTTGCCGCGTTGCTGCGTTACTGCTTAGGGATACGCAGCAAAAGCAACGCACCAAACTCGTAGCTTAATTCAGCTAGGCTGGCGGTTTTGGTGCGTTGCCGCAGGTTGTCCAATCACTGTGGCCACAACCGGTCGAGACAGAATCGCCGTCGATGCTGACGGCAACTTTTTACAAATTTCGCTGGTGGACCTTCGCACTGATCACCCATGCTTTTCGGGTAAACAATTTACGAGATCAAACCCATGCCCTCCGATATCGACACCCGCGTTACACCGTCTCTCCATCCTCTGAACGTTCAGGAGATCGACGGGTATGACAAATCGACCGCCCCATATCTGGCCGCCACTGATACGGCATTCAGTGCGGCCTACGAGGGACTTCTCGCAGTGCATGACGCGCGCACCGTGGCAAACAAAAACCCCGCCTGGAATGAGGAGCAGCGCATCGTCCAGGTCAGTAAGTTTGCCGAGAAGAAGCTCGATCAGATCACGCGAGGACTGGACAAGGCGCGCGGCGACCTGCTGAAGAACATCGAGCAGGTCGAAAGGGAACTCACGGCACCGATCGAGGCGAAGGCTGTGGGAAATCTGGCTGCCGAAATTCGCGCGCACGTGAAAGGGCTGCCTACGGCTGAGCGGCACGCCTTCGTGATGGAAGCGGTCAACGGGCTCGATAGCGTCACTGTGGGCGCGTTGCTTGGCGCACCGGCCTATCTGTCCGGTGTCAGCGTCGAGATGCAGAAGGTCTACCTGCGCCAGTACCGAGGCGTGATGGCGCCGGAATTGTCGCTCCGCCTCAAGGCGATGCAGAACGCCGTTGCGATGATCGACGAGCGTGGCCGTCTGGTCTTTGCGGAGATGGAAAAGGCGGTCGGCGCACCGCCGAATAGAGCCGCTGCTCTGAGGAAAGCTCACGAGGCCGCAAGCAAAGCGCTGGAGCTGACCTAATGCTCGCCGAAAAACCTGAAAAAAGCATGATCGATCAGGATCGATCCGGCCACCTCCCGACAGAGTGCGAATCCCCATCATACCCCCCGGAGGTATCTACCGCGGCTGTCACCATCGTAGAAGGAGCGGGCCCGGGCAATCCGAAGTGGGTCAAGGGGATGAAGAGCCCGAACCCCGCAGGGCGTCCCCCAGGTATCAAGGAGCGCAAGGCTAAGATCCACGAGCGAATGCTAGATCAGGCCGGTGCCGTCATCGACGTCATGCTGCAGAAGGCACTGGAAGGTGATTCCGCTGCTGCCGCACTCGTGGTTAACCGCGTGCTGCCTGTCCTTCGCCCACAGTCAGAGAAGGTGTCCTTCACGCTCGACGTGGACCAGCCCATTTCGAAGCAGGTGGAGCAAGTTCTTGCGGCAGTCGCCAAGGGTGATGTCGCGCCGGACGTAGGGAAGAAGATCGTGGAGACGGTGCAGGCACTGGGCAACGTCCGCACCATTGAGGATCTGGAGCAACGTATCGCTGCACTGGAAGGGAAGCGGATATGACAAGAGAAGAAGCCCGCCAGCTAATCGTCGGCAGCATGTTGGAGGTCATGCGTGATTGCATCGACCCGACCTATCGCGCCGCCGCTTATGAGGTGCTGGTATCAGTCTTGCCAAGCGAGTTGAAGCCCAGTTGCTGGTCGACCAGCGGATGGGACCGTCGCCATTTCATGCCCGGGCAATGGGAGACACAGTGATGAACGCAGACGGAAACAACCTTCCCCTAGAAGAGCGACGCAGGCTCCGCATCGAGAAGGAACGTCGAGACTCTGCCGAGATGCGCGAGGGCGTGCAGCGCGCGACTCGGGATACGGCGCTGATGCGTAAGGCAGTGGACGAAGCGGCGTTCGTGGTGGCGCTCAATACGCTGCGTAGGGCCCAAGAGGAGGGCAAGCTGCCACCTGCAGTCGTTTCCGGGGCCTAGACATGGGGATCGGCGTCCTGCGTAACCGCCTTCGCGCACTCGAGGCCAAGATCACGGCGAGCCAGCACATTGCCGAGTTCGTAGATAGGTTTGAGGCCGAGGCGACACTGGGAATAGTGGAGGGCCGCTACTGCCCGAGCGACATGCCCGACATTGTCACCTGCTTCCGCAAGTGGGTTCGCGACGGCGTCGTCTTCAAGGTGCAGAGAGGCACCTAGTCGGCGTGATCGCTACTCAGTCGTCAGCGGAGAGCACTTCTTGCAGAGCTTGGAGAACGCTCTTGCGCCGGCCTTGCGCTCCAGCTCCGCAAGAAGCTCGTCTATCGAGTCCGAGCAGAATTTTGAGTAACTTGGCCCCGTGAAGGGGCGTTTGAGAAACTCGCAACTGACTTTGTGCAAAACGAGATATTTTCGCCGAGGCTTGCTGTCAGCATTGACCACAAATCCGCGTTCGTGGGCCTTGCACCAATTCGTGTAGCCATCGTCGTCGTCTTTGAACCATATCGCGGTCATGCGATGGATCTAGAGTGATCAGCAGGCTCGTTGGCAATCACTAGTTGGTGACGATACAAACGACCGTGCTTACGGGGTGCAATTTCGCCCCTAGCTCTTTGTTATTAAGTGATTGTTATTATTGCAATTTTCTCGGTAAGGCAAGCAAGTCCTTGAAGTACTGCAGGTTCTGCAGCAGCGGACGCAGATCGCCTTCGAGCGACGCGGCGCCGCGCTTGGTCAGCGCGAACAGGTCGTGCCAGCCCGGCTCGGGCATCTTCTTCCAGTGCTGCTGCCATGCCTCATCTGTGCCGCGCACGGTGAAGGCGGTGGAGCGCATCAATTTCGGGCCGCGGTCGAAGGCGGAGAGGGCGCCCTCGACGATCGTCAGGTGGAAGGGCTCGCCGCCGATGTCGATCCTGCACTCGACGCTCACCCAGCGGCCGCGCCGCAGCAGGTCGGTATCGTCGGAGAGGAGGTCGGGCAGCTTCGCGAAACAATCTGCAGGGGTCATTCCTGCAGTATGTACTCGATCGTCGACCCGTCGGAAGCCTTGAAAGCGGCCTTCACCCAGCGGCCGCGATCGTCGAACCACTGATCCATCTCGACGTCGCCGGTATAGGAATAGCGCGTCGCCTGCAGGGTGCCATTGGCCGTCTTGACCGTCTCTCGACCCCGCGGCGTGATCTGGATCTTGGCGAGCGCGCCGTTCTGGGTGTTGAGAATCGCCGACTGCTTCACCTGGTTCAGGTTCCAGTGGGTCGACGGTATGACCCCCGGGGGAAGGGTCTCCTGGCGGGTGCTGCCTTGCTGGAAGCCGACATCGTTGGCCGTGAGCTTGGGCGCGCTACCGCCATCGCGGACGACAGCGACGCCCCCAGGCTGCTGCCGGGCCTTCACGGCATACTTGGTGCCGTTGTCGTCGGTCTGGGTCGCAATCGACTCGAACGTGTTGCCGTTCCAGACCTCCTGGCCGCGATGCAGGTAGCGATACATGGTCAGGCCAAGCACCTTGACCGAGAAGTCGATCGAGGTCGTCACGACCCGCTTGTCGCCATTCTGCTGGAAGGTGAGGGTGTGCGTGCCGATCCGTTCGCCGTTGCGGAACGCCGCAAAAACGTGGCTTTGCCCATACGGTAGATCCTGTGCCGCCAGCGCTCCTGCCGAGCTGCAGCATCCCACCGTCATCAATATCAGCAGTAGACGTCGCATCATGTGTCGGCTCCTGACCCATTATACGCCGGGAGGAGCCTCCGGATCAGCCCCCCTAGACGACCCGGTCGGCCCGGAGCCTCGCGATGTCGTCAGCGCCATAGCCGAGTTCCTGCAGGATCTGGTCCGTATGCTCGCCCAGCGTCGGCGCGCGGCGCCGGATCGTGAGGGGGGTCCGGGAAAGCTTCACCGGTTCCTGCAGCACCGGCACGGCCATCTTGGCGCCGGGATACTCCATCGAGTGGAAGAAGCCGGCTTCCTGTACGTGCCGGTCGTCGAGAGCCTGCTGCGGTGTGTAGACCGGGCCGGCCGGAATGCGATTGGCCTCGAGGCCTGCCAGTGCCTCCGCGACGGTGCGGCTGTCGCACCATTTCTGCATGATCGCCGATAGTGCCTCGCCATTGTCGCCACGGGCGAGATCGTCCTTGAAGCGCAGGTCGGCGGCCAGGCTCTCGTCGCCCATCAGCTTGCACCAGCGCACGAACAGCGGCTGCCCGATCGTCATGGCGTAGATCCAGCCGTCCTTGCATTTGAAGGTGTCGGAGGGGCCAGCCGTGAAGCCGCGATTGAGCGTGGCGATGCGGTTGAGATTGAGCATCGCCTGCTCGATCAGGTGGCCGTTGGTGATGTTGATGGCGGTCCGCAGCAGGGCGGTCTCGACCTTCTGGCCCTTGCCGCTCTTCGTACGCTCCATGAGGGCCGCCAGTACGCCCACGGTGTTGAGCAACGCGGTGCCGAAATCGACGAACGGGGCGTTCATGCGGGTCGGCGTCTCGCCGTCGCCCGACAGGAACATGGCGCCGGACATCGCCTGGCCGATCGTGTCGAAGCCGACTCGCGTCTTGTAGGGGCCTTCCGACCCGAAGGTCGAGGTGGTGGCAAGGATGATGCGGGGATTGATCGCGGAGAGGCTCTCGTAGTCGATGCCCATCTTCTGCAGGTCTTCGTAGGGCAGGTTGGCGATCACCACGTCGGAAGCCGCCACCAGCTTCTTCACGATCTCGCGGCCCTCGGGCTTCATCGGATTGAGGGTAAGGCCGAGCTTGTTGCGGCCCATCTGGAGGAACATCGAGCCTTCGCCGCCCTCGACGACCGGGGTCACCCAGCGGTCCTCGCTACCCTCGAGCTTCTCGACGCGGATCACCTCGGCGCCCAGATCGGCCAGCATCGTGCCGCAGAACGGACCGGCGATGTAGCGGCCGAAATCGAGTACGCGAATGCCTTCCAGAACGCCTGACATGTACCTCTGCCTCCCTTGCGCCGGCCTCGAAAGGACCGGCTGCGATGGGAAGCATTAGCAGAGGTCGCGGACCGGTTCTAATCGAAGAAGGTGTTGGGCTTCAGGAACACCGCCAGCATGAGGCAGCCTTCGTCGGTCCAGGCCTCGTGCCGGCTTCCGGCGCGCCGCCAGACATAGTTACCGGCCCGGCAGACGCCGGCATGATCGGCAAAGGAGCCCTCCAGCACGTAGGTCTGCTCGATCGCCACATGCTCGTGTTTCGGCAGGCGGGCGCCGGGCGCCCAGCGCATCAGCACGGTCGAGAGGCCAGTCTCCTTTTGCTCCATCAGGATCTTCCACTCGACCCCGGGGAAGCGTGTCGGTTGCCACGGCACGTTCTTCACGTCGACATAGGTCGAATCGGGAGCGAGCCCGGCTGCCGTCCCGACGTTCATGCGGCGGCCCGGCGGCGCGCCGCTTTCAAGGTGCCGCCACGCATGACATGGCCGGGCAGGGGGCGGCCGACGATCTCCTCGGCAAGCTTCGCGACCTCGATCAGGCGCTCGATGTCGAGGCCGGTCTCCACGCCCATCTCCTCGCACATGAAGGCGAAATCCTCGGTGCAGATGTTGCCGGCCGCGCCGTCGGTCGCGGCGAAGGGACAGCCGCCGAGGCCCGCGACAGAGGCATCGAACCGGGTGACCCCCAGGCGCAGGCCGGCATAGGCCGCCGCCGCGCCGGTGCCGCGCGTGTCGTGGAGGTGCAGCGCGATCTCGAGATCGGGCCACTTCGAGCGCACCGCGCCGATCAGCCGCTCGACGGAGGTGGGTGTGGCCCAGCCCATCGCGTCGGTGAGCTTGATGCCCTTCAGCCTGAAGCCGGCCATCTCGGCCTCGTCGAGCGCCAGCTGGACCCTCTGCAGGATCAGCTCGGTCGACAGCTCGCCTTCATAGTTGCAGCCGAAGGCGCCCAGGATGACGCCCCATTCGACCGGCATGCCGCGGTCCTTGAAGGTCTTGAGCGACATCCGCTGCTCGACCATGGCGTCAGGTACCGATTTGCCGATGTTCTTTCGGGAGAACGTGTCGGAGGCGGTGACGCGGACGCCGCCGTCGACGTGCAAAGGGCCCCGAAGCGCGCGCTCGAGGCCCTGCTGGTTAAGCCACAGCGCGCTGTACTGCACGCCGGGCTTGCGATCGATCCTGGAGGCCACTTCCTCCGCGTCTGCCATGGTCGGCACGCGCTTGGGATTGACGTAGGAAACGCAGGCGATGCGCTTCAACCCAGTGTCCGCCAGCGCCTCAATGAGGCGAACCTTGTCGGCCACCGGGATCATTTTCTTCTCCGACTGGAAGCCCTCGCGAGGGCCCTCCTCGTCGATGGTCACCCGCTTGGGCAAGTCGGACATCTCAACCTCCGGATACTGGAGGAGGGCGTCAGCCCTCCTCTTCCACGAATGCTTTCTCGCGCGCCTTCTTGAAGCTGGGCAAGGCCATCAAGATCAGCAACACGGCCGTCGTGATGAGCAGGCCCAGGCTGATCGGCCGCTGCAGGAAGACCATGGCGTCGCCGCGCGAGAGCAGCATGGCGCGCCGGAAGTACTCCTCCATCTGCGGTCCGAGCACGAGGCCCAGCAGGAAGGGAGCGCCTTCGCAGCCCAGCTTGACGAATATGTACCCCAGGATCCCGAAGGCGGCGACCTGCATCACGTGGAACGTACTGTTCTGCAGGCTGTAGGCGCCGATGCAGCAGAACAGCAGGATCGCCGGTGCCAGGAAGCGGTACGGCACGGTCAGCAACTTCACCCAGATGCCGATCATCGGAAGGTTGATGATGACCAGCATGGCGTTGCCGATCCACATCGAGGCGATCATGCCCCAGAAGAGGTCGGGCTTCTTGGTCATGACCTCGGGCCCCGGCTGGATGCCCTGGATGATCATGGCGCCGACCATCAGCGCCATGACGGCGTTGGACGGGATGCCGAGGGTGAGCATCGGGATGAACGAGGTCTGGGCGGCGGCGTTGTTGGCCGCTTCCGGCGCCGCGACCCCTTCGACCGCGCCCTTGCCGAACTGGCCGGGGTTCTTGGAGAGTTTCTTCTCGAGCGTGTAGGCCGAGAAGGCGCCCAGCGTCGGACCGCCGCCCGGCAACACGCCGAGGGCGGCGCCGAGGAAGGTACCGCGCAGCGCTGCGGGGACCGCCCGCCGGACTTCTTCCAGGGTTGGCCACAGCGACGTGACCTTGATGGTGCCGCCGGTTCGCGTGAGATGCCTTTCGAGGTTCACCACGATCTCGGCGATGCCGAACAGGCCCATCGCGATCGGCGCGAAGTCGATGCCGTCGCTCAGTTCCGGAAGATCGAAGGTGAAACGTTGCGCACCGGTGTTCACGTCGGTGCCGACAAGGCCGAACAGCAGGCCGAGGAAGATCATGGCGATCGCCTTGACGACCGAGCCGCTGGCCAGGATGACAGCGGCGACGAGGCCGAGCGCCATCAGCGAGCAGTAGTCCGCAGGGCCGAACTTCTGGGCCATGCGCGTCAGGGGTTCCGCGAACATCACGATGATGATCGTGCCGACGGTGCCGGCGAAGAACGAGCCGACGGCCGAGATCGACAGCGCGGCGCCGGCGCGGCCGTTGCGCGCCATCTGATAGCCATCGAGACAGGTCACCACCGAAGACGCCTCGCCTGGAAGATTGACCAGGATTGACGTCGTCGAACCGCCGTAGGCCGCACCGTAATAGATGCCCGCCAGCATGATCAGCGAGGCAGTCGGCGGCAGGTGGAAGGTGATGGGCAGCAGCATGGCGATCGTCGCCACGGGGCCGATGGTCAGGTTCTGGAAGGAAAGGGCGACGCTGAAGCCCAGCGTGAGATTGTCGAGCAGATCCATCTCACCAGACTCCGCGCAGGATGTAGATATTCATGCCCAGCCCGACCTTGAAGACGAGGGTGCAGAGGACGGAGAGAACGATGATGTTGCCGATCACCTCCGTGAGCTTGAATTCCTCACCGGCGAGCGAGGCGATCATGATGAGCACGACCAGTGCAGGGATCAGCCCGGCGCGTTCGAATAGCAGCCCGAAGCAGACGATGCCGATGGTCACCAACGTGATCGGCTTCAGTTTAATCCGTTCGACAGGGTCGCTCCCGCCGACGAGGGCGATGATGCAAACCAGAGCTCCAAGCCCCAGCAGTGTAAGAGACAGCATCCGCGGGACGTAGCCCGGCCCCATGCGCACAGGCGTGCCGAGCGCCAGCTTCTGGCCGAAATAAAGAGCGATCAGCCCGAAGCCAATGAACATCAGCCCGGACAAGAAGTCCTTGCTTAGGAATCGATTCAACGATGCCTCCCCAGAAACGCGTAGTCTTCAATGTGCTGTTGGGTCCGAACCCCCGAACCGCCAACAGCTAAACACAATTCGGCCGCTTTGCCCAAGTGCCAAGTGCAATACAAGTGCTAAGTGCACTATCTCAGCAGCAGACGGGCTGCGATTACGGCCAGACAGAGCGCAAACAAGCGCCGCAGCACAGACACAGGGGCGCGTGAAGACCATCGCGCGGCGATCGGCGCGACAAAGAGCGCGGGAAGCGAGAGGGTCGCGACGCAGAACAGGGCGACATCGCCTAGCGCATCGGCGGGCCGGCCTGGCGTATGCAGATCCATCGACAGGAAGACGAGGGTCGCAGGCACGGCGATCACGAGATTGAACAGCGCGCCCGCACCGATGGCGCGCTTGATGGAGAACGAGAACAGCGTCAGCACGGGGGTGCTCAGTGTCCCGCCACCTACCCCGACCGCTGCGGCCAGCCCGCCGACCAGGGTCGGAGGCATGAGAGCGAGCGCTCCCTTAGGCTGGCGGTGCCCAATAATGAGGCGATCACCTGCCGCCATCTTCACGGCCAGGGCGGCGGCAACCACCGCGAAGAGGGTGGTGAGGACGTGTGACGGCGCCAGGGGCGCCAGGGCCAGGCCGATGATGGCCCCGACCATCAGGGCCGGCAGCCAGGATCGGACGAGCTCGCGGTCGATCGTGCCGGCCCGCCAGTGGGCCGTGGCGGCCGTGGTCGAGGCGATGAGGATGCTGGCCTGGGCCGTGCCGACCGCCAGCGACACCGCAAGCGAGCTGGAAATGCCCATGAATTCGAAGATTTCCAGCAGAATCGGGACGGCCACGATGCCGCCGCCGACCCCCAGGAGCCCGGCCAGCAGGCCAATGAGAATGCCCGTTGCCAGCAGTGCCGCCCAGGCAGCGGGCGGATAGGCCGCAATCAGAGATTCCACGCGTCAATGTCCCCGTTGGTCGATATTGCATGCGCCCCGGTGGACGAGCAAACTCAAGGCCAATGTGAATGGTCGTTCAGGAGGCTTTCGGGTGTCACGGCGGGGTGAAGACTATACCGGCACGATGGCGGTGCAGGAAAAGCATCGGTTCGACGAGCAGTCGCTCGGCCGGTTCATGTCCGCCAACGTGGAGGGCTTCACGCCGCCGGTTCGTGTGGAGCAGTTCAAGGGCGGCCAATCCAACCCGACCTACCGCCTGACCGATGGGGCCGGCCGCCGCTACGTCCTGCGCCGCAAGCCGCCGGGCAAGCTGCTGCCGTCGGCCCATGCGGTCGACCGCGAGTTCCGGGTGATTTCGGCCCTCAATCGCACCGATGTGCCGACGCCACGGGCCTACGCGCTCAGCGAGGACGAGAGCGTCGTGGGCACGCCCTTCTACATAATGGAATACTGCGACGGCCGCGTGCTGTGGGATCCACTTCTGCCGGACGTCCCGAAAGAGGGTCGGCGGGATATCTACCGGGCCAAGTTCGAGGCGCTCGCCCGGCTTCACCGGGTCGACTATGCGGCCCTCGGCCTAGCCGATTTCGGGCGTCCCGGCAGCTACGTCGCCCGCCAGATTTCACGCTGGGGCAAGCAGTACAAGGCCTCCGAGACCGAGAAGATCGAGTCGATGGATCGGCTGTTCGACTGGCTGCCGGCCAACCTGCCGACGAATGACGAGACGGTGCTGGTCCACGGCGACTACCGCCTCGACAACATGATCTTCCACGCCGCCGAGCCGCGCGTGCTGGGCATCATCGACTGGGAGATTTCGACCCTGGGCGATCCGCTGGCCGAGCTTTCCTATCTCTGCATGCTGTGGCGCACGCCCAAGGACTGGGGCGGCCTGCTGGGACACGATCTCGACGATCTCGACCTGCCGACCGAGCCTGAAATGGTCGACTACTACAGCGCTCTGTCGAAGCGGAGCGTCCCGGAGCCCGCGCTCTGGGAATTCTACATGGCCTACAACCTGTTCCGGGTGTCCTGCATCCGCCAGGGCGTCTATGCGCGGTCGCTCGACGGCACGGCCTCGAACGTGCGTGCCGCCGATTCCGGCAAGCTGGTGAAGCCTGCGGCCGATCTCGCCTGGGAGATCGTCGCCAACATGTCCGGAGCCTCGCGATGAGCAAGCGCAAGACCGTCGTCGCCGACGACGAGGCGACCGTGACGGCGGCGGAGCGCGAAGCGCGGCCGCCGGTCGAGGCGATCCGCGCCGCGGCCTTCGCCCAGTTCGCCGAGCGCGGCTATCCGGTCGTCACGGTGCGCGACATCATGAAGGCCTGCGGCCTGACCCAGGGCGCGCTCTACAACCACTTCAAGTCGAAGGACGAGCTGCTGCACGACATCATCGCCTCGACCCAGGGCGAGCTGGAGCGGCAATGTCAGCAGGCCGTGGCGGGGGCGGGCGGCGATCCACGCGCCGAACTCGCGGCCTTCGTGCGGGTCTATGTCATGCGGCACTGTCGGCTGCGCATCGAGGCGCTGGTCGCCAACCGGGAAATCGGCTGGCTGGATGCGGCGCGCGTCGCCGACATCCGGCGCAGCCGGCGCGCGATTCGCGACATCGTCGTCACGATCCTCAGGCACGGCGTCGAAAAAGGCGTTTTCGATCCGCCGCGCGTCGACGGACGGCACGATCTCAAGGCGATGGCCATGGCCTTGCTCGACCAGTGCACCCATGTCTCGATGTGGTACGGTCCGGGTGGCGATCTCACCGAGGAGCAGATGGCGAAGCTCTATACCGATATGGCCTTGCGCATGGTCGGCGCCACGCCGCAGTCCGTATAGTAGTATCTGGAGCAGCAGAGCATGTTGATTCGTGTCGCGGCCCTGGTTGCGTTGCTGACGTCACTGATCGGCTGCACGCCGGACTCCGATGCACCGCCACCGTCCGGTCGCAGCACCGCGATGGCAGCCATGCCCGGCGACGTGCCGGCGGCGGGCTGGCATGCCGTGCTGATCGCCGGCGACAACAACAGCCCGTCCTTCGACAACGGCATCGATGCACTGCGCGACAAGCTGTCGGCCCGCGGCGTACGGGACATCCGCCTGCTCACCTCCGATCCCCGGCGCAATCCGTCGGCCGAGGTCGCCAGCGCCTCCAACGTCTCCAGCGCATTGCGCAATGCGGGCGGAGCGGGGGCCTGCCTTGCCTTCATCACCAGCCACGGCACCGAGGCCGGCGTCGTTCTGCGACAGGCCAACGGCGTCGTCCGGCCGAACGCGCTCGACAATGCCCTGGACGCCGGTTGCGGCACGCTGCCGACGGTCGTCGTCCTCTCTGCCTGCCACAGCGGCGTCTTCCTGACGCCGGCGATGCGTCAGCCCAACCGGGTGGTGCTGACGGCGGCGGCGGCCGACCGGGTCAGCTTCGGTTGCGGCGCGGGCGACCGCTTCACCTACTACGACCAGTGCCTGCTGCAGCAGTTCGACGCCGCGTCTACCTGGGGCCAGCTTGCCCAGGCCACGCGGGCCTGCGTGCAGAACCTCGAGAAGAGCATGGGCATCCGCACGCCCTCGCAACCGCAGATCTTCGTCGGATCGGCGGTCACGAACCTCAGGATTCCTGGACGGTAACTAGCCGCCGATGACGGCAGTGAAGTCACACGTGACCTGGTGCGGGCTGTCGCCGGAGAGCTGAAGCGTGTGCCGGGCGGGGCGCGACGCCTCGTCGGGAAACATTTTCATCCATTCCTCGTTCAGCGCGGCGCGTCCGGTCGACGGCTGCTTCATCCAGAAATTGATCTTGATGATGTCGTCAGGCGTGCCGCCGGCCGCTTCGATGCAGAGCCTGATGTGCCGGAAGACGTTCGTCACCTGAGCGGCCAGGTCGGGCGGGACGTTTCGTGTGCCGGGCTCGGTGCCGTTCATGATGCTCGACATCACGATGTTCCCGATCCGGCTGGCATTGGGAATGGGGTTCTGGTGGCTGTAGCCCGGATAATTGATGCTTCTACGCTTGGCCATTGTTGCTCTCCCTGGCTAAAGCCGTTCCGTTGCCATGTCCCGCAGTCGGGCGCGCTGGATCTTGAAGCCGTTGGGCGAGGGCGTCTTCGGGAAATCGTCGAGCGCGAAGATCCGCACCGGCACCTTGTAGTTGGCCAGACCGTGCTTGCAGTGCGCGACGGCGACCGCCTCGTCGAGCGTTGCGCCAGGCGCGAGGATCACGAAAGCGACCGCGCGCACCCCGTCCGGGCGAGGCACGGCAACGGCCTGGCAACCGACGATTCCGGGCAGCCTCTGCAGGTGGGTCTCGATCTCCAGCGGATTCACGAGAAAGCCCGAGAGCCGCAGCACGTCGCCCATGCGGCTGAGGAAGGTGAAGCCGCCATGCCCGTCGAGTTCCGCTAGATCGCCGGTGCGGACATAGCCGTCGGCCGTCACGGTCTCCGCGGTAGCTTTGTCGTCGCCGTAATAGCCGACCATCAGCGACGGGCCGGCACATTCGAGCGCGCCGGGCCGGCCGACCCCCAGCAGTTCACCGGTCTCCGGATCGCGGACGCGCACATGGGCGAGCGGCGAGGTGGGAACGCCGCCGCCCTTCTTGCGGCGCGCCACCTCCGACTCGATCGGCTGCAGGGAATAGAGAGCCTGCACCTCGCTCATGCCGTACAGGCCGCAAAGGAACAGGCCGCGCCGCTCGGCTGACTCGGCGATATCGTCCAATGAAGTATTGAAGGCGGCATAGCCGGCCCATTTCACCGAGGGGAAAGGGCGGTCGCCCGGTACCTTGTCGAGCAGGCGGGCGTACATGTCGTCGCTGCCGAACAGGGTTGTCGGCCGGTGGCGTTGGATCAGCCGGGCGATCTCGTCGATCTCGGAGGAGTCGACCAGCACGCACGGCCTGCCGGCCGCCAGCGTCGCCATCGTCTGGTCGAAGCCGTAGACACCGCAGAGCGGCAAGATCGAAAGCGACAGCGTGTCGGGCGCCGTGAAGCCGAAGGCACGCGCGACCTGCTGGGCGTGCCCGGCGATGGCGCCCTGGCGATGCAGGACGAACTTGGGCGCGCTCGTCGTCCCTGAGGTCGTGAAGATGTTGCAGGGCGCGCTCGCCTTCGCATTGTTCAGGCCGAGCCTGGGCCGCGAGAGCAGACGTTCGAAGGGCACCCGGCGCAGCCGTTCGATGGCGGGCGGCACCGATGCCGGCTCGTCGCCCACGGTGACGATGGCCGAGAGCCTGTCGAGCGCCTCGGGCTCGATGTCGGCCAGGATCGACAGGAAATCGATGCGCCGGAACCCGGGGGCGCACGCCAGCACCTTCGCGCCGGACCGGCCCACGATGTCGGCGATCTCGACGGCGCGATAGCGGGTATTCACCGCGACCGCGATGGCGCCGAGGCGTATGCACGCAAGATAGAGGATCGGATAGGCCGGCACGTTGGGCAGCCACAGTGCCACCCGGTCGCCCGGACCGATGCCCAGGTCGGCAAGGCCCTGCGCCGCGCGCCGCGCGCTTTCGGTCAGTTCGAGAAAGGAGATCGTCCGGTCGCCGTGGAGGAAGGCCGGGGCGTCGGGTGTTTGCTCTGCGATGTCGGCGACGAGCGTCCAGACATCGGCGGCGGGTTGGGCGATGGGCATGCGGGGCGGAGACTACCCGAAGACAATCTCTTCTCAAGCCGGCCGTTTGCGCACCAGCAGCCTCGCCAGGGTGGGTATCACGATCAGCGCGATCATCGTCGCCGCGAGCGTGCCGGCGATCGGGCGGTCGAAGAAAGCCAGCGGATTGCCGTCGGACTTGATCATCGAGGTGATGAAGTGCTCCTCGAGCAGCGTGCCCAGCACCATGCCGAGGATCGCCGGAGCGACAGGAATGCCGTTCTCCTCCATCAGCCAGGCGAGGATGCCGAAGGCGAGCATCATGGCTATGCCGACGACGGAATTGTTGATTGCGAACGCGCCGAGAATGCAAAACACGAGGATGCAGGGCAGCAGCGCCTTGCGTGGCAGGCGCAGCACCTGCTTGAAGCTCTTGATCGCGGCCCAGCCGAACGGCAGCATCAGCAGGTTGGCCAGGATGAACAGCAGGAAGACTGCGTAGACGCTGGCGGCATTGTTCACGAAGAGCGTGGGGCCCGGGTTCAGGTTCTTCATGTAGAGGACGCCGATCACGATGGCCGTGATCGAGTCGCCCGGAATGCCGAACACCATGGCCGGGATCCAGGCGCCGGCCAGCGCGCTGTTGTTGGCGGCCCCCGATTCGACGATGCCCTCGATATGGCCGGTGCCGAACTTCTCCGGCTCCTTCGAGAATTTCTTGCTCATCGCGTAGGACATCCACGCGGCGATGTCGGCGCCGGCGCCGGGCAGGGCGCCGACCAGCGTGCCGAGCACGCTGCCACGCAGGGTCTGCAGCGGATACTTCTTCAGAAGTCCCCACATGCCCCTGAAGACGTTGCCGATCGCGGTCTGAGCCGTCTCCAGTGGGGCGGCCACGGAGATCGACGACCGCATCACCTCCGATACGGCGAACATGCCGACCATGATCGGGATCAGCTCGGCACCGCCCATCAGCTCGGGCAGACCGAACGTGAAGCGGGGATGCCCGGCCGGATTGTCGAGGCCGACCGTCGCCACCAGCAGTCCGATCAGCAGCGAGATCACGCCCTTCAGCTTGTCGCCCGACGCGATGAAGACGGCGCAGGAAAGGCCCAGGAGGGTGAGCCAGAAATACTCGAAAGAGCTGAATCGCAGCGCGAACTCGGCGAGGAGCGGCGCGCAGAGGATGAGGATGAACGTGCCGAACAGGCCGCCGATGACGGAAAACACCAGGCCGGCGCCGAGCGACAGTTCGCCTTGTCCCTTCTTGGTCAGTGCATAGGCCTCGTCGGTGTAGGCGGCCGATGCGGGGGTGCCAGGCATGCGCAGCAGGCAGCTCGGAATGTCGCCGGCGAAGATCGCCATCGCGGTTGCCGTCACCATCGACGCAATGGCCGGGATCGGCGGCATGAAGAAGGTGGCGGGGACCAGCAGGGCCGTCGCCATCGTGGCGCTGAGCCCCGGGATGGCGCCGACGAACAGGCCGAACAGGGCCGAGCCCGCAACCACCCAGAGGACGTAGGGGTCGAAGACGAGACCGAACGCCGGCGACAGGATTTCAGGAGTCATGATGGGAAGACCACCTTCTCGAGCAGCCCCCAGGGCAGGGGCACGCGCAGGAGCTTGTAGAAGGCGAGGTGCATGAGCGCGGGGAAGCAGATGGCGAGCGCGACCGCTGGCAGCAGGCGCACGCCGAACACCAGCAGCCATCCGAGCATCGCAACCGACGCCGCGATGTGGAAGCCAAGGAAGTTGCTGGTCAGGATGTAGAAGAGCAGGCCGGCGGGGACGCTCAGGAAGCGGACGACGACGACGGGATCGCGCGCCCATTCGTCGAAGGCGATGGTACGACCGCCTCCGTCCGCCTGGCGCAGCCCGCGCACCGACAGGAGGATCCCGCAGACCACCAGGCCCGCGGCAATGACCCCGGGGAAGAGGGCTGCGCCGAACTTCTGGCCGGGAATGACCGGAAACGTCCGGACGTGCCAGAGCACGATCGCACCCAGGAGCGCGAACAGCGCCCCCAGGACCGTGTCGCCGATCTTCATCGCGTCACTTGACGATGCCGACGGCCTTCATCACCGCGCCGAGGTCGTTGCTCGACTTCTCCATGAAGGCGGCGAACTCGACGGGCGGCATCCACGTCACACCGAAGCCGCGCTGCTTCATGAAGTCGTTGAACTCGGCGCTCTTGTGCACCTTCTCCAGCGCCGCGAGCAACCTGTCGGAGACGTCCTTGGGCAAGCCCTTCGGGGCTACGATTCCGCGCCAGGCCGCCAGCGTCCAGTCGCTGCCGGTCGCTGCCTTCAGCGTCGGGACATTGGGGTAGAGCGCGGCCGGCTTGGCGTCCATGACGGCGAGGCTGCGCACCTTGCCGGCGTCGATGAGCGAACGCGCCTCGGGCAGCGAGCAGGGCACGATCTCGATGCCGCCGGCGACGAGATCCTGCAGGCCGGGGGCTGCGCCGTTCGACGGCACCCAGGGCGACGCAGCGGGATCGACGGCCAGCGAGCGCAACATGCCGGCGATCGCGAGGTGCCAGATGCCGCCCTGGCCGGTGCCGCTCGACTTCAGCTTGCCGGGATTGGCCTTGATCGCGTCGACGAGGTCCCTGGCGGACTTGTAGGAGGAGTCGGCGCGCACCTGCAGGCCGGCGGGATCGGCGTTCACCAGCGCGATCGGCGTGTAGGACGATCCCTTCAGCGCGGTCAGACCCTGCCAGTGCATCATGCCGATCTCGACCGTGGCCATGCCGATCGTGTAGCCGTCGGGTGCGGCGCTCGCGATCGCCTGGTGGCCGACGACACCCGATCCGCCGGTCCGATTGACGACGTTGACCGGTTGCTTGAGCTCCTTCTCGAGCAGGCTGCCGATGATCCGTGCCGTGGCGTCGGTGCCGCCGCCTGCCCCCCAGGGCACGATCAGCGTGATCGGGCGCTCCGGCCAGGCTGCGTGGGCTGTGCCCGCGGCGGCGAGCGTGAAACCCGCCGCGAGTCCTGCGAGATGGCGTCGCTTGATGGCCGTCATGTACTTCACTCCCGGAATTGCGTTTCGCTTCGCATGCGAAACTTGTCAGACTATTTCGCGAGCATGGCACGGCTCGGGAGTGCGATGCTAGACCCGTTGGGGGGCGATCGTTCGCCGTGTGGCACAGTGCTTGCGGCAGTGGGGGCCGTCGCCAAGGGAAGGGGAATGAACCATGTTCCGTCGAAGCCTGCTTGCCGCTCCGCTCATCATTGCCGCCGCGTCGGCGCGCGCCCAGCAATGGATACCGAAGCAGCCGATCAAGATCCTGGTGGGCTACGCGCCCGGCGGCACCGCGGACATGGCCGCCCGCATTGCGGCCGAGACGATGCAGCGTCAGCACGGCTACACGGTGATCGTCGACAACAAGACCGGGGCTGGCGGCTTCATCGCGCTCAAGGCCGTGGCCCAGGCACCGGCCGATGGCTACACGGTCGGCATCGGAATCATGGGGCAGCTCGCCGTCGGCCCCGTCGTGCCGGGATCGCAGATTCCGCTCGATCTGGACAAGGAGCTGACGCCGATCTGCAATCTCGTGGGAGTGCCGATGGCCCTGATCGTGCGCATGGATGCTCCCTTCAAGACCATTCCGGAATTCGTGGCCTATGCAAAGGCCAATCCCGGCAAGGTGAGCTATGCCTCGACGGGTCTCGGCTCGACAAACCAGCTCGGCGCGGAGTTCCTCGCGGCCGAAGCCGGTGGCCTGAAGCTGATCCACGTTCCCTATCGCGGCGGCGCGCCGGCCATCGCCGACGTCGCGGCCGGCAATGTCGACATGTTCTTCGGCAACGTGTCCGAACTGATCGGTCAGGCACGCGGTGGCAAGGTGCGGGTGTTAGCACTCGCCTCCACGAAGCCGACGCCGCTCGCGCCTGAACTGCCGCTGCTCACGAAGGACATTCCAGTACTCGACATCAACAACTGGTTCGGCCTGATGGGGCCGGCGGCCCTGCCGGCCGACATCAAGGCCGCGCTCTCCAAGCTGTTCATCGATGCGATTGCGGACCCGAAGAATGCCGAAACCCTGGCCAAGCAGGGGCTCGAGCCCATCGGCCAGGGACCCGAGGCCTTCGCCGCCTACATCGTGAAGGACCGCGAGCGTTGGGCGAGGGTCGCCAAGCAGGGCAATGTGAAGGCCCAATAGCAAAGGAAGAGTAATGAGTGCGCCGCTTTCCCTCGGGATCGACATCGGGGGAACTTTCACCGACCTCGTCATCCATGATCCGCGCACCGGGCGGGCCGTCATCTGGAAGGAGAGCACCACACCCGACGATCCCGCCCGTGGGGCGCTCGAAGGCACGCGGCGCGTGCTGGAGAAGGCCGGCGCCCGGCCGCAGGAGATCGGCCGTGTGGTTCATGCCACGACGCTGTTCACCAATGCGCTGATCGAGCGCAAGGGCGCGAAGACCGGCCTGCTCACCACGGCGGGCTTCGGCGATGTGCTGGAGATCGCGCGCGAGCGCAAGTACGAGCTGTACGACTTGTTCATCGAAATGCCGAAGCCGTTGGTGCCGAGGCCGTGGCGGCGCGAGGCGAAGGAACGGCTGGCGCCCGACGGCTCTGTCGAGATCGCCCTCGATGTCGAGGCGGCGCTGGCCGAAGTGGCCGATCTGGTGGAGCAGGGCGTGGGAAGCCTCGCCATCTGCTTCCTGCACTCCTACGCCAATGCCGTGCACGAACGCGCAATCGGCGCGGCCGTTGCCGAGCGCTTCCGGAACCTGTCGATCTCGCTGTCGTCGGATATCGCGCCGGAGATACGCGAGTATCTGCGTGCGAGCACGACAGTGGCCAACGCGTACGTGCGGCCGCTGGCAGAGGTCTATCTGGAGCGGCTCGAGCAGGCGCTGCGCGACGAGGGGATCCCGGGCGGCCTGTTCCTCATGCTGTCCAATGGCGGCCTCACCCATGTGAGCGAGGCCAAGCGGGCGCCGGTGCAGCTTCTGGAGAGCGGGCCCGCGGCCGGTGCGCTGGCCGGCGCCTGGTTCGGCCGCAACGCCGGGCTGGAGCGCGTGCTGGCCTTCGACATGGGCGGCACGACCGCCAAGCTCGCTCTGGTCGACGACGGCGAGCCGTTGGTCGCCTGGGGCTTCGAGGCGGCACGCGAAAAGCGCTTCCTGCGCGGCTCGGGGCTGCCGATGCAGATCGCCACCGTGGAGCTGATCGAGATCGGTGCCGGCGGCGGTTCCATCGCCCACAAGAGTGACCTCGGCACCCTGAATGTCGGACCGGAGAGCAGTGGCGCCCAACCGGGCCCGGCCTGCTACGGCCGCGGCGGCATCGAGGCGACGGTGACCGACGCCGACCTGACCCTGGGCTACCTCAACGCCGACTTTTTCCTGGGCGGCGCGATGAAGATCGACTCGGTGGCGACCAGCGCAGCCTTCGGTAAGCTGGCCGGCGCGCTGGGCGTCGAGCCGGGCCGAGCTGCCTTCGGCGTGCATGACGTGGTGAACGAGAACATGGCCGGCGCGGCGAGGGTCGCCATCGCCGAGCGCGGCCGGGTGCCCTCCGAGTATGCGCTGCTGGCGACGGGCGGAGCGGGCCCTGTCCATGCCTGGCACGTGGCGCGCAAGCTCGGCGTCAGTCGCGTCGTCTGTCCGCCGGGCGCGGGGGCGGGCAGCACGATCGGCATGCTGATGGCCCCGGCGCGCGTCGATCGTGTGACGAGCTTTACGACGCCCTTGGCGGGGGCCGATCTCGCCGCGGCCGGGCGCATCTTCGCCGGTCTCGAAAAGGAGGCGCTCGACGTGCTGCGCCTGACCGGCGCCGACATCGAGGACCGCACCGTCCGTCATCTCGCCGACATGCGCTACATCGGGCAGGGCAGCGAGATCACCGTCGTGCTGCCGCAGGCCCTGGGCGAGGCGGAGGTAAAGGCCGCGTTCGAAGCGGCGTACAGGGCCCTGTTCGCCCGCACGCCGCCCGGCGCGGCGATCCAGTTCGTGGCCCTTCGGCTCTCGGTCAGCGCGCCGATGCCCGGCACCGGCAGCAGGCTCGAACTCCCGCGGCACGCTTCGGCGACCGCGCTCAAGGGCACGCGGCCGGTGTTCTTCCCCGACGAGGGCAAGACGCTCCCAACCCGGGTCTGGGACCGCTACGCGCTCGAACCCGGTGTGAGTATCGAAGGCCCTGCGGTCTTCGAGGAGAACGAAAGCACCTTCATCGTCGGGCCGAATTCCACCGCCCGGCTGCTGGTCGACGGCTCCATCCTGGCGGAGGCGAACTGATGTCGCGCACTTTCGATGCCATCGAACTGGAATTGCTGTGGCGACGGCTGATCTCGCTGGTCGACGAGGCGGCGGCGGCCATGGTGCGCACCTCCTTCTCGACTCTGGTGCGTGAAAGCTACGACTTCTCCTGCGTCGTGACGGATGCTTCGGGCCAGTCGCTGGTGCAGGCGAGCGAGAGCATCCCGAGCTTCATCGGGACGCTGCCCGAGACCGTGAAGCACTTCCTGCGTCACTTTCCGGAGGACCAGCTCTCGCCGGGCGACGTGCTGATCACCAACGATATCTGGCTGGGCACCGGCCATCTGCCCGACGTCACCCTGGCCAAGCCGATCTTCCGCAATGGCAGGCTGATCGCTTTCAGCGCCACTACGGCGCATGTGCCCGACATCGGCGGCAAGATCAGGAGCCCGGAACCGCGCGAGGTCTTCGAGGAGGGGCTGCAAATCCCGCCGATGAAGATGATGGCGGCCGGGAAGACGGACGAGACGCTGGTCGCGCTGATTCGCAAGAACGTGCGCACGCCCGACCAGACGATGGGCGATCTCTACGCACAGATCGTGGCGCTCGATCTCATGGAAGACCGTCTGCTGGTCCTGATGGAGAATTACGGCCTGCCCGATCTCACCGATCTCGCCAGCGAGATCCAGGGCCGCTGCGAGGGGGCGATGCGGACAGCGATCCGCGAGCTGCCGGATGGGACCTATCGCAGCGAGCTCAAGACCGACGGCCTCCTGGACAAGCCCATCACGATCAGGATGGCGCTCACCATCAAGGGCGACGAGATCCTGATCGACTTCGCCGGCACCGACGCCCAGGTCGACCGGGCGATCAACTGCGCCATGTGCTACACGAACGCGATGTGCATGTATGGGGTGAAGGTCTGCACCAACTCCAACCTGCCCAACAATGAGGGCGCGTGGCGGCCGATCACGCTCACCGCGCCGCCGGGCTGCATCGTCAACCCGCAGTTCCCAGCGCCGGGCGGCTCGCGCATGCTGATTGGCCATTACATCCCGATGCTGGTGTTCGGCTGCCTGGGCCAGATCGTGCCCGAGCGCGTGATGGCTGCCTGCGGTTCGCCGATGTGGGGCATGAACCAGTCCGGTGTGCGGGAAGGCGGCAAGCCCTACGCCAACATGTTCTTCTACAATGGCGGCATGGGCGGCAACACGCAGAGGGACGGAGTCACTTGCCTCTCGTGGCCGTCCAACGTCAGCTCGACCTCGATCGAGATCAGTGAGCACATCGCGCCGCTGCGCTTCCATCACAAGAAGCTGCGCCCCGATTCCGGCGGCGCCGGCCGTCATCGCGGCGGGTTGGGGCAGGAGATCCTGATCGAGAGCCGCAGCGAGACACCCATCGCCGTTTCGTTCCTTGCCGAGCGCACGATCTTCCCCGCCTTCGGCATCGAGGGCGGCCGGGACGGCGCACCAGGCGAGCTGCGCATCAACGGCGAAAAGACCGATCCCAAGCGGCAGTACGTGCTGAACAAGGGCGACACGGTCTCGCTGGGCACACCGGGCGGCGGCGGCCATGGCGATCCGAAGCTGCGTTCGGCGGCTGCGCTCGCGGCCGACGTGGCGGCGGGCTATGTCACCCAGCTGTCGGACTATCAGGGCGACGACTGATCGGGGGCGCCGGGTAATATTCATGGCGTCGCGCCGCCCCGGCGCGATAACGTGCGCGGCCGCTTCGACGACGCCTAAGGAAACGCCATGAAGATCGCCTATTCCGCTGCCAGCCCCTATGTCCGCAAGGTGCTGGCCTGCGCCATCGCGCGCGGGCTCAACGACAGGATCGAGCGCTGGAAGGTCGGCACGACCGATCCGGCGCTGCTGCCGGTCAATCCCCTGTCCAAGGTGCCGAGCCTGATCACCGACGACGGCATGTCGCTCTACGACAGCCCGGTGATCTGCGAGTATCTCGACAGCCAGGGCAGTGCGCCCAAGCTGTTTCCCGCGCCCGGCCCGGCGCGCTGGAAGGCGCTTACCCAACAGGCCTTGGGCGACGGCATTCTCGACGCCACGCAGCCCCGCCGCCGCGAGATCGCGTTACCCCAGGACGAGGGCCGCCAGAGCTACATCGCCCTGCAGCAGGGCAAGGTCACGCGCTCGCTCGACGTGCTGGAGAAGGAGGCCGATTCGCTCGGCGACCTGACGACGATCGGCGAGATCGCGATCGGCTGCGCGCTCGGCTATCTCGACTTCCGCTACGCCAACGAGCCGTGGCGCCCGGGCCATCCCAAGCTGGCCGCCTGGTACGACAGGGTCGTCAAACTGCCGCCCCTTGCCGAGACGATGCCGGTGGGGTGACAGTCCTCGTCCGGGGAGGGCTGCAATGTCGGCACGGACGGGTGAACAGTTCCTGAAAGGACTTCGCGGCCCGCGCGACGTCTGGGTCGATGGCGAGAAGATCGCCGATGTCGTCGACCATCCCAGGTTGCGCGGCGCGGCCCATGCGCTGGCAGAGGTCTACGATCTCCACCACGCACACGCTGCGTCCTGCCTTGGGCCCGATCCTGAGACCGGCGAGCCGATCCCGGTCAGCCACCTGATCCCGCGGTCGCGGGAAGACCTGGCGCGTCGCCACGCGGCGCTGCGAGAGGTGGCGGAATACTCGGTCGGCCTGATGGGCCGGACTCCCGACTACATGAACGTCACCTATGCGGGCTTCGCCGGTCGGCCCGACGAATGGGGCGCGCACGGCAACGAAGCGGGCGCGGAGCGGCTGGTCGCCTACCAGAAGTTCCTGCGGCGCAGCGACGTGGCACTCACCCACACGATCGTCCAGCCCACCGTCGACAAGGCCATGGGCGATGCACCCTCGTCCGGCAACCAGCATGCCTTGCGCAAGGTCGGCGACACCGACCACGGCATCGTCGTGCGCGGCGCGCGGGTGCTGGCGACCCTGGCGCCCTTCGCCGACGAGATCGCGGTCTATCCCGGCGCGCCGCTGCCCTCGGGCTCCGACGACTATGCGCTCGCTTTCTGCATACCTATCGAAACGCCGGGACTGAAATTCCTCTGTCGCGATTCGATGTCGGCACCGGACAACCGCTTCGACTTCCCCCTCTCGGGCCGCTTCGACGAGCAGGACGCCTTCGTGATCTTCGACGACGTGGAGGTGCCGCGCGATCGGCTGTTCATTGACGGCAACCTCGCCGCCTACAACACGGTCATGACGTCGAGCTGGCAGCCCAACATCATGCAGCAGACGATGATCCGGGCCTGGACGAAACTCGACTTCGCCTGGGGGCTCGCGCTGCGCATGGCGGCGTCGATCAACGCTGTCGACCCCGAGACGCAGCGCATGATCGGCGAGATCTGGACCTACGCGGAGTTCACGCGTGCCGCCATCGTCGCCGCCGAGGCGGAGGCTCGCGAATGGCCGTCGGGACTGTGGACCTGCGGCATCCGCCCGTTGCACGCGCTCCGCGCCACGCTGCCGCTCTGGTTCCCGAGGGTGAACGAGATACTGCGCCTGATCGGCTCGCATAATCTCCTGGCCGCGCCGACCGCCGCGCAGCTCGCCGATCCCGACCTGCGGCCGCTGATCGACCGCTACCTGCCAGGTGCGAAGGGCATGGCGGCCGAGGAGCGAATCCGCGTCTTCCGCCTCGCCTGGGACTTCGCCGGCAGTGCGCTCGCCAGCCGTAACGAGCAGTACGAGCGCTTCTATCTGGCTTCGTCGGCCCGCAACCTGGCGCGTCATTTGCAGTTCACCGACCGCAGCCGGGCCGACCGGCTTGTGCAGAAGTTCCTGGACGAGGAGTATCGGTAGGAAGAGCGAGGAGGGGCCGATGAGCGATATCGACACCAAGCCGCAGGCGATCGAGCGGACCAGGACCAAGCAGCCGCCGCTCTACAAGGTGATCCTTCTGAACGACGACTACACGCCGCGTGAATTCGTCGTCGTCGTGCTGAAGGCCGTCTTCCGCATGACCGAGGAGCAGTCCTATCGAGTCATGATGACGGCCCACCAGCGCGGTGCCCGTGTGGTCGCGACCTACACACGCGACATCGCCGAATCCAAGGCGAGCGAAGCCAATGACATGGGACGTAGTTCCGGCCATCCGCTCGAGTTCAGCACGGAACCCGAGGAATAGGGCAACCGCCGCCAGCCCGACCCGTTTGCGCGGCATGGCGAGGCGGTCGCAGGTCCATATCGGCGTGTCGGGATGGCGCTACAAGCCATGGCGCAGGCAATTCTATCCAGAAGGCCTGCCGCAGAAGGACGAACTCGTCCATCTCGCCTCGGTCTTCTCGACGGTCGAGATCAACGGCACTTTCTACAGCATGCAGACGCCCGACGCGTTCGCGCGCTGGGCCGACGAGACGCCCGAAGGCTTTGTCTTCGCGGTGAAGGGGCCACGCTTTCTTACGCACATGAAGCGCCTGCGTGATCCCGAGGCGCCCTTGGCCAACTTCATGGCGTCGGGTCTTCTGAGGCTTGGCCCGAAACTTGGCCCTGTCCTTTGGCAGTTGCCGCCGAACTTCCAGTTCGATCCGGAGCGTCTCGAAGCCTTCTTCGAACTCCTGCCGCGCGACACGGAGCAGGCGGTGCGGCTTGGTCGTCGCCACGACCACCGCCTGAAGTCGCGGGCTTGGCTGCGCGTGGAAAGCCGTCGGCCGATACGTCACGCGATCGAGATCCGGCACGAGAGCTTCCGCGATCCGGCCTTCATCGCCCTGTTGCGCAAGCATCGGATCGCGCTGGTCTGCGCCGACACGGTGGAGTGGCCGCTGCTCATGGATCTCACGGCGGACTTCGTTTACTGCCGCCTGCACGGCGCGAGTGAACTCTACCGCAGCGCCTATAGCGCGGCGGAGCTTTCAAGGTGGGCCAAGCGGGTGCGCGCGTGGCGCGACGGCAGGCCCATGACCGACGGCACTTTTGCGGGGCCGCCGTTGAAGCGTCGGCAACGGCGCGACGTCTACGTCTACTTCGACAATACCGACAAGCTGCATGCGCCCCAGGATGCGCGCGCCTTGATGCAGAAGCTGGAACGCTAGCAATGGCGCGCGCGGCCGCGGAGCTGAAAAGCGTTGCCGAGGAGGCGAGGGCCTGCACGCGCTGCCCGCTTTATCGCAACGCCACACAGACCGTATTCGGCGAAGGCCCCGTCCACGCGAAGCTCATGCTGGTGGGCGAGCAGCCGGGCGACCAGGAGGACCTCGCGGGGCGGCCCTTCGTCGGCCCAGCCGGCAAGCTGCTGGACCGGGCGCTGGCCGAAGCCGGCATCGATCGCGGCAAGATCTACCTCACCAACGCGGTGAAGCACTTCAAAAACGAGCCGCGCGGCAAGAAGCGGCTGCACAAGCGGCCGAACCGCTACGAGACCGAGGTCTGCAAGGTCTGGATCGACAAGGAGATCTCGCTGGTCCGGCCGGTGATCATCCTAGCGCTGGGCGTCACCGCGGCGCAGAGCCTGACCGGGCGGCGCACCATTGTGCTGTCGCGCGAACGTGGTCGGGTCCTGGAACTGCCCGGCGGGCATCGCGGCATGATGACGATCCACCCCTCGGCGCTGCTGCGGATGCCCGACGAGAGCGCACGCCGCGCGGGATTCTTGGCCCTGGTGGCCGACCTTGGAGCGGCAGCGCGACTGGCCGAGGCATGATGCGTTACTCAAGTGGTTGCGATCATTGACGAATCGGGCGTTACGCGCCAAAAGGGCGCGCGAAACTTGGGTGGAAAATCAATGGGTTGACGGGAGCGTTCGCGGTCCGTATTTTCCGCCCGCTTTCGGAATTCACCCCGGCCCGGCCGGGGCTTTTTGTTGAGTTAGGGCCATGAAGATCCGTCATTCTCTCAAGTCGGTGAAGCTCCGTCACAAGGACTGCCGCATCGTGCGCCGCAAGGGCCGCGTCTACGTGATCAACAAGACCAACCCGCGCTTCAAGGCCCGCCAGGGCTGAGGACGGCGTCGGCGTCTTGCTGAAAAAAGCGGCGGAGGCTTCGGCTTCCGCCGCTTTTTCATTTGGCGTATGAGCGAAGCATGGAGATGCCGCCGCTCGATCCCGCCATTCTCGCCCGCCGATCGGAGATCGTCGCCGCGCTGCGCGCCATTGTTCCCGGCGAGGGTGTCATCGACGATCTCGACGGCATGCGCCCCTTCGAATGCGACGCGCTGTCGGCCTATCGGCAGATGCCGCTGGTCGTGGTGTTGCCCGAGACGGTCGCCCAGGTGGCCGCCATCCTGCGCTACTGCCAGGACAACAAGGTGAAGGTCGTGCCGCGCGGCGGCGGCACCTCGCTGTCGGGCGGCTCGATGCCTGTGGGCGACGCGATCCTGCTGGCCATGGGCAAGTTCAACCGCGTGCTCGAGATCGACTACGCCAACCGTTGCGCGAGAGTGCAGCCCGGCGTCACAAACCTCGGCGTCACCAAGGCGGTCGAGCACGAGGGCTTCTACTACGCGCCCGATCCCAGCTCGCAGATCGCCTGCTCGATCGGCGGCAACGTGGCGGAGAACTCCGGCGGCGTGCACTGCCTGAAGTACGGGCTCACCACCAACAACCTGCTCGGCATCGAGATGGTGCTGATGAACGGCGAGGTGGTGCGGCTGGGTGGCAAGCATCTCGATTCCGGCGGCTACGACCTGCTCGGCCTGATGACCGGCTCGGAAGGTCTCTTAGGCGTGGTCACCGAAGTGACGGTCCGGCTGCTGCGCAAGCCCTCGACCGCCCGCGCCGTGCTGCTGGGCTTCCCGACCGAGGCCGGCGCCGCCGACTGCGTCGCTGCCGTCATCGCCTCGGGCATCATCCCCGGCGGCATGGAGATGATGGACAAGGAGGCGACCAAGTGCGCCGAGGCCTATGTCGGCGCGGGGTACCCGCTCGATGCCGAGGGGCTGTTGATCGTCGAGCTCGACGGCCCGCCGGTCGAGGTCGACTACCTGGTTGAGCGGGTGGCCGAGATCGCCAAAGGCCGCGGCGCCACGACCATCAGGGTCAGCCACGACGAGCAGGAGCGGGTGCTGTTCTGGGCCGGTCGCAAGGCCGCATTCCCCGCCGTCGGCCAGATCTCGCCCGACTACATGTGCCTCGATGGCTCGGTGCCGCGCGGAAAACTGGTCGAGGTGCTGGCCGAGATGCGGCGCCTCTCGAAGCAGTATGGTTTGCGGGTCGTGAACGTCTTCCATGCCGGCGACGGCAATCTCCATCCGCTGATCCTGTTCGACGCCAACGATCCCGACGAGCTCAGGCGCTGCGAGGAGTTGGGCGCCGACATCCTGCGGCTCTGCGTGCGGGTCGGTGGCGTGCTGACCGGCGAGCACGGCGTCGGCATCGAGAAGCGCGACCTGATGGGCGTGCAGTTCACCGAGATCGACCTCGACCAGCAGATGCGCGTGAAATGCGCCTTCGATCCCGATCACCTGCTCAACCCCGGCAAGGTGTTCCCCAAGCTGCGCCGCTGCGCCGAACTTGGCCGCCTCGTCGTGACGCAGAACAACATCCCGTTCCCCGACATCCCGCGGTTTTGAGAGTGTTGCATCTCGCCTTCATCGGAGCGCGCAACTCCAGTTGCGCTCATGCTCATGAAAGAATGCGCAACTGGAGTTGCGCGCTCCCATGACGAACACGATCAAGCCGCGCGACGCCAAGGAGCTGCGGCAGGCGGTGGAGTGGGCCCTGGGCGAGGGTGTTACGCTCGACGTGCGGGGCGAGGGCAGCAAGCTCGCGCTCGGGCAGCCGATGCAGTGTGCCCAGGTCCTCGACCTGTCGGGCCTTTCAGGCATCGTCGACTATGCGCCCGAGGAGCTGGTTGTCACCCTGCGCGCCGGCACGGCGATGCGCGAGGTCGAGGCGCTGCTGGCTCAGCGCAACCAGATGCTGGCCTTCGAGCCGCCGGACCTCGGCCCTCTGCTCGGCCGGGCACCGGGGCAGGGCACGCTGGTGGGCGCCGTGATGGGCAATCTTGCGGGCTCACGCCGCCTCTCGGCCGGGGCGGCGCGCGATCACCTGCTGGGCTTCAGCGGCGTCAACGGACGCGGCGAGGCCTTCAAGTCCGGCGGCCGTGTGATGAAGAACGTCACCGGCTACGATCTCTCCAAGGTGCTTGCGGGCTCCTGGGGAACGCTCGCCGTGCTGGACGAGGTGTCGGTGAAGGTTCTGCCGGCGCCCGACCAGACGGCGACGCTGATGCTGCTCGGCCTCGATGACGCGGCGGCCGTGCGCGCGATGTGCGCGGCGATGGGCAGCCCGCACGAAGTCTCGGGCGCGGCGCACCTGCCGGGCCGCACGGCGCTGCGCCTCGAAGGCGTGGCGCCCTCGGTCGAGGCGCGGCTCAAGGGCCTGCGCGACCTAATGGCCGATGCCGGTGCGAAGATGGAGGAACTAGGCACGCTGGAGAGCCGGACCTTCTGGCGCGAGGTCCGGGACGTGGCGCCGCTGAACGCGACGCCCGAAGAAATCGTCTGGAAGATTTCCTGTCCGCCGACCGAAGGCCCCGCGATCCTGGCGCGCATCAAGACGCAGCGTCCCGCCGCTCGGGCTTTCTACGACTGGTCGGGCGGCCTGATCTGGCTCGCGCTGCCGCCTACGGCAGATGCCGATCACGCGATCGTTCGCGGCGCGCTCGGCGCGACCGGCGGTCACGCGACGCTGATCCGCGCCCCGGAGGCCATGCGTGCCGCGGTGCCGGTGTTCCAGCCACAGTCGCCCGCGCTCGCGGCCCTGGCTGCGCGGGTGAAGGAAAGCTTCGACCCCAAGGGTCTCTTCAATCCGGACCGGATGGGCTGACGTGCAAACCAACTTCACCCTGGCCCAGCTTGCCGATCCCGAGAACGCGCGCAGCGAGCATATCCTGCGCAAGTGCGTGCATTGCGGCTTCTGCACCGCCACCTGTCC
The DNA here is from genome assembly GCA_009772935.1 of Rhodospirillaceae bacterium. Lineage (GTDB taxonomy): Bacteria > Pseudomonadota > Alphaproteobacteria > Reyranellales > Reyranellaceae > Reyranella. The sequence continues at coordinate 99,388 of WOUR01000014.1, forward strand.
GACCTTCGTGCTGCTTGGCGACGAGCGCGACAGTCCGCGCGGGCGCATCTACCTCATCAAGGCGATGCTCGAGGGCGACCGCGCGCCCACGATGCAGGAGGTCCGGCACGTTGACCGCTGCCTGTCGTGCCTCTCCTGCATGACGACCTGCCCGTCGGGCGTGAATTACATGCACTTGGTCGATCACGGCCGCCATCGCATCGAGGAGACCTATACGCGGGCGCCGGCCGATCGCTTCATGCGCGGCTTGCTTGCCTGGCTGATGCCGCGGCCCACGGCGTTCCGCTGGGCCATGGTGCTGGGACGGCTCGCCAAGCCGCTGGCGCCGCTGCTGCCGGCGACAAGCACCGATCCCGGCGGCGCCACCTTCCTGCGCCGCCTGCGCGCCATGCTCGACGCGGTGCCGGCACGCGTCCACGGTCCGTCGCCGGTCGACCGGCCGCAGACTTTTCCGGCGAAGGGCCTGCGCCGCAAGCGCGTGGCGCTGATGCCGGGCTGCGGCCAGCAGGTGCTGGCGCCCGAAGTGAACGAGGCGACGGTACGGCTGCTGACGCGCCACGACATCGAGGTGGTGAACGTCGCCGGCTCGGGCTGCTGCGGCTCCTCCGTGCTCCATGTCGGGCGCAACGAGCAGGCGATTGCGCTGGCCAAGGCCAACATCACCGCCTGGCTACGCGAGATGGACGGTGCCGGTCTCGATGCCATCGTGATCAACGCCTCGGGTTGCGGCACGACGGTCAAGGACTATGGCAACATGCTGGCCGCTGAGCCGGAATGGCACGAGAAGGCTCTACAGGTGGCGAGCCTCGCCAGGGACGTGAGCGAAGTGATGGCCGAGGTCGGCCTCGTGAACGTCGAGCCCAAGGGCCTCACCGTTGCTTATCATTCGGCCTGCTCGATGCAGCACGGCCAGAAGGTGATCGAACAGCCCAAGCGGCTGCTGCGCGATGCCGGCTTCGTCGTGAAGGATGTGCCCGAGGGTCATCTCTGCTGCGGCTGGGCCGGCACCTACCAGGTGCTGCAACCCGAACTGTCGCGCCGCCTGCGTGATCGGAAGGTGGCCAACATCGAGAGCATGAGGCCTGACGTGATCGCGGCCGGCAACTTCGGCTGCATCGGCAACATCGCCTCGGGCACCGGCATACCGATTGCACATACGGTCGAGCTGCTTGACTGGGCGACCGGCGGGCCCAAGCCGGCAGCGCTCGGCTAGTCGCGCTGCTCGAGATCGCCCAGCAGTCGGGCGAGCAATGTTGCCAGTTGCCGCCGCTCGTCATCGCCGAGCGCGCTGAGCAGTTCGGCTTCGAGGTTCATGTCCTCGGCGAACGCGGTGTCGATGGTCTTCACGCCGGCCGCGGTGAGCTGCACCAACGCGCTCCGCCGATCGGTCTCGGACACGACCCGCTCGATGAAGCCCTTCTTTTCCAGCCGGTTGAGGCGATCGGTCAGGCCTCCCGAGGTGATCATTAGCGACTGGTAGAGTTCAGTCGGCCGCTGGCGGTAGGGGGCACCCGATCGGCGCAGCGTCGCCAGGACGTCGAATTCACCGGTATCGAGGTTGTGCCGCGTGAAGACGGGTTCGATCCATTTCCGGCTGAGGCGAACCAGTCGGTTGGCTCGCGACAGGATCTCCATGCCGTCGAGCGGGACGTCGGGCGTCTCGCGCCGTCGGCGTGCGACCAACCGGCCGGTCCGATCCGACTGTTCAGGAAAATTCGTCATCAGGAGATTCTAGAGGGCCGGTATCTTGACATCAAGACAAATGGCTATATCTTAACGTCAAGATAAATGGAGGACTTCTCATGACTGCTGCCAACATCACCGAATCTCCGATCCAGACCACGGACTTGCCATGGATGCCGCTGGGGCAGGGCGTATCGGCTCGACCGCTCCACTTCCGCGGCGAGGAGCGCACCCTGCAGCTCCGCGTGGAGCCCGGAGTCCGCATTCCGCTTCATCGCCACGACGGCCATGTTCATGCGTTGGGCCTGTCCGGTCGCCGCCGGCTGGGCGACGGCAGCGTTGCGGGACCGGGCGACTACGTATTCGAGCCCGCCGGTAACGTCGACAGCTGGGGGTGCGAGGGCGACGAGCCGTGCATCGTGCAGATCACCATGACCGGCCGACTGACCTATCTCGATGCCGATGGCGGCGACGGTGTCTGGACCGACACGCCGAAGCTTCGTCAGCAGTATCTGCAATGGTGCGGAGATCGCGGTATCGCGCCCTGGGTCCGCGGAGCAGACTGACCGGCGCTGCCTTCGGGATTGCCTCGGGTTCATCGATGACGCTCCTTCGCGCTTGCCTTGTCGTCCTTCTCGGCCTGATGCTCGGGGCCAACGTGCAGGCGCAGAGCGCCGGGAGCGGCACCATGCTCGACACCCTGTTCATCAAGCTGCAGAGCGCCACCGATCCGTCTGCCATCAAATCGCTGGAGGCGGCGATCTGGGAGCAGTGGGTGATGGTCCCCGACATGAGCCAGCGCGCGCTGATGGTGCGCGGCATCGCTGAGATGCAGCAGCAGGAGCTGAAGGCCTCGATCGAGACCTTCACCCGCCTGATCGACATTGCGCCCGATCTTTCGGAGGCCTGGAACAAGCGCGCGACGGCGCACTGGCTGATGGGCAACTTCCCGGCATCGCTGGCCGACATCTGCGAGACGGTGAAGCGCGAGCCGCGTCATTTCGGTGCCTATTCCGGGCTCGGCATGATCCGCGCGGAAATGGGCGAGAATGCGCGCGCCGTCGCCGCCTTCGAAATGGCGCGCCGATGGAATCCGCACATCGCGGGAATCGACGGCGAGATCGAGCGGTTGAAGGCTTTGGGCGGAGGCGAGGGGAGCGATGCCGATCCGCTGGGTTGCGGCCGGCCCTCGACGTAGGTCAAAGTCACCGCACGTTCAGATTCGGGAGTTGGTGAATGGCCACGTTGTATGTCGGCGGTCGTCTGTTCGACGGCGAGAAGGTGCAGGACGGGCAGGCGGTGCTGGAAGAGGGCGGTCGCATCAAGCGGGTCGCCCCGGTCGGCGAGTTCAAGGGATTTGCCGGCGAGACGGTCGATACGTCGGGGGCTACGCTGATTCCCGGCATCATCGATTGCCACGTCCACTCGCTGTCGGGCGCCGAGGGCAATCCCGGCGCCGTCCAGGATCGCCTGAGCGCCGCCCAGCTCACCGTGCGTGGCATGGAGTTCATGCGCCAGACGCTGGAAGGCGGAGTCACCGCGGTGCGCGACTGCGGCGGCAAGGACTATATCGAGTTCGCGATTCGCGACGCCTACAATGCCGGCCGTTTCCTGGGGCCGACGATGCGCTGCGCCGGCCGCATGATCTGCATGACCGGCGGCCACGGCAATCGCGTCGGGCGCGTCGCCGACGGTGTCGACGAGGTGGTGAAGGCGGTGCGCGAGCAGGTCCATGCCGGCTCCGACCTGGTGAAGATCATGGCCACCGGCGGCGTGATGACCCAGGGCGTCAATCCCGAAGACGCCCACTACAGCGCTGAGGAGATGAAGGCAGGGATCTCGGAGGCGCATCGCTTCCACAAATGCTGCGCGAGCCACGCGCAGGGCGCGCTCGGTATCCTCAATGCCGTGCGCGGCGGCATCGATTCCATCGAGCACGGCATCTTCATGGACGAGGAGTGCTGCCGCGAAATGAAGGAGCGCGGCGTCTGGCTGGTGCCGACGCTCGCGGCCGTGAAGAACATCCTCAAGGGCTACGACGAAGGCGACCGCTCGATCCCCGACTATGTGATCGAGAAGAGCCGACGCGTGTTCGACCGCCATATCGCCGCGACCAAGATGTACTACTCGGCGGGCGGCCGCATCGCGATGGGCACCGACGCCGGCACGCCGCACAACCGCCACGGCGAGAATGCGCGCGAGCTCGAGTTCATGTGCGATATCGGCATTTCGAGCCGAGACTCGCTGTTCTTCGCGACAGCGAGTGCGGCCGACCTGATGCGCCTCAGCGATCACGGCCGCATCCAGGAAGGCAACATCGCCGACTTCGTGGTCTGCGACGGCGACGCGCTGGCCGACATCAAGCGCGCGGCCCGCAAGGAGAATCACCGTATGGTGGTCAAGCGCGGCCTCGTCGCCCGCGACAACCGCGCGGCCTTCTCGCGCGAAGCCGTCCGCGTCGCGGCGGAATAGAGAGCAGGGCAGGGCGATCCCGGAGCCTTCGTGGAAGAAATCTTCCTCATCCTGGTCGGGATCGCCTGGGCGCTCGGCACACCGCTGATCGCCATCATGGCGCTGGTCCGCACCTCGGGCCTGCGTCGCCAGAACGATCGGCTCGCATCGGAACTGGCGGTGCTGCGGCGCCAGATCGCCGCCACAGGCGCTCCGCCGCTTCCGTCATCCGTCGAAGCGGTTCCGCTGCCGGTGGCACCGGTCGACGCCGTCGTGCCGCCGCCACCTCCGGTGCCGCCCTTTGTTCCCGAACCCCAGGGCGAGCCTGAGGCGATCGTCATCGGTGCGGATCTGCCGGCATCCCCGGCGGCGCCCGTACCACCACCTGTGAGTCCGGCCATCGAGCCGATGAAGGGCGGCTGGGAGCAGCGGCTCGGGGCCCGCGCCTTCCTCTGGGTCGGCGCGATTACCCTGGCCTTGGCGGCCGTCTTCCTCGTCCGCTACTCGATCGAGGAGGGCTACCTCTCGCCCGAGGTGCGCGTCATCCTCGCGGCCCTGTTCGGCTTCGGCCTGATCGCGGGCGCCGAGCGGATGCGGTCGCGCGACGATCGTGTGTCGCAGGCGCTTGCGGCCGCGGGCGTCGCGGCGCTCTACGGTTCGCTGCTCTCGGCCGTGGCACTCTACGACATGATCTCGAAGGTCGCCGCCGGCGGCGGTGCGGCGGCCCTTACGGCCTTCGCGATCACCCTCTCGCTGCGGCATGGGATCTTCGTGGCGGCGCTGGCCTTCGTCGGCGGCTTCCTGAGCCCCGCGATCATCGGCAGCGAGCAACCCAATACGCCCGTCCTGTTCGGCTACCTGCTGGCCATTGCCGCCGGCACCCTTACGGTGATTCGAATCCGCGGCTGGTGGATGCTGGGCTGGGGCGTCCTGGCCGGCTCGGCGCTGTGGACCTGCATCTGGATGCTGGCCGATCCAGATCTGCCCGAACTGCATTGGGTCGGGCTCTTCCTGGTGGTCCTCGCCGGGCTCTTCGTGTGGGCGTCCTGGCGGCGCCTGCAGGAGAGCGAGAACCCGGCGAAGGACGTGCTGGCCCTGGTCTGGGCTTCGCTGGCTGTCACCGGCGGCCTGCTCGTGCTGGCAATTGCTCAGGACGGCGGCGCGCAGACGGCCGGCTGGCTGGCCCTCGCGGTGCACGGCATCGGCATCTTCGCCTTTGCGCGCCAGGCACCCCGTTTCCAGTTTGCCGCCGGCCTCGCCCCGGCCCTGTCGCTGGCCGCGCTGGCGCTCTGGTGGTGGACGTCGAATGGGGCGCCGGCCGAGTGGAACGATGGCCGCTTCGGCTGGATGGTGACGATGTTCGGGGGCCTGTATGCCGCGGCGGCTTTCGCACTCTTGTGGAACGCCGGCCGGCCGGGCTTCTGGGCGGCGCTGTCGGTGTCGGCGGCGCTGTCGCACTTCCTGTTCGCCTGGTACGTGCTGCGTGGAACGGCGGGCATTCCCTGGGGCCTGATCAGCGTCGGCCTTGCCGCACCGTTCCTCGTGGGCGCCGAGCGTCTTACCCGCTGGCGCGGGACCATGCCCGGCGCCACCGAGGCGCTCGGCTTCCTGGCCGCCGGCGTGACCTTCTTCGTCGGCGCCGCGATCCCGCTCGAGCTCAATCGCGAATGGATCACCGTCGCCTATGCGGTCGAACTGGCGGCGGTCGCCGCCATCTCGGCCCAACTCGGCCTAGTGACCCTGCGCCGGCTCTGCTGGCCGCTGCTCGCCGTCGTCGTCGTGCGCTTCGTCGTCAACCCGGAGGTCCTCAAGTATCCGATCGGTCTCACGCCGGTCCTCAACTGGATGCTCTGGGGGTATGGAATATCGATCGCCGCGCTGATCGTGGCGCTGCGCTTCCTGCGGCCAACCGGCGATGTCCGGCTCGTTCGCGCGGTCGAGGCCGCCGCCGCCTTGCTCGGCTTCGTCCTGGTGACGCTTGAGGTGCGCAGTCTCTTCCAGCCGACCACCATGATGAGGCCCGACGCGAGCTTCATGGAGCGGGCCTGCTACGTGCTGGTCTGGGGCGCCTTTGCCCTCGCGGCCCTGTGGAAGGCGCGACTCGACGGTGACCTCGTGGCGCTGTGGGCGTGGCGTCTGAGCGGCGGCGTGGCTGTCGCTGCAGTGCTGGTCGTGCAGGTGCTGGTCGCCAATCCGGTGTTCGAGCCGGCGGATGTCGGCCGGCTGCCGATCCTCAACGGATTGCTGCTGGCCTATGCGGTGCCGGCGGCGATGGCGGCCCTGGTGCGCCGCTGGATCGACATCGAGCCGGACCGGCGGGTCGATCTCCTCGTCGAGGCGGCAGCGTCGATCCTGGCCTTCGCCTATGTCTCATTCGAGGTTCGCCACTTCTTCGATCCCGGCTTCGAGCGGCGTGGCTTCGACGCGCATGGGCTGGAGCTTTACGCCTACTCGATCGCCTGGCTGCTGTTCGGCGTCGCCCTGCTGGCGCTGGGCTTCCTGCGGCAGGCGGCGGCGTTGCGGCATGCCGGCATGGTGCTCGTCTGCATCGTGGTCGCCAAGGTCTTCCTGATCGATATGGCGGGGCTGCAGGGGCTGCTGCGAGTCTTCTCGTTCCTCGGCCTGGGAGCGGCGCTGATTGGCCTGGGTTACGCCTATCGGCGCTTCGGCTTCGACAGCAAATGACCGGGGCGCTGTTTCCCGAGCTTGGCCTGCCGCTCGATGCCTTGCGGGCGCTGCAGCTCGACCGGCTGCGCACGACGCTGCGGCATGCCTACGACAACCAGGCGCCGTACCGCGCCAAGTGCGAGGCCGCGGGCGTCCACCCGGACCAGCTTACCGGTCTAGATGATCTGGCGCGCTTTCCCTTCACGGAGAAGGGTGACCTGCGTGACGCCTATCCCTACGGCATGCTGGCGGTCCCGCGCGAGCGCTGCGTGCGTCTGCACGCCTCCAGCGGCACGACGGGCCGCCCGACGGTGGTTGGCTACTCGGCACGGGACATCGCGACCTGGGGCGACCTGATGGCGCGTTCGCTGTTCGCGGGCGGCGCCCGGCCCGGCGACGTCATCCACAATGCCTACGGCTACGGCCTTTTCACGGGCGGGCTGGGGGCGCACTACGGCGCCGAGCGGCTGGGCTGTACCGTGGTGCCGATGTCGGGCGGCTTCGGCGAGCGGCAGGTCCAGCTCATCCGCGAGTTCGGTGCCCGGATCGTGCTGATGACACCGTCCTACATGCTGGCGATCGCCGACGAGTTCGAACGCCAGGGCGTCGATCCGCGCGACACGGCGATGCGCATCGGCATCCTCGGCGCCGAACCCTGGACCGAGGGCATGCGCGCGGAGATCGAGCGCCGACTCGGCATCGATGCCGTCGACATTTACGGCTTGAGCGAGGTGATGGGGCCGGGGGTCGCGTGCGAGTTCGTCGAGACGAAGGACGGGCCGACGATCTGGGAGGATCATTTCTATCCGGAGATCGTCGATCCCGTGACCGGCCGGCCGGTGGCCGAGGGCGAGCCGGGCGAGCTGGTGTTCACGACGCTCTCCAAGGAAGCGATGCCCGTCGTGCGCTATCGCACGCGCGACCTCACGCGCCTGATGCCGGGCTCGGTCACCGCCATGCGGCGCATGGCCAAGATCACGGGCCGCAGCGACGACATGCTGATCGTGCGCGGCGTCAATCTCTTCCCGAGCCAGGTCGAGGAACAGATCCTGCGCGATCCGGCGCTGAGCGGCCACTATGTCATCGAGTTGACGAGGACGGGCGCGCTCGACGATCTGCTGGTGCGCGTCGAGGCGCGGCAGGTTCAGGAGCAGGGGGCTCGGATTCAATCCGCCGCCGAGCTGTCTCGCAGGCTCAAGGGAATGTGCGGCCTCACGGCTGATGTCGAGGTTGCCCGGCCGGGCACGATCGAGCGGTCGTTGGGCAAGGCGCGCCGCGTCATCGATAAGCGCCCGAAAGACTAGAATTCCGACGCCAACCCGGATTTGGTCGACGAGGGCTACCGGCCGCCGGCCCCGGAAACCATCTTGTCGCCGGCTGCTCTCCTGCCTACGCTCCGGTCGGCCCACGGGCTGGCCAGAGCGACCGGACTCTCACTCGCGGACTGCATTGTGAGCTGGGGCAGACCACTTTGGGACGAATGTTCGACTTTCTGCGGCGACCTCGATATCGCGGGAACATCGATGCGTTGAGCGATGGACTCGTGCATGGTTGGGTGCAAGACGGTAGTCGGCCCCGCGAGCGGCTCTCCATTGAAGTCTATGCTGGTGGCGTCCCTGTCGGTGTTGTACGGGCCGATAGGTTTCGCTCGGATTTGGCTGCTGCCGGCATCGGCGACGGCAAACATGCCTTTTCTTCCGCCCTTCCCGCAGGGGTGGGCGACGAAGGTCCCGTCGCTGCCCGGGTGGCAGGGACCGAGTACTGGCTCGCCAACAGCAACCGGCATGGCACCGCCAACTCGCCGAGGCCCGGCCGAGGAGGAAGTATCTCGCCCCACTGGGCGCGCGCCCTTACCGGCGATAGGGAGTTCAGGGAAGAGCAGGCCATGCTTGGACATTGCTGGACGCTTCTCGGGATTACTCCGGACCTGAAGAAGGATGGAGACTGGTTTCGCACGACCCTGGGCGGCCGGTCGGTCTTCGTGCAGAGATTCGGCGACGCGATCAGAGGATTTGAGAATCGCTGCGCGCATCGGTTCTATCCCTTGCGAACGTCCGACAAGGGTAACGGACCGATAGTCTGTGGCTTTCACCATTGGCACTACAATCAAAACGGCCACGCGGTCGGAATCCCCAACTGTCTGGAACTGTTCGGCACCCATCCACTCAACGTCGGCGCCAAACTGGTCACCTTGGACATTGCCACCTGCGGATCTCTCATCTTCGGCCGGTTTCCAGGGGGGAGGAGTTCGGAATGCCTTGAGGAGTATCTCGGTGAAGGCTTCCCCATCCTAAACGCAATGTGCGCGATGCCCGGACGCCCACAGCGTTTGAACGACCGGATTGCCGCCAACTGGAAACTGTCGATGGAAATCACGCTGGACGACTACCACAACGTCGCGATCCATCACCGAGAGCGCTACGCCAGGAATAGCGAGATTGGGTACTTCCGCTTCGGACTGCATAGCGCACACTTTACGGGCCACGCTGACACGCTCGCCTCGATGTCGATGGCATGCCGGGAGAATCGCTATAGTCCGAGCGATTATCGCATCTTCAATATCTTTCCCAATCTTGCTGTTTCCATCTTCAACGCTCGTCCTTACTGGTTCTGTCATGTCCAGCTGTTTGCGCCCACATCTCCAGGTCAAACACACCACAGGGGATGGCTTTTCCAGACGGGGCTCCCAGCGAAAGAGCGCGTACTCGATCGCTGGACACGTCCCTTCTCGGACGTGAGCCGCGCATATCTCGTGAGGCACTTCACCAAGAAGATCGGCGATGAAGATCATCGAGCCTGCGAGCAGATGCAGACGATCGCCCATCAGTTCGAGGGCTCTCCGATACTCGGCGCACATGAGAAGCGTATCGAGTGGTTCGAGGAGTCCTATGAGGCTGCCATGTCGAGAGGCGAAGCGATAAGCGACACTCGCAGACAGGAGAGGGCGAAAGGCTCTACAGTCCTGACGCCAACCGGATCCGGGCCCTGAGCAGCCCGGGATCGTCGGGCAGCTGACTGACCTCAGGCGTAATGAGGTTCGCCTGCGTCACGGGCGCCGCCGCCTTTGCGCGGCCCATCGAGGCGTCGATGACGACCGCGAGCGTGATCAGCGCGGCGGTGATCACGAGCAGGTCGATCCACGAAAAGCGCGACTTGCGAAGCTCATAGGGGACGGCGATCGCCCGCTTCTTCTTCTGGCCGTGGTTCATGTTGGCCCCTGGGAACGAGGTTTCGGCTGGGCTGGAATGGTTGCTTTATGAATCCGATTTCCGTCCGACCCGCGACCGCACTGAGGCGATACCAAGGTCGATTGTGTCAGCCATGTCCGATCGTGGCGCCGGCCACAGCGGCAAAGGTGAGAATCGATGCCGCGATCACGAGGAAATCGATCCAGCCGAGCGAGAGCCGGCGGCGCTTCACGGCTTGTCTCCCATGCTTACGGTAGTCGGAGGCACGCTTGCGCTGCCTGTCCGGACGGTCTGCGCCAGCACGCCGCCGGCAAAAATGACGACGCAGATCAAAATGAGAAGGGCATCGACGGTGGCGAAATTGCGGCGGGCCATGGAACCTCTCGTTGTGTTCGTACGAACCATTACGGAGAGGGGACGGCCATCATCCCTTACGGAAAATCATGCGCGCATAGCGCGTCAGACGTAGGCGATGCGCAGGATGTTGGTCGCACCCGGCGTGCCGAACGGGACGCCTGCCGTGATGACGAGGCGCTCGCCTTCCCTCGCGATCTCTTCCTGGCGCGCCACGCGCACGGCGCGCTGGACCATGTCCGCGAAGTTGTGCGCGTCCTCGGTCTGGACAGGATGGACACCCCAGGTCAGCGTCATGCGCCGTGCCGTGTTGAGGTTGGGCGTCAGGCAGAGAATTCTCACGTCGGGCCGTTCGCGCGCCGCCCGCAGGGTCGTCGAGCCGGTGTTGGTGTAGGTGACGATGGCGGCGGCGGACAGCGTGTGGGCACATTGGCGGGCGGCGGCGCTGATCGCGTCGGCGGTCGTGGCCTCGGGCTCGCGTCGGCTCGCGTCCATGAGGCGACGATACAGCGGGTCGCCTTCGACGCTCTTCAGGATGCGGTCCATGATCGTGACCGCTTCGATGGGGTAATCGCCCGACGCGGATTCCGCGGACAGCATGACCGCGTCGGTGCCGTCATAGACCGCGGTGGCCACGTCGGAGACTTCGGCGCGCGTCGGCGTCGGCGAGTGGATCATCGACTCCAGCATCTGCGTCGCGACGATCGTCGGTTTGCCGGCGACGCGGCAGGCGCCCAGAATGCGCTTCTGAAGCGGCGGCACAGCCTCGGGCGGCATCTCGACGCCGAGATCGCCGCGGGCGACCATGATGCCGTCGCTCTGCTCGATGATTTCGTCGAGATGCTCGATCGCCTGTGGCTTTTCGAGCTTGGCCATCACGGCCGCGCGGCCGGCCACCAGTTTCTTCAGCTCGGCGATGTCGTGGGCGTGTTGGACGAAGGACAGCGCCACCCAGTCGACGCCGAGCGACAGGCCGAACACCAGGTCCTTGTGATCCTTCGGCGTCATCGGCGACACCGGCAGGACGAGGTTCGGTAGGTTGACGCCCTTGCGATCGCTGATCGTGCCGGCGACCTCGACCACCGTGTCGATGGTCTCCGCATCATGCTCGACGATGCGCAGGCGCACCTTGCCGTCGTCGATCAGCAGCAGGCCATCCGGCTTCGCCGCCTTGAAGATCTCGGGATGGAGCAGGGGGATGCGCTTGGCCGTGCCCGGCGTCGACTCCATGTCGAAGCGCAGCTTCTGGCCCTTCTTCAGCTCCATCGGTCCCTTGGCAAAGGTGCCGAGGCGCAGCTTGGGGCCCTGCAGGTCCATCAGGATGGCGATCGGGTGCTTGTATTCCTTCTCGAGCGCGCGCAGCTGGTCGACCCGCTGGCGATGATCCTCCTGCTGGCCGTGGCTGAAGTTCAGTCTGAAGACGTCGGCCCCGGCTTCGAACAGGGTTCGCAGGCGCTCCGGCGTCGAGGAAGCTGGGCCAAGCGTGGCGACGATCTTGGTGAATCGATTGCGGTGCATGGGACCAGTCTACCTGGAGGGCGACGACACTTTGAAGTCGCCGGCCGCCTCGTAGACCTTGACGACGGCGGCGTCATCCAGCTTGCCGTGACCGGCGCCCGCCGCCGCGATGAAGAGCTGGTGGGCCGCGGCTGCCAGCGGCAGCGGCAGGCGCAGCTCGTGGCCCGTATCGAGCACCAGGCCTAGATCCTTCACGAAGATCTCGACGGCCGACAGCGGCGTGTAGTCGTCGTCGAGCATGTGCGGCACCCTGTTGCCGAACATCCAGGAATTTCCCGCGCTCGCCGAAATCACTTCATAGACTGCGCGGGTATCGGCACCGGCCTTGGCGGCGAGCGCCATCGCTTCCGCCGCCGTGGCGATATGCACGCCGGCCAGGAGCTGGTTCACCGTTTTCACCAGAGAACCGATACCGGCCTTGTCACCCAGGCGAAAGACTTTCGCCGACGTCGCGGACAGGATCGACTCGGCCGCAGCGAAGGCTCCCGCATTCCCGGAGGACATGAAGGTGAGTTCACCAGATTCGGCGCGCGCCCGTCCGCCCGACATCGGCGCATCCAGCAGCGAATGGCCGGTTGCCGCGAGACGCTCGTCGAGCTCGCGGACGAAGGTGGCCGGGCAGGTGGCGCACTGCATGACGAGGCCGCCCTTGCGAAGCGTGCCGACGGCACCGCCTTCGCCATAGAGGACCGTCTGGACTTGCTGGGCGTTGACGACGGCCACGACCACGACGTCGGCGACCTTCGCGGCTTCGGCCGGCGAGGCGGCTGTCGTACCGCCGGCCGTCACGAAGGCCTCGCGCGCGGTGGCGCTCGGGTCGACGCCGATCACCTTGTGGCCGTGCTTCAGCAGGTTCTTGGCCATGCCGAGGCCCATCGAGCCCAGGCCGACGAAGGCGACGACGGGTGTGTTCTTGTCGGTCATGGATCAGGCCTTGATTCCGTACTTGGCGGCCCAGCCGAGGCCGGCGCCGGTGGTCGTCTTCGGCTTGTATTCAAGGCCGACGTATCCGTCGTAGCCCAGCCGGTCGAGCACATCGAGCAGGTAGAGGTGGTTTACCTCGCCGATGTCGGGCTCGTTGCGATCGGGATTGCCCGCGATCTGCACGTGCGAGGTGATGGGGAACAGGCGCTCCATGCGCTTCTGCAGATCGCCCTCGGTGACCTGCAGGTGATAGAGATCGAGCTGCAGGCGAAGATGCGGCGCGCCGACCTCGTCAATGATCGCCTTCACCTGGTCGGTTGTGTTGGTGAAGTAGCCAGGAATGTCGCGGTGGTTGATCGGCTCCAGCACGATGGTGATTCCCGCCTTGGCCGTGCGGTCGCAGATCTTCTTCAGGTTCGAGATGAAGGTGCGGTGCATCGCCTTCACGTCGGCACCGGGCGCGATCATGCCGGACATGACGTGCAGGGTTCGGCACTCCAGCGCCTGCGCATAGTCCAGCGCCTTGTCGATGGCGGCGGCGAATTCGGCCTCGCGGCCCGGCAGGGCGGCAAGTCCGCGCTCGCCCTTGCTCGCATCGCCCGGCGGCAGGTTGAACAGCGCCTGGGTGAGCTTGTACTTCTTTAGTTCAGCGGCGATCTCGGCGGCCGGCGCTTCATAGGGGAACAGGATTTCGACGGCCTCGAAGCCGTGCGCGGCCGCTGCACCGAAGCGCTGCAGGAACGGCACTTCCTGGTAGATCCAGGAAAGATTGGCGGCGAGTTTGGGCATTCTTCGGTCCGATCAGGAAGGGAAGGCTTCTTCGACGTCGCGCACCTGGGCGTCCGAGAGCGTGCGCAGCTTGAAGCCCTGCAGCAGCAGGTGGAGCTTGGCCGTCTCCTCCAGCTCCTCGATCGAGGCGGAGGCGGCCGACAGCGAGGTCCCCGCGACGACGGGCCCGTGATTGGCCAGCAGCACGGCGCGATGGCCCTTGGCATAGTCGCGAATGGCGTCGGCCAGTTTGGGATCGCCAGGCTTGAAGTAGGGCACCAGCGGCAGCTTGCCGACACGCATCACGAAGTAGGGCGTGATCGGCGGCAGGGTGGTCTCGGCATTGTGGTGGCAGGACGGATCGAGGCAGGAGATCGCCACCGCATGCGTGCAATGGAGATGCACGATGGCGCCGTCCTTGGGCCGCACGTCGTAGACCGAGCGATGCAGCAGGGCTTCCTTGGTCGGTGGGTCGCCCGCGACATGCTTGCCCGAGAGGTCGATCCTGGAGAGTTGGCCGGGCTCGAGCTCGCCCAGGGAAGAGTTAGTCGGCGTCATCAGCCAGCCGTCGGCGATCCTCGCGCTGATGTTGCCGGAGGTGCCGGGGCAAAGGCCGCGCGCGGCGAGCTTGGCGCCCAGCGCGCAGATCTGCTCGCGAATCCTGGTTTCTTCGGTGCTCATATCTTGTCGAATGCCTTGGTGAAGAAATCGGGAGCGCCGAAGTTGCCGGACTTCAACGCCAGCAGGAGCGGTCTGGCGCCCACGGATGCCGTCCACGGCACGCCGGGATCGATCTCGGGGCCGATGCGCAGCGCCGCCACGTCAAGGGCGCTCACGACGGCGCCGGAGGTCTCCCCGCCTGCCACTACAAGGCGGCCGATGCCGGCATCCACCAGGCCACGTGCCAGCGCCGCCATGGTCTTCTCGATCGCCCGGCTCGATTGTTCGATGCCGTACTTGGCTTGCAATGCCTTCACCGCCTCGGGCGTGTCGCTGGCCGACAGCAGGATCGGTTCGTTGCCAAGTCTCCCCCTGGCCCAGTCGAGCGCCTTGCCGGCGACATCCTCGCCGCGGCAGATCGCATCTGTATCGAGCGCCAGATGAGCGCCCTTGAAGGCTCTGATCTGGCCGAGGGTGGCGGCCGAGCAGGAGCCGGCGAGCACCGCCGCGGCGCCCTCGATCTTCGGCAGCGTGTCGGCGCCGGATCGATGAGCCATCAAGCCGCGGCGGCGATAGGCGGCCGGCAAGCCGAGCGCGACACCCGAGCCGCCGGTGACCAGCACGTCGTCGCCGATCGCTTCGCCGATGATGCCGAGATCGGTGTCGGCCACCGCATCGACCACGACGTGCCGCACGCCGTCGGCCGCGAGCCTGTCGAGCGACTCGCGCAGCACGGCCGATCCCGACTGCACCTGCTTCAGCGCCACGAGGCCCACCTTGTGCGGCGTCTGCCGCGCCAGCACGCGCACCAGGCTGGCATCCGTCATCGGCGTCAGCGGATGGTGTCTCATGTGCGAGTCCGAGAGCAGCACGTCGCCCACGAACAGGTGGCCGAAGAAGATCGTACGGCCGTTCACCGGAAAGGCCGGGCAGTAGATCGCCTGCCGGACCTTCAGCGCGTCGAGCAGTGCGTCGCCGACCGGCCCGATGTTGCCGGCGTCGGTCGAATCGAAGGTCGAGCAATACTTGAAGAAGAAGCGCATGCAGCCCGCGGCCTGCAACGCCTTCAGCGCGTCGAGCGATTGCGCAACCGCCTCGGCTGCGGCGATCGAGCGTGTCTTGAGCGCGACGACGACGGCATCGACATCGTCGGGAATCGTGCCCTTTGCCGGCACGCCGATCGTCTGGATGGTGCGCATGCCGCCCTTGACGAGCATGCCTGCGATGTCGGTCGCGCCGGTGAAGTCGTCGGCGATCACTCCAAGAATGGCCATGTGCGACCCTAGGCGATCACGGTTGCGGGCATCCAGAACTTTCGGCGCCGGGAACGCCGTCGAACCTCGTCCTCGCCATCATAGTGGTGCAACGGCGGTGCAGCATCGAAGGCGTCGCGGATGTCGAGGGAGTTGACGTTGACGATGCCTATGGCGCCGTTCTCCTCGGGCATCACGGCACCGACATAAGTGCCGCAACGGGCACAAAGCAGATAATCGGTGATGCCGAGGCCGAAGCGGTAGCGTGACAGGGCATTTGGTGCGCTGCGAAATGCAACAGTACCACCCGGATCGCCCATCGTGCGGGCGCCGTGGCGGCGGCAGAAGCTGCAGGCGCAGCGGCCGACCCGCATTTCCTCGGGCTTCTTGTCGGTGGTGAGCGCGATCCTGATCGCGCCGCAGTGGCAGGAGCCGGGATAGGTCGTCATGGCGCGATCAGGGTGACCCTGAAATCGTTGACGTTGGTCCGCGTCGGCCCGGTGATCAGGCTATCGCCCAGCAGCTCGAAGAAGCCGTGCCCGTCATTGTCGTCGAGCATGGCCTGCGGATCGCGGCCGTTCGCACGCGCGCGCGCCAGCGTGTCGGGCGTGAAGACTGCGCCGGCAATATCCTCCGCACCATCGACGCCATCGGTGTCGGCCGACAGGCCCCAGATGCCGGGCGCGCCGCCGGCGGCGATGGCCTGTGCGAGCAGATATTCGACGTTGCGGCCGCCGCGGCCCTTGCCGCGCACCGTGACGGTGGTCTCGCCGCCGGAGAGGATCGCCACCGGCTTGCCACCGCGCTTCGCGATCTCGATGGCCCGCCGCGCATGCTTGGCGCCCAGCTCGCGCGCCTCGCCCTCGAGATTGTCGCCCAGCAAGACCACCTCGACGCCATGTTCCTTCGCGACGGCGGCGGCGGCTTCGAGCGAGCGCCTGGGCGTGGCCACCATGATCGTCTCGACCTTGGCGAGGCGTGGATCACCGGGCTTCGGTGTCTCCTCGATACGGCCGGCGGCGCCTTCCTGGAGATGCTTGAGCACGGAGGCCGGCGGATCGATCCGGTATTTCGCGAGCACGGCCAGGGCATCAGCGAAGGTCGTCTTGTCTGCGACAGTGGGGCCGGAGCCGATGACGCCGGGGTCATCATTCGGTACGTCGGAGATCAGCCACGACAGGACACGCGCCGGCTGGGATGCGATCGCGAGCCGGCCGCCCTTGATCGCAGAGAGATGCTTCCGCACCATGTTCATCTCGACGATGTTGGCGCCCGACTTCAGCAGCGCGCGGTTGACGTCCTGCTTGTCGTTCAGGGTGAGGCCGGGGGCCGGCAGGGCGAGCAGCGCCGAGGCGCCGCCGGAGATCAGGCAAAGCACAAGGTCGTCCGCGCTCAGTCCCTGGACTCGCTCGTAGATGCGACCGGCGGCCTCTCGGCCCTTGTCGTCAGGCACGGGATGCGCGGCCTCGACGATCTCGATCCGCTTGCAGGTCTCGCCGTAGCCGTAGCGCGTCACCACCAGCCCTTCGAGCGGATGCGGCCACTGGTCCTCGACGGCACGCGCCATGGCGGCACTCGCCTTGCCGGCGCCGATCACGATGGTGCGACCCTTCCGGGGCTGGAGCTTCGCGATATAGGGAGCAAGGCAGGTGGCGGGGCGAGCGGCGGCGAGGGCGGCATCGAAGAGGGCGCGGAGCAGGGCGCGGGCGTCGGCATCTTTCATTTGCCCGATCTTCGCACTATAGGGGCGCGATGCAACCGTTGCTCCGGCCGGGTGATCCGCCGCCGTTCTCCGTCTTCAACGAACAGGGGCGGGCGCCGCTGTTGCTGCTCTGCGATCACGCGAGCAAGGCGGTGCCGCAGGCGCTGGGCGATCTCGGCATTCCCGAGAGCGAACTGGCGCGGCACATCGGCTGGGACATTGGCGGCCTCGATGCGGCGATCGAACTGGCCACGGTGCTCGACGCGCCGCTGGTCGCCTCCGGCTATTCGCGTCTGGTCATCGACTGCAACCGCTGGCCGGGCGGCGAGGGCTCGACGCCGGAGATCAGCGACGAGACGGTCATCCCGGTCAACAAGGATCTGACCAAAGAGCAGGTCGATGCCAGGGCCGAGGCCTGCTTCTGGCCCTATCACCGCGAGGTCGACCGGCTGCTCGATGCGATGACCGACGGCGGGCGCACGGTCTGCCTGCTCGTGGTGCACAGCTTCACGCCGGTAATGAAGGGCTTCGTGCGTCCCTGGCATGTCGGCGTTCTGTGGAACGACGATTCACGTCTGCCCGAGCCGCTGCTGGAAGAGCTGCGCCGCGATCCCTCGCTCGTGGTCGGCGACAACAAACCCTATTCGGCGCGCGCATCTTACGAATACACGCTGACTGCCCATGCGCGACCGCGCGCGCTGCCGCATTGTTCGCTCGAGGTGAGACAGGACCTGATGGGTATGCCGGACGATGCCCGCGCCTGGGGCCGGCGGCTCGCGCCCGCGATCTCTGCCTCCATCAAAAAGGCCCTCGCGTCTGGTTAATCGGGACGCCCGGGCCTATATCCGCACCTGGAATTCAGTCCTCACTTCCGGGAGCCGATGATGGACGACAAGACCCGCACGGAACTCGAAGCCGCCGCCTTCCGGCGTCTGGTGTCGCACCTTCAGGAGCGGACCGACGTCCAGAACATCGACCTGATGAACCTGGCCGGCTTTTGCCGCAACTGCCTGTCGCGCTGGTATCGCGAGGAAGCCGGCAAGCAGGGCATCGAGATCGCCGATCCCAAGGCCCGCGAGATCGTCTACGGCATGCCCTACGACGAGTGGAAGACGAAGTTCCAGAAGGACGCCTCGGCCGACCAGAAGAAGGCCTTCGACAAGGCCCACAAGCACGGCTGAAGGGCCTAGCCGGGCCAGGTGTCGATCGCTTCGGCGAAGCGGGAGAGTTCTTCCAGAAGGCGCTTCTGGCCGTCGTCGCCCAGCTTCTGCAGGCGGCTCCGCTGGACGTCGAAGACGCGGGGGATGGCCTCGTTGATGACGGCTTCGCCCGACGCCGTGAGCTGGACCCGGAGGGTCCGGCGGTCGCTCGGCTCGGCGAGTCGGGCGATCAGGTTCTGTGATTCCAACTTGTTCAACCTGCTGGTCAATCCCGCGCCACTGAGAAGCAGCGACTGCACGAGCTGCTTGGGCGTGAGGCAGTAGGGTGAGCCGGCGCGCCGCAGGGCGGTCAGCACGTCGAACGTGCCGCGGTTCAGCCCGAACGGAACCAGCGCTTCCTCGATGAAGGCGGTGCACTGGATCTGGATCCGCGCGATCAGGCCGTAGATCTGCACCGGACTGGTGTCGATGTCCGGCCGCTCGGCGCGCCACTGCGAGAAGATGGCATCGACCTGGTCGCGCGCCGCCCGGGCCTGGGCCGTCGGTCGCCGGCCCGGTCTCTGCGGCTTCCCGATTGCGGTCTCCGGGTGGCCTTCGATTGCCGGCTTGCCGCTGCCCATCGTTCCTCCGTTGAAGACCGTCATTGCACGCGCGGGTTCAGGGCGTCCAGTCGACGACCCGGCGCTCGATCCACTCGATGCCATGGAAGAGGGCGATGCTGAGCAGGGTCAACAGAGCGATGGCAGCGAAGGCGAGCGGGGTTTGCGACTGCGACGTCGAGATCAGGATGAGATAACCGAGCCCCTCCTGCGCCGCCACGAACTCGCCGATGACCGAGCCGATGACGGCGAAGGTCACGGCCACCTTGCAGCCGGTGAAGAAGTGCGGCAGCGCTACGGGGATCCGAAGGCGCCGGAAGATCATGTGCTGCGACGCGCCGAGCGAGCGCATCAGGTCGAGCATCGTGCGTGGGGCGGCTTCCAGGCCGGCGATCAGGTTGACCAGGATCGGGAAGAAGCAGACCAGGATGACGATCACGATCTTCGGCCATTCGGACAGACCGAGCCACAGGATGATCAGCGGAGCCACGGCGACCTTGGGCACCGACTGGAGGCCGAGCAGGATCGGATAGAGCAGCCTGCGGGCGGTCGCGTTCAGGGCGATGAGCACCGCCAGCGGCAGGGAGAGCGCGATGGCGAGCCCGAAGCCTACGAGGGTTTCACGCAAGGTCACGAGGCTGTTGAAGCCGAGCTCCGGCGCCCATTTCAGCGCCGTCCTGCCGATCTCGGTCGGGGCCGGCAGAATCCAGGCGGGAATGGCGAAGACGCGGACGGACACTTCCCAGGCGACCAGCAGCGCCAGATAGACCGCCGGGATGGTGGCGCGGTCGGCGAAGCGCGAGGAGGAAGACGACTTCATCGTTCAGGCCCGGCGGTCGAAGATGATGTCGCGGATCTGCTTCTTGAGCTCCTGGAAGCGCGGCAGTGCCGGCGTATCGGCATTGCGCGGGCGCGGCAGGTCGATCGCGATGTCGGCGCGGATCCGTCCGGGCCGCGGCGACATGACCAGCACACGGTCGCTGAGCAGGATCGCCTCCTCGATGTCATGCGTGATCAGGAAGGCGGTTCGTCCGAGATCCTGCCAGAGGCCCGACAGTTCGAGCGACAGCTCCTCGCGGGTCAGCGCATCGAGCGCGCCGAACGGCTCGTCGAGCAGCAGCAGGCGCGGATCGGCCAGCAGGGCGCGGCAAAGCGCCGCGCGCTGGCGCATGCCGCCGGACAGCATCTGGGGGCGATGATTGGCGAAGGCAATGAGGCCGGTCATCTCCAGAAGTCGCAGCGCGCGCTCCCGCGCCGCCGCCTTGGGCAGCGCGAGAACGTCGGCCGGGAGCAGCACGTTTTCCAGCACCGTGTTCCAGGGAAACAGCACGTGCTCCTGGAAGACGATGCCGACCTCGTGGGAGGGCGCGTCGAGCGGCGTGCCGTAGCGCATCATTGTGCCGCCGTCGGGCATCTCCAGGCCGGCGACCAGCCGCAACAGGGTGGACTTGCCGCAACCCGAGGGGCCGACGACGGCGACGAAGCTGCCGGTCGGAATGTGCAGGTCGATCGGCCCGAGTGCATGGACCGACGTTCCCGCCGCGCCGGGGTAGTGCTTGCTCACACCCCGGAGATCTATGGCCGCCACCTCCGCCGCCGCCGGCGGAGGGGCGGCCACCAGGCCACCGGCGGCCGCGATCATTCGACGAAGCCCGGCGCGTAGAGCTGCGACGGCTGCACCGGTGACTTCAGGGTGAAGTTAGCCGACATGACCTCGACGGTTCCCGCGATGCTCTTGGCGTCGATGCGGCCCAGCGGCTGACCGGGAACGGTCGCGAGCTCGCCGACGAGCTTCGTCTCGCCCTCGATGATCGCCGGCGCCAGTTCCTTCTGGTACTTGGCCATGATGGCGGCAGCCTCGGCCGGGTTGGCGAAGGCGTCCTTCATGCCCTTGATCGTTGCCTTGACGAAGGCCCGCACCAGTTCGGGCTGCTTGGCGATCGTCTCTTCCGAGGCGATCAATCCGTTGCCGTAATAGTCCAGGCCCGAATCCTTGTAGGCGATGCGGACCGTTTCCTTCGGTGCGATCGCCGCCGCGATCAGCGGCTCGCCCACCGAGAACTGGCCGATCGCATCGACCCGGCCGTTGGCGAGCAGGGAGGGCAGGGCGGAGCCTTCCGCGACGACCCACTTCACCTTGTTGGCGTCGATGCCGGCTGCCTTGGCGAAGGCGGGGAAAAGCAGGCGGACGGAGCTCGATGCGGTATCGGCGATGGTCTTGCCTTCGAGATCCTTGGGTGAGGCGATGCCCGATCCCTTGACGCCGAAGATGGCCTGCGGCGGCCTGGCATAGACGATCGAGACCAGCTTCACCGGCACACCGTCATTGCCGCGGGCCAGCACCAGCGAGCCCGCGTCGGCAAAGCCGATGGTCGCGAGGCCGGCGGCCACCTTCTTGATCGCATCGGCCGAGCCCTGTCCGCGCAGGAACGTTACGTCGAGGCCGGCTTCCTTGTAGTAGCCCTTCTCGCGGGCGACGTAGAAGTAGGCGTGCCGCCCGTTGAAGCCGAAGTCGGTGATGAAGTTCACATCGGTCGCGCGAGCCGGTGCCGCACTGGCGCCGGCCATGCCGGCGACGAGGCCGAGTGCCGCGGCGAGACGTCCAAGCAATTTCATAGATCACATCCTCGGTTCGAACTGGGAAGGCCCCCGGCAGGCTGCGGCGCCATCGCCGCCATTGAGCGTCCCGATACCCTTGCATATTTCATTCCATATCGAATGAAAAGTAGGGATCGGTTTGGGCCAAGTTCCTTTGGGGATGCTCATCTATTGGTCAGAATGCCAATGGTGCGGCATTTATTAAGGCAAATTGCATTTTTGGAGATCTGGCGGCCTCCTGCGAGGGAGGCGCTGGCGCCTCTATTCATTCGATATCGAATGATTTAGGAATGGGCATCGGAGATGGTGGCGAGGTGAGGCGGATGGATCGGCAGACGCGAATAGCCGTTGTCGGGGGCGGGCTGGCGGGGCTGACGGTGGCGGCTCTGCTGCAGCGCGACGGGTATCCCGTTGCCGTCTATGAGCAGACGCCGAATTTTTCCAGGATCGGGGCGGGCATCATCCTCGGTGCCAATGTCGCCAAGGTCCTGCGGTCCCTCGGTCTCGAGCGCAACTTCACCGAAACCGGCATACGCCCGGATGCCTTCGTCAGCCGGGCGTGGGACAGCGGGGAGACGCTCTACGAACTGGTCTTCGACGCCGCCTGCGAAGCCCGGTTCGACGGGCCCTTCGTCAACATTCATCGGGCCGACCTGCATCGCATTCTCCAGACCCCGCTTGCACCGGGAACGATCCGGTTCGGTCATCGCCTGGCGGGCCTCGGCGAGACGCCGGGCGGCATCAGGCTCGCCTTCGACAACGGGGCCAGCGCCGAGGTCGATATCGTGATCGGCGCCGACGGCATTCGCTCGCGGGTGCGCGACGAAATCCTCGGGCATGAAGAGCCGCGCTTCATCGGACGCATTGCACCAAGAGCTGTGTTTCCGGCGGAGCGTCTCGGCGACCTCGCCATCCGCGATTGCACCAAGTGGTGGGGACCGGATCGCCACGTGCTCGTCTATTACATGACGGCGCGACGGGATGAGGTCTATGTCATGGCCGCCATCCCGGCCGATCGCTGGGACGGCGATGGCACGCCGATCCCCGGCACGCGCGACGATTTCGTCTCGGCGCTGGAAGGCTTCCATCCCGAGATGCTGCGTGCGGCCGAGGCGGCGACGGACGTGACCGTCTGGCCGATCATGGACCGGCCACGCAATGACACGTGGCACAAGGGCCGCGTCGTCCTGATGGGCGATGCCTGCCACGCCGTGCGACCGTTCATGGCCGCTGGCGGCTCGATGGCGATCGAGGATGCCGCCATCCTCCATCGCTGCATCGTCCAGGCGACGGACACGGAGACGGCCTTCCGCCGCTATGCCGCCAACCGGATACCGCGGGTGGCTGAGGTGCAGCGCATTTCGATCGCCAATACCTGGATGCACGGGCCGACCGAGGTCGACTGGTTCTTCGCCTACGACCCCTGCAATGCTCCCCTCGACACCGTCCCTTGATCCGGAGCCTTCAATGTCCGTCCTCGATCCCGCTGCCGCCGGCGACATCCGCCCCGACCCGATGAAGGTCCGCGATCTCGTGGGGTATGGCGAGACTCCGCCCCATCCCCACTGGCCGGGCAATGCCCGAATTGCCATCAACTTCAACCTCAACGTCGAGGGCGGCGGCGAATCGACCTTGGCCAATGGCGATGCGGTGTCGGAGGGGATGCTGAACGACATCGGCGTCCACACCAAGGCCGGACTCCGGGTGCCGCTCGTCGAATCGGTGTTCGAGTATGGCAGCCGCCGCGGTGCGTGGCGGCTCCTCGACATCTTCGCGCGCTTCTCGGTCCCGGTGAGCGTGCTGGGCGTTGCCCGCGCTCTCGAACAGAATCCGATGCTCGCGCGCGCCTGCGTGGAGCGTGGCCACGAGATGGTGAGCCACGGCTATCGCTGGATCGACTATGGCGAGGTCGACGAGGCGACCGAGCGCCGGCATGTCCGCCAGGCGGTGGAGATCCTGACGCGTCTCACGGGAAGCCGCCCGCTGGGATGGATGACAGGACGCCCTGGCGAGAACACGCGGCGGCTGGTGGCCGAGGAGGGCGGCTTTCTCTACGATCGCGATTCGCTGGCCGACGAGTTGCCCTACTGGGTCGAGACCGCGCACGGCCCCCATCTGGTGATTCCCTATTCCTACGAGGCAAACGACAATCGCTTCGATGCGAATTCAGGCTTCTCGACCGGTCAGGACTTCTTCGAGTACATGCGCGACGCCTTCGACCTCCTCTACGAGGAGGGGACGGCCGGTGCGCCGAAGCTGTTGTCGGTCGGCCTGCATGACCGGCTTATCGGACGACCGGGCCGCGCGGGTGGCCTCGTCAAGTTCCTGCAGCATGCGACAGCCCGCGAAGGGGTGTGGTTCTGCCGCGGAATCGACATCGCGCAGCATTGGCGAACACGCTTCCCGGCCCGTGCATGATCGGGTGCCGTCCCCGTTATCCCCACGTTTCAGGACGTCGATGTAATTGAGTGGACATGGTGGTCGCTTCTATGGTCTTGCCGGTCGGACCATGGAGTAGTTGGACATGCCGGACGGAAGCTCGATTTCTAAGAAGACCAAAGCGGGCCCGATCTCGGCCGACCGCCTGAAGAGTTTCATCGAGCGGATCGAGAAGCTCGAGGAAGAGCGCAAGGCGATCGGCGGCGACATCAAGGACGTCTACAGCGAGGCCAAGGGCGTCGGCTACGACGTGAAGACCATGCGCAAGATCGTGTCGCTGCGCTCCATGGACGCCGCCGACCGGGCGGAAGCGGAGACGCTCCTCGACGTCTACAAGCATGCCCTTGGAATGGTCTGAGCGAAGTCTGACGGGTACGGAATTCTGATTTAACAGGGGGCTGGCGGTCGCTAGGCTCCTTCTCGGCGAATGCTCCGGCAAACGGGAGCAGGCCGTGGAGGAATGCCATGCGGAAATCCGCCCGTCAGTCGACACTCTCGAGGCGCCACGTGCTGCGCCTGCCTGCTGCGGCCGCCCTCGCGGCGGCCGGCCTGCCGGCCTGGGCCCAGACCTTTCCATCGCAGCCCGTGCATATCGTCGTGCCGTTCCCGCCCGGAGGCGGCACGGATGCGCTGGCGCGGGCGGTCCAGGTGCCGATGCAGAAGGCCCTCGGGAGCGGCACCGTGATCGTCGACAACAAGGGCGGCGGCGGGGGCAGCATCGCCCATGAGTTCGTGGCCAAGCAGCCGGCGGATGGCCATTGGCTGGTGGTGAGCGCCAACAACCTGCCGCTCTATCCCCACATCGTGGCCAAGCTCGGCTTCGATGCGAAGACGGCGTTCGTGCCGATCGGTTTCATCGCCAAGCAGGAGTCCGTGCTCGTGGGCAGCCTCGATGCGCCGTGGCCGGACCTCAAGGCGATCATCGCCGCGGCGAAGGCGGCACCCGGTTCGGTGCAGTACGGCACGGCGGGCCTGACCACGCCGATGCACCTGTCGACCGAGCAGTTCGCGATGCTGAACGGCATCAAGCTCACGCACGTGCCATTCCGCGGGACAGGCCCCTTGGTCACCGACCTGCTGGGCGGCCACATCAAGCTCGGCATGTCGAGCATCACCAGCGTGGCGCCGCAGATCGCGGCCGGCAAGCTCAAGCCCTACGCGATGGCGTCCCTGGAGCGCTCATCGGTCGCCCCGACCATCCCGACCTTCAAGGAACTGGGCGCCGGCGACGTCGACGGCACGATCGTCTACACGCTGCTGGCGCCCGCCGGCACGCCGCCGGCGGTCGTCGCCAAGCTGAACCAGGCACTGAACGCCGCAGTGGCGACGCCGGCGCAGAAGCAGGATCTGGCAAAGCGCGGCTTCGTCGCGATGGGCGGCACGCCGGAGCAGTTGGCCGACTGGCTCAAGGTGCAGGAACCTATCTGGGTGCCGGTGCTCAAGGCCGCCGGCGTCAAGCCGGAATAGCCTGGCGACATTTCGATCCTGCCGCTGGCGCCCCGTTGACGCAGGTCAACGCCGGGAACCGACGTTCTCTTTACGCTGGGTAATATTGAAGGGGAGGCGCATGCGTTCGATTCTCGTCACTGTCGATGACACACCGTCCGCCGTCGCCGCGAGGGGGCTTGCTGCAGCGCTCGCTCGCCAATGCGGCGCCCGGGTGAGGGGCGTGACAGCGCTCGATGTCAGCGATCTCGATCGCGCCGAGCCGGTGCCGATTGGCGGCGTGCAATACGCCTACGACCGCTTGCAGCATCGCAAGCAGCTCGCGGACGAGCGGCGCGCAAGAATCGCCGAACTGCCGGACGTGTTCCGGCGATGCCTGGCGGACGAAGGCATGGATGCCGAATGCGCCACGATGGAAGCGAACGTGCGCGATGGATTGCTTCGGATGATCGAGACGTGCGACCTGGTCGTGACCGGCCGGGATGCCGAGTTTCATCTCGAGGCAGTCGAAGGAGTCACACCGCTCGTCCACCACATCATCTCCAAGGGGTGTCGTCCCGTCGTGGTGACGGGGCCCGAGTGGGTCGAGAAGGGGGCCGTCCTGGTGGCCTACGATGGAAGCGCGCCGGCCGCGAAGGCATTGCAGGTCGCGGCACTGATGGGGATTTTCGGAACCTCCAGGGCGCGTATCCTGTCGATCGGGCGGGAGCAGTCCGCCGCCCTGTCGGTTGCCGAACGAGCCGGTTCGTTCCTGGCACTGCATGGGGTCGATGCGGACCTCGAGGCGGTTGCAACGAGCGAGAGCCCAGCCGATGTCCTGCTGCGGCGCGCTTCGGAAACGGGTGCGCGACTGCTGGTCATGGGAGCCTTCGGTCATCGTGGAGTCCGGGAAATTCTCTTCGGCTCGACCACACGGCACCTGTTCGACAGCGCTCCGGTTCCACTTTTCATCTACCACTGAGCGATTGAGCCTTGATCTGGGTCGGTTGACCCAGATCAAGGGCAGGTGCGCGAGCATTCTCCAGAATTGCACAGCATGTGAAATGGACCGGTCGACGGTTCTTCACGCTGGGTTCAATCAACGGGAGAAGCGATATGATCACGACCCGCAGGATCTACATGCCGCTGGCGACCTATCCGGAGGCGGTCGACGATGAGGCCGTCCTGGCGGCTGCCGGCTTCGCCGTGTCGCTGGGAGGGACGCTCGAGGTCACGACGTTCTCCGTCGACATTCCGCGGGTACCATCGCCACTGGCCGGCCTTTTGATCGACATTCCCGCTCTGGTTCAGGCGGCCGAGGACAAGAGCCGGTCGGAATGCGGCCGCCTCCACAACCTGATACGCGGGATCGGCGCGCCTACCGCCGTGAACTGTTCGAGCAGGGAGGTCCTGCTGAGCGGACTGCTCGAAGCGGCCGCCGCCGAGGCTCGGTACTACGACCTGGCAGTGCTTCCCTGGTCGCAGGACACGGTATCCGCCCAGCATCTGCTTGAGACCGTCGTCTTCGGATCCGGTCGGCCCGCCATTCTGGTGCCGGGCTCCGCACGGCCGCCCGCCAGGCTGGATCATGTCGCAATTGCGTGGGATGGCAGCCGGGTCGCCGCCCGGGCGCTCGGGGATGTCCTTCCACTCCTGGCGGAGGGCGGTCGTGTCACGGTGTTGACGGTCCGTGATGAGAAGCCCTTGGCCGGTGCCGCTCTCGCCGGTCTTCTTGCCGCCTCGCTGGAGAAGCGGGGCGTGAAGGCAGATCCGATCGAAATCGCTCTCGGCGATCGGACGATCGCCGAGGCGTTGCAGGAGAAGGCCCTGGCGGAGGGAGCGCAGATTCTTGCCATGGGAGGGTTCGGCCATTCCCGCATCCGCGACTTCGTCCTTGGCGGTGCAACGACGGGCGTGTTCGCGGATCCCCGCCTGCCGGTATTGCTCTCGCACTGACCCCGAGGGAGTTCGCGACCATGCGGAGGTCGACTTCGACAGCCTCAGGGGCAAGAGCCTCGGGACGGCCCGATGCGTCAGGGGCGGTCAATACGCCGCTCGACCTCAATCGCGATTGGCATGCCCTGCAGGTGGTCGAATGCCAGGCAGCGCTCGACTCCCAAGCCAACGGCCTCGACGCGACCGACGCAGCGCGACGGCTGGCGATCTGGGGACCGAACCGCCTGCCGCAGGGGCGTCGTCGCGGCCCGCTCCTGCGCCTAGCCGAGCAGTTCCACAATCTCTTCATCTACGTGCTTATGGCAGCGGGCGTCGTGGCGGCGGCGCTGGACCACATTGTCGACGCGCTGGTGATCTTCGCGGTCGTGATCGCCAACGCGGTGATCGGCTTCGTTCAGGAGGGGCGCGCGGAGAAGGCGCTCGAGGCGATCCGCGGCCTGATCGATCCGCGTGCCTCCGTGATGCGCAACGGTCATCGCCAGACTGTTCCCGCCGACCAGATCGTGCCCGGTGACGTCGTGTTGCTCGAAGCCGGCGATCGCGTTCCGGCCGACCTGCGGCTCGTAAAGGCGCGCAACCTCCGGATCGACGAGGCGATACTGACCGGCGAGTCGGTCCCGGTCGACAAGGCGCTCGGACCGGTCGACGTCGCCGCCCCTCTGGGGGATCGGCTGTGCATGGCGCACTCCGGGACATTCGTCACGTCCGGTCAGGGGGCGGGCGTCGTGATCGGCACCGGCGCGGCCACGGAACTGGGGCGGATCAGCGTGATGATTGGTGCCGTCGAACGGCTGGCGACACCGCTCGTCCGGCAGATGGATCAGTTCGCACGGCAGATCACCCTGGCGATTCTCGGGGTATCCGCGCTCGTCTTCCTGTATGCGGCCTTCGCCCAGGCCTATGCTTTCGACGAGGCCTTCATGGCAGTCGTCGGCCTGGCCGTCGCCGCCATTCCCGAAGGTCTGCCTGCGGTGATGACGATCACGCTTGCCGTCGGCGTCCAGCGCATGGCGCGGCGCAATGCCATCATCCGTCGCCTGCCGGCGGTGGAGACGCTGGGCGCGGTCTCCGTGATCTGTTCCGACAAGACCGGAACCCTGACCCGCAACGAGATGACCGTCACCGCCGTCGTGACGGCGGATCGGCGGATCGTCGTGGAAGGGGTCGGCTATCGTCCCGAGGGCGGGTTTGCGGTCGAGGGCGGGGAGGCGGTCGATCCCGCCGCCGATCCCGTTCTCGAGGACCTCACGCTGGCCGCCCTTCTGTGCAACGACGCCGAAATCCGGCCGTCGGGCGAGGAGTGGATCGTCGACGGCGACCCGATGGAGGGCGCGCTCGTCTCGCTGGCCTGCAAGGCGGGACACGACACCACGGCGGCGCGGACGGGCTTCGTCCGGCGCGACGAGATTCCCTTCGATGCGCGCCACCGCTACATGGCGACGCTGAACGTCCGCGATGGACGGCGACCTGCCGCCTATGTGAAGGGGGCGCCGGAACGCATTGTCGAGATGTGTGCGTGGGCGGCCACGCAGGAAGGCGAAGCACTAATCGACCTGGATTGGTGGCGTCGCGAGATCGAGCGGCTCGGGACCGAGGGCCAGCGCGTCATCGCCATCGCTCGCAGGACCCTGCCGGAGCAAGCCGGCGAGATCGCGCCCGCCGACGTCGAGGGAGGGCTCACGTTGCTCGGCCTCGTGGGCCTGATCGATCCACCGCGGCCGGAAGCCGTGGCCGCCGTTGCCGAGTGCCGGTCAGCCGGCATCCGCGTCAAGATGATCACCGGCGATCATGCTTCCACCGCGCGCGCCATCGCCCTGCAACTCGGGCTCGCGGCAGACCCTCTGACTGTCACCGGACAGGAACTCGACGGCCTGGATGAGGCCGAGTTCAAGCACCGAGCGCAGGTCTCGACGGTGTTTGCGCGCACCAGCCCCGAGCACAAGCTCCGTCTCGTGGAGGCTTTGCAGCAGGATGGGTCCGTGATCGCAATGACCGGTGACGGGGTCAACGATGCCCCGGCGCTCAAGCGCGCCGACGTCGGCGTCGCCATGGGAGGCAAGGGTACCGAGGCCGCCAAGGAGGCGAGCGAGATGGTGCTCGCCGACGACAACTTCGCCTCCATCGTGGCGGCGGTGCGCGAGGGGCGGACCGTCTACGACAATCTCACCAAGGTCATCACGTGGACGCTGCCCACCAACGGCGGCGAGGCGATGGCGATCGTCCTCGCCATCCTGCTAGGCCTGACTCTGCCGGTGACGCCGGTCCAGATCCTCTGGGTCAACATGATCACGGCGGTTGCCCTCGGCCTCACGCTGGCTTTCGAACCCACCGAACCGGGCGCCATGTGGCGGCCGGCCCGCCGGGCCGGGGAGCGGATACTGTCCGGACGGCTCCTGTGGCGCATCCTGTTCGTCTCGGTCCTGATGGTCGCCGGAACCTTCGGGATGTTCGGCTGGGCGGAGGCCCGCGGGCTTCCGATCGAGACCGCGCGGACCATCGTGGTCAACACGCTGGTGGTGATGGAGATCTTCTATCTGTTCAGCGTGCGCTACGTTCACGGCACCTCGCTGACCTGGCGCGGGATCTTCGGTACGCAGGCCGTCCTGATCGGCGTCGGGATCATCGTCCTTGCCCAGTTCGCCTTCACCTATCTGCCGCCGATGCAGGCGGTCTTCGGTACGCGCGATCTGTCCATCGGCGATGGTGTGGCAATCATCGGGGTGGGGGTGGCGCTGCTCGTCGTCGTCGAGATCGAGAAACGCCTGTTCGCCTTGCTCGGCCGGCGTTCAGGCGACCAGGCACGTCCCGCGCGTTAGAACCAGATGTTCATCGGCAGGCCGTGGCGATCACGGTTCTGCTCGGAACCCAGGCGCGTCGCCGTTCCTTGGGCGATCAGCAGGGCGGTGCGGCAGACGGCCATGGCATCGAGCACGTCGTCGCGGGCCGCACCGGGCAGCGATCGCGGCTCCCACGGGAAGCCGTGGCGCGCGAGCAGGTCGAGGCGCTCGGTGAATCCGTCAGGGCGGCGCTTCTTGCTGAGCATGGGCTTGCCCTTGTTCATGCGCGCGAAGGCGAGTTCGGGATGCGCTTCGTGAACGATCGAGCGCAAGGCCTCGTTGCCGCGCATCAGGGCGTCGACCTCGCGCATCTTCGGGAAGAGATGGAAGGTCTGTCGGGTCAATCCGACGCCCAGCGTCCGGCTGATGGCATTGGCCTCGCCGTAGGTGGTGCAATCGAGCGCGGGGCGGCAGGGCGTGGGGAAGACCGAGCTCGCCTTCCCGGGCAGGAGCGCGCGGGCTTCGCGTTCGCAGGCGCGGCCGGGGCGAGGCATATCGAGGAGTCCGATCGGCATGTCGACGGCCAGAACGGACAGACCCTCGCAGGCTTCCGCGAGGGTCTTCACGACCGCTATCTCCAGGACACCGTCGCCGTCGCGCCGGCAGACCACCCAGCCGGTGCGGCAGCCGTCGGCGCCGGCGACGATCAATCGAGGCCTACCAGCTGGCCATCTGGGTCTTGAGGTTGCCGTCGAGCACGGCCAGGAACTCCTCGGTGGTCAGGTAGGCCTGGTTCATGCCGATCAGCAGCGCCAGGTCCTTGGTCATCCTGCCGCTCTCCACCGCCTCGACGCAGACCTTCTCGAGAGCCTCGGCGAACTTCACCACCTCGGGCGTGTCGTCGAACGTGCCGCGGTACTTCAGCGCCTGCGTCCAGGCGAAGATCGAGGCGATCGGGTTGGTCGAGGTCGGCTTGCCCTGCTGGTGCTCGCGGTAGTGGCGCGTCACCGTGCCGTGGGCGGCCTCGGCCTCGACCGTCTTTCCGTCCGGCGTCAGCAGCACCGAGGTCATGAGGCCGAGCGAGCCGAAGCCCTGGGCCACCGTGTCGGACTGCACGTCGCCGTCGTAGTTCTTGCAGGCCCAGACGAACTCGCCGTGCCACTTGAGGGCGGAGGCGACCATGTCGTCGATCAGGCGGTGCTGGTAGTGGATGTTCTTCGCCTTGAACCTGTCGGCGAACTCCTTGTCGTAGATCTCCTGGAACAGGTCCTTGAAGCGGCCGTCGTAGCGCTTGAGGATCGTGTTCTTGGTCGACAGGTAGACCGGCCAGCCGCGCATCAGGCCGTAATTGAACGAGCTGCGTGCGAAGCCGATGATCGACTCGTCGAGGTTGTACATCGTCATGGCGACGCCGCCGGCCGGGAAGTCGAACACCTCGTGCTCGATGACCTTGCCGTCCTCGCCTTCGAAGCGGACGGTGAGCTTGCCCTTGCCCGGCACCACGAAGTCGGTGGCGCGATACTGGTCGCCGAACGCGTGGCGGCCGATGACGATCGGATGTGTCCAGCCGGGGACGAGGCGCGGCACGTTCTTGCAGACGATCGGTTCGCGGAAGATGGTGCCGCCGATGATGTTGCGGATGGTGCCGTTCGGCGACCGCCACATCTCCCGGAGATTGAACTCCTTCACGCGCGCTTCGTCCGGCGTGATCGTCGCGCACTTCACCGCGACGCCGTACTTCTTCGTAGCCTCGGCCGATTCGACGGTCACCTTGTCGCCGGTCCTGTCGCGATTCTCGATCCCGAGGTCGTAGTACTTCAGGTCGATGTCGAGATAGGGAAGGATCAGCTTGTCCTTGATGAATGCCCAGATGATGCGGGTCATCTCGTCGCCATCCATCTCGACGACCGGGTTCTTCACCTTGATCTTCGGCATCTTCCGGACCTCACACTTCCCGTAACGCGCAATCTAAAAAGCCGCCCCGGTTGCCCGAGGCGGCTCGACCTGTCGGCCTTTTAGAGAGTGGCGAGCGCTGCGTTCAACGTCGCACTCGGCCGCATCCCGGCCGAGGTCTTTTTCTGGTCGGGCAGGTAGTAGCCGCCGGTGTCCACCGGCTTTCCCTGGGCGGCGATCAGCTCGGCGTCGATCTTGGCTTCGTTCTCCTCCAGCACCTTCGCCAGCGGCTTGAAGCGGGCCGAGAGGGACGTGCTGTTGTCGCGCCGGGCCAACGCCTCTGCCCAGTACTTGGCCAGATAGAAATGGCTGCCGCGATTGTCCAGCTGGCCGACCTTGCGGGCCGGCGACCGGTTGTCCTCGAGGATCTTGGCGTTGGCTTCATCGAGCGTCTCGGCCAGGACCTTCACGTCCTCGTTGCCGGTCGTCTGCGCCAGGTGCTCCAGCGAGGCGCCCAAAGCGAGGAACTCGCCCAGCGAGTCCCAGCGCAGGTAGCCTTCCTGCTGGAACTGCTCGACATGCTTGGGGGCCGAGCCGCCGGCACCGGTCTCGAACAGGCCGCCGCCGTTCAGCAGCGGCACGATCGACAGCATCTTGGCCGAGGTGCCGAGCTCCATGATCGGGAACAGGTCGGTCAGGTAGTCGCGCAGCACGTTGCCGGTGACGGAGATGGTGTCGAGTCCCTGGCGGATACGCTCGAGCGAGAACTTCGTGGCCTCGACCGGCGCCATGATGCGGATGTCCAGGCCCTTGGTGTCCTCGTTCTTGAGGTACTTCTCGACCTTGGTGATCAACTGCGCGTCGTGGGCCCGCTTGGCGTCCAGCCAGAACACCGCCGGGGTGTTGGTGAGCCGGGCGCGGCGCACGGCGAGCTTCACCCAGTCCTGGATCGGTTCGTCCTTGACCTGGCACATCCGGAAGACGTCGCCGGCCTCGACCTTCTGCTCCATCAGGACGGCGCCGTCCTCGGCCACGACCCGGACCTGGCCGGCCGAGGCGATCTCGAACGTCTTGTCGTGCGAGCCGTATTCCTCGGCCTGCTGTGCCATCAGGCCGACGTTCGGCACCGAGCCCATCGTCGTCGGATCGAAGGCGCCGTGCGCCTTGCAGTCCTCGATGACGGCCTGGAACAGGGTCGAATAGCAACGGTCGGGAATTGCCGCGATCGTGTCGTGCAGCTTGCCGTCGGCGCCCCACATCTTGCCCGACTCGCGGATCATCGCCGGCATCGAGGCGTCGATGATCACGTCGCTCGGGACGTGGAGGTTCGTGATCCCCTTGTCGGAGTTCACCATCGCGAGACCGGGCCGCTTGGCGTACTCGGCCTGGATGTCGGCCTTGATCGCGGCCTTCTCCGCGTCCGGCAGCGTCTCGATGCGGGTGAGCAGGTCGCCCAGGCCGTTGTCGGGATCGATGCCGAGCTTCTTGAACGTCTCGCCGTGCTTGGCGAACACGTCGGCGAAGAACACGGAAACGCAATGGCCGAACAGGATGGGATCGGAGATCTTCATCATGGTCGTCTTGAGGTGCAGCGAGAACAGGACGCCGTCCTTCTTCGCCGCCTCGATCGCCGATGCGTAGAAGGCGCGCAGCGCCTTGGCGTTCATCACCGAGCAGTCGATGATCTCGCCGGCCTTGAGCGGGATCTTGGGCTTCAGCACCGTGGTCGCGCCGTCGGCGGCGACCAGCTCGATGCGGGCGTTGGCCGGCGCCGCCAGGGTCGTCGCGACTTCGGTGCCATAGAAGTCGTTGGCCCCCATGTGGGCGACGCGGGTCTTCGAGTCCTTGCTCCAGGCGCCCATCTTGTGCGGGTGCTTGCGGGCATACTGCTTCACGGCGCCGGCGGCGCGGCGGTCGGAATTGCCCTCGCGCAACACCGGATTGACGGCGCTGCCCAGCACCTTGCCGTAGCGGGCGCGGATTTCCTTGTCGGCCGGCGTGGCGTCGCTGTCGGGGTAGTTGGGGATGTCGTAGCCCTTGCTCTGCAATTCCTTGATCGCGGCCTTGAGCTGAGGGATCGAGGCCGAAATGTTGGGAAGCTTGATGATGTTGGCTTCCGGCTTCAGCGTCAGCTTGCCGAGCTCGGCAAGCTCGTCGGGGATCTTCTGCTCGGGCTTAAGCTTTTCGGGGAAGTTGGCGATGATGCGGCCGGTCAGCGAAATGTCCTTCAGCTTGACCTTCACGCCGGCGGTCGCGACGAAGGCCTCGACGATCGGGAGGAGGGAAAACGTAGCCAGTCCAGGGGCCTCATCGACCTTCGTCCAGACGATTTCGAGATCTGACATACCTGCACCTCCGTGCGCCGCTTTGGGTTCGGCTGGGTTGATAAATCGCTGATTCTGGCCAGTCTTGTTGCACCGCCGAGAGGCAAAGGCAATCTGGGCGGGACGTCTACCGGCGGCCCGCGCAAGACGAGCTGAAACCACCCAAAAGCCGGCCTCCCTTCGGCATGCGAAAGGGGTCAGACCTTGTCGAGGCGCTTCTCGAAGCCGGTGGACGCCGGCATGGCCGCGATGGCCGGCAGAACGTCCTTCAAGTCGCTCACGAAGGCGACGTGGTCGAGATGGCTCCGTTCGGCGAAACCGCCTTCCACGACGCCGCGGAGGAGGGCGGCCAGGGGCTCCCAGTAGCCGCCCTGATCGATGATCACGATCGGCTTGCTGTGGAGGCCGAGGGTTCGCCACGACAGGACCTCGAAGAATTCCTCCAGCGTGCCGATGCCGCCGGGCAGCACGACGAAGCCGTCCGACCGCTCGAACATCTGCAGCTTGCGCTCATGCATGGTCTCCACGACCACGGTCTCCGTGAGCGCCGGATGGCCGGCTTCGCGCTGCAGGAGAAAGTTGGGAATGATGCCGACCGCCCGGCCACCGGCGTCGAGGGTGGCATTGGCGACCAGTCCCATCAGCCCGACGCCGCCGCCGCCATAGACCAAGGCAATGCCCTCGGCGGCCAGAAGTCGCCCCAGGCCGACCGCGGTCTCGCGGGTGGCGGGATCGGTTCCGAAGCGGGCGCCACAGAAGACGCAGAGGGAGGAAGGGGTGATCTCGGGCACGAAAGCTGCTTTTCTGTTACGATCCAGCGCGTTTCCGCGCAGGCATGACGTGGTATTGTTACGCAAAGGCTGGCTGCGACGCCAATGGGGATGGTGGTCGCACCGTTGGGAGGGCGATGTCACGAACTGTTTTCGGGCTGGTCGCTATGGGCGCGGTTGTGATCGCGATTGCGCTCGGCGTCGCGTGGCGCGGTAAATTGAGCGAGCAGGCGGCCATCGACAAACCTGTCAAACCCGTCATCGGCGGACCGGCTGCCGAGCCCGTGGCCGCACCCACCGCCGCGCGTGACGCTGCGCCGGCCGCACCGACCGTTCCGGCGGTCGTGCCGGTCCCTGCCGTCGCCGTCCCCCTGCCTTCGTTCGACGTCGCGCGGATCGGTACGGATGGCCGGGCGGTGATTGCGGGTCGGGCGGCGCCCAGCGCCAGGATCGTGCTGCTGGACGGCGGCAAGGAGATCGCCAAGGGCGAATCCGACGCGCGCGGGGAGTGGGTCATCATCGTCCAGGACCCTCCGCTTGCGGTCGGCCAGCATGAGTTGCGCGTGGTGCAGCATATCGAGGGCAAGGCGCCGCTCACGTCGGAGCAGGCGGTGGTGGCCGTCGTGCCGGAGCCGCCCGCGGCGAACGCGCCCGCCCAGCCGCGCGCGGAGACGCTGGTCATGATCTCTCCGCCGGCCGGCGCCGCGACGCTCGTGCAGCCGCCCACAGCCGCCGGGCTGCCGAAGTCGGCCGACCTCTCCGTTTCGACTCTGGATTACGACGACGGCGGGTATGTCACCGTGTCGGGCCTCGCCGCACCGGGCACCGTCGTCAGGGCCTATGTGAACGACAGGATGGTCGCCGAAGGCAGGGCGGCCTCCGACGGACGCTGGCGGCTCAAGCCGGCGGATCCGATCGACCCCGGCAAGCACCTTCTCCGGCTCGACCGCATCGCCACGGACGGCAAGCCGGTCGCGCGTCTCGAACTGCCGTTCGATCGCGTGGTCGTGGCCCCCGTTTCCAGCACCGACGGCCGGCGGCTTCACATCGTGAAGGGCGACAATCTCTGGAACATCGCCCAGGCGCACTATGGGGCGGGCTGGCGTCACACCGTCATTTTCGCCGCAAACAAGGATCAGGTTAAGAATCCCCATCTGATATACCCGGGACAAATCCTCAGCCTGCCGAAGGTCAACTAACCTTCGGACAACAGAGAGCGCGCGACTCATGCTTGCCAATTTCCTGGTGCCGATCCTCGAGGACGGTTGGCGCTTCATCGCCCTTTTTGCCGCCGCGACCTTCCTGGCCGCGCTGACCGGCGTGGCTTGGCTGTTCTGGCCGATGCTCATCGTGACCCTGTGGTCGATCTACTTCTTCCGCGATCCGTCCCGGGGCGTGCCGCAGGATGACGGGCTGCTGATCGCGCCGGCCGACGGGCTGGTGCAGATGGTCGTCGATGCCGTGCCGCCCCAGGAGCTGGGCCTCGGCGACAAGCCGCTGACGCGGGTCTCGATCTTCCTCAGCGTCTTCGACGTCCACATCAACCGCAGCCCCTGCGCCGCCACCGTGGACGTCGTTGCCTATCGGCCCGGCAAGTTCCTGAGCGCCAATGCCGACAAGGCCAGCGAAGACAACGAGCGTACGGCGCTGGCGCTGCGGCGAGCGGATGGTCGGGTCATCGGCTGCGTGCAAATTGCAGGTTACGTGGCCCGCCGTATCGTCTGCTACGTGAAGCCGGGGCAGGTGGTCGCCGCCGGGGAACGTTTCGGCCACATCCGCTTTGGTAGTCGAACGGACCTCTACCTGCCGGAAGGCGCGCGTCTTCTGGTTTCTCCGGGACAGCGGATGATCGGCGGTGAAACGGTCATGGCCGAACTCGATCCCGTGGTGACCGGACCGCGTCTCGCCGTCGAATTCTAGGGAGTCGACATGGACAGCGACCTGCGCTCGCAGCGCGGCGGATTGCGCGGCTTTTCAATCAACCGGCTGATTCCCAACGTCCTGACGCTTGCTGCGCTGTGTTCGGGCCTGACGGGCATTCGCTTCGCCCTTCAGGGCGAGATGCGTCTGGCAGTGATCGCCATCATCGTGGCGGCGATCTTCGATGCCCTGGACGGCCGCGTGGCGCGCCGCCTCGGCGTCACCAGCCGATTCGGCGCCGAGCTCGATTCGCTCTCCGATTTCCTCTGCTTCGGCGTTGCGCCGGCACTGGTGCTCTATCTTGCCTCCCTGACCCATGCCGGGGCGCTCGGCTGGGTCGTGACCTTGATGTTCCCAATCTGCTCGGCGCTTCGTCTCGCGCGGTTCAATACGGCGCTGGTTTCCGATACGCCGCCGCCGGTCTGGACGGGCTCCTACTTTACGGGCGTGCCGGCGCCGGCGGGCGCGCTCCTCGCCCTGATGCCGCTCATGCTGAGCTTCGAAATCGAGGCCGCGTGGCCACGCCATGCCACCGTCGTCGGGTTCGTGCTGGTGGTGGTGGGCGGCCTGATGGTAAGCCGCCTGCCCACCTTCTCGTTCAAGAAGGGCAGGATCCCCCGTCATCTCGTGCTCCCCGCCATGCTGGCCGCGGCATTGGTCATGGGCGTGCTTGCGAGTGCGCCCTGGATAGCGCTGTCCCTGATCGGCTTCGGCTATATGTGTCTGATACCGTTCAGCGTGATGGCCCATCGCCGCCAGACCCTGCAGGACCGCAAGGCTGCCGAGGCTGCGGCCGTCGTGCCGCTGCGTTCCGTCGATGCAGGGACACGGCCGAACGACTGATCGGCGACGGCGCCGATGCTCGACCCCCTGTTGCGGCGCTGGATCGGCCCGCCACTCGATCAGGCCGGCGCGTGGCTCGCGGGGCGCGGCGTTACGGCGAACGCCGTCAGCCTGACCGGGCTCACGGTCGGACTGGCTGCCGTCCCGCTCCTGGCATTCGGTCACTATGGTGCGGCGTTGCTGGTGATCCTGCTCAATCGGCTGCTGGACGGACTCGATGGCGCGGTCGCCCGGCACGGGCGGCCGACGGCCCTGGGTGGCTATCTCGACATCGTTTGCGACATGGTCTTCTACGCGGCCGTTCCGGTGGGGTTTGCGCTCGCGCGACCGGAGAATGCCGTCTGGGCGGCGCTGCTGCTGGCTTCCTTCGTCTGCACCTGCGCCTCGTTCCTGGGCCGCGCCGTTCTGGCCGCCGGCCGGGGGGAAACCGACCCCGGAACGAGAGGGCGCAAATCCTTCTTCCATGCCCCTGGCCTCATTGAGGGCACGGAGACGATCCTGGCCTTCGTTCTGTTCTGCCTCCTTCCGGGCATATTCCCGTGGCTCGCGGGGGCAGTGGCCGCCCTGTGCCTCTGGACGGCGGCGGCCCGTGTGTTCGAGACCTTCTTCGCCGATTCGAATTTCTGATTTTTGGATTTGGAGTGTTCAGTGAGCCGTGAGGGGAGGCTGAGGCGGCCATTAAAAAATCCCATTAGAATCATAATGTTAGAAATGAAGACACAAAATGGTCGGAATTCATTGACCTGACAAATTACATTAAGTACCCTTCCTAAGTTGATTCGGCGTGGGGCCGGAAAGTTGAGGCTGGAGACTTAGGACATGCTTTCGATCTTCCGTCGCTTGATGAAGAACACCCAGGGCGCCACGGCGGTCGAATACACGCTGATCACCTCCCTGATCGCGGTTGCCGCCATCGCCTCCATTCGTTCGGTCACCGACAAGGTGAGCCACGTGCTCGGGACGACGATCCTCAACTGACGCTTC
Organism: Rhodospirillaceae bacterium; assembly: GCA_009772935.1. Classification (GTDB taxonomy): domain Bacteria; phylum Pseudomonadota; class Alphaproteobacteria; order Reyranellales; family Reyranellaceae; genus Reyranella. The sequence continues at coordinate 138,244 of WOUR01000014.1, forward strand.
AGAAGGCCTTGCCCGACCTGGCAACGCTTTCGCAGACGGTCTGCCTGAGCGGCCTGGCTGGTCTGCTGATCGCAGCTGCCTGGCAGGATTTGCGAACTCTTCACATTGGAAACGGGCTGTCCGTTGCGATCGCAGTGCTGTTCGTCGGCTGGGCCGTGATCGGTCTGATCGCCGGCTCCTACACGCTTGTGGCCTTCGGCCTGTCGATCGCCTGCGGCGCCGGCTTGTTTGCCGTCGGCATGGCCGCCTTCGCCGCTGGTATTCTGGGCGGCGGGGACGTCAAGCTCCTCGCCGCAGTGGGTCTGTTTGCCGGCCCGGCCGGGATACTCGACCTGATGCTGGTGACGGCGTTGGCCGGCGGTGTGTTCGGCATCGCCGTCCTGGCGGGAGCGCCCATCGGGCCGGTATCGCCCCCGGGCGAGGCGGCGCTGCGGAGGAGATTGCCCTACGGCCCGGCGATTGCGGTGGGCGGCCTTTGGGTTGCATCGAGGCTGGCTGTCGGTTGAGATTGTCCGACGAACAGGGAGAGCCAATGCCTTCGCCGATCGCAAAGACAATCATCGCTGCCTTGACCGCAACCGGTCTGGCAACCACCGCGACCGCCCAGACTGCTCCGACGTCGCCGCCGCGCAGCCGTGTCGAGGTTCAGACGACCCCCGGTGTGCCCGAGTTCCGCGATCCCAAGACGGGCCAGATCTGGACGCCGGAGAATGTCGGGCACGGGCCGGTCGGCAAGCCGACCCCGGCCGATCTCGCCTTCGATCCGTTGGCACAGGCCGAACGGATCAAGGGCGTGGTGGTGCAGCGTCCCAACTTCACGCCCCTGGGGTGGTCCGCGCCGAGTGCGGGGCCGACGACGCCCCTCGTGACGATGGACAATGCAAGCCTTCGGGCCATTCCGGGGAAGCGGTGGCAGGTCGTCCTTTACGTGAACAACAACAGCGCCGGCACCCTGGCGCCGATGGTCGACTGCCGCTTCACCAACGCCGGCAAGCTCGTCGAGGAGACCCGCGTCCTGGTGCCCGGCGTCGGCGCCGGCGTGCGCGGCGGGCTCACGATCTACGGACCCCGGACCGACCTGTTCGTCGATCGCGCCGACTGCCGCATCGTCTCGCCCTGATCGTCTAGCCCTGCACCGAATAGCCGCCGTCGACCGTGATGGCGGCGCCGGTGACATAGTCCGACGCGGATGCCGCCAGGAAGACCGCGATGCCGGCGAAGTCGTCCGGCGTGCCCCAGCGTCCGGCCGGCGTGCGCTTCAACACCGAATCGTGCAGCGCCGGCACGTCGCGGCGGGCGCGCTGCGTGAGCGCTGTGTCGATCCAGCCGGGCAGGATCGCGTTCACCTGGATGTTGTCCTTGGCCCAGGCGGTCGCCATCGCCTTGGTCATCTGCACGATGCCGCCCTTGCTCGCGGCATAGGCCGTCGTGAAGGAGGCGCCGAAGATCGACATCATCGAGCCGATGTTGATGATCTTGCCGCCACCGGTCTTCATCATCGCCGAATAGGCGGCCTGGCTGCACAGGAAGGCGCTGGTCAGGTTGCTGTCCAGCACCTGGTGCCATTCGGCCGACGTGTACTCCTGCGGTTGCTTGCGGATGTTGATGCCGGCGTTGTTCACCAGGATGTCGAGCCGGCCGTGGACGTCGACCGCAGTGGCGATGAGCGCGCGGCACGACTCTTCCTTCAGCACGTCGACGATGGTGGAACTGGCGTTCGCGCCGGTCGCTTTCAGTTCCTCGACTGCCGCCTCGTTCTTGGCGGCGTCGCGTCCCGCGACGACGACGGTGGCGCCGGCGCGCGCCATTCCGAGCGCCATGCCGAGTCCGATACCGCCATTGCCGCCGGTAACGACGGCCACGCGGCCGGCAAGATCAAACAGCTCCATGGCCACTCCCGTTTTCTCCCGTTCCCTCTATAGCGAACCGGGGGAACCCGAAACAGAGGCGGACCGTTGGTCATTGCAGTGACGCAAGCGCGGCTGGACGAGGCAGGAGCACATCGGCAGCACGAGTTCGTGGCGTGTCGGCCGGGCTGACCGGCAGGCTACGGACAAGGGTGGCGGCGATCGCGAGATCGCCGCCATTTCTTGGAGCGAGCCTGGGGCCGGGGCCAGCACGATTTGGAAACCAAGGGGTGCTTGCCCACACACGCCGCGGTGCAATGCTGCCCTCGTGAGGGGCAACAGCACCCTCACGCCGGGAAAGCTCTGAATGCTACTTCTTTGGCGGCTTTCCGGGGGCGTCGCCCTTGCTGTTCGCGGCGTCCTTGTCGATGAGGTTGAGCAGGTCGTCGGGAAGGGGCTCGCTTGCGATCTCGTCATACATCGCGTGAAGCTGCTTGTGCAGCCACATGTCGAACGGCCGATCATTGCTGCGAGACTTGGAACGCGCCGGTCCTCCGGCGCGTCCAGCATCGGGCTTGTCGTCGTTAGTGGCCATAACATGCTCCCCGGAGGCGGAACTCCACTCCGCGGGATCCTGTCCGACCCATCCAACTCTCCCCCTGGGACTACTCATGGCTTTGTCGCACTCAAATGTCAGACTTGGAAGTGGACTTTAACGAGTTGCGACAGCCGGTTGCTCGTCTCGGAGGACAACGGAGGTCCGCCCGGACTCGGACGGGCGCCGGGTTTCGCCTTCCAGCAGCAGGCGCTCGAGGGTGTCGCGCGCACGAGAGATGCGGCTCTTGACCGTGCCGACCGATACCCCGGTATGTTCGGCGATGGTCTCATAGGGCAGCCCTTCGAGGACTGCCAGAAGCAGGGCCTCGCGCTGCGCCGCAGCCAGCTTGCCGAACGCAGACATGAATTCACGCATCACCAGGCCGCTGTCCTGATGGGGGGGATGGGAAAGCGATTCGGCAATGGCGGTGTCCACCGGTACCGTCGGACGGCGACGGCGAAGCCCCGAGATGAACTCGTTGCGCTGAATACGAAACAGCCACGCAGCGAGGTTGGTGCCGGGCTGGAAACTGTTGCGGCCGGTCAGCGCCTTGATCACCGTATCGTGGACGAGGTCGTCCGCCGAGTCCCGGTCACGCGTGAGGGACAGGGCGTAGATGCGCAGGCGAGGCAGGATCGTCTTGAGCTGCTCGTGGAAGTCCCGAGTACCGTCATCCTGCTTGGTCTGCGTGCTCATTGGCGATCTCCAGAAAGTTGCGTCCTGTGGAGAATGAATGACCGAGACCCGAATTGGTTACACAAGCATTTGCATATCATGCAAGTCCTTGTAATTGCTGAATAATTTGTCCAGCCGAGATTACTGGAGCTTGTCTGACAGGTGCTTTCGAGCCCGGGATACGCGTGCCTTCAGGGTTCCCACCGAACAACCGCACAGCCGGGCCGCTTCCTCGTAGGAAAAGCCGCCTGCGCCTATGAGCACCAGGGCTTCTCGCGATTGCGGGTTGAGCTTCCACAGCTCCGAGGAGAGTTCCTTCAAGGCCATCGTGGCTTCGGGATTGTCCACTGCGGCCAGGGGGGTCGCGGCATCGCTATCGATCGTCAGCGGACGGCGACGCTGCGTCCTGAGATCGGAGTAAAAGCGATTGCGCATGATGGTGAAGAGCCAGCCCTTGAGATTGGTACCTGGCGTGAACTGGGTTTGCTTGTCGAGAGCGGCCAGAACGGTGTTCTGAACGAGATCGTCGGCCGCCTCGCGCTCACGACACATGAAACGTGCGAACGCGCGCAAATCAGGGAGGAGTGCGACGATCTCTTTCTTCATCGCCCTTCATCTGGGGATGCTTGCACGATGGTGAAAGGGAAAATCGCCACGGCACCCGGATGCGGGTGCATTTGTCGTGACACGACATCCGGAATCGGTCGCCAAGGAACCCGCGTGGAGCTCGGGCGTTGTGTTGCCGAATTCTTTCCATGACGAGGACTGTATGGGACGCGCGGCAATCCTTTGGTTCCTGGGGGTACCGATACCGGTGCTGTTGCTGATGTGGGGATTGGGCTGGCTGCACTGAGAAGGGCTCAGGAGACTGGACGTCGATATTGCGGACGGGTCCGTCGGGACCCGTCCGCAAGCGTTTTCGCAAGGGCGGACGCGGGGCAGCGTCAACGCCCGAGCCGCTGGTGATGGGGCAATAGTGAGTTGTCTGCGGACGCACACGGCGTAGTGTAGGCGGCGGCCCCGGGTCAGCCTGCGGCGGGATACGAGTTTTGGAGTGATGAGGGAGAACGACGTGGCTGAAGAGCAGGTAGCTTCGAGGAAGGTGTCCGAGGCGATCACGAGGACGCTGCCATTCCTGCGTCGGTACGCGCGGGCCGTCACCGGTTCGCAGCAGCAGGGCGACGAATGGGTCAGGCTTTGCGCCGAGGTTGCCGTTCAGCAGCCGGACCTCATTGCCGAGGCCGAGGATACCAAGCTTGGAGTCTTTGCGCTGTTTCACCGTCTGCGTCAGCCGTTCGGTGACATGGAGGATGCCGCGAGCGGTGGCGAAAGTGTTCGCGGACGCCTCAAGGAAACGCTTACGGAAATGGCGCCGATGCAGCGTCAAGTCCTGCTGTTGACCGTGCTGGAGGGGTTCACCGTCAGCGATGCTGCCCATATCCTGGGCGTCAGCATCGATGCTGCCGAGCGCAGCCTGGAGGAAGCACGCCGGGAACTGCAGCGCGTCGCCTCGGTTCGCATTCTTGTCATCGAAGACGAGGCCGTCATCGCACTCGACGTCGCCGACATCGTGCGCAACGCCGGTCATGAGGTCGTTGGCATCGCCGCGACCGAAAAGGCAGCCATCGAACTTGCCAGGAAGCATTCTCCGCACCTCGTGCTGGCCGATATCCAGCTTCGGGGTTCCGACAGCGGAATCTCGGCCGTGAACCAGATCATGAAGTCGATGTCCGTTCCGGTGATCTTCGTAACGGGCTTCCCGGAACGCTTGTTGACGGGCAAGCAGGTCGAGCCCGCCTTCGTGATTTCCAAGCCCTTCGATCCCGACCTGCTTCGTGCGGCGATCGCGCAGGCGCTCGATACCGTATCGATCTGAGACCGAGCCGGATCGTGGCGCGGTGGTCGCTTCGCTCCAAGCTCGTCATGCTCGTTGCGCTGGCCTTGCTGCCCGTCCTCGGGGTGGCTGCCTGGCAGGCACGCCTCCAGGAGGAGGCGGCCGTTTCGCAGCGGGCGGCCGCCCTTCGATCCGTGTCCGACCTGGCGGTCGCGCGCTATGCCAGCCTCTTCGAAGCCTCGCGGCGTCTGCTGACGGCCGCTTGCGCTGACGAATCCGTCGAGGAGAGTGCTTCGGCAGAGCCGTCGTCGGCCAGCGCGAACCGGTGCGGCGGCTACCTGGGGAGGTTGCTGGCTGCTTATCCGGGGCAGTACTCGAGCGCGCTGGTTACGGACGAGCAGGGCATCGCGCGATGCTCCAGCGACTCCAAGGCGGTGGGCATGTCATTCGCGGACCGCGACGTCTTCGAGAAGGCGCGGTCCGCCAGGGGCGTTGTCACCGGCAATACGGTCGCGAGCCGAATTACCCCGCATGCCATCATTCCGATCGCCGTTCCCGTCATTCGTGACGGGACGTTCCGCGGCATGTGTGCGGTGGGCGTCACGCTGAGGGCGCTGGCGCAGGTGGCTGCCCAGGCAGAATCCGCTGGCGATGTCGCGGTGGCCATCGCCGACCGTTCCGGGGCTGCCGTTGGCGGCGATGCGATGGCGATGCGGCGGCTGCCGGTGCCGGGTCGGCTGGCGGAAGCACTGACCGGCGCCCAGACAGGATTCACCGACTTCGGACAGGATGGCTCGTTCTACGAATTCCGGGTCGGGCCGGTCGGCGGGAACGCGCTTTTCGCCGTGGTGTCCGTGCCCGTCAGCGACAATCCGCTGGCGTCTGTCGGTGCCTGGGCGGGCTTCTTCCTCGTCGTGCTGGCGTCGACCGTCGTGCTGCTGGTGATCTGGTTCGGCGCCGACCGCTGGTGCGTCAGGCCCCTCCGCTATATCCAGGACTTTGCCGACAAGGTCGCACGCGGCGAAAACATCGCCCTGTCACCGCCGCGGCCCTGGTCCCCGGAGATGGCCTCGGTCGGGGCGGGCGTCACGGCCATGGCGGAGGCCATCGCCAGTCGCGAGGCGGCTTTGCGCGCCAACCTGGAGCAGCGTGACCACATGCTTCGCGAAATTCATCATCGGGTGAAGAACAACCTGCAGATGATATCGAGCCTGCTGAACCTCCAGGCCGGCGAGATCAGGTCGCCTCGCATCCGTCGCTTCTTCGGCGATGCGCAGAACCGCGTGCTCACCCTGTCGATCCTGCACCGCCATCTCTACGAGCGGTCGAGCTGGTCCCTGGTCGATTTCCAGCAGTTCATCAGCGATCTCGTGCGGCAGATCTCGGTGGGACGCACGCGGGGCGGCCAGGTGGCGCCTCGATATCACATCCGTGCGCCGATCATGGCGGTCGGACCGGACACCGCCATTCCGATCGGCCTGATCGTTACGGAGGCCGTGAGCATTGCGCTCAGCCATGACTTCAGCACGGCGGCCACGCCGGAAATTCGCATCGAGACCAGTGAGCGCGGCGAGGAGGTCCAACTCGTCATCGAGGACAATGGCGTTGCCCGGGATGGCGGCGTGTCGATCCCCGAGGGAAAGGGGGCCTTCGCCCTCACTCTGATCCGCGGACTGGCGATGCAGCTGGGCGGGGAGGTCACGATCGAACGCAAACCGGAAGGCGGCAACAGGGTCATCGTCGTCTTTCCGACGCCCGCTGCGGACGAGCCCCTGAATGCCTAGCCTCCTGAGATCGGCGCGCTCGACTGGTGTCATCGCGGGCATCACCCTCGCCGTGCTGATCGCGACGGGGCTCATGCTGGCATTCGCGCACTCCAAGTCGGCCGCCCGCCAGCAGCGCCTGGTCGTGGCCAACTACGAGACGATGGCGTTGATGCGCGAGACGGTGATCGCGGTGCAGGACGCAGAGATCGGGCTGCGCGGTTTCCTGCTGACGGGCGACGTCACGAGGCTGGAACCCTACGAGCGCGCGCGCCTCCGGATCGAATCGAGCATGCGTCAGCTCGAAGCCGCGGTGGCTGGCGACCCCGACACGACGCGCCAGTTCCTCGAGTTCCGCAGCGTCACGATGCAGAAGTTCGAGCAGCTGAATGCCACGGTTGGGGCCTACCAGCTCGACGGTCGCGAGGCGGCCCTCGCGCTCGATCGGACGGGCGCTGGCCGGGCGCTGCTGAGCCAGGTCAGGTTGCTCGGTGATGCACTCGTCGAGGGACAGAGGCTCCTGCTGGCGCGGCGCCTGACAACCCTGCGATCGGAGCAGGAGCAGGCCGATAGAGCCGGCCTGCTGGTGATGGGCGGGGCGTTCGTCTGCCTGATCGTGGGCATCTACATCGTCGTGCGCAGTGCCGGCCGCCTGGAGCGCAGCCAGCATGCTCTCGCCGGGCGGTCACGCCTTCTCCAGGCGACCCTGGAGAGCCTGCGTGACCCCATCTTCGTGATCGACGGCGAGCGGAGCGTCGTGGCGTGGAATGAGGCGTTCGCGAGGCTGGCGCAGTGGGAGCCGGGCAAGCAGGCACCGCCGACGCTGGATCAGCTCCTGTCGGACCGCTCGCCTGCGACGCGGGCCCTTCTCCTGCCGCTCGAGCTCGGCGCGACTCCCTCCACGGCGCCAGCCGTGGTCCGCGTGGCGCATGACGGGCGGGACTACGAGATCTACCGCGGCGAAATGTCGGGCGGCGGCGCGGTCGTGCGGTGTGTCGACATCACCGAGAAGCTGCGTGATGAAGCTGCCCTTCGGCAAGGCCAGAAGATGGAAGCCACCGGCCAGCTCACCGGCGGCATGGCGCACGACTTCAACAACATCCTGCAGGTCATCCGGGCCAACCTGGATCTGCTGAAGGGTGAGGCCGGGGACAATGCCGCGATGCTGTCGCGGGTGCAGAGCGCGACGGCGGCGGCCGACCGCGGCGCGCGTCTCACCCAGCAGCTCCTGGCCTTCGCCCGCAGGCAACCGCTGACGCCGCAGCCCACGAACGTCGCCAGGCTGGTCGGCGATCTCGCCGACCTGATGCGTCACTCTCTGGGAGAGCGAATCGGCATCGAACTCAAGCTGGCCGAGGAACCGTGGAACGCCCGGATCGATGCCGGCCAACTCGAAAATGCCATCCTCAATCTTGCGATCAATGCCCGCGATGCCATGCCGGATGGCGGCACCGTGCGCGTGGAAGTCTCCAATGCGACGCTCGACCGCCGGTACGCAGCGCTGCACCCCGACGTGACCCCCGGCCCCTATGTTCTGGTCGACGTGAGCGACACCGGCATCGGCATGCCGCCCGAGGTCGCGGCGCAGGCGTTCGATCCGTTCTTTACGACCAAGGGTGACGGCAAGGGCACGGGGCTTGGCCTCAGCATGGTCTATGGCTTCGTCCGACAGTCGAACGGGCATATCCGGATCGACAGCGCGATCGGGCAGGGAACCAGCATCAAGCTCTATCTGCCGCGCACCGAGGATCCGGTTGTCGAGGATGCGGCTGAACCGGCCAGTGCCGTGAGCGGCAGCGAGCGAATCCTCGTCGTGGAAGACAGCGAAGACGTCAGGCGTGCCGTGGTCGACATGCTGAAGGGGTGGGGCTATCGGGTGGAGGCTGCGGAGGATCCCGACGTGGCGGCGGCGATCCTGGAAAGGGATTCCGCGTTCGATCTCCTGTTCACGGACATCGTGATGCCGGGAACGATAACGGCCGTCGAGCTTGCGCAGCTGGCCCAGCGCCTGAAGCCCGGTATTGCCGTACTGCTGACGTCCGGATTTGCCCGCGGCCTGATCCCCGATCACACGCGGTCGGGCTACCCCATGATAGCCAAGCCCTACAGCAGCGAGGCCCTGTCGACGAAGCTGCGCAGCGTTCTTGCGAGCCGGCGGCCGGTGCTCGCGCCGCCCGCAAGCGCTCCCGCGGAGGAGCTCGTGCCGCCGCCGGCGGCCGAGGGCCGGGCGAGGCGGGTCCTGCTGGTGGAGGACGAGGTCCTGTTGCGAATGTCGACCACCGACATGCTCGAGCGGCTCGGGTGTTCGGTGGCCGGGGTCGGCAGTGGCGAGGCCGCCCTGGATCTCCTCGCCCGGGAACGAGACTATGACCTTCTGGTGACCGACGTGGGCCTGCCGGGGATGAGCGGGGAGGATCTCGCCGTGAAGGTGCGCCAGCAGTACCCCACCTTGCCGGTGGTGATCGCCAGCGGTTACGGCCGCCCCGGCCTGCAGGGCGAGGGAATACAGTTCATTTCCAAGCCATATTCCTCCGTCGACCTGCAGCAGGCGCTGGACCATACCACGCGACGGGTCGCCTGACGCTTTCGGCACGCCGAATACCGCGCGACGGCTGCAACCCCCCACGAGTTTGTGGCGTTCATCTGTTGAGGATGGGGCAATCGTGGAGGGGAACATGAAGTCGAAGCAGGTGCCCGAAACGTCGAACATGACGCAGGATCATTCGGATCACGGTCCGCTGGCCGGCGAGTTGATGGATCTCTACGTCGCCATGCTCATCGTCATACCGATCGCCTTCGTCCTCAAGTCCCTCTGGGTTTGAACCCCTCGGCGCCGGTGCGCGCCCGGCAACCTCGTGTTCGGCCCGAGCGTTAGCAGGACCCAATCAGGAGGTATTCAGATGCGTTCTATCGCCACCCTGGCGGCTTGTGCCGCCGTTGCCGTCGTTTCCGTGCCGCTCGTCGCCGGCGCCCAGACGACCGCCCCGACGACGACCACGACTCAGAGTGACGCGCAGACAATGTGGGAGAAGGTCAAGGGCAGCTGGAACCAGACCAAGGGCGCGGTGAAGGAGCAGTGGGGGCGGCTCACCGACGACGATCTGTTGGCCATCGAAGGCCGCCGCGACCAGCTCGTGGGCAAGATCCAGACGCGCTACGGCATTTCCCGCGAAGCCGCCGAGGCCCAGGTCGGCGCCTGGGAAAAGAGCCGCCTGAAGGACATGTGAGGAGCACGGAGATGAGCCGCTACGTTACTCTCACGGCTGTGGCCGGCGCCCTGGCGTTCGCCTCGGCGAGCCCGGCGCTCGCCCAGGTGACGTCCGCCCAGACGCCCGGCACGATCGGCGCCGGGGTGTCGGCCAGTGGCGTCAGCCAATTCAAGGACGAGCGGACCGGCAAGGTCTGGACGCCCGAGAACGTCAGCAAGGACAACCAGACCCCGCAGCAGCAGGCGGCGATGCCCGCGACGCCCGCCGACAAGGCATTCGACCCCAACAGCCAGTCGGTCGGGATGCAGGTCGTCGTGCAACGGCCGCGGGGCAACCTCATGGGGACCGTGCCGATCACCGCCGGCCCGACGGTGCCGGTGGTCGTGATCGATAGTCCGTGGCTGCAGGCCGTGCCGCAGCAGAACTGGTTGTCGGTGCTCTATGTCACCAACAACAGCGGAAACGTCGTCGATCCGGTCGTCGGATGTACCTTCACCAATGGCGGGCGTCCGGTACAGGACACGCGCGTCGTGCTTTCTCCGGCCGGCCCCGGCGAACGCTGGGGTGTTCCGGTCTATGGACCGCCGGTGTCCACGTTCGTCGATCGGGTGACCTGCCGTCTTCTGTCGCCGTCGTAACCCGTCGCCTCTTCCGGACAGCGAATTGCAGGCCGGCCTTCCTGAAAGGGAAGGCCGGCCCGTTTCGTTTGGTACCAAAGAACGCTACGGTGTTGGTCCGGGATGAAGGGGAAGATTTCACATGCGTAGCATCGGGTTGGGACGCCGGACGGCACTGGCAGGCGGTGTCGCTTTGGCGAGCACTTCTTTGATTCGTCCCCGCGAGGCGCGGGCGGCGAAGGGACTGACGGTCGTCCTCGAATCCGAGGTGACGATCCTCGACCCGCACGCGACGACGGCAGCGATCACCCGCACCTTCGGCACCCACGTCTTCGACACGCTCTTCGCGATGAACGACAAGGGCGAGATCAAGCCGCAGATGGTCGAGAGCTACGACAGCAGCCCCGACAAGCTGACCTGGACCTTCGTCCTGCGGGACGGGCTCAAGTGGCATGACGGCAACCCGGTCACCGCCGAGGATTGCGTGGCCTCGCTCAAGCGCTGGTCGGTGCGCGATCCCCTGGGCAAGATGCTGATGGCGGATACGGCCTCACTGGAAGCGACGAACCCGAAAACCATCAAGTTCGTGCTGAAGCAGCCTTTCCCGTTGATCCTCGACGTGTTGGGCAAGCCGAACGCACCGCTGCCGGTCATGATGCCGGCCCGTCTGGCCGCGACTCCTGCCGACCAGCGCATTCCCGAGCCGATCGGATCCGGTCCGTTTCGCTTCCTCAAGAACCAGTGGCGGCCTGGCGATTCCATGGTGCTGGAGCGCAACGCCGCTTACGTGCCGCGCAAGGAAGCACCGGATTTTCTGACCGGCGGGAAGAACGTGAAGATCGACCAGCTCACCCTGCGCGTGATGCCGGACCCGTCGACCGGCGCAAACGCGCTGATCGCGGGCGAGATCGACTACATGCAGTACCTGCCGTTCGACATGCTGCCGGTGCTGGAAAAGGAGAAGTCCGTCAAGCTGCTGGGCCTGGGCGGCATTCACCAGTTCCAGGGCAATTTCCGGCTGAACCACGCCTTCCCACCCTTCGACAATCCGGCGGTGCGCAAGGTCATGTGGAAGCTGGTCGACCCGAGCGCGACGCTGACGGCGATCGGCGTGCCGGAGAAGTACCAGACCCAGAATTGTGCGTCGTTCTGGATGTGCGGCGCGCCGCTTTCGACGGATGCCGGCGCCAACGGGAACAAGTTCGACCTCGCGGCCGCTCGCGCCGAGCTGAAGGCCTCCGGGTACAAGGGCGAGCCGGTCATCATCCTCGAAGTCGCCGGGTCGATCAGCCAGACCGCTTCGCAGGTGCTGGTCCAGAACATGAAGGATATCGGCTTCGTCGTGGAGCAGCAGCCGCGCGACTGGCCGACCGTCCTCGCCCGTCGCGCCAAGAAGGACGGTTGGTCGATGTTTCCGGTCTATTCGAACGGTACGGACATGTACTCGCCGCTGACGCACTTCTACGTCGCGGCGACCTGCAACGATTTCCCCGGCTGGTCCTGCGACAACCGTATTCCCGACCTGCTGAAGACCTACACGCGGGCCAACACGCTCGAGGAGCGCAGGAAGATCGCCGCGGAGATCCAGGTGATTGCCTACGAGCTCGTCCCGGCCGTGATGTGGGGACAGTTCACGAGACCTGCCGGATATCGCAGCGACCTGAAAGACCTCATCCAGTCGTCCTACCCCATGTTCTGGCAAGTCGACCGCTAGGAGCAACCGTCCACGCGCCCACCTCGTTGCGGATCGGGCGCGTCGATGACAGGTGAAACATGACAGTCACGCACAACGTCGCACAGCAGCGATATGAGCTGCCGCTCGAGCACGGGCTGGCGATTGCCGTCTATCGCCAGCAGGGCGACGCGCGGATTTTCACCCACACCGAAGTGCCGCCGGAAGACGAAGGCAAGGGCATCGGCGCGCGGATCGTAAAGACCGCCCTGGAGGACACACGCAGGCAGGGATTCAGGATCGTCCCGGCCTGTAGTTTCGTCGTCGCCTACGTGCGACGTCATCCCGAGTTCGACGACAGCAATCGCTGATCAGGGCCTCACGACCAGGAACGTCACAAGGGTCGCTGCCGCGGTGACCGCGGTTCCCCAGGCGAGGTCGACGGCGCTGACGGCCATCGGCCAGCCCCGCAGCGTCGCGAGGTTCGTGAGGTCGTAGGCGGCATAAACGCAGAAGCCGAAAAGTCCTCCGTAGAGAAGGGCGCTCGACCAGGTCCCGGCACCCAGCGCGAGCTGCACCGGGAAGATCGCGATCCCGGCCGCATGCACGACGTAGAAGAGGATGGCGACGCTCCAGATCGGCTTGTCCAGGAGCAGTTGACCGAGTCGCGCCTTGTAGAAGTCGCGGCTGACCACGCCCAGCCACAATGCATCGAGGATCGCCAGGACGACGAGAGCGACGACGTAGCTGACGATCAGGGTCTTCATGGAGAAAGCTTACTGGGTGAGGAAGAACCAGGCCAGCGCCATGCCTGCGGCCGCACCGATGAAGGAAATGATGAGTACGGTGATGACGCGTCCGGTGACCACGCCACCGCGGGCTTCGGTCGGGGTAACTTCGGGTTGCACGACTTCGCTCCAGCGTTGGGGACAGGTTGGTTGCTCAACGCCTCGCTTGGGGCGGGGTTGCCAACTGGGAACCCGTGCTCCCGCGCCGGCGTTTCCAGCACGACACCTGCCAAGCTGCACAAGGAGCGGAGCACATGCTGTACTGGGCCCTGATGTTTCTCGTGATCGCGCTGCTCGCCGGTCTGTTCGGGTTTGGCGGGATCGCCTCCACGGCGACCGGCATGGCGCAGATCCTGTTCGTGATCGCGCTCGTCCTGTTCGTGGTCAGCCTGTTCGCAGGCTTCGTCCGCCGCAATCTCTAGGGCTGAAATGATCGCGGAGCAGGGAACGGGCCTCGTTGCCGGCGGCTCGGTCCCAGCAGTTCACGATGGCCACCCGGAACCCGCCGGGTGGCATGGCGTGCTTTTCCGGCGCTATGGTTTCGTGGAAGGTGATCTGCACGCTCGACACACCGTGAATGTGCTCGATGCGCTGCAAGAGGGCCTGTGGCGGATGGCGGTAGGGCCGGCCGTGCGGCATGAACAGAACCACGCTGTAGCCGGTGCGCCTGTCGACGTCGTCGTAGCGCCACTCCCGCCGGGCATAGAGCCGCACCAGAGCGTCTACCCATCCCTTGCCGTAGAGATCAGGCCATTGGTCGGCGAACCGCAGATGCACCTCGATGATTCGGCCGCCGATGGTCTCCAGATTCACCATGCCCGTGTAGCCGGCAAGATGGCGCCGGCACCAGTCGCAGGCCCACGTCTCGATCTCAGGCGCTGACCGGGCGTCGACCTCCCAGTAGTCGAAGGTGCCATCTTCGGCGGGGATTCCCCTCGCATGTCGCCACCAGTGGGGTGCCCCGTCCACCAATGCGGCATCACTGCTCACATGGTCGCCCTGGAGGAGAGGCATCCACATGTGTCCCGGTCGATAGGCCGCTTCGTAATCCGCCGGCGAACGCAGGGCGCGGCTTCCGACACCCATGCCCTTCAGGTTGTAGATCGGCTTGGAGAAGACCGGATAGGCCCTCGGTGGCACGCCGTGGGGCGCCGCCTCCAGGCCCTGCCGGGCGACCACGGCCAGCTTGTCATAGACCCAGCGATGGTCCGGATTCCACATCCATGCATCCGAATCCTCAGTCGGTATGAACACGTCCGCGGGGCAATCCACCGTCTCGAAATATTGAGCGCGCCACGGGTCGATCTCGCAAATCGGCACTTGCTTCCCTCATGTCCACGAGCAGACGCTGCAGGGTGATTGTCGGGCAACGCTCTTGCAACCGACCTGCGCGACCCCACGTTAGGCCCCCGGAGGTTCCGTGCCGAATTCGTCGACGCTTACCCTGCAGCCGCACGATCTCCAGTCTTTCACGGCTGTTCGTTCCCTAACCGAGGCACTCGCGGCTCCGCTGTCCGCCGAGGACCAGACCGTGCAGTCGATGCCGGATGCCAGTCCCACGAAATGGCATCTCGCGCACACGACGTGGTTCTTCGAGACCTTCGTGCTGCGGCCCCGGGCCCCCGGCTATCGCGCGTTCGACCCGGCTTACGAGTATCTCTTCAATTCCTATTACGAGGCGGTAGGGCCGCGGCATCCGAGGCCGCAACGTGGCCTGATCACGCGGCCTGGAGTCGAGGAGGTCCTGGCCTACCGTCACCACGTGACGACTGCGATGCTGGCATTCCTGAAGGACGACCATGCCGCACACGACCTCGTGCAGCTGGGGCTGAATCACGAGCAGCAGCATCAGGAGTTGATCCTGATGGACATCAAGCATGCGCTTTCGATGAACCCATTGCGCCCGGCCTATCGCGCGGCGCGGCGCGGCGGCGTGCAGGCATTGCAAGCCATGGGCTGGCGGGAGTTCGAGGGCGGCCTGGTCGAGACGGGTCATGACGGGCGAGGCTTTGCCTTCGACAACGAGGGTCCCCGGCACCGCGCGTGGCTCGACGCGTTCGCGCTGGCGACGCGTCCGGTCAATTGTGGCGAGTATCTGGAGTTCATCGAGGATGGCGGCTATCGCCGGCCGGAATTCTGGCTGTCCGCCGGCTGGGACTGCGTGAACCAGCGCGGCTGGCAGGCGCCTCTCTATTGGGAAATCAGGGACGGCAGCTGGAATGTCTTCACCCTGTCGGGCCTCGAGCCGCTCGATCCGTCCCGGCCGGTTTGCCATGTCAGCGCCTTCGAGGCCGCCGCCTTTGCCAAATGGTCGGGCAAGCGGCTGCCGCGCGAAGCCGAGTGGGAGCTCGGGGCGGGCGCCGTCCAGGGCACCGGCGAGGTCTGGGAATGGACGGCCAGTCCCTATGTCGCCTATCCCGGCTACCGTGAAGCCGCCGGCGCCATCGGCGAATACAACGGCAAGTTCATGGCCAGCCAGATGGTGCTGCGTGGCGGATGCACGGCCACGCCTCCCGGTCATGTGCGTCCGACCTATCGCAATTTCTTTCCGCCCGACGCGCGCTGGATGTTCGGCGGAATTCGTCTCGCGGAGGATCTTCGATGAACGTGCCGCTCCTGGCGATCCAAGACGGCGATCTGGCCGACCGTGAAGACTTTCGTCGGGCCGTCCTCGCGGGCCTTGGCCGCTCGCCACGCGCGATCCCGGCGAAGTTCCTCTACGATGCCCGAGGCTCGGCGTTGTTTGACGCGATCTGCGAGCAGCCCGAATACTATCCGACACGGACCGAGACACGGATCCTGCGGTCGTGCGCAGGCGACATCGCGCGCCTCGCCGGTCCGGGATGCGCGTTGGTCGAATATGGCAGCGGATCGAGCGTGAAGACGCGGCTCCTGCTCGATGCGATGCCGGATCTTCACGCCTATGTACCCATCGATATCTCGCGTCAGCACCTTGATGCGACGGCCCGGCGCCTGCGCGAAGACTATCCGTGGTTGCGCGTCGAGCCGGTGTCGGCCGACTACATGGCGCTCGACGCGCTGCCACCCCAGATCAACGGCGCGTGTCGCATCGGCTTCTTCCCCGGTTCCACGATCGGCAACCTCACTCCGGAAGAGGCGGTGTCGTTCCTGCGCCGCGCGCGCCGGCTGCTGCGAAGCGACGGCGCCTTGATCCTGGGAGTCGACCTCAAGAAGGATCCAGATCGCCTTCACGACGCCTACAACGACGCCGCGGGCGTGACGGCGCAGTTCACGTTGAATCTGCTGAGACGCATGAACCGCGAGCTGGAGGCCAACTTCGATCTCTCGGCTTTCGCCCACGAGGCGTTCTACACCGAGGCGGCAGGCCGCATCGAAATCTACGTCCGCAGTCTTCGCGACCAGACCGTCACGGTCGCCGGCCGCCGATTCACCTTGGCGCAAGGCGAACGGGTCCACACCGAGTATTCGTACAAGTATGACGATGCCGACATCGCGGAACTGGCGCGGCAGGGTGGATTCTCGATCGCCCGCAGGTGGACCGATCCGGATCGCCTGTTCGCGGTCGCTTTCCTGCATTAGGCCAGACGCGAGAAAGCCCGCCCCCGAGGTGGTCGGGAGCGGGCTATGAGGCCGGACGGGGAGAGAGGCGTTGCTGAGCGGGGGCAGAGGCAACGCCGAACGTCCAACCTGGGGTCTGAACGGCACCAGCCGCAGGAAGGTTGCCGTTCGCCGCTGAAAGATTGGAAAACGCCTGCAGGCCGTGGGAAAAAAGCCCGAATCACGGCAGATAAACGAAACAGACGAAATAAACGAAACAAATGAAAGGAATGTCGCAGGCCCCGATCCTGGGGCTCGGCGATCGCCGGCGCAACAATGTTGCTCGTCGGTTCTCCTGGAAGACCTATTCCACCTTAAGTCGGTGATTCGAGGTCTGTAATTGCCGCCAGGCGCGCGCTCAATTCCGCATGGAGCACGTCATCCCGAATTCTCGGCAGCATCATGCGCAGCAAATCGGCGCGCCGGTTGCCCGGGGCAGCGTCCAAATCCGCCATGAACTGGACGATCTCCTCGCGGGTCGCGAAGCCCATGTAGGGATCGTCGGCTTCATGGGCGAGGCAGGCCGGAGAGGCGGGATCGTCGGCAGGCATCGCCGATCCTATAGCGGATGCCACCAGCGGCCCGCGAGCACGACGCCCGCCGACAGCAGCCGGCTGTCGCCGATCAGCGTCTCGCCGATCGAATCGGCATAATCGAACCTGCCGCTCGTCTGGTCGATCACCGTGGCCTCGCCGACGCTGCCGACCTTGAGCGTGCCGAGGTCGGGACGCTTGATGGCGGCAGCCGCGTTCACGGTCGTGAGCTTGATCACCGTGGCGAGGTCGAGGCCGAGGCAGAGGAACTTCGACATGGTGGTGAGGAGATCGAAGGCCGGACCCTCGATCGAGATCGCGTGCACATCCGAGGAGATCACGTCGGGCAGGAAGCCGGCGGCCAGCATCTTGCGCGTCGTGCCGAAGCCGAACGACCCGCCGCCATGGCCGATGTCGAAGACCACGCCCCGTGCCCGCGCCGCCAGGATCTCGTCGCGGACTCTGCCGTCGGCCCGGACCGGCGCATTGGGGAAGGGGCGGAAGCAATGGGTGAGGATGTCGCCCGGACGCAGGCGGCTCACAACCTCGTGGCGCGACGGCGGCGGCGAATCTAGATGCGCCATCATCGGCAGGCCGGTCTCCTCGGCGACGTCGAGCGCGATGTCGAGCGGCATGATGCCCGAATCGCCGCTCGCGGACTTGCCGACGCGGACCTTGATGCCGAGCACGAGGTCCTTGTGTTCGCGCGCCACCCGCACCGCCTCGCGCGCATCGAGCAGGCGCATGTCGGCGCTCTCGCCCACCATCACCGACTTGGAGAAGGCGAAGATGCCGGGGAAGGAGACGTTGAGGTAGGGCAGGATGCGGACCGGCGAGGGCTCGATCACATGCTTGCGGAAGCCGTGGAAGTTGCCGGGCCCGGCGCTGCCGGCATCGATGAAGGTCGTGACGCCACCGGACCGCGCGAGAAGCTCCGCCTCGACGCCCAGCGACGTGCCGCCCCAATAGACGTGCGTGTGCAGGTCGATGAGGCCCGGCGAGACGATCTTGCCCGCGACGTCGCGCGCGTCCTTGCCCGACAGGCCATCGCCGATGGCGGCGACCTTGCCGCCGGCGAAGGCGATGTCGGTCACGCGGTCGATACCCTGAGAAGGATCGACCACGCGGCCACCCTTGAGAACCAGATCGTTCATGCTCGCTTCTTCCTTCCAACGCACGTCACTTGCCCATCCTACTCCACTCGCGCCCCAGTGCCCCAGCGCGGGGCAGGGCGAGACCCTCCAGGCCCAGCCATTCAGCCATCAGGCGAAGCTCCTCGTACATCGGGGCAGCGACGTCGCGCGGCTCGATGCCGGGCTCGAGATGCGCGGCCGGCACCAGCAGCTTCGAGCTCGGCCGGTCCGACTTCAGGTCGATGCGGCCGACCAGCCGGTCGCCCAGCAGGAACGGCAGGACATAGTAGCCGTGCTTGCGCTTGGCGACCGGCGTGTAGATCTCGATGCGGTAGAAGAAATCGAAGATCCGCTCCGTGCGGTCGCGTTCCCAGATCAACGGATCGAAGGGCGCGAGCAGGGCGCGCGCCTCGATCCGGCGTGGCTGACGGGCGGCCGGGTCGAGATAGGCCGGCTGCTTCCACCCCTCGACCTCCACCGCGATCAGATCGCCCGCCTCGGCGAGTTCGGCGAGGCGGGCTTTGGTGTCGGCAACCGGCAGGCGAAAGTAGTCGCGCAGGTCGAACTCCGTGGCGACGCCGAGGGCGCGGGCGGAGATACGCAGCAGCTCGCGCTGGGCCTCTTCGGGCGACGGTGTCGGCAAGGCCTGGATATGTGCCGGCAGAACGCGCTCGGTCAGATCGTAGACCCGCTCGAACGTGCCGCGTCGCGTTGCGGTCGTGACGATGCCGGCGAAGAACAGCCATTCGAGCGCCAGCTTGCCATCGTTCCAGCCCCACCAGGGCCCACGCTTCGGGCCGCCATTGGCGAGCTCGGACGCGGCGATGGGCCCGCGATCCTCGACCTCTCTTCGGACCTCCTCGATATAGGCCGCCTTTTCGCGGCGGAACTCCTGCAGCGTGCCCTTGCTGGTGCCGGCGGCGGCGCGCGCCATGCGCCAGCGCAGAAGCGGCTGGGAGGCAAGCGGAAGCAGCGAGGCTTCGTGCGCCCAGAACTCGAAGAGACCGCGGCGGCTCGCGCGACCCCAGGCCAGCCCGTCGAGATGCATGCTGTCGTAGTTGCCGAGCCGCGAGAACAGCGGCAGGTAATGGGCACGTGCCAGCACATTGACCGAATCGATCTGCAACAGGCCCAGCCGGTCGACGGCGCGTTTCACATGGCCGAGGTTCGCAACGCCGTCCGGGCGCGGCATGCCGAAACCCTGGGCCGCCAGGGCAATGCGCCGGGCGGCAGCGGCGCCGATCTTGTTCTTGCGGGAAGACACGTCACCACCCTAATCCACCCGTGGCGCCAACGGCCATTGGATAAGGACGAATTCGTACGGTGCTCGTGTTCAGTCCGCCTTGAGCATCGCCTTCAATGCCCGCTCATCGATGAACTTCGCGAGCAGTTCGGCGCCGAGCGCCGACCAGTGGGCGCCGGTCGGAGAAAAGAGATCGGCCTTGTTGCCCTTGTAGTCCCTCACGAGGTCGTTGGAGTCGATCACCGGCACGCCCATCTCGCGCGCGATAGCCGCTCCCTCCCGCGAATAGCGCAGCAGCAATCGGTTCTGGCCGATTTCGTGCAGGCCACCCATGATGACGTACAGCGGCTTGGCATTGTTCTGCCGGATCAGCTCGATGAATTCGCGAAGCGTGCGATTGAAGTTCTCCCGGATTTCCGGGACGATCGGGTACTCCGGGACCGGTGAGGGATTCGGAGTGGGCGCAAAAAGGTTCAGATACTCGATGTAGCGCACGATCAATGAATTGCGCTTCAACCAGCGCGACTGGTCGAGGTTCTTCGCGAACAGGCCGTGCTTCCCCTGGGCGACGGCTTCCTTGAGGCTCACCCCCTCTTGCAGGAGGTGACCCGCGTTAGCCTCCTCGTTCAGGCCCGAATAGATGATGACCACATCGGGCTTGAGCGCCGGCAGGTCACGCTTCGCCCGTGCCACCTCCTGGCCGATCGACCAGACGATGGCGCCGGCGTTCAGGACCTGGGACTTCGGGCCGGCATGCTTGCGCAACTCCTCTTGCAGCCGGATCGGCCAAGCCTGATCGGTTTCCAGATTGTAGCAGAAGGTGGTCGAGCCCCCGTAGGCGATGACGCGGACCGAGCCCGGGGGCTTCGGCTCGAAGACGTCCTCCTTGTTGCGGAAACCGTAGTTGTTGGTTTCGGAGTTCGAGTTGTAGCCGTTGCGGGAATGGATCGCGCCCAGCTCGGCGTCGTGCGTCCAGAGGCCGTAGGTCTTGCCGGGAACTCCGTACTTGAAGTGTATGATCGCATAGCCCACGCCCTCGATCGCGAGGATGCCGGCGACGGGGAAGCCCACCAGGAGAATGAGGCTGAAGAGAATCTTCTTCCAGAGTGGAAGGTCGGCTGTCGTCTTCGTCGCCGGTTGAATCATGCCGTTTTCCGCCGTCCCCAATGCGCCGGGACTATCGGCCAGGTGACGGCTGCGTTCAATGCGGATTGCCCGCTCACTTGGCCTCGAACCGCTTGAGAGCCTTTGCAACGGCCTCGGCCTGGCGGTTGGAGACGTGCCCATTGGCCTTGAACTCGCGCACGACATTCTTGAGGAAAGGACTGCGTTCGGTGTGAAGCTCGGCACGCTTCATCAGCGCCTCGTGGATGTGGGCAGGCCCGCGATTGCGTGCCGCCCGGCGTGCGCGGAAGACCCTGACGGCGATGGCGACGACGAACGCCACGCCCACGACGATGAGGATTTCGGTCAGCTGCATGGTCCGGAGGCCTGGGCTGCTGGCGGGCTAACCGGCGCCGAGCGCCGTCTCGGCGCGCTGCGCCATCGCCAGCAACGGACGGTCGTGCAGCCGTGGCGCGACGATCTGCAGGCCGACGGGCAGCCCGTCGCGACCCGTGCCGCACGGGATCGAGATGGCAGGCGCGAGGGCGAGATTGAACAGTGGCGTGAAGGCGGCATGGCCGCGGGGGCCCACCTCCTTGTTCTCGATGATCTTCGGAAAGACCTGCTCGACCGGCCAGGAGACGCAGGCGGTCGTCGGCGTCAGCAGGTAGTCGTACTCGATGAAGAATTGCGCCACCGAGCGGGCGCAGGCGTCGGCGAAGCGGAAGGCGGCGACGACGTCTGTGCCCGGCACGGACCGGCCGCGCTCGATCAGGCCCGAGATGTTGTCACCGAACAGGTCCTTGTCGGCGGCTTGTTGCTGGCCATAGAGCAGGGCGGAGGCCGAACTGTTGACGGCGGCGAACGCGGTCTCGGACGTGTCGCCGGGCCACGCGACATCGGCCTCCTCGATGCGCCAGCCGGCAGCGCGCAGCTTCGCCACGGCGGCCTCGAAGGCTGCCATGACGTCGGGATCGACGGCGACGCCGAGGCCGAGCCGCGGGCTCACGGCGATGCGCGGGCTGCTGGGCGGCGGCACATCGAGCAGTGCCACGGAATGAGGATCGCGCCGGTCGGGGCCGGCCATCACCTCGAAGGCGACCCTGGCATCCGCGACCGTGCGGCCCATTGGTGCGGTCACGCCGTAGAGCGGACCGTAGGCGCCGCCGAACCCGAAGGGCACGGGAATGGCGCCGGCCGAGGTCTTGAGGCCGACCACACCGCAATGCGAAGCCGGCCGCCGGCCCGAGCCGCCGCCGTCGGTGCCGAGCGCAATCGGCGAGAAACCGGAGGCGAGGGCCGCCGCCGCACCGCCGGAAGAGCCGCCCGGAGTCAGGGCGGGATTCATCGGGTGGCGTGACGGGCCATAGACCTTGTTCTCGGTGTGGCCCTTGGCGGCCATCTCCGGCGTGTTGGTCATGCCGAGGAAGACGCCGCCGGCGGCCTTCAGGCGCTCGACGGCGACGGCATCGCGCGGCGGCTTGAAATCCTTGTAGAGGAGCGAGCCGTTGGTGACGGTGCGGCCCTGCACCCAGGTCGTGTCCTTGACCGTGTATGGAACGCCGAGGATCGCGCCATCGAATCCGTGCCTGCGCCTCGCATCGACGGCATCTGCCGACGCACGGGCCTCGGCGGGATCGAAGTCGACGATGGCGGTGAGCTGCTTGTTGCGCGCCTCGACGCGGGCGATGGCCATCTCGGCCACGTCGCGCGCCTTCGTCTTGCCTGTACGAACGGCGGCAGCGATGGCGGCGGCGCCCTGATCCAGCAACTCGGTCATGTGTTTTTCCTCATTTGCCCACTTCCTAGCATGATAGCGTGCGCCGCCATGACGTTGGAGAGCGACCTCTATGCGCCGGTGAAGGCGCTGCTCGAAGGACAGGATTATGTCGTCAAGGGCGAGGTGCGCGGATGCGACGTGGTGGCGGTGCGCGGCACCGAGCCGCCCGTGATCGTCGAATTGAAGCGGACCTTCGGGCTGGGGCTCGTCCTGCAGGGCGTCGACCGGCTGGCGCTCACCGATCTGGTCTATCTCGCCGTCGGCCAGTGGCCGAAGCAGATGAAGAACGTGAAGAAGCTCTGCCGGCGCCTGGGCCTGGGTTTCATCGTGGTCGCCAAGGGCAAGGCCGACGTGGTGCTCGATCCCGCGCCCTATGTCCCGCGCCAGAACAAGCGAAAGGCTGGCCGCATGCTGGGCGAGCACGCGCGGAGGGTCGGCGATCCCAATCTCGGAGGCCAGGCGATGCGGGCGCCGCTGATGACGGCCTATCGGCAGGAAGCGCTGCGCTGCGCCGAATTGCTGGCGGCGAACGGGCCGATGAAGGTGGCGGCCCTGCGCGCGGCCTGCGACGCACCGAAAGCGGCCCAGATCCTGCAACAGGATGTCTATGGCTGGTTCGAGAGGGTGGAACGTGGTGTCTATGCGATCACGCCGAAGGGGCGGGAAGGTCTGGAGCGGTTCGACCGCAAGCCGGCCTGAATGCTGATCGCGCATCTCTCCGATCCTCACGTCCGGCCGGACGGCATCCTCTACCAGGACGTCGTGGACTCGAATGCTCAGTTCGCGGCCGCGATCGCGCATGTCAGTGCACTGGATCCACGACCCGACCTCGTCCTGCTGAGCGGCGACCTCGTGGATCATGGCCATGCCGAAGAATACGCCATGCTGGTCCGGCTGCTGGCGCCGCTCGACGTGCCCGTGCTGGCGATTCCGGGCAACCATGACGAACGCGAGGCCTTCCGTCAGGCGTTTGCCGGACAGTCCTGGCTGCCGGCGCGAGGACCCATCGACTATGAGGCGGGCGACCGTGGGCCCGTGCGTATCGTGGCGCTCGATGTCACCTTGCCGGGCCTCCACCACGGGGCGGTGAGCCAGGAGGGGGCGGCCTGGCTCGATCGAATGCTGGCGGCCGAACCATCGCGCCCGACGATCGTGATGATGCATCAGCCGCCGTTCGACACGGGCATTCCTTACATGGACCTCTATTCCTGTCGGGAAGGTTCGCGGCTTGACGCGGTCCTGTCGCGGCACAAGCAGGTCGAGCGCCTCCTGTGTGGCCACGTCCACCGCTTCATGCAGCTGCGGTTCGGCGGCACGATGTTGTGTACCGCGCCCTCTACGACGACGACCATCGCGCTGCAGCTTCGGGCCGATGCCACGCCTGCGTCGCACATCGAGCCGCCGGCGATGCTGCTGCATCACTGGCGGGAGAGAACGGGGCTCGTCACCCATTACGTCCCGATCGGGAGCTTTCCAGGGCCGTATCCATTCGCCTGAGTCACCTTCAGGATCACCTTCGACGCGGGTGCAACCGCGCCAGCGTTCAGGCATTATCCCGTCCTGATGCGCACCCTCGAGATCGTCCACCACACCCGCTACGAATACTCCGAGCCGGTGTCACTCGGCGATCACCGGCTGATGTTCCGGCCGCGCGACAGCCACGATCTTCGGCTTCTTCGCACGGGATTGGTGATTGAACCTGCAGCCCAGGTGCGCTGGATCCACGATCCATTCGGCAATTCGATCGCCATCGCCGCGTTCGAGGGCACGACCCAGGTTCTGGAATTTGTCAGTACGATCCAGCTCGAGCATTTCGGTGTACCCCCGGAGCTGCCGCCCATCGAGGAATTCGCCCGGACCTTGCCGTTCAGCTACGCTGCGGAGGAGGCCCCCGACCTTGCGCGCTACATCGAGCGTTCCTACCCGGACCCGAATTCGATCGTCGGACCTTGGACCAAGCAGTTCATGGAAGGCGAGGGTGGCAACGAGACGTTCGAGCTGTTGAAGCGGGTCTGCATGGGCATCCAGCAGAAGCTGAACTACGCGATGCGGTTCGAGATCGGCACGCAGGTTCCGGCCGTTACGCTGGAGACCGGGGAGGGGACCTGTCGCGACTATGCGCTCCTGATGATAGAATGCTGCCGTTCACTGGGCCTCGCGGCGCGCTTCATCACGGGCTACCTCTACGATCCGGCGCTCGACACGGCGCCGGGCGAGGCGACGACGCATGCCTATCCCCATGCCTGGATGGAGGTCTACCTGCCGGGCGCCGGATGGGTGGAGTTCGACCCGACCAACGGAATCATCGGAAGCGAGCGCCTCATCCGCGTGGCGGTCGGCCGAGACCCGGAGCAGGCCATGCCGATCAAGGGTACGTTCATCGGATCGCCCGAGGTCACGGTCAATGCCTCGGTGGACGTCCAGGTTCATACCCTTACGCCCGCGCCCGTTGCGGATGCGGCGCTTCCGCTGGAGCCGGCTTCGTCGCAGGCTCCGGTGCCGGCGGCGGCTGCGCCTCCTGAACAGGCCACCCCCCGCCCTCTGGCTCCGCCCTCCCAAGCCCTTTGACATCGCAGAAATACAGCGCTTGAGTGCAAATAAGGGGCTGTGACACGTCCCGACGATGCTGGGGAGCGGTTTCTGGGCGTCTCGATCAATGGGCTGTTGCGTGGCTTGCTCGGCCTTGGCGGGCTTCTTCTCGTCTGGTTCGCATGGCCGGTGATGAAGAGCGCGTGGCAGGCGCAGCAGGCCGACGGCGCGACGACGGCGCTTCGCCTGAACTACAAGCTATCCCTCGATGCATTGCTGAATGCCATCGACAGGCTCGACCGCGCCGTCGACCTGGATCCGACGGCCAGTCGTTACTTCCAGCGCTCCGAGCTGCTGGTCGGCGCGGCCCTTTCGCCCAATTTCGCACCCACTGCCGAGCAGCGCACCGAATGGTTGAAGCGCGCCGAGGAGGACCTCCGCGCCGGCCTGGGTCACGACCCCGCCAAGGGAATTCAGTGGCTGCGGCTCTCGTCCATCCGGCTGGCGCTTGGCGGACCCTCTCAGGGTTCTGTCGCGCCGCTGCTGATGTCGATCGATACCGCGCCCATGCTTCTGCCGCTGTGGCCGGCACGGTTGAGGCTGATCCTCGACAACTGGCAGGCGCTGACGACCACCCAACGCGAGACGGTGGGCCTCTATGTCGCGCGGACCTGGCAGCTTTCATCCCGTCACGACTGGTTCGCCGACGCCATCCGCACCCCGACCGACGAACTGTTCATCCGCTATTTCGTGCGCAACGAACCAGGTGCCCAGGATGAGCTCACGCGTCTCCTGACGGAGCGCCGGAAGGGGAAGCAATGACGGAATGGACCGAGAAGGGCCATGAGCCGGGCGTGGTGGTCCTTCGCGACTGGAGGTGGTTCGTCCGGCGCGCGATCGACAAGACCGCGGTCTTCGTCTTCTTCGCCGTGGTCGTGCTGGCCGCATTGCCCATGGGCGGCAATCGAGACTGGGCGTGGGCCCCGCTTTGTGTGCTGCTCGGTCTCATCGCGATGCCCGTTTCGCTGGGTGTCGGCGGCCGCGATGGGCATGCCGTGGGTGCACTCGAGCGCCTGCCGTTGCTGGTGCTCATCGGATGCTGGATTTTCTTCGCAGGGTTCGCGCTCTGGCAGATGACGACGTGGACGCCGCTCACCGCCGACGCCTGGCTGTTCACGCGTGCCGCCGAGATCCTGGGCAGTGCCCATGCGCCGATTCCGGCAATTGCCGCCGATGCGGCCCGCAATTCGCTTCTGAAATGCCTGGCCTGCGCGCTGATCTTCCTGATCGCGCGGGCGCTCTGCCGCGACCGCGACAATGCGCGGTGGTTTCTCATCGCGCTCGTGGCCAGCGGCGTTCTGGTCGTGAGCTATGGCATCGCGATGCAGATGTCGACGAACTCCTGCTATCTCGGCAGCTACCTGCGCAAGCAGTACGAACTCACCCTCGGCGACCGCTGCCTGATGGGCGGTACATTCGTGAACAGCAACTCGTTCGCCTGCTACATGGGCATGTGCGTGGTCGCGGCCCTCGCGCTGGTTTTCAGCAGTAACCGCACGAAGACCAAAGTTCCCTACGGCTACGAGGAGGAAGAGGATTTCCGCCTCATAGACTGGTTCACCGGCCCGCGCGTTGTCCTGCTTGCCCTCTCGCTGTTGATGCTTGGGGGGATGCTGATGTCGGCCTCTCGTGCGGGTTTCGGCGCTTCGATGGCCGGGACGCTGTTCCTCGGCCTGCTCCTCGTGCGAGGCCGCGGGCGGACGCGCCCGCAACTCGGTCGCATGTTCGCCGTCGGGCTGGCGGTCTTCCTCGTCGTCGGCGGCATTGCCGGCAGTGGGATGCTTTACAAGTTTGCGGCCTCGGCCGACGATTCGTCGCGTCTGCGAATCTGGTCGGCGGCATTCCAGGCGATTGCGTTGTCACCTTGGCTGGGTTGGGGACTGGGCGGTTTCGGCGACGTCTTTGCCCTCCTGCAGCCCTCCAACAGCCTGCAGCCCAATGACATCGCTCACTCGACGCCCCTGGAGACGGTGGTCGAACTCGGCGTGTTCGCGGCCATCCCTGCAATGGTCGTGGTGGCGTTGCCCTGGGCGGTCTCGCTGCGCGGTGCCCTGACGCGTAGACCAGCCTATCGTTATCTGCCTGCCGCGGCTTTCGCGGTGGCCGCCGTTGCAATCCTTCATTCGCTGATCGACTTCAGCCTGCAGATGCCAGCCATCGGCTTCGCGACGGCAGCCCTGCTCGGCATGGGGTGGGCGCAGTCTTTCAGTCGCAGGGAACGGGTGGAGCAAAGCTTTACGCCGCCGAAGTGATCACGGTATAATCAGTCCGGGTGCAAGATGTCGATACGGCATGCGCCGGAGCAGGAAGTCCGGGTGAGGAAGCGCAGCACATGGGCGTAGAGATGTTCGGCCGGGTCCTGCGGGGATGGCCGGTAATTCCACTTGGGGAGACGGCGTGCCGAGAGCCATCACGGCCGAGGTAGAGGAGTCATCCGGTGAACACCGGACGACCGGCACCTCGCGCATGCGGTCGGCACCCCAGCGCTTCATCGAAACGTGGGTCGATGCCGTCCTCGGATTCCTGTTCTGCGTCGTGCTGCCAATCCCCCTCTATGCGAACGATGAACCTTTCGTCGGGCCGTTCGATGCGTCCGAATTGACCATCGTCACCACCGCCGTCGCCTACGCGATCGTCTGGTACTGCGGCCGTCGGCTGGACGCTTTTCCGGGGGCCGGGCTCAATACGGCGCAGGTCGCTCCCGTAGCGGTGATCACCTACGCCCTGATCGCCGCCATCCTTCTCCTGCTGCGTTTGGACTATTCGCGCGTCCAGTTGTTCGGCAGCGGATTTCTCACCGTGCTCTGGATGGCGGTGATCGCACAACTTCGCGGGCGCTTCCTCGTGCGCAACTACGCCGTGACACCTCATTCGGCAATTGACACCCTGCCGCGGCTTGCAACCTGCCGGTGGCTCGATTTCGACGATGTGCGGCAGCGGAGCCTGACGGTCGATGCGATCGTGGCTGATCTGAGTGGCGATCTCGGCGAAGGCCAGCTCGCGGCCCTCGCCGATGCGGCCATTGCAGGGGTGCCGGTGCTCGACCGGCGCTATGTCGTGGAGAGCATGACCGGCCGTACGCCGCTCAGCGGCCTTTCGCCCAACGAGTTCGGGTCGCTGCTGCCGTCGCGCCAGTATCTCATCGTCCGTCGCGCGATCGAATGGAGTCTGACCGTTCTGTTCCTGCCGCTGCTGCTGCCGATCCTCGCAGTCGTCGCGCTGATCGTCCGGCTGGACAGTCCAGGGCCGGTGTTCTTCCTGCAGACCCGCATCGGCCGGCGCGGTCGCGCCTTCCGCATGATCAAGTTCCGCACGATGTTCGTCGGGGTACCGGGCCCCAGCTTCACGACCTCGTCCGATCCCCGCATCACGCGAAGCGGCCATTTTCTGAGGCGCTGCCGGCTCGACGAGCTGCCGCAGCTCTTCAACATCCTGAAGGGTGACATGAGCTGGGTCGGCCCGCGGCCCGAGGCGGCCTCCTTGGAAGAGGGCTACGTCCGCGATATCGAACACTTCGCGCTGCGCGGCATCGTTCGCCCGGGCGTCACCGGCTGGGCGCAGATCAACCAGGGCTATGCCCACGAAGCCGACGCGATGCGCTCAAAGCTCGAATACGACCTCTACTACCTGAAGCACTGCTCGCTGTGGCTCGACATGGTGATCGTCCTCAGGACCTTCGCGGTGGTGTTCCGCGGCACCGGCGCGCGTTAGACTCCGGCCCGGATCATGTGCGGCATAGCAGGCATCCACGCCTATCTTGAAGTTGCGCCCCGGGTCGACCGCGGCGAGCTGGTTCGCATGAACGAGCGCATGGTTGCGCGCGGGCCCGACGGCAGCGGCCTGTGGGTGAGCGGGGACGGCCGCACCGGCTTCGGCCATGTCCGGCTCGCCATCATCGACCTATCCGAAGGCGGCGCGCAGCCCATGCATGCCACCGATGGACGCCTCACGATCACTTTCAATGGCGAGATCTACAATTACCGCGAACTGCGGGCCGAACTGCAGGCGAGGGGACGGACTTTCCGCAGCGGGTCGGACACGGAGGTCTTGCTGCAGCTCTATGCGGAATACGGCGCCGGCATGGTCAGCCGGCTGCGCGGCATGTTCGCGTTCGGCCTTTGGGACGCGGACAGGCGGACGCTGCTGTTGGCGCGCGATCCGCTCGGCATCAAGCCGCTCTACTGGGCCGACGACGGCTGGACCCTGCGCTTCGCCTCGCAGGCGAAGGCGCTGCTGGCGGGCGGCGCGGTGCCGCGCGACTCCGATCCCGCCGGGATCGTGGGCTTCCACCTCTTCGGCAGCGTGCCCGAGCCCTTCACGGTCTGGCGCAGCATCCAGTCGCTGCCCGCCGGGACGATGCTCACCGTCGATGCCGCCGGACCCGGCATTCCGCAGCGTTATTATGACGTAGCCTCGGCGCTGGCCGAGCGGGCGGGAGCGGCCGCGAGCCCGGGTGATTCCCGTGCACGACTCGCCGAAGCTGTCCGCGACTCCGTTCGCCATCATCTCGTGGCGGACGTTCCAGTCGCAGTGTTCCTCTCCGCGGGAATAGACTCCGGCGCCTTGCTGGGAACGATGGCCGGGATGGGTGTGCGCGACATCACCGCGGTGACGCTGGGTTTCCGGGAATTCGAGGGCATGGCGCTCGACGAGGCACCGCTGGCTGCCGAGGTCGCCGCACGTTACGGCGCGCGTCACATCGTGCGCACCGTTGATCGCGCCGAGTTCGAGCGCGACCTGCCGGCGATGATGGATGCGATGGACCTGCCGACGATCGACGGCATCAACACGTGGTTCGTCGCCAAGGCCGCGCGCGAGGCGGGCATCAAGGTGGCGTTGAGCGGGCTCGGTGCTGACGAGTGCTTCGGCGGCTATCCGTCCTTCACCGACGTGCCGCGCAGCGTGCACTGGCTGCGGCCGGTTTCCTGGCTGCCCGGTTTGGGGGCATTGGCACGATGGGGCCTGTCGAGCGCGGTCACCGCTGGACTTCGCCTTCACCCCAAAACGGCCGGCGTGCTGCAGTATGGCGGCACCTGGGCGGGCGCCTATCTGCTGCGGCGGGGCGTATATATGCCATGGGAGCTCGAGGACTTGCTCGATCCGACGGTGGTTCAGGAGGGGCTGCGCCGCCTGGCGCCGCTCAGTCGGATCGCTGCCGCCATCCGGACCGGCGGGGCGCTCGGCGACTTCGACCGCGTGGCCGCGCTGGAGACGTCGCTCTACATGCGCAACCAGCTGCTGCGCGATGCCGACTGGGCGGGTATGGCGCATGGAGTGGAGATCCGGGTGCCGTTCGTCGACCCGTTCTTCCTCGCGGCGCTTCCGCCCGGCCCCGTTCTTGCCGGCATGAATGCCAAGGACGCGATCGCCGAAGTGCCGGACCCGCCACTACCGGACAGTGTCCGTCACCGGCGCAAGACCGGCTTCTCGACACCGGCCGGGCGCTGGCTGCAGGACGCGGCGGGTGCACCCCGGCCGCCGGGGATCGACCTCTCCGCGGCCTCGCGGGCCTGGGCGCTGAATGTCTGGCGCGCCGGTTGGACCGGTCCGGTGGCGGCCTAAGCGACGCGATGGGGGCTCGCATCCTCGCTCTTGTCAGCGACTGTTACGGCGCGCGCGGCGGGATCGCGCGCTACAATCAGGACCTGTTCGATGCGCTGGCCGACGGCAGCGCGGAGATTCTGGTCCTGCCGCGCCATGGCGACGCCAGCGGAATCGTGCTCCCACACGGTGTGCGCCAGAACCCGTCGATCTTCGGTCGACTGCGCTTCTCGCTGGCGGCGATCGTCGCAGCGTGGCGTTTCCGGCCCATCGACACCGTTTTCTGCGGTCACGTTTTCATGGCGCCGCTGGGCTTCCTGATCGCCCGGCTGCACGGTGCGCGGTACTGGGTTCAGGCGCACGGCACTGACGTCTGGCAAGACCGCCGCGGGCTCGTGCGTTGGTTCGTGCGGCACGCCGACCTGGTCAGTACGGTCAGCCGCGAGACGCGCCGCATCCTGCTCGCCTGGGTCGACCTGCCGCCGGAGCGCGTGCGTGTTCTGCCGGATACGGTGCGGGATGTCTTCACGCCGGGGCTCGCTTCCGCGGCGCTGCGCGACCGTCTGAAGCTCGGCCCTGGGCCCATCCTCCTCACGGTCGGTCGGCTGGCCTCGAACGAGCGCTACAAAGGGCACGAGCCGGTATTCTCCGTCCTGTCAGGATTGCGGAGGAAATACCCAGATCTCATCCATGTTGTGGCAGGGGACGGCGACGACAGGCAGCGTCTCGAAGCGGTCGCTGCCGATCTGGCGCCAGGCGCCGCGCGGTTCCTCGGTTTCG
Organism: Rhodospirillaceae bacterium; assembly: GCA_009772935.1. Lineage (GTDB taxonomy): Bacteria > Pseudomonadota > Alphaproteobacteria > Reyranellales > Reyranellaceae > Reyranella. Next base: position 169,529 of record WOUR01000014.1, read on the forward strand.
TGCCCGACGCGGAGCTGCCGGATCTCTACCGGCTGGCCGATCTCTATGTGATGCCGAGCACGGAGGAAGGCTTTGGCATCGTCTATCTCGAGGCGGCGGCCTGCGGCCTGCGGGTTATCGGCGGCAAGGGTGGCGGTACGGCCGACGCCATTCCCGACGAGCGTGTCGGGGTGATCGTCGATCCGGCCGATCGCGCCGCGCTGGCTGCGGCGATAGAGCAGCAGTTGACGCGAGGCAGAGCCGATCCGGCGGCCGTCGAACCCTATCGGCGATCGCATTTTGTCGTCGCCGCGCGGGCACTCTATGCTCGCCTGGCAGCCCTGCCGCGTCGTATGAGTTCCGGCCTATGATATCCAGTGATCGCCCCTCGCAGCGGCTCATCCTCGAGGCCGGACGTGCCGATCGCCAGTACTGGGGCGACATCTGGCGATACCGGGAGCTCTTCTTCATCCTTGCCTGGCGCGATGTCGCGGTGCGCTACAAGCAGACGGTGATCGGTCTGGCCTGGGCCTTCGTCCGGCCGTTCGTGACCATGATCGTCTTCACTGTCGTATTCGGAAAGCTCGCCAAACTGCCGACCGAAGGCGGCGCACCCTATGCGGTGCTGGTCTTCGCGGGCCTGCTGCCCTGGACGCTCGCTTCGTCGATCCTGAGTGACGCTTCGAACAGCGTCATCACGAACTCGCAACTCGTCAGCAAGGTCTACTTCCCGCGCATCATCATTCCCTTCGCCACCGTGATGGTGGGCCTCGTCGACTTCGGGGTGAGCCTGCTCATCCTGATCGGCGTCATGGCATGGTATGGGGTGATGCCGGACTGGCACATCCTGCTGCTGCCGGTCTTCGTCGCGCTGGCGGTTCTGGTGGCCATCGGTCCGGCGCTGTGGGCGGCCGCGATGATCGTGAAATACCGGGATTTCCGCTTCATCATCCCGTTCGTCGTCCAGATTGGTCTCTATGTCTCGCCCGTCGGCTTCTCCGCCAAGGTCGTGCCGCCGGAATGGCAGCTCCTCTACAGCGTGAACCCGATGGTGGGCGTGATCGATGGCTTTCGCTGGGCCATCCTGGGCGGCGACAGTCCGCTGTACCTGCCAGGGTTCGCCGTCAGCATGCTCGTCGCCGCCGGCATGCTCTGGCTCGGCATCCACACGTTCCGCCGCACCGAGCGCGGCTTCGCCGACCTGATCTGAGCATGTCCGACATCGTCATCCGTGCCGAGAAGCTCGGCAAGAAGTTCATCATCGGGCACAAGGTGGAATACTCGGCGATCCTGGGCGAGGCGTTGGTGCGCAGTGCACGAGGCATTCTGCGCCGCGGCGCCGACATGCTGCGGGGCCACGCTGTCGTTGAAGGTGACGAAGTCGAGGAGTTCTGGGCGCTGCGCGACGTCGATTTCGAGATCAGGCGCGGGGAGGTGGTCAGCATCATCGGCCACAATGGGGCTGGCAAGACGACCCTGCTCAAGATCCTGTCGCGCATCCTCGAGCCGACGCTGGGCAGGGTCGAGCTGAACGGCCGCGTCGCCAGCCTGCTCGAGGTGGGTACCGGCTTCCATCAGGAGCTGACGGGCCGCGAGAATATCTTCCTGAACGGCGCCATTCTCGGCATGACGCGCCGGGAGGTGCTGGCGCGGTTCGACGAGATCGTCGACTTCTCCGGCGTCGAGAAGTTCATCGACACGCCGGTCAAGCGCTACTCGGTCGGCATGTATGCGCGGCTGGCCTTTTCGGTGGCAGCTCATCTCGAAACCGAAATCCTGTTCGTCGACGAGGTGCTCGCGGTCGGCGATGCGGAATTCCAGAAGCGCTGCCTCGACCGGATGTCGGCGGTCGCGAGTGCAGGCCGGACCGTGCTGTTCGTCAGCCATAATCTTGCGGCCGTGGCGGCACTCACACGGCGCGGCATCGTGCTCAAGGGCGGCCGGCTCATCTTCGATGGACCGATCGAGGACGCCATCGCCCAGTACTCGGCGTCGCTCAGCAAGGGGAAAGTGGCACGAGACTGGGGGCGCGGCCATCATTCGGCGATCATCTCCGCCGACCTGCTCGACGCGCAGGGGCTGCCGACCGACACCTACGAGCCGGGAACACCCTTCAATCTTCGGATCGAGGTCGAGACGACGGACATGCCCGGCCTGGGGCTCGAGCTGCAGCTCCGCGACGCCAACAACCTGCCGGTGGCCTTCTATTCGTCCAGCATCTTCTCGCAGACCCCGCTGCCGAGCCAGGGTCGCCACGTCTGCACGCTGAGCCTTCAGCCGCTCTTTCTGGCGTCGGGCGACTACAGCTTCGACATCTCCACGAACTCGCTCACCATCGTCGTCGATCACGGCGTCGCAAACGCCATCCCCTTTCGGGTGGCGGCTTCGAGCCCGGGCGGCATCGCCTACGACTTCAAGCAGAGCCTGGGCAACGGCGTCCTGGCCATGCAGCTCGCGTCGCCGTTGCGCATTGAATCCAAATCGCCGGAGCCGGCCTGAACGCCGAGCCATGCACCGCAGGGTTTGCATCGTCAGTCCCGGCAACCTCGCGTCCAACCCGCGGGTACTGAAGGAAGCGGACGCGTTGCACGGCGCTGGCTACGCCGTCACGGTGATCGTCTGCGACTACAACGAAGCGCTGCGTCAGGCCGATGACGAGATCGAGGCTGTGGCCCCGTGGAAGGTGATCCGTGTGCCGCGCGCGCGGAACGAAGGGATCGTGTCACGTATGGCCGCGGCGCTGGCGCAGGCGCTTTCGGCGGTGAGGATCGCGGTCCCTGTCGGCGTGGCGGCGCGCAGCGCCCGCACGCCCGTCGCGGCACTGATGCGGCGCGCGCCCGAGGTGCCGGCCGATCTCTACATCGCGCACTATGTGGCGGCTCTGCCGGCCGTGGCCGTGGCAGCTCATCGCCATGGCGCTCTCCTCGGGTTCGACGCCGAGGATTTCCACTCGGGCGAAGGCACCGGGGCGCGGGACGACGCATTCCGGATGAAGATGATCGAGATCGTGGAGCAGGCCGTCCTGCCGTCGTGTTCACATATGACCGCTGCCGCTCCCTTGATCGGCAAGGCTTATGCAGCTCGATATGGACTGGCTGAACCTGTCACGGTGCTGAACGTCTTCCCGCTGTCGATGGCGCCACTGCAGCCCCGACCTGTTCGGGCCCGGGAGGGGACGGCTGAAGTTCGGGCCTACTGGTTCTCCCAGACGATCGGCCTCGATCGGGGCTTGCAGGCTTTCATCCAGGCGATGGCACGTACGCAATCGCGTGTGACGCTCGACATCCGGGGCAGCAATCGGTGGGGCCATGGCGATACACTGCTGGCGTTGGCCCACTCGCTCGGCCTGGCTGACAGGGTGAGAGTGCTGCCGATGGCGCCTCCGGGCGAGATGGTCCGGTTGGCCGCCGACTATGATGTCGGCCTGTCCCTGGAAACCGAGGTCAGCGAGAACCGCCGCATCTGCCTCACCAACAAGATCTTCACCTACCTGCTCGCCGGTGTTCCCGTCGTCATGAGCGACACGCCGGCCCAGAAGCTGCTGGCAACCGAGCTTGGCGCGGCGGCCCGGCTTTGCGACCTGGCCGATCCGGCGGAACTGGCCGCGACACTCGATGCGCTTGCGTCGCCGGCCGTCCTCGCCGAGGCTTCGGCGGTCGCCTGGCGTCTCGGCCGTGAACGCTACAACTGGGAGAGGGAGCAGGACGTGCTGCTGCAATCGGTGGCCGCTGCCTTCACGCGAAGGGAGGCGCTGCGCTGATGCGCCTGCTGCTGACGGCCGATCCGGAGATCGAGGTCCCGCCGCGTCACTATGGCGGGATCGAGCGCATTGTGGACGTGCTGGTCCGCCGGCTGCGGGCCGCGGGCCACACGGTCGGGCTGGTGGCGCGACGGGGTTCCGAGTGCCCCAACGATGCATTCTTTCCCTGGCCGGGCCTGAGCTCCCTGTCGCGGCGCGATACCGTACTCAACACGCTCGCGCTCGCCCGGGCCGTGCGGGCCTTCGGGCCGGATATCGTCCACAGCTTCTCGCGCATCGCCTACCTGCTGCCGCATCTGCGCGGTCGCGTGCCACTCATCATGTCTTTCCAGCGCGAGCCGACGCACCGAACCGTCGGGCTCGCGGTCCGACTGGCCGCACCCGGGCGCCTCACCTTCACGGGGTGTAGCGACTACATTGCGCGCCGTGGCCGGCCGGCGGGCGGTGAGTGGCACGGCATTCCCAACTTTGCGGACACCGAAAATCTGACGCTCGGAAGCCCGTCGGTGCCGGACGACGCGCCGCTTGTCTTCCTGAGCCGCGTCGAGGAGATCAAGGGCGCGCACTGGGCGATCGAGATCGCGCGACGCACCGGCCGCCGGCTGATCATCGCCGGCAACCATTCCGAGCGGGACGATCCGGAGGGCCGGTTCTGGCGGGAGAAGATTGCGCCGGAGATCGGCAAGGGCGGTGTCGAGTATGTCGGGCCGGTCGACGACGTGCAGAAGAACGCCCTGTTGGGCGCGGCGCGGGCCATGGTCGTGCCAATCCAGTGGGACGAGCCGTTCGGCATCGTGTTCGCCGAATCGCTGGCCTGCGGCACCCCGGTCATTTCGTGCCCGCGCGGCGCTCTGCCGGAGATCGTGCGGCCCGGTGTCGACGGGTTCCTGATCAAGTCGATCGAGGAAGGTTGCGACGCCGTGGAGCGTGTCGGCGCGCTCGATCGCACGGAGTGTCGTCGCCGCGCCGTCGAGCATTTCTCCGCCGACGCTGTGGTGGCGCGTTACATCGATCTCTACTCGCAGGTTCGCGCCCGGCTGGCGCGGTCATGACCCGTTTGCCATGACACGCCGCCTTGCCCTGGTCAGCGGTCACTTTCCACCGAGCAACCTCGTGGGGGCCCAGAGGGCGCGGCTGTGGTCGCGCTATCTGCCGGAGTTCGGCTGGGATCCGGTCGTCGTCACCGGTGATCCGGCGGAATACGAGGAGCGGCCCGATCCGGACCTCGAACGGCTGGTGGCGCCGGGTCTCAAGGTCGTCCATGCGAAGACCCTGCCGACGCGTCCCGTACGGCTGGTCGGCGATATCGGCATCCGTTCCTTCTGGGGCTGCTATCGGGCCCTGGCGAGGATGGCGAAGGCCCGCGAGATCGACTTCGTGATGGTGACGATCCCGTCCAACTTCCTCGCGCCGGTCGGGCGCCTCCTGCATCTGCGCCATGGCCTGCCGTTCGGCATCGATTACCAGGATCCCTGGGTGAATCGCCGGGCCGGAAACGCACGGCCGTTCAGTCGCGCCTGGGCCTCCAACAGGCTCGCCGAAATCCTGGAGCCCTGGTCGGTCCGCGACGCCGCGCTGATCACCGGCATGGCGCCGGGCTATGTTGCTGGCATGCTGGAGCGAAATCCCAAGGTCGCTGCGAAGTCCGAACTGGCCTACATGCCGATGGGTACGGCCCCGGAGGACTATGCTCTGGTGCGTAGCCTGGGGCGGGCGCCTTTCCTGTTCGATCCGGCGGACGGCCGCTTCCACATGATCTACGCCGGCGCACTTCTGCCCGCCGGCTTCGTCGTGCTCGACAGGTTCCTTGCGGGCTTGCGCACCCTGCGCGAGCTGGCGCCGCAGGTGGCGGCGAGACTTGCCGTCCATTTTGTCGGAACCGGCAGTTCGCCCGACGATCCGCAGGGCCATCGCGTGCTGCCGCGTGCGCGCGCAGCTGGCGTCGAGGCGATGGTCGACGAACATCCCCATCGCATCGGCTATGTCGACACGCTGAACCACCTCATGCACAGCAGCGCGGTGCTCGTGCTGGGATCCACCGAGCCCCACTATACGCCGTCGAAGGTATTCCAGGCGATGCTGTCGGAGCGGCCCGTCTTTGCCTTGCTCCACCGCGACAGCTCGGCGGTTGCGATGATCCGTTCGGCCCATGTCGGCGAGGTCCTCACTCTGACCGAGGGTGAGCTGCCGTCAGCCGAGTCCGTGGCGACCTCGCTTCGGTGGTTCATCGAACGGCCTGCATACCAGGCGGCCTCCGTGGACCGCAGCGTCTTCGAGGGCTATTCGGCGCGCGAGTCTACCCGCCTGTTTGCCGAAGCGCTGGACCGGGCCTGCGCGCGAAGCGAGTGCCCATGAGGCGACGTATCGGCTTCCTGGTCAGCCATCCGATCCAGTACTACGCGCCGTTCTTCCGCGAGCTCGCGCGGCATTGCGATCTCACGGTGTATTTCGCCCATCGGCAAGACGCGATGGGGCAGGGGCGAGCGGGCTACGGCGTCGCCTTCGAATGGGACGTCGATCTCCTGTCCGGCTATGAGAGCCGGTTCCTGACGAATGTGGCCGGTGTGCCGTCGACCCAGACCTTCGCGGGCTGCAACACGCCCGAGATCGCCGACCGGATTTCGGAGAGCCGCTTCGATGCCTTCTTGGTGCCGGGCTGGTCCCTTCGGTCTTACTGGCAGGCGGTGAGGGCGTGCCGGCGCGCGCGCGTGCCCGTGATGGTGCGGGGCGATTCGCAGCTCGCGGGGCAGCGCGGCGGCGCGGTTGGACGCGTCAAGGGCGTGGTATTCCCGCACCTGCTGAAGCAGTTCGACGCCTGCCTGTATGTCGGCCAGCGCAACCGCAAATACCTCGAGCACTATGGTGTGGCGGCGGACCGGATGTTTTTCTCGCCCCATTGCATCGACAACGATGCCTTCGAACGTGCGAGCAATGCGGCGCGTGGGGCCGGTGGCCAGGGCGCGCCAGACGGACGCCGACGCGTGCTGTTCGTCGGCCGGCTGGTGGACAGCAAGCGGCCGCTCGATGTGGTGCAGGCCGTCTCGCGGCTTGCCGCGGCCGGGCAGCCTGTCGAACTCGTCGTTGCCGGGGCCGGAGAACTTCAGGGCCGGATGGAGGAAGCCGTCCGCGCCAGCGGCGTCGACGCCCGGTTCCTTGGGTTCGTGAACCAGAGCGGGCTGCCTTCGGTCTATGCCTCGTCCGACGTTGTCGTGCTGCCGTCGACCGCGGTCGAGACCTGGGGCCTGGTGGTCAACGAGGCCATGGCCTGCGGCGTTCCGGCGGTGGTGTCGGATGCCGTCGGCTGCGGGCCCGACCTGATCGAGCCGGGGGTCACGGGGGCCGTGGCGCCGCTCGACGACGTTCCGGCGCTGGCGAGGGCGATCGCATCGGTTCTCGCGCTCGACATTGGCGGGGTACGCCGCGCGCTGGCTGCGCGCATGGATATCTATTCGCCGGCGCGGGCCGCCCAAGGGCTGCTCGAAGCAGCCGATGCCCTTGCCGCCCCCAACCGGCTAAGGTGATGTCGTGAGCGACATATCCGTCGTCATTCCGACCTTCAACCGCCTGTGGGCCCTGCCGCAGGCCGTCGAATCGTGTCGGTCCGCCGGCGGGAACGTCGAGATCGTCGTCGTCGACGACGGCAGCACGGACGGGACCTGGGACTGGCTGCAGGGCCAGCGGGACATCGTCGCCATCCGCACCGACAACTGGGGCAAGGACTGGGCAGTCGAGACGGCGCTCCAGGCGGCGCGCGGCGACTATGTGCGCTTTCTCGATTCTGACGACTGGCTTTGCGCAGATGCCAATGAATGCCAACTGGCGCTCGCCCGCGAGACAGGTGCCGACCTCGTCGTTGCAGGCTACGAAGATTACGATGACGAAACCGGAGCGCGGCAGGTCAACGCCTGGGACGATTGCGACGACTTCATCGCCCAGCAGCTGGGCGAGGGTTGGTCATCGCACTATTCGGCCTTCCTGTTCCGCCGGGACCTGATCCGCGGCATCCCGCACCGCCAGGATTTCGCGTTGCGCGACGATCGCCTGTTCATCCTCGAGGTCGCCATGCGCCAGCCGCGACTGGCCATCTACCGCAAGCCGGCCTTCGTGCACCGCCGCCATGCCGGCGAGCGATTGCAGCATACCGCGGGATTCAGGCGTGATCTCGGCTTCTGGACCCACATCTCGATCTACCGCAAGACGCTCGGAATGCTCGAAGGACGTGGTGAGCTGACCCTGCGCCGCAAGCGCGCCGCCATTCGCATGCTGTGGCCCAACGTAAGAGCGTTCGCACGGGCTTATCCACGGGAAGCCGCGGAGGTCGTGGACTGGATCTACCGGCTCGATCCGGAGTTCGTGCCGCCGGTGCGGCCGGCCTTGGCCTTCGCCTACAAGGTGCTTGGCTTCGCCACCACGGAGCGGCTGCTGCGGCTCAGGACGCTGCAGCAATGACATCTGAGGTCGTCGGTTCACCGGGTGTAGCGGGCGAGGGCAAGCGGCTTCGCATCGTGCATTGTGTCGGCTTCTATTTTCCCGATTCGACCGGCGGCACCGAGGTCTATGTGCGCGATCTCGTGTCGGCGCTGTCACGGCATTCGATCGACGGTACGATCATCGCCGCGACCGACGGCACCTATGACCAGTATTCGTGGAATGGCGTGGAGGTCGTCCGCTATCCGATCGACGCGCCCGAGATCCAGCGCGTCAGCGACAGGGACGTGCGCAAGCGGCGGACCGTGTTCCAGGAGATAGTGGAGGCCGCAAAGCCGGACCTGTTCCACCTGCATTCCTGGACGAGCGGCGCCGGCCTGCGTCATCTCCGGCAAGTGGCACGAATGGACATTCCCAGCGTCGTCACGATGCACGTCCCGTCGCCGATCTGTATGCGCGGCACGATGCTGCTCAACGACGAAAGCCCGTGTGATGGCCGCATCGACGACCGCCGCTGCGCCAGGTGCTGGGCGCTCGACCGTGGCCTGCCGGCGCCGGCGGCCTATCTTTTGTCGCAACTGCCGCGTTGGGATGTCACCGACAGTGCGATATCGCGCCTCTCGCCGCGGGCGGCCACGCTGCTCTCGGCGCGGGCCGCCGCCGCCACGAAAGCGAGGCAGCTGCGCTCGATGGCCACGCTCAGCGAGCGCATCGTGGCGCCCAGCGAGTGGGTGCGGGCCGCGCTGGCGGAGAATGCGATCCCGCTCGAGAAGGTGGTGGTGTCGGGGCAGTCGGCCAGTGCGGAGTTCTCGGAGCGCAAGCAGCGGCCGCTGCAAGGCGTCGATCGCCGGCAGATCGTGATCGGCTTCCTCGGCCGGCTCGAGCGCTACAAGGGCGCCGACATGCTTGTGCGCGCGCTGGCCGAGCTTCCCGCCGACCTGCCGGTCCTTTTGCGGATCGCCGGCGTCGGCCAGGACGCCCGCTTTAGTCGTCGAATGGAGGAGGCGGCCCGGAAGGATTCGCGCATTCAGCTGATGGGGCTGGTGGAGCACGAAAAGGTGCCGGAATTCCTGGCGGACATCGACGTGCTCGCCGTTCCGTCGCGCTATATGGAGACCGGGCCGATCGTCGTGCAGGAGGCGCGCGCGCTCGGCATCCCGGTCATGGGTGCCGATCTGGGTGGCATTTCCGAGCGTGTCCATCACGGCGTCGATGGATGGCTGTTGCCGTTCGACGATCCCAGGCCGTGGGCCGACGCGATCCGGGTCGCCGCCACCGATCATGCAGAGGTGGCGCGACTGTCGAGCAACATGCGTCGTACGCGCTCCATTGACGATGTTGCTTCGGACATGGCGAAGCTCTATCGCGAGATCATGACTGGCCGGCCGCAAACCGGGAGGGCGGAGTCCTAGTGCCGTCGCGCGCACCCCTCAATCTCTTCTACGAAGAGCAGGATTCCGATCGCTGGGTGCCCTTGGATCGCTATCCCCGGCGCATGGTGCGCTGGGCTCTTCGTGGGCCGAAACAGCCCGGCGGGACAATGCGCGTCTACCTGAACCTGTGCGCGGGCCTGGACCGTCTGAACGTGCCGTACCGCGTCAACGACTATGGTTACATCCGGGAGAATCCGCACGAGCTGGCCTGCGTGGTCGGCCAGCCACATGTGCTGGCGAAGATCCCGCAGGAAAGCCCGATCCTGTTCGGCACGTCGATCTACAATCATCCGAGCGACGATCCGGATCTGCTGCGCCGCCGCAGGATCCGCCGCGTTCTGGTCCCGAGCCCATGGGTCGAGCGGATGTTCTCGGCCGTCTGGCCGGGCAGTATCAGCGTCTGGCCAGCCGGCATCGACACCGACCGCTGGTCTCCGTCGAAGCGCGCGAACAAGGACGTCGATGTCCTGATCTATGACAAGGTGGTCCGGCAGCGGAGCCGCTACATGCGCACCATCGTCGAGCCGTTGCTGAACGAACTCCGGCAGCGGCGCCTCACCGTGGAGACGCTTCGATACGGCTTCTATCGCGAGGAACGGCTGCACGACCTCAGCCGGCGCACGCGGGCCATGATCTACCTCAGCCATCACGAGACGCAGGGCCTCGCTGCCCAGCAGATGCTGGCGTCCGACGTTCCGCTCCTTGCCTGGGACCAGGGCGGACTCTGGAAGGATCCGAAGTATGCGCCGCATCTGGTGCGATTCGGGCCGGTGACCTCGGTGCCGTACTGGGACGAACGGTGTGGCATGAAGTTCAAGGGCGGCGGCGACCTCCTGCCCGCGTTCGACAAGTTCTGGTTTGGCGTGGAGGCGGGGCTTTATGCGCCGCGCGAGATGATTGCCGACAATTTCACACTCGAGGGCCAGGCGATGGCCTACCTGGCTCTGGTCGACAAGTACGGCGCTAAGTGACTGGCGGCGCGCGTCGCTTTTCTCTCAGGAGGCGAAGCAACGCGCGAGGCAGACCAAGTTCGACAACGAACCGGCGCGAGACGTCGAACAGGCCGTAGGCAAGAGCCCTCAAGCTCGCATTGGCATGGATGACGATGCGGTAGTTCATGTCGATTGTGTCGGTGTACCAGGTTTTGTAAGTGCCCAGGGTACGCATGAAATCGAACTTCGTGCAGGTCTTTGCATGATGGTCGACGAGCGCGAGCAGCAGCACCGCGCCGACCCGATCGTTGTGGAACGCCCGATCCCGCGCCGGCATGTAGTAGTAGGCCTTCCGGTCGTCGATAAACCCGAAGTGCGCCGCCGCCATCTTTTCCCCCGATGAGACGACGGACAGGTCGAGGTGGGCTCGCATGCCTTCGCTGGCGACCAGCGCGTCGAAGAATTTCCTGTCCTTCTCTCGCCCCAGAGGACTGCCGGGCCACGTCCGGACGTGGAGATCGCAAAACCGCGGCCAGAGCGCGTCGAAGTCGCTGCACGCGATCCGCACCTCGAAGCCGCGCGCCGGCAGCGCCTGGAGCCGGCTACGGATGCGGTGCAGCCGGCCGGTATCCTCGGTGGCGCGCCCCGGCCTTAGGTCGCGCACCGCCACCGGGGTCTGCATGTGCGTGCGCGCCGTCCAGTGATGACGCGCCTGCGCGGCATTCACGATCTGGAACGTCGTCGGATCGCGGCTGCAGAACTGCTGGAGATCGAGCACGTCCCAGCGGTCGGCGTGGATGTCGAGGAAATCTAGGATGGCGGTGACGGCGCGGCCCCTGTGAACGCCGGCCCGCACCAGGAAATTCTGATAGTCGGCAATCCCCGCGACGATCGTCTCGGCCACCGTGACGCCGACGCCGAAGGATCGCGCGCGGCGCAGGCAGAGCGGCGCCAAGGCCGCGATCGGGCCCGCCGGCGCATCGCGCGCCACGACGACGAACAACTCGTCGCCGGCCCGGCAGTGCCGGAAGAAAAGAAAGCTCCATTCCCAGCGATAGAAGATCTCCGGGAATTCCATTGCATCGACGAGCTCGTTCCATTCTTTTCGCAGCCGTTCGAACGCTTCGACCGACGTGACGAGTTCGACGGAGAGGGCCATGTCAGGCGCCCCCCGGTTTGCGCGACATGTAGTAGATCCACGGATTGGAATCCCGCTCCAGGCGCGGATCGTCGCCTGGCAGGAAGTCGCGGCTCTCGTTGCCGGCACAGGCGATGTCAACCATGCCGAGGCGACGCAGTTCGGCCACGCCGATGTCGGGGCGCACGTAGTAGAGCGCAGATGAGCGGAAGGAATGGGTGCCGTCATGGACTCGGCCCGCGGCGAGCGGCATGCGGTACTGCAGCAGGCCGTTCTTCGCCCAGAACACGCTCGACCATTTGAACGAGCGCAACGTCTCGCGCAGGCTGGCGTGGACGCGGAAGCGGAAGCGGTCGACGATCCAAGGAAGATAGTTTGCGTTGTGGCTGGAGAAGACCATCAGGCCGCCGGCTCGCAGGACGCGGCGCATCTCGGTGAGCGCCATCATGCGTTCGCGCCGATCGAGATGATCGATGCCATTGTAGCTGAAAAGGACGAAGTCGTAGCTTTCATCCGCCGCGAACTCGAGGCGGCGCACATCGGCTACGGCGAACCGGAAGGAAGGAAACTCCAGCTTGCAGCGCGTGATCATCGCGGCCGAGTAGTCGATGCCGAGATAGGTGCGGGCGTGCGGGGCGAAATGGCGGGTGGTCCGTCCGCCTCCGACACCGATGTCGAGCATGTCCATTGTGCCGAGCGCGGGACCGAGTTGTGCCAGCAGCGTCTGCTCCGGCTTCTGAAGCCCATCGGGCCGGGCATAAAGCGCCACGATGTCGGGCGATTCGTAGGTGGAATGGGTGAGGTCGGAGGCAAAGCCGGTCATGCCTTGCCCCATTCGGTATCCCAGTCGGTGATCGTCCCCCGACGACCGATCGTGCCGAGCTGAACCGGGAGGATCCGGTCAACGAGGCGGGCCGGCAGGCGACGGCGCAGGGCCAGCACGAGGCGCAGATAGGATCGATCGAAGTCGAAGGGGTAGCGCCGATGGCGGTCGCGAATGCCTGTGATCAGCCGGTCGGGATAACTGCGCGTCGCCACCAGGGAGGGGGCATTCTGGCTCACGAAGGCCGCCAGCATGCGCCGCTTGTCGGCCAGTTCCTGCGGCGACAACCGGAGCTTGAGGATCGTGCGTCGGTCGACCCCGTCCGGCGGTCCGTTGTAGGCAACCAGGCCGAACAGCCAACGCGCGGTGAGGGCCAGGATACGGTGCGGCGTGTTCACGAGCGAGACATACGGGCTGTATTCCGGCGCCTCGAACACCGCGAACCGATCGGCCGGCGTGAGTAGGCGATCGATCAATGCCGCAGCCATGTCGTGATGGACATGGCCGCCCTCGAAGGCCGGCGTGACGAGAACGGTCGGCCTGAACTCGTCGATGACGCCCCGCAGGACGGCCGCAGCCTTGTGCAGCTTCTCCGGATCGCGACTCTCTAGGGGCGGCATGAGATCGAGGAAGCGCAGGTCGTCCCCGCCGAGGCCGGCGACGCCCCAGGCGGCGCGCGCTTCCGCCTCGCGTCGCTCCGGCAAGGCCGGCGCTTCATCGCGCGCGAGATAGACAACGCGCGTGACGCCACCCAGGCGACTGTTGCGCAGACCAAGCCCGCCGGCGGAGATGACGCAATCGTCCTCGTGGGGGGCCACGATCAGCAGCCGGCCCGGCGCATCCCAGCAGATCCAGCGCTCGATCATGCAGATTCGCAGTAGAGCGAGGGCGGCGACGGCCAGCAGCATCGAGTAGAAGAGCGCGAAGGGCAGGGCGATCCACCAGGCACCGGGCACGAGCATCGCCAGCCAGAACAGGAATGCGACGGTGGCAAGCAATGCCACGACGATCGACGGCCGGAAATCGATTCGGAGCTTCATTCGATCGCAGAGCCCATTCCTGCAACATCTATGCTATCAATTGCCCCGGTACATCAAGCCCTTGCGAATCTGTGGACGAGCCGTTGCGCCTTCTTCACGTCGTTCCGACCTATCTGCCGGCGGTGAGATATGGCGGGCCGATCCGTTCCGTCCATGCGCTTTGCCGGGAACTTGCCGCAGCCGGCCATGACGTGCAGGTCTTCACCACCAGCGTCGACGGCCCATCGGACAGCGATGTGCCACTGATGATCCCGGTCGACGTCCAAGGGGTGAAGGTTACCTACTTTCCCAGTCGCGTGCTGCGCCGGCTTTACTGGTCTCCGCCCATGGGGCGAGCCCTCGCGGCATCGATCGCGGGCTTCGACGTCGTGCACCTGCACTCGGTCTTCCTGTGGCCGATCCTCGCCGGAGCCCGTGCGGCGCGCGCTCGCGGCATCCCGTATGTAATCTCGCCGAGAGGCATGCTCGTTCCCGAGCTGATCCGGCGGAAGAGCCGCTGGGTCAAGGAAGCCTGGATCCGCCTGATCGACCGTCCCAATCTGGAGGCCGCCGCGGCGGTCCATGCGACATCGGCCATCGAGGCGCAGCACATCGCGAGCTTTGGCTGGCGCCTGCCGCCCATCGTGATGATTCCGCACGGCGTCGACGATCCGCCGCCGCCGTCCAAGGCGGCGCTGTCTCCGGACGTGGCCGAAGCGATTTCACGCGGTCCGATGGTCCTGTCGTTCGGGCGGCTGAGCTGGGAGAAGGGGCTCGACCGGGTGATCGCAGCCCTGGCCGAGGCGCCGTCGGTGCGCGCGGTCATGGCCGGCGACGATGGCGGCCATGCCGGCTTCCTGGCGTCGGAGGCGGCTCGCCTCGGTGTCGCCGACCGGGTGACGATCATCGCGCGACATGTCTCGGGCGTCGACAAGGAGGCGTTGTTCGCGGCGGCGCGCCTTTTTGCGATGACGTCGCTGTCGGAGAACTTCGGCATTGCCGCCTTCGAGGCCATGCGGAGGGGGGTGCCCGTGCTGGCCACGCCCGATGTCGGCATGTCGGAGATCGTGCGCGATATTCAGGCCGGGCTGGTGGTCGACCCGACTCCCTCCGCCATAGCGGCGGGATTGCGGGCGATGTTCGCTGACCCGGAGCTCTGCCGCCGGCAGGGAGAGACCGGGCGAACGCATGTCATCGATCACTATGGCTGGCCTGCTGTCGCCCGGCGGATGGCCGAACTCTATCGTTCGATCGCCGACGCGGGACGACCGGGAGCCGCCACGTGACCGAACTGTTCGAGCAGAGCCCGTTCGATCCGGTGAGGGAGCGCCGCATCGTCATCATCGCCGACTGGCTGCCGCCGGATTTCGGCGCCGTCGGGCAGTACATGCAGATGCGCGCGCAGAGGCTGGCAGAGCAGGGGCACGAGGTCACGCTGGTGGGCTTGACGACGGGTGCCGGGTCGAAGGTGCAAAAGGAATGCGGCAAGGGTAGCCTGACGGAAGTCCGCTTGCCCGCACGTCCGGTCCCGCGTCGCTCGCTGGCGGGCCGTATGTTGTGGACGATCACCACGAACATGCGCCTGATCTTTGGTGCCTTACGTGCGCTGAGGGCGGCCGACGGCATCCTGTTCACCGGCTCGCCGCCTTTCCTCATTCATCTGCTGGTGCCTCTGAAGTTGCTTTGGCGGGGACGGCTCATCTACCGGATCACCGATTTCCATCCTGAATGCCTGATCGCGGCGCAGGACCGGCCATCGCGCGTCCTGAGCCTGCTGCTCGCACTGACGAATTTCTGGCGCCGTCGCGTCGATGGATTCGAGGTCCTGGGCGAAGACCAGCGGCGGCGCCTGAATGCGACGGGCGTTCCGGCCGCGCGGATTGTCCTGGTACGGGACGGTTCGCCCGTGACGTTTGACCCGAGTGGACCGGTCGAGCCCCTGCCGGCGGATTTGGCCGGGAAATGCGTGCTGCTCTATTCGGGCAACTTCGGGGTCGCTCATGAAGTCGAGACCGTGGCACGGGGCTATGAGCTTCATCACAAGCAGGGAAGCGGGCGTGTCGTGCTGTGGCTTAGCGCCACAGGGGCCGGCGCAGAGGAGATTGCCACCCGCTTCACGGCGGCCGGTCTGCCGTTCCATCGGTCATTTCCCGTGCCTTTGGAAAGGCTGGCAGGCTTGCTCCGTGCCCCGGCCGCGCACCTCGTGACGCTGCGTGATTCTTTCGTGGGCTATGTCATGCCGTCCAAGATCTATGCCTGCCTGGAATCGGGTAGACCCGTGCTCTTCGTCGGCAGCGCTGAGTCCGACGTGGATCTGTTGTCCCGTTCTGCGCCCCTGAAATATTGGCGGGTTGCCTGCGGAAATATCGAAGGGTTTGCAACGGCGCTCGAGTCGTTGGCGGATCTAAGCAACCTCGGGCTCCCCGACACAGGGCATCACAAGGGTTGAACAGAGCCGACTCCCCTGGGGAAAATACGGATCGTTTGTTTGCGTTTTTGCTGCAGCTTATTCTGCATTTCGCCACAATCCTGCGTCACGATTGCAAAATCCTGGGTCAAGAGGTTGACGCAGGTCAGAGAAAATTGGGTCGGGGCTGAGGGGCCTTGGCTTTCTGCATGCAATTCGCTAGTTTGTTGAGTGACTTGGGTGGGACCAATCGAGCATATCGAGGTGGGCCAAGTGGGTGTAACGCTTCCGCAAAATTGACCATGTCGTCACACCGACGCGCGGTTGGGTTGGGTAACACGTTAAAAATTGCACTCCGGACGCAGGGTTTCGCGGCGATTTCGGTCCTACTTTGGGCCGTGAGCGCGTCTGCGCAGGTGGGTCCCGAGGTGGCGCAGGTGCTGCCGGGTAATTCTCAGCCGGCTGCAGGGCCCAGTCAGCAGGGAACCGGGCCGATGCAGGGGGCCGGCCCTGGCGGAGCCGGAACCAGTGGTAGCCCCACTGCGGATCCCCAGCAGGCTCAGCAGGCCCCGCAGCAGGGGGGTGGTCCGCTCCAGAACGCCGGGCCCTTGCAGGGCGCCGGTCCCATCCAGACAGCCGGCCCGCTCCAGAGCGCCGGTCCCCTGCAAAGTGCGGGGCCGCTGCAGAGCACTGGCCCGTTGCAGAACGCGGGTCCGTTGCAGAACGCAGCGCCGCTGCAGAATATCGCTCCGGACGGTGGACCTCCGGGCGGAATCGACGGCTTTAACACGGCCGGAGATCCTCTCATCCCGCCTCCCAACGATACCCAGTACAACGTCGCAAGTTACGGTCCGGTGGGTGGCTCGACCTGGCAGCAGTTCGTTGCGTCCACTCTGGGCGCTCCGGGAGGGACTTCGGGTCCGACGCTCGTGAGCTTGGTGAGTGCCCTTCCGCTGGCGCCTCCGGCGCCTCCGGCGCCTCCGTCGCCGCCGTCGCCATATACGCCGGTCAGCAATCCGCAACCGCCGGCGCCGCCATTCCCTGGGCCGCCTGGGCCGCTTCCACCGGTTATCTATGACCCGACGACGCCGCAGCAGCAGAGCCCTAGATAGGGTTCAGGAGTGTCTGCAGGGAACTTTTTTCCAGCCGACCCTCGGACCGTTCCCTGGATGGCCACAAGCACCCATGCCGATTAGTGCGAACCGATCGCAGCTGATCTGGTCGCCGCTTGTCGGCTGGGTCCTGCTGACGTGCGCCGGGTCGGCTGCGCACGCACAGATGGAGTCGGCGTCGCCGGCTGCGGAGATTCTCTTCGAGCAGACGCCTGCAGTCGATATTCCGGCGGACGTGCCGGTATCCTCGGCGGCGCCCGGCATTGGAACAAGCGAGGTGGGCATCGCTGTCGGCGCGTTCACCCTCTACCCGTCGATCGAGGTGCAAGGCGGTTACGACAGCAACGTCTACGCCACTTCGGCACCAACGGTCGGATCGCCCTATATGCTCATCAAGCCGATCGTGGAGTTGAAATCCGAGTGGCTCAATCACTCTTTGCGCGTGGCGGCCGGCGGCGGCTTCGGCTTCTATTCGAACGCGACTTCCCAGAACTACTGGAACGGCTACGTCCAGGCGGACGGACGTCTCGACATCCAGGAGGATTTCTATGTCACCGGGCTCGTTGGCGTCCGGCGTCAGACGGAAGCACTGGGCACGCCCAACGCATTGGTTGCAAGCTCGCCGACGGTAGCCGACTCCCTTCCGGTGCAGATCGGCCTCTATCAGCGCTTCAACCGTTTCTTCTACGACGCGAAGGTTTCGGCAACCCGCTACACGTACATCGACAACAGCATCGTCCCCGCGGGCGGGCTGCCGGGCGCCAGCCGGGATCGCTGGGAGTATGAAGAGCGGGTTCGGATCGGTTACGAAGTCATCGATGGCATCGATTTTTGGGTATCACCCGGCCTGAACCAGCGAATCTACGACCAGTTCATCAATTCCTTTGGGCAGCAACGCGATTCGAATGGTTGGTACGTGAACTTCGGAGCGACCGTCAGGTTCACGGAAAAGACCAGCCTCGAAGGATTTATCGGTTACACGAACCAGACGTTCCTGGCGGGCGGCACTTCTACCCCGGCCTTGACGTTCGGATTGTCGGGCTCCTGGAACGGTTATGAGCCGCTGACAATCCGGCCGGCGTTCATGCGGTCGGTCAACGAATCGGCCTACAGCAACTACCAGAACTACGTCTCGACGTCGCTCGGCATCGACTTCACCTACGATATCCATGACGCCTGGAAGATGGTGGGCGGAACGGGTTTTAATATTGCACAATACAACCCTGTGCCCGGCTCCGGTGTGGGGCCGCGTACCGATTACTACTGGCGCGCGTCTCTGGGTTTGCTGTATTCCCTGCGCCCGCAGGTCCAGATCGGCCCTCTGTACGAACACACCAGCGGATCGTCGACCGACGTCGCCAACGGTGGTCCATCGTTCACCAGGGAAGTGATCTCTATTCGAGTCGTTGGAGCGCGGTGATCCGGTGAATCTGACTAGTTTCCTCTCCCGCTGCCTCGGACCGCTCGTCGTAGCAATGGCACTGGTTGTCGGTGCCTGCGATCCGCAGCCGCCGATGTCGACGATGACCATCCAGCAGCCCTCGCAAGGCACGCAGAACCTGCGGCTCGGCGAGTATCGCGTTGCGCCGGGCGACCGGCTGCGCGTGACGGTTCTGTCGGACACCGAGCTGTCCGGGGAGTACGAAGTCGATTCGACCGGTATGATCTCGCCCCGCATGGCGGGCCGGGTGGTCGTGCTGGGGATGACGATGCCCGAGATCGAGGCGATGCTGGCTGAGCGCTATCGTTCGGGCGGCTATCTCCGCAATCCGCGGATGAGCGTCGACCTCGTGTCTCGGCGTCCGTTCTACATCATCGGTGAGATCAGCCGTCCGGGATCGTTCCCCTACGTATCGGGGATCAACGTTGTTCAGGCGATCGCAATCGCTGGTGGATACACGCGGCGCGCTTCCAAGACGCGCATCACCATCCAGCGTTTCAATGCGCAGCAGGGTCAGGAAGAGACGGTTACGGAAGACTCCCCGGTGGGGCCGGGCGACATCATCCGGGTGCCGGAGCGTTGGTTCTAGAGCGTATCTCGATTGGATAGACGATATCCATCGTTTGCGAAGTAGTTGGCGCACTCGCTGGGGCAGTAGCGGTGGAGGAGTTTGCCGACGGC